>DASTFF010000034.1:0-86788 GCA_035708865.1 Gemmatimonadota bacterium | reverse complement strand
GGACGGCAAGCAGATCGGCTTCCGGGGGGAGCGTGGCGAGGTGTTCAGCCGTCTCATCGAGGGCCCGTATCCGAACTACGAGCAGGTGATCCCGCGCGACAACGACAAGCGCGCCCGGCTCGACAAGGAGCGGCTGGTCGGAGCGTTGCGGAGGATGGTCGTGATGGCCAGCGACCAGACCCACCGCGTGCGGCTCTCGCTGGGGGAGGACCTGCTACGCTTCCACGTCTCGACGCCCGACGTCGGCGAGGGGACGGACCAGATGCCCGCCGCCTACGAGGGCGACGAGATCGACATCGGGTTCAACGCCAACTACCTGCTCGAGGTGCTGCGGTTCGTGGATTCCGACGAGGTGGAGATGACGCTCAAGGCGCCCGAGCGGGCGGCCGTCGTGACGCCGGCCGACAGCGAGGACGAGGCGTTTCTGTGCCTGGTCATGCCGCTCCGTCTACAGGAGTAGATATGCTGGACGTAATGACCATATAAGGACACGTTTTCTACCCTTCCCGGGCAGCCCGTCTCTGGTTGCCCGAAGTCCTTATCACAGTTAAATTTAGTGCTCCTATGGGGGACACGGATCGAGGCATCCGGTGCGGCTGATCGAAATCGGCCTCGACCGCTTCCGAAACCTGCGTTCCACGAGCATCGAGATCCCGTCTCAAGGGGCGGTCCTGATCGGCGCCAACGGGCAGGGGAAGACGAACTTTCTCGAGGCGGTTCACTATCTCGCGGTGTTCCGGTCGTTTCGTGGCGCGCGGCAGCGGGAGCTGATCGCCTTCGGCGAGGATCACTTCCGGGTGGTGGGCAGGGTGGAGTACCGGGACGGGGGAACGCGACGGGTCGCCGTGTCCGGCGATCGAACGACGCGCTCGATCTCGATCGATGGTGTGAACGCGCCGGGCCCGGCCGAGGCGGTCGGTGCGGTGTCGACCGTGTTGCTAGCTCCGGGCGATCTCGAGATCGTGGCCGGGCCGCCGGCGGAGCGGCGCCGCTTCATGAACGCGCTCCTGGCGCGCGCGGCGGGACGCCACTGGCGGACGATCCACGAGCACGGACGGGCGCTGCGACAGCGGAACGAGGCGCTGCGCGCGCGCCGCGGCGCGCGGGAGATCGAGGCGTGGGACGAGTCGCTGATCCGTACCGGGACCCCGCTCGTCCTCGCGCGTCAGGACCTCGCGGGGCGGCTGGATGCCCTGTTCGGGGAGCTGGGCGCGCGGATCGCGCCGGAACACGAATCCGGCCTCGAGCTGCGCTACCGGCCCTCGATCCCGGTCGACCCCGGGCGTGAGGATGATCCGGTGGCGGTGGGCGCGGCGTGGCGGGAGGCGCTCGGGCGCCGGCGCGAGCTCGACCTCAAGCGCGGCTGGACCTCGGTCGGTCCGCATCTTGACGACCTGGATCTCCGGCTCGGCGGGAGGCCGATCGCGCGCTACGGCTCGCTCGGCCAGCAGCGCACGGCGGCCATCGCCCTCCGGCTGGCCGAGGCGGGGATCCTGGAGGCGGAGAGCGGACGCCCGCCGGTCTTGCTGCTCGACGACGTTTTTGCCGAGGTGGACGCCGACCGGTCGCGGGCCCTGCTCCCGTGCCTGGGTGGCCACCGGCAGCGGTTCGTGACCTCGGCGCGGCCGCTGCCGGAGCTCGAGGCGAGCCTCGAGCGGTGGGAAGTCTCCGAGGGCCGGATCGAAAGCTGCGCGGTCGCGGCCTGATGAGCGCCCGCGGGCGCAGCGGGGCGCGGCGGGTCGGCTCGGTGATCGACCGCGTGCTGGCCGGGCTCGGCGTGGACGAGGTGGTCGACCGGCACCGCGTCCTCGTCGACTGGAAGCGCCGCGTGGGCGACGAGGTCGCGCGCGCGACCCGGCCGCAGCGGCTCGACGGGGACGTACTCATCGTGGGGGTGTGCAGCCCCGCGTGGATGAACGAGCTGTCGCTGCGCCGGACGGAGATCCTGAAGGCGCTCAACGCCGGGCAGGGACGGGGGAAGATCCGCCGCGTCGTATACCGGCTGGATCCCGAAATCGACGCTTGACGACGCCGTGGAGGACGTGAATGCCTAAGACGAAGACCGTGCAGACCCGCAACGCCAAGGCCGCCGAGGCCTACCGGGCCGAGAAGATCCAGGTCCTGAAGGGTCTCGAGGCCGTCCGCAAGCGGCCCGGGATGTACATCGGCTCGACCGAGGCCCGCGGGCTACATCACCTCGTCTACGAGGTCGTGGACAACGCCGTGGACGAGGCGCTGGCGGGCTATTGCGATGCGATCGCCGTCACCCTCGGCCCCGACAACGTGGTCACCGTCGAGGACAACGGTCGCGGCTTCCCGGTGGACGTCCATCCAACCGAGAAGAAGCCCGGGGTCGAGGTGGCCATGACCACCCTCCATGCGGGCGGCAAGTTCGACCACACCTCGTACAAGGTCTCGGGAGGTCTTCACGGGGTCGGCGTGTCGGTTGTGAACGCGCTCAGCGAGTGGCTCGAGGTGGAGGTCATGCGCGACGGCCAGCTCTACCACCAGCGCTACGAGCGGGGAGCCAAGGCGACCGAGCTCGACGTGCGCGGCGAGACGGACGCGACGGGTACGATCGTCCGCTTCCATCCGGACCCGAAGATCTTTCCGGAGATCGACTTCCAGTACGAGACGCTGGCCGGCCGGCTCCGCGAGCTCGCCTTCCTGAACCAGGGACTCGAGATCACGATCACCGACGAGCGTCCCGAGAAGCCGCAGCGGGACGTGTTCCGATACGACGGCGGGCTGGTGGAGTTCGTCAAACACCTGAACAAGAGCCGCAAGCCGCTCCACCCCAAGCCCATGTACGTGGAGGCGAAGAAGGAGGACGTCGAGGTCCAGTGCGCGATCCAGTACAACGAGTCGTACACGGAGACCCTGTTCACCTTCGTCAACAACATCAACACCCACGAAGGCGGGACGCACCTGTCGGGGTTCAAGAGCGCGCTAACGCGGACCCTCAACGCGTACGCCAACGACAAGGGGTTCTTCAAGAAGGCGGACTTCACGCTCAGCGGCGACGACGTGCGGGAAGGGCTGACGGCGGTGCTGTCGGTCAAGGTGATGGAGCCCCAGTTCGAGGGGCAGACCAAGACCAAGCTCGGCAACTCCGAGGTGCGGGGGATCGTCGAGTCGATCATGAACGAGAGCCTCGGCTCGTGGCTCCAGGAAAACCCCGGCCCGGGCCGGCATATCCTCGAGAAGGCGCTGCAGGCGGCGCGGGCGCGCGAGGCGGCGCGCAAGGCGCGCGACCTGACGCGCAAGAAGTCGGCGCTCGACACCGGCGTCCTCCCGGGCAAGCTGGCCGACTGCTCGATCGACGATCCTGAGCTCTCGGAGCTGTATCTGGTGGAGGGGGACAGCGCCGGTGGCTCGGCCAAGATGGGCCGCGACCGGAACTACCAGGCCATCCTGCCGCTGCGCGGCAAGATCCTGAACACGATTCGCGCCCGCATCGACAAGGTTCTCTCGAACGAGGAGATCCGGACCATCATCACCGCAATCGGCACCGGGTTCGGCGAGGACGAGTTCAAGCTCGAATTGAGTAGATATGGTAAGGTTATCATCATGACGGATGCCGACGTCGACGGCGCCCACATCCGTACGCTCCTCCTGACGTTCTTCTTCCAGTGGATGAAGGAGCTGATCGAGGCGGGCAAGATCTACATCGCCCAGCCCCCGCTCTACCGCGTTTGGAAGGGGAACAAGGAGTTCTACGCCTTCAACGACGAGGAGCGCGAGGAGCACGTCCAGCGGCTCGGCGGCAACGGCGTCAACGTTCAGCGCTACAAGGGACTGGGCGAGATGAACCCCGATCAGCTCTGGAAGACGACCATGGACCCCGAGACCCGGACCCTCCTCAAGGTCCGGATGGACGAGGAGTCGCAGGCGTTCGAGCTGTTCCAGACGCTGATGGGCGACGAGGTGGAGCCGCGCCGCGCGTTCATCGAGAACAACGCGAAGTACGTGAAGAACCTGGACGTGTGACAGCCACACGTCCCATTCCTGCAGCGCGAGGTAGGTCTAGATCATGGCCGTAGAGCAGGGACGCGAGCGGATCCTGGACCGCTTCATCGAGGACGAGATGCGGGAGTCGTTCATCGATTACTCGATGAGCGTCATCGTGGCCCGCGCGCTGCCCGATGTCCGTGACGGCCTCAAGCCCGTCCACCGGCGCATCCTGTACTCGATGCACGAGCTCGGGCTCGGGCCGGCCCGGCCCTACAAGAAGAGCGCGACCGTGGTCGGCGACGTGCTCGGGAAGTACCACCCCCACGGCGACACCGCTGTCTACGACGCCCTGGTCCGCATGGTGCAGCCCTTCTCGCTCCGCTATCCGCTGCTGGACGGGCAGGGGAACTTCGGCTCGGTGGACGGGGACCCCCCGGCGGCCTACCGCTACACGGAGGCGCGGCAGGCGCCGATCGCCACCGAAATGCTGGCGGACATCGAGAAGGAGACGGTCGACTTCGCGCCCAACTTCGACGACCGCCTCAAGGAGCCGACCGTGCTGCCGTCGCGTCTGCCGAACCTGCTCGTCAACGGCTCGAGCGGGATCGCGGTCGGGATGGCTACCAACATCCCGCCCCACAACCTGCGCGAAGTGGTGGACGCGCTGTGCGCGCTGATCGACGAGCCCGAGATCGAGCTCGAGGGCCTGATGAAGCACGTCAAGGGACCGGACTTCCCGACCGGCGGCTTCGTATTCGGCACGGCGGGGATCCGCGAGGCCTACCAGACCGGCCGCGGCAAGGTCATCATGCGCGCCCGCGCCGTCACCGAGGTCAAGGCGAACGGCAAGGAGCAGATCATCGTCACCGAAATCCCGTACCAGGTCAACAAGTCCAAGCTCGTCGAGCAGATCGCGGATCTCGTGCACAGCAAGAAGCTCGAGGGCGTCTCCGACCTGCGGGACGAGAGCGACCGGGACGGCATGCGGGTGGTGATCGAGCTCAAGCGCGACGCCATCGCCCAGGTCGTCCTCAACAACCTCTACAAGTCCACCCAGATGGAGTGGACGTTCGGGATCATCAACCTGGCGCTCGTCAACAACGTGCCCCGGGAGATGGGCCTCAAGGAGATGCTCGAGCACTTCGTCGAGCACCGCCACGAGGTGGTCGTCCGGCGCAGCCAGTACGAGCTCCGCGAGGCCGAGGAGCGCGCCCACATCCTCGAAGGGCTCCGGATCGCGATCGACAACATCGACGAGATCGTTCAGCTCATCCGCGCGGCCAAGGACACCGATTCCGCGCGCAGCGAGCTGATTGAGCGCTTCGACCTCTCCGAGCGCCAGGCGCAGGCGATCCTCGACATGCGGCTGGCGCGCCTGACCGGCCTCGAGCGCGACAAGCTGGAGGCCGAGTACGAGGAGCTGCTGAAGACCATCAACCGGCTCAAGGAGCTGCTGGCTTCCAAGCGCCTGCGGATGGAGGTCATCAAGGACGAGCTCCGGGAGATCGCCGGCAAGTACGGTGACGCGCGGCGCACCGAGATCGTGGCGGGCGGGACGGACCTCTCGATGGAGGATCTGATCGCCGAAGAGGACATGGTCGTCACGATCAGCCATACCGGATACATCAAGCGGATCGCCGTGTCCACCTACCGTCAGCAGCGCCGGGGCGGCCGGGGCGTGACCGGCATGGGCACCAAGGACGACGACTGGATCGAGCGTCTGTACGTGGTCACCACCCACGACTACCTGCTGGTGCTGACCGAGCAGGGGCGCTGCTACTGGCTCAAGGTGTACGACATCCCGCAGGGCGGCCGGGCGAGCCGCGGCAAGCCGATCGTGAACCTGCTCGAGATGGCGCCTGGCGACACGGTCGCGGACGTGATCAGCGTGCGCACGTTCGACGACCAGCACTTCGTGGTCATGGCGACCGAGCAGGGACTGGTGAAGAAGACCGTCCTGTCCGCGTACGGCAACCCGCGCCGTGGCGGCATCATCGCCATCCGGGTCGCCGGGAACGACCGCCTGATCAGCGCCCAGCTCACCGACAGCACGAGCGACATCGTGCTCGCCACCCGCAAGGGCCAGGCGATCCGCTTCCACGAGGACGAGGTCCGGGACATGGGCCGCGACACCCAGGGCGTCAAGGGAATCACGCTGCAGGGCAAGAACGACGGCGTGCTCGACATGGTGGTCGTGAAGAACGAGCAGAACGCCATCCTCTCGGTGACCGAAAACGGCTACGGCAAGCGGACCCGGATCATGGACTACCGGGTAACCCATCGGGGCGGCAAGGGCATCAAGACCCTCAGCCCGACCGCCAAGACCGGGCCGCTGGTAGCGGTCAAGGAGGTCGTCGAGCAGGACGAGCTGATGATCGTCACGACGGGCGGCATCATCATCCGGTTCCCGGTCAAGGGCGTCCGGATCATGGGTCGGGCCACCCAGGGCGTCCGGCTCATCAACCTCGAGGAAGGTCATCGTGTCGGAGATGTGGCACGGGTCGTGCTTGAAAACGGGGATCAGGAAGCGGCGCCCGGAGACGACTTTGGGGCCCCGGGCGGGCAGCAGCTGGACATGGAACCCGAAACGGAGTGACCCCTCCTGAACGCTCCCGCGAGAGCCGAACCCCGCCCGGCGGTAGGGGAGCCGTACATCCTCGTCGTCGACGACGACCCCTCCATCTGCGACACGCTGACAACGATGCTCCAGTTCAAGGGCTATCGCACGTCAGTGGCCAGGAATGGCAAGGAAGCGATAGAGATAGCCCGTAGCCATCCGCCAGACCTCGTCCTGCTCGACGTGATGATGCCCGAGGTCGACGGAGTGACGGTCTGCCGCACCTTCCGCGAGGACCCCCGCCTGCGGGACGTGCGGATCCTCATGCTGACCGCGCGCAGCGGCCGCCAGGACGTCGTCCGGGCGCTGGAGGCCGGCGCCAGCGACTACGTCACCAAGCCGTTCTTCTTCGACGAGCTGGTGGCGCGGATCCGCACCAACATGGAGGTCAAGCGGTATCACGACGATCTGGCCGCCATGCTCCGGATCTCGCAGGCCGTCTCGTCGTCCCTCGACAGCGACAAGGTCCTCTACACGATCGTGAGCGAGCTCGGTGAGGTCGTGCAGTCGGACCGCGCCTCACTGATCAAGGTCGCCGACCTCGAGACGGGGTACGTGGTGGCGACCCAGGACGATGCGGAGATCCGCAACCTCAGGATCGATCTCC
Source organism: Gemmatimonadota bacterium (assembly GCA_035708865.1). Classification (GTDB taxonomy): domain Bacteria; phylum Gemmatimonadota; class Gemmatimonadetes; order JACCXV01; family JAHWKZ01; genus DASRVA01. The sequence goes on along the minus strand of DASTFF010000034.1, from coordinate 79,610 downwards.
TCGACTACCCGGAGATCCAGAAGGCCTTCATCGAGCGTCGGGTGGTGGTCGTGGACGACACCCACGCCGACCCGCTGACCGCCGAGGTGCGCGAGAAGATCCCCGACCGGAAGTCGGTGCTGATCGTCCCGCTCGAGATCCAGCGCGCCGACTTGGGGGACTACGTGCTGTTGAGCTCGCGCGAGTACCGGCCGTACTCGGAGCCGGAGATCAAGTTCGCCCAGGTGGTCGCCAGCGCGGCGGCCAACGGCCTCAGCAACGCCGCCCTCTACGAGCAGGCGGCGATCGACAATCAGCGCCTGGCCACCCTCGCCAACACCGACGACCTGACCAAGCTCCACAACCACCGCCACTTCTATCAGCGGCTGGAGGAGGAGTACAAGCGGGCCGAGCGGTACCGGTCGGACCTTTCGCTGATCCTCCTCGATCTGGATCACTTCAAGAGCGTCAACGACACCCACGGCCACCAGCGCGGCGATGCCGTGCTGCGCGAGCTCGCCAACGTGCTCCTGCGGGCGATCCGCGAGACCGACCTGCTGGCGCGCTACGGCGGCGAGGAGTTCGCGGTGCTGCTCCCCGAGACGAGCCTGGCCGGCGCGTTCCGGCAGGCCGAGCGGATGCGGCAGGCGGTGAAGGCCCACTACTTCGAGGCCCTGCAGGGGCAGACCCTCACCATCTCCTGCGGGGTCGCCTGCATGCCGTTCAGCTCCGACGTGTTCGGCGAGCCGCGCCACCAGCAGGACGCCTTGATCGCCTGGGCAGACCAGGCGCTGTACACGGCCAAGCGCGGCGGCCGCGACCGCTCGATCACAGCCGAAGCCCGGTCCGCCGAGGAGTGAGCGGGGTCGCGCTGGCGCTCCTCGCCGTCGTCCTCCTGCTCGGAGGAGCGCTGGTCGGGCTGTGGCTGGTGCTGGGCTGGCTCGGCGCGTGGCGGTTGAACCGTGCGTACACGCTGTACCCCGACGTCAGCTTCACCTTCACGCCCTGGGAGCTCGGCGTCGAGCACGAGGAGGTCGAGTTCGTGACGGCCGACGGGGTCACCCTTCGCGGATGGTTCCTCCCCCGGCCGGAGACCACGCGTACGATCGTTTCGCTGCACGGCTATCGCGGGCACATGGCCCAGCTGCTGGGGATCTCCACCCTCCTGTGGCGCGCCGGCTTCAACGTCCTGCTGTTCGACTTCCGCGGCCGCGGCCGGAGCGGAGCGGCGCCGATCTCGATGGGGCTCTGGGAGCGCGCCGACCTGGCGGCGGCGCTCGACCTGGTCGAACGCCGGATCGAGGGCGCCCGGGTCGGGCTCCTGGGTTACTCGATGGGCGCGGTGGTGGCCGCCTACGGCGGGCGGGACCGGCGGGTCCGGGCGCTCGTCCTCGACAGCTGCTTCACCACGCTGTCCGAGGTCCTGGCGGGGATGGCCCGCCGTGAGGCGCGGCGCTACCTGCGCGGGTGGGTCGACGGCGGGGCCTTCCTGCCGGCCATGGAGTGGTGGCATCGCCGGCGTGGCAAGCCTGCCTTCGCCGAGGCCGCCCCGATCCAGATCGTCAGCGGGCTCGTTTCCAAGCCGGTCCTGGTCATCCAGGGCGGCCTGGACGCCACCGTCCCGCCCGAGCACGGCGAGCGCCTGGCGGCCGAGGCCGGCGCCGAGCTGTGGCTGGTTCCCGGGGCGCATCACTGCGGCGCCTACTTCGTCGACCGGCCGGCCTACGCCGAGCGCGTCAGCGGGTTCTTCAGGCGCCATCTGGAGGACGCCGACGGCCACGAGGCCGTGCGGGGCGGCGCATGACGGGGGGGACGTTCGAGGTCCTGCTGTTCGGCCCTGCCCGCGAGGCGGCGGGCGGCGATCGCGTGTCGGTCGAGGTCGACGGGCCGGCCACCGCGGGCGGCGTCGTGGCGGCGCTCGAGCGCGCCCATCCGGCGCTGGCGCCGCTCCTCCCGCGCGCCCGGGTGGCCGTCAACCGGTGTTACGTGGAGGCCGGCACGCCGGTCGAATCCGGCGACGAGATCGCGATCATCCCGCCCGTGGGGGGAGGCTGACGGCTTGCCTGGACCCGGCGTCCCGCGCATGTAGGTTCGCGGCGATGGACGCGACCCTCCCTGGCACCACCCGTCACCGACTGCTGCCGTCGGATTTCTGAGCCCGGTGCGCCTTCGCGTCGAGATCACCGAGGCCCCGCTACGCCCCGAGGCGTGGATCGAGGAGGTGGCGGACCCCTCCGCGGGAGCTGTCGCCACGTTCGTCGGGGTGACCCGTAACTCCTTCCGGGGCAAGGGCGTCCGGTATCTCGAGTACGAGGCGTACCGGCCGATGGCGGAACGCGCGCTGGAGCGGATCGGTATGGAAATTGCCGCTAGATGGCCGCCGGTGACGGGCGTCGCCATCGCCCACCGCGTGGGCCGCGTCGAGGTCGGCGAGGCGAGCGTGGTGGTGGCGATCTCGGCTCCGCATCGGGCTGAGGCGCTGGCCGCTTGCGAGTTCGGCATCGGCCTCCTGAAGCGGGAGCTCCCGATCTGGAAGCGGGAAGTCCTCGAGGGGGGAGCGGTCTGGCGAGAGAACGAGGCGACCCCCGGTCGAGGAGGTGAGCCGCCCTGATCGTCCCCAACTGCCGCTCGAGCCTGACCGGGCGCGATCTCGACTTCCTGGTCGACGCGCTCGCCCGCAGCGAGACCGAGCGCCCGGCGCTCCGGTCGCTGGCGGCGGATCCCGAGGCGGTGGACCGGCTCCTCGACAGCCCGGTCCTGTTCGAGCGCCTGCTCCAGGCCCCGCGGCTGCTCCACATCTCCCCCTTCTTCTTCTATTACGTGCTCGTCCGGCGCGCCTTCCTGGACCACGGCATCGACCATCGGGTGGCCTCCGACTACGTGGCCGCGCTGCTGTCCTTCCACATCCAGCGGACGGGCGGACGCCCGGCCCCCGAGACCGCCTATCTGGTCGACCTGGTGATGGCCACGGCCCAGGCGCGGACCCCCGAGCGGGCGTTCGAGCTGCAGGCCGAGGTGGGGAATCGCGCCCTGTACCTGGCGGGCGTGTTCCCTGACTGGATCTATCACCGCTTCACCTACGGCCGGCGGCCGGTGTCGCTCGAATACTACGAGGAGATGGGCCGGCGCTCCTACTCCGCCGCGGCGCGCACCGAATCCGCCCGCCGCCACGAGCTGGACGAGCCGCTCGGGTTTCTGGGCGAGACGTTCCCCGAGGTCCGCCAGGCGCTCAACGATCTCGTCGACCTGCACCTCCACCTGGCCCCGCGCCCCGAGTCGGTGGATCGCCTCTTCCGCCAGGCGCTGTACCGGATCCGCAACTGACATGGCCCTGCTGGGCGATCTCCAGCGGGTATTCGAGAACACCTACGGACGCCGGACCGGCGTGGACCTCGAGCGGTGTCTGGTCGGACCCGCGCGCCGCGCCGAGCTGGAGGCGTGCGCGGGCAGCCACGTCGAGATGTCCGACTGGGCCCGGTTCTTCTTCTACGTCGACCGCGGCAACCTGCGCCTGGCGCTGTTTTACGGCCGCGACATGATCGGCACGCTGGAGACGCTCGATCCCCGGAAGACGCTGGGCGAGTCGAACGTACTGCCGTTTCTGGTGTTCGCCGAGGAGCTGAGCCACGCGGTGCACACGACGTTCGCGTTCCGTGAGGGCGGGGTCCGCCGGGTCCAGGACGTGGCGTTCCTCGAGGAGCTTGAGCTGCTGGCGCGGATCGACGCGTATCTCGTCCTCCGCCATTTCGTGGTCGGGCTCAGCGGGTGCTTCACCACCCGGGATCGCAGCTGGGCGCGGCATCATGCGGTGGCGCGGTGGGATGTCCCGTACGAGGACGAGGTGATCGGCGCTCGATATCGTCGCGCGGCCCGCGGGGCGGCGAGCTTCCTGGATGCCCTGGAGGCCATGCCGGCCGAGCGCCAGATCCGGGAGCTGCGGCGGTTCCGCGCGCTGTCGTGGCCGGCCAAGCGGCGGCGGGTGGAGCCGGCCCCGACGGGCGAGGGCTAGGGGGCTGCCGGCCCGAGCAGGCGAACGCCGGGCAGATCGGCCGTCCGTATGTGCGGGAGCCGGCTGCCGTAGCGGCCGTTCAGGACGTCGATGAGGCGGTTGGTCAGCACCCCGTACCCCTTGGCGGTAAACGAGGCGCCGTCCAGCCCGAACGCCTGACCGGTCAGCCACTCGTCACCCAGGCGCACCCCGTCCGACAGGATCCCCTCCTCCCGTGTCAGGTCCTCGACCACCCCGTGCGCGTCCACCAGCGCCAGCCCGCGCGCGGCGGCCAGCCGCTCCAGGGCCTCGTTGTAGCGGACGACCGCCTCGCGCGCGACGAACTGCTCGCCCACGTCGAGCACGACGCGGTCGGGAAGCGGGATCCCGAGGCCGTCCTGGTCGACGGGGACGCCGATGCCGGCTTCGGCCAGCGGGCCCGCCTCGAGGGTCACCAGGTCTCCCGGGCCGAGAGGCCCCTCGGGTCCGATCAGCGGCACCGGGACCTGGCGCTGGACGACCAGCGTGTCGCCGGTCACCGGATCCACCACCTCCTCGAAGATCGTGATCGTCTTCGGCTCGCCGGTCAGCGGGTCGATGACGATCGGTGGCACCGCGTGCAGGAACGGGAACCGCGTCACGTCGGGGACGTTGAAGATCGCGATGTCGTCGGTCAGCGGGACGAGCTGGTCGAGGAGGGGGCCCAGGACGGCCTCGAACGTCGCCGGCGAGGTCGGCAGTCCGGGGGCCAGGCTGGGGTCTCCGCCCACCGCGGCGTAGTTCAGGACGTCGGTCGTCCCGAGCCACACCAGGATGAAGGACGGATCGAGAACCGCCGCCTCCTCGGCGAAGGTACCGCGGTTCCGCAGGACGAGGTCGTAGAAGATGTTGCCGGTCGTCGAGGTGGCGGAGCTGCGGGTCGCCAGCGACTCGAAGGCGAGCGCCCCCGGAACCCCCAGGTTGTCGTAGGGCCGGGGCAGATCGGGCTGCAGCGGCGGCCCGCCGCGCGGCTCCCGCTCGATGACCGGCGGCGCGAACTGGACGAGCGCCAGGCGCCCTCCCTGTCCCTCCCCGGTCGCGAACCCGGGGTCGGCCACCAGCGGCTGGGCGAAGTCCTGGACCGCGACCAGCCCGGCCAGCAGCGCCGGGATCGAATGCGCCTGTCCGCTCTCGAACAGGGCCCCGTCCTGGACGCCGGCCAGGTACCCGTCCCCGATCGCGAGGGGGCGGCTCAGGTCGAGGGACCCGGTGCGGTCTGGAAACGCGTCGAGCGGGGCGTCGCTGTCCCCCAGGCAGGCGCTGGCCACCAGCGGGAGGACGATCGCGCAGAGGCGCGCGCGGACGCTCATGGCCGCGTCTCGACCGGCAGGCCGGCCGCCTTCCATGCCCGCAGCCCCCCCTGGAGCACACGCACGTTGGGGAAGCCGTAGGCTACGAGCAGTCGTGCCGCCCGCTCGGCCGAGTCGGAGTCGCGGCCGTAGACCAGCACCATCTGGTCGCTCCGGACGTGGAGGTCGACGATGTTCTCCTCGAAGCGTCCGAGATCGACGAGGATGGCGTCGGCCAGGTACCCGTCCCGGACGTACTCCTCAGCCGTCCGGACGTCGACGACCCGCCACGGCGGACGCGCCGCCTGGAGCATGCTGTGGGCCACGGCGGGCGTGAGGATGCGATACGCCTCGGCCGCGTCCGGATCCCCGACTCCCTTGCGCGGCTCGATCTCGCGGATCTCCCCCCGGGGGCGGTTGATCACGATCATGAGCTGGGGGCCGGCGGAGTCCACGACGTACTGCGTGTCGGCCGTGCCGAGGCCGGCATCAGGGCGCGAGCCGTCCGGCGCGGGACGGTCGCCGGGACCGCAGGCGGCCAGCGCCGCCGCCAGCGCCAGGGCGCGCGGGGCCGTCACTCCCGCGCGCCGGCGTAGGTCCCGCCGGCCCCGCCCGTCTTGCTCTCCAGCCGGACGGCCTCGATCACCATCCCCCGGTCGACCGACTTGATCATGTCGTAGAGGGTGAGGAGCGCCACCGCGACCGCGCTGAGGGCCTCCATCTCGGCTCCCGTGCGGGCGATCGTGACGACCGATGCCTCGACCCGGAGCCCCGGCAGGGCCGGGTCGGGGACGACCTCCACCGCGACGTGCTCGAGCGGCAGCGGATGGCAGAGGGGAAGGAGGTCCGGTGTCCGTTTGGCGGCCAGGATCCCGGCCACCCGGGCGACCGCCGGGGCGTCCCCCTTCGGGAGGCCGCCCTCCACCACCATGGCCAGCGCCGGGGCCGACATCCGGAGCGCCCCGGTCGCGCGCGCCGTCCTGCGGGTCGGCTCCTTGGTCGAGACGTCCACCATCCGGGCCCGTCCGGCGGCATCCAGGTGCGAGGGCGCGCTCAGGGCGGGGACGGGGCCTCCCGGCCCCTGGTCGCGGCATGGACCTCGTCGCCGTCCATCCACGCGCCCATGTCCCTGTACTTGTCGGCGCGGCGGCGGATCCGCTCCCCGGGCTCGAGGTCGGAGATCTCGAGGAGATGGCGCCTCAGGACGTCCTCGACCGCGCGCGCCGTAGCGGCGTAGTCGGTGTGGGCGCCTCCCATCGGCTCCTTCACGATCTCGTCCACGACGCCGAGCCGGTAGAGGTCGTTCGCGGTCAGCTTCATCGCGCGGGCCGCGAGCTCGCGCTTCTCCCCGTCCTTCCACAGGATGGCCGCGCATCCCTCGGGGCTGATCACCGAGTAGAAGGCGTTCTCGAGGATCAGGATCCGGTCGGTGACGCCGATTCCCAGCGCCCCGCCCGAGGCGCCCTCCCCGGTCACCACCGAGATCGTGGGGACGCGCAGCCCGGCCATCTCGCGGAGGTTCCTGGCGATGGCCTCGGCCTGGCCGCGCTCCTCGGCGCCGATGCCGGGGTACGCGCCGGGCGTGTCGATCAACGTGATGACAGGGTGCCCGAACTTCTCCGCCAGCTGCATGAGCCGGAGCGCCTTCCGGTACCCTTCGGGATGCGGCATCCCGAAGTTGCGGCGCAGGTTCTCCTTCGTGTCGCGCCCCTTCTGCTGTCCGACGATCAAGACCGGCCGCCCCTCGAAGCGCGCCAGCCCGCCGATCATGGCGCGGTCGTCGGCGAAGGCGCGGTCGCCGTGCAGCTCGAGCCAGTCGGTGAAGCAGCGTTCGACGAAGTCAAGCGGGTAGGGCCGCCGCGGATGGCGGGCGAGCTGGACCCGCTGCATCGGCGAGAGGTGGGAGAAGATGTCGGACTTCAGCCGCGTCAGCTTGGCCTGGAGCGTGGCCAGCTCGGCCGAGACGTCGATCCCCCGCTCCTCGGCCGCCCTCTCCATCTCGGAGATCCGCTCCTCGAGCTCCACGATCGGGCGCTCGAAGTCGAGGTGGACGCCGTTCGTCACCGCTTCTCCGCGTGACCGTTTCCGGACCGCGCGGCGGCCGCCGCCGCGGGCTCGGCAAGGCGGACGCTGCCCGGTCCGAGGAGGGTCGTCAAGGGCTCGAGGAGGCCATCGTGCAGCGCGACCCGCAGGTCGGTGGCGAGGATCGCGCGGCTGGCGCCGGTGTCGATCGTGATGGTGACCGGCATCGAGCCCGAGTTGCGCAGCAGGACGGACCGGACCTCGGTGAGGATCTCCTGCTCGCACTTGTCACGCGGCACACGGACCTCCAGCCGGCGCTCGCCCTCGGTGGCCGCCTGGGCGAGGGGGACGATCGTCTCGGCCACCACCTTGCCGCCCTCCTCGTCGCGCCGGTCGAGGCGTCCCGTCACCAGGATCGGCACGTCGCTATGAATCAGCGGCCGCGCGGTCTCGTAGACGCTGCTGAACGCGATCACCTCGAGCGCCCCCGTGTAGTCCTCGAGCGTGAAGAACGCCATCTCCTGGCCGCGCTTGTCACGCTGGCCACGGACGGCGGTGACCACCCCGCCGATCGTCACCTGGCGGCCGGCCGGCAGCTCGGCCAGGCCGGCCGCCGTGTGACGGGCGAAGGCCGCGAGCTGGGCCTTCACGCGGTCGAGCGGGTGACCCGAGACGTAGAAGCCGAGCACCTCCTTCTCGTTCCGGAGCCGCTCGCCGGACGGCCACTCGTCCACGTCGGGGAGCGGCGGGATGGTCCGGCTCGCGTTCTCGGGCGCGCCGCCGAACAGCGTGAACTGGCCCCGCTCCCGCTCGCTCGCCTTCCGCTGGCCATGAGCCAGCGCCAGGTCGAGGGCTACGATCTGCTGGGCGCGATGCCCTTCCAGCGCATCGCAGGCGCCGGCCTGGATCAGGCTCTCCACCACGCGCTTGTTGACGTGACGGAGGTCGACCCGCTCGGCCAGCTCGAACAGGTTGGCGAACCGGCCCTCCTTGCGCCGGGCGGCCAGGATCGCCTCGATCGCGCCTCGGCCCACGTTCTTGACCGCCCCCAGCCCGAAGCGCAGGCCCCGCCCGACGTTGGTGAAGCCGTACCCGGACTCGTTGACGTCCGGGCCCAGGATCTCGATCCCCATCGTCCGGCAGGCGTCCAGGTAGCGCACCACCGTGTCGGTGTTGCCCATCACGTTGGTCAGCAGCGCCGCCATGAACTCGCGCGGATGATGCGCCTTGAGCCATGCCGTGTGATAGGCCACCAGCGCGTAGGCCGCCGAGTGGCTCTTGTTGAACCCGTAGCGGCCGAAGGTGGTGATGTCGGTCACCAGCCGCTCGACAACCTCGGGCGAATAGCCGCGCTCCAGCGCGCCGGCGCGGAAGCGGCTCATCTGCTCGTCGACCAGCGACTGGATCTTCTTGCCCATCGCCTTGCGCAGGATGTCGGCTTCGGCGAGCGAGAAGCCGGCCACCCGGTTGGCGATCTGCATCACCTGCTCCTGGTAGGTGATGACGCCGGACGTCTCGGACAGCAGGTCGACCAGGTCCTCGTGGTAGGAGTCGATCGGTTCCTCGCCGCGCTTGCGCTTGATGTAGCGCTCGGTCATCCCGCAGTCGAGCGGTCCCGGCCGGATCAGCGCGTTGATGGCGATCAGGTCCTCGAAACGGGTCGGACGCGTGCGCACGCAGATGTCGGTCGCCAGCGACGACTCGAACTGGAAGATGCCTTCGGTCTCGCCGCGCACGAGGAGCGCGTAGGGCTCCGGATCGTCCAGCGGGAGGGCGTCCACGTCGATCCGGGCGCCGCTCTTTTCGGCGATCATGTCGATCGCGTCGTCGATGATGGTGAGCGTCTTGAGCCCGAGGAAGTCGATCTTGAGCAGGCCCACGAGCTCGATCGTGCTCATGTCCCACTGGGTCGTCAGCTCGCTCCGCTCGGAGCGGTAGAGCGGGACGTAATTGACGAGGCGGTCGGGCGCGATGACGACGCCCGCCGCGTGCACGCTGGCGTGGCGCGCCAGGCCCTGGAGGGCCTTGGCGTCGTCCAGCAGCCGCCGCAGCCGGTCGCTCGAGCGATACGCCTCCCCGATCTCGGGGACCTGCTCGATCGCGTCCTCGACCCGCACCGGCTGGGGGGACCCCGGCGCGTTCGGGATCAGCTTGGCGAGGCGGTCCGCCTCGGCCAGCGGGAGCTGGAGGACGCGCGCGACGTCGCGCACGGCGGCCTTCGACTTCCTGGTCCCGAAGGTGATGATCTGGGCCACCGACTCCTCGCCGTACTTGCGCTTCACGTACTCGATCACCTCGCCCCGCCGGTCGTCCCGGAAGTCGATGTCGATGTCCGGCATCGAGATCCGGTCGGGGTTCAGGAAACGCTCGAAGAGCAGCCCGTAGCGCAGCGGGTCGATGTTGGTGATCCCCAGGCAGTACGCGACCAGGCTGCCGGCGGCGGAGCCGCGTCCCGGCCCGACCGTGATCCCCTCCGCTCGGGCGTACGCGATGAAATCGGCGACGATCAGGAAGTAGCCGGCGAAGCCCGTCCGTTTGATGACGCCGAGCTCGTACTCGAAGCGCTCCAGGATCGTGTCGTCGATCGTGTCGTAGCGCTCCTCGAGCCCGCGCCGGGCCTGCTCCTCGAGCAGCGTCTCCAGCGAATCGTGACCGGCCGGCACCGGGAAGGCCGGGAGCAGCGGACGGCCGAAGGCGAGCTCCACCTCGCAGCGCTCGGCGATCCAGGCCGTGTTCTCGAGCGCCTCCGGGCAGTCCGGGAACCGCTCGGCCATCTCCTCCGGCGTCTTGAAGTAGAACTCGTCGGAGAAGAACCGCATGCGGTCCTGCTGGTCGACGAGCTTGCCGGTCTGGATGCACAGCAGGACATCGTGCGCGGAGGCGTCGACCCGGCGCTCGTAGTGGACGTCGTTGGTGGCCACCAGCGGCAGGCCGAGCTCGCGCGCGAGCTCGCGGACGCCGTCGTTGACCCCCCGCTGCTCGGGGATGCCGTGATCCTGGAGCTCGAGAAAGAAGCGGTCGGGCCCGAACAGGCGCGCCAGCCGGGTGGCCCGCTCGCGGGCGGCCTCGTAGTTCGCCTGCATGAGGAAGGTCGGCACCTCGCCCTTCAGGCAGGCGCTCAGCGCGATCAGACCCGCGGAGTTCTCGGCCAGCGCCTCGTGGTCGATCCGGGGCTTGTAGTAGAACCCCTCCAGATAGCCGATCGAGGAGAGGCGGATCAGGTTCTTCCACCCCGTCTCGTCCTCAGCCAGGAGCACGAGGTGGGAGTACGAGCCCGCCCGCCCACCTCGCTCCCGGCGGTCCCCCGCCGCGACGTAGGCCTCCATCCCGAGGATCGGCTTGATCCCCGCCTCGCGGGCGGCGCGATAGAACTCGACGGCGCCGAAGAGGTTGCCGTGGTCGGTAAGCGCGAGCGCCTGCATCCGCTGGCCGGCGGCCGCCGCCACCAGCCGGTCGAGGCGGTTGGCGCCATCCAGCAGCGAGTACTCGGAGTGGGTGTGGAGATGGACGAAGCTCACGCCGCCTCGCGGTCCTCGTCCGCCGCCGTGCACCGGAGGGTCTCGAAGATCCGGTCGAGCTGGACCACGTACGGATACTTGTCGCGGTCGGGTGCGTAAAGGTTGCCGTCCAGGACGACGAGCCGTTCTCCGCAGATGACCCCGTACGTCACGAACAGGCCGGCTCCGACGTCGGAGGGGCTGGTCCAGGTCCCCTGGAGGCGGAGCGCCGGAAGCCCGCCCAGGCGGGTTTCCTGCGCCCTCACCGCCGGCCCGGATCCGACCAGCGAGTCCGCACCAGGCACCTCCCCCTGCGGGGCCTGGAGCCGGCCCGGGATCGAATCGCCGGGGAAGAGCCGGCGTCCCCAGTCGATGCGGACGGCGAGGAGGGTGTCGGCGGTCAGCCGGGCCGGACGCGGAAGCCAATGCAGCGCGACCACGCGGCGCGGGTCCTCGTTGTACCACACCCGCGAGTCGGCGGGGGCCGAGGCGGCGGCCGGCTGGTAGACGTTCGGAAGCAGGATCGAGAAGCCGAGCTCGTTCTCGAGGCTCCGGGCGAGGGCGGAATCGGCCCCGCTCGCCCACATCCGGTCCACGTGGAAAGCGACGAACTCGGCATGCAGCGCCTGGTAGAGCGAATCGACCGACGCCCGCACCAGATCCTCCGTCGCCTCCGGGGTAGGAGCTGCCAGCACGTGGATCGTCTGGCCACGGGCCCACTTGTCGTGCACCACCGTGGACACGGGACCTTCCAGTGGGGTGTCGACCAACTCGGGCAGCAGGACCGCGTCACCGCTCCCAGGCTCGACGACCAGCAGCCGCTTCCACTTCTGGAACTCGCCGATCCCAGCGGGGGTCGTAAACGTCACCTCGAAGACAGGCTCACTGCGCGTGGTCTCCACCTCCCGCTCGAGCGCCTGGCGGAGCACCGGCTCGACACGGTCCCGGAGGGCCGGATCGACGACCGCGATGATCGCGTTGTCGGAGCCATAGGCCGGACCTCGCCCGCATGCCGCCAGGAGGAGAAGAAGCGGAAGCGGTCCGGCGGTGAGTCGGCGGCAAGCAGATGTCGGCAGGCGAACCGGTCCTTCGCGGCCGTTCAGGTGATCGACAGGAGCGCGTCGAGCTGAAGATAACATCACCCCCCCGCATCAACAGGCGTCACGAGAAAGCGGCCGGCGCGTCGCCCGGCCAGCCGGTCTGGCGCAGGCCCTCGTAAAGCACGATCCCGACCGCGATGGCCAGGTTGATCGACCGTGCGCGGGGATCCATGGGGATCGACACGCACCGCTCGGGGTGGTCCGCCGTGAGGTCGGCCGGCAGGCCGGCTGTCTCGGCTCCGAAGAAGAGCCAGTCGCCGGGCCGCAGCCGGGCGTCGGCGTAGGCGACTCCGCTCCGGGTGGTGGCGTACCAGGAGCGGTCCTCGGCGGGCGCGGCGCCGCGCAGGAAGGCCGGCAGGTCGTCCCACGCCCGCCAGACCAGGTGCGGCCAGTAGTCGAGCCCGGCGCGCCGCCGCCGGCGATCGTCGATCGAGAAGCCGAGCGGACCCACCAGATGCAGCTCCGCCCGCGCCGCCACGCACAGGCGGCCGATCGTCCCCGTGTTCTGCGGGATCAGGGGCTCGACCAGGACGACGCGGAAGGTGGGGTCGGCCGGCGCCATCAGCTCGAGCAATCTACGCCGGCACGGCCCGGACGCCGGGCGCTGCTCGGAAATCCAGGCAAAGCACGCGTCAACCGCTTCGGCATCGTCAAACACTGTACGGCGGGGTCATGGTCCGGTAGCCGGTACGACCGCGGTGAAGAAGCGGCCGTTTTCCTTGTCGCGACGCCGTCGGGCCGGGAGGCGCTCCGGCTTGACAAGACCGGGTTGGATCGCGAAGCTTGAACGCCCCTCGGAACCCCCATCCGCTCGACGACGAACCCGGCCACGAAGGTCTGCATGCGGGTCCTGCTCCCGACCGTTCTCATTCTCGTTCTCGTCTCTGCCGCGGTGGCGGCCGCCGGCCGGGCGAACGGCGGAGGTCTCTCCGACCTCGAGGTCGTGGTCGAAGAGACCGTGCTCAAGTGGAGCTCCACGGGCCGGCTCCTGGGCCACCTTCATCGCGGCACTCCCCTCGAGCGGCTCGGAGGGCGCGGCGACTGGACGCGGGTCGGCGTCCACGGCTGGATGTGGCGGAGGTCCCTCGAGAAGGCGGGTGACCATTACCAGGTGACGCCCGTCCGGGAGAACCTGCGCGAGGGGCCGGGCGGGGAGATCCTGGGCACGCTCGAGCGCGGGGTCGAGGTCCGGCGGGTCGGCGGAAACGACAAGTGGTTCGAGATCGAGATGATCGGCTGGCTCCCCGACTCCGCCGTGCGGCCGCCCGCCGGCGCGGACGCCGCGCCGGGGGGGGACGGCGAGCCCCGGACAGACGCCGCCCCGCCGCCGGCGAGTCCCTCACGGCCGCCGGCCGCACCCCCGGCGGGCCGCGTCACGGCGGGCCGCCTCACCGAGGAGACCGGGCTGCGCGGAAGTCCCGGGGGGACGCTCGTCACGACGATCCCCTCGGGCACGGTCCTCCGGACGCTCGAGCGTCGCGGCGCCTGGACGCGCGTCGAGGTGGAGGGATGGGTGCCCAGCGAGGCGGTGTCGACCGACGGCGGGGCGGCCTCGGCGCCCGAGGCCGTGGCGCTGGCTCCCGACCGCTTCACCGGGCGGCGGGTTCAGTGGACGCTCGAGCACGTCGCGCTCCAGCAGGCCGAGTCATGGAGGAGCGATTTCAAGGACGGAGAGTGGTACGGACTGGCGCGCGTCCCCGGCCGGGCGACGTACGTCTATCTGGTCGTTCCGGCCGCCCTGCTGGACGAGTTCCGCGGCCTCTCGCCCTTCGAGACGATCCGCATCGAGGGCCGCGTCCGCACCGGTCGCAGCGAGCTCACCGGCAACCCCGTCATCGAGGTCGAGAGGCTTCTGCCGTGACCGCCTGGGCGCGGCGCGAAAGGGACCTTCTCATCGTGCTGGCGCGGGGCACCGACCTCCTGGACGGGCTTCGTGAAGCCGTACGGGAAGCAGCGGTCGAGAGCGGATCGTTCGTCGGACTGGGCGCGGTCGAGGCGCCCCGGGTGGCGTGGTTCGATCGGTACGAGCAGCGCTACCGGGAGACCAGCCTGGAGGGCGTCTGGGAGATCGCCGGCCTGACCGGGAACGTCACCCGTTACGAGGACGCCCCCCGCATCCACGCCCACGTCATCGTCTCGGACCGCTCTTGCGAGACCCGGGCCGGCCACCTCCTCGGCGGTGTGGTCGGTGTCACCTGCGAGATCGTGCTGACCCCGTTCGAATCGCCGGTGGAGCGGGTCTTCGACGAGTCCCTGCGTCTGCCCCTGATCGAGCTCTAGTCCCGGTCACCGCCAGGCGGTGCCGATCGCAGTCCTCGCCCGCCGCAACTCCTCCTCCGCCTCCGGCCCCAGCACCGAGCCGTCCCAGTCCGAGATCGTGACCGCGGCCTGATCGGGCTCCTTCTGGAACACCACGATGTCGTCGGGGGAGCGGATCATCCGCCAGCCCGGGAGGCTCTCCTGATAGAAGGCGACCACCTGCTCCTTGGGGTCCCGTGTGAAGGCGTTGACGCGGTAGGTCGAGGCGGGGGCGGCGGTGATCATGTGCACGATCGCACCGGGATACGGCGGAATTCCGGCTGCGTCCGTGGCGGCCGGCATCGGCTCGCCGTCGGGGACCGGCGGCGGGATCGTGTCTGCCGCCTCGTTCGCCGCCGTCGTGCTCGGCGTGACGGCCTCGGCCGCGGGATCCGGCGCCTCGCTGCCGCAGGCGGCGAGCAGGGACACCAGGATCGGAGCGGCTAGAAGTCCTGGACGGTGAACGAGGGCCACTTCTCGACGGTCCGATCCTCCAGCGCGGCGAACTGGCCGTCGGTCATCTGTATCTCCCAGCGCTTGAGCTCGCCGGTCTGCGGATGCCAGGTGTAGAAGGAGACCCGGTAGTCGTTCGCGCCGGCACGCTGGACACGGGGGGGGCTGACCGTCCCCCGGACGGTGTCGGGCACCTTGCCGTACAGCAGGGCGTCCCCGTCCGCGGCATCGAAGCGGCGGAGCCCCTGGGGGATCTCGTCGATCGAGTTGAGCACGCGGACCAGATTGAGCTCGGCGAACGTGATGGAGTCGACGCTCGACGGGGTGTACCGGTAATCGAAGTTGTAGAATGCCTCCACCAGGAACCGGGCCAGCCGGAGCGCCTCGTCGGCCGAGGCGGGCCGGACCCGCTCGCGGTCGAGGAGGGCGTTGACGGCGTCCACGTAGGCGCGGTTCATGGTGTGGGCGAACGAGCCGGGCTCCATTCGGTTCACCAGCGGCCAGGCGCGATCGTTTTCGTTGACCACGAAGAGTCCCTGATACAGGTCGCCCTCGGTGGTGACGCTGTAGAACGAGACGTCAGCCATGGCGGGCTCGAGGATCCGGCCGAGGACGATGATCTCGCGATAGAACTCCTCGGGGGTGGGTTCGGGAAGCGCGATCCGTCCCGCGTCGTCGGGCGTGTTGCGGAGGAACTCCCGCATCAGCCGCTCGTAGTGCGGCCACCATAGCGCGAACGCCGCCTGCTGCACCAGATGGGTCTCGGAGGCGGGGGTGACGGGCCGGAGCTCCTGGGCGCGGACGGGACCGGCGAGAACGAGGACGAGCAGGCACGCGACGCCGCTGACAGACGTACTGGCGCGACTGGCCGGGGCGGGGGAATGCGTCCTGGTCCGCATCAGACGTAGTAATGTAGACAAGCCCGTCCCCCGGGGGCAACCGTGGCCGGAGGGGACCCCTCCACCAGCCGCGGGCACTCCGCCCAGCGATCGCGTTGACCCCGCGGGGGCCGCCCCTAACTTGGTGGCTCCGTGCCGATTCCCTGGAGCTACCATCAGGACGATCTCGTTGGCGGGGGCGTGCGTCTGGCCGACCTGGCGGACCGTCACGGAACCCCGCTCTACGTCTATCATCGCCCCTCGATCGCGTCGCGCGTGGCCGAGGTTCGCGAGGCCTTCGAGGCTCACCCGACCCGGCTATGCTACTCCGTCAAGGCGAACTCGAACCTCCGGTTGCTAAAGTGGCTGGCGGGCCTGGGCGTTGGCTTCGATGTCGTGTCGGAGGGCGAGCTGGACCGGTTGGCGGAGGTCGGGGTGGCGTTCGACAGGGTCGTGTTCGCGGGCGTCGGAAAGACCTTGCGTGAGCTCGAACGGGCCGCCGGGGCCGGGCTCTGGATGGTCAACGTGGAATCGGTCGAAGAGGCGCAGCGGCTGAACGGGCTGGCCGCCGCCCGCGGGATCCGGGCGCCGATCAGCCTGCGTCTGAATCCGGACGTCGATGCCCGCACGCATCGCCACATCACGACCGGACGCAAGGTCGACAAGTTCGGGATCGCCCTCGACGAGCTTCCACCTCTGCTGGACCGGATCGCCGGCTCCACCGGGCTCGACCTCGTCGGACTTCACATGCACCTCGGAAGCCAGATCACCGACACCGCGCCGTACGATGCCGGGCTGGAGGTCCTCCTCGATTGCGGCCGGGCCGCACGCGCGGCGGGGGTGGCCGTCCGCTGGATCAACGCCGGGGGAGGGTTCGGAATCTCCTACGACGGCGATCCCGTGCCGCGCCCGGAGGCCTACGCCGAGGCGATCGTGCCGCGGGTGCGGGAATTCGGGGCCGAGATCGTGCTCGAGCTCGGAAGGTACCTGGTCGGCCCGGCCGGGTGTCTCCTGACGCGAGTCCTGTACCGCAAGGAGCGGGACGGTCGTTCCCTCGCGGTCGTCGACGCCGGGATGACGGACCTCATGCGGCCGGCCCTGTACGAGGCCCGCCACCGCATCTGGCCGCTGCGGCGCCGGGACGGCGAGCGGGCGACCGACGTGGCCGGCCCGATCTGCGAGTCGAGCGACTTCCTGGGCCGCGACCGCCCGCTCCCGCCGCTCGAGCCTGGCGACCTCTTGGCGGTCCTCGATACCGGCGCGTACGGGATGGCGATGTCCAGCCATTACAACTCGCACCCGCGGGCGGCCGAGGTGTGGATCACCGAGGACGGATCCGTCGAGACGATCCGCCGGCGTGAGACCTCGCAGGACCTGATGGCCGTCGAGCGGGAGGCCCTGTAGCGGGTCGGCGGACGGAGCCGAACGGCCGTTGAGAGCGCCCGATCCGTGGCGATTGGCCGCCGGGGTTGGGTGGGGGGCAGCGCTCTTGGCGCTCGGACTCCTCCTCCATCCGGCCGCCCATCGAGCCTGGCGTCAGGTGCGCCTGATGGCCGCCGATCCGCCGGCCCGTCTGCCGGTTCCCGTGGACGGCGTCCGACCGCCCGACCTCGTCGACACGTGGGGCGCCGCTCGAAGCGGCGGCCGGCGCCACGAGGGAATCGACATCTTCGCCCCTCGTAGGACGCCCGTCCGGAGCGCGACGGAAGGGATCGTCACGCGGCGGGGCGGCAACCCCCTCGGCGGGCGTACGGTGACGGTCCTGGGACCGGGCGGCTGGCGTCACTACTACGCGCACCTCGAGCAGTACGGAGGCCAGGGACAGGGCGACTGGGTCGAAGCGGGGGAGGTGATCGGGTTCGTGGGGACCTCGGGCAACGCGCCCGACCACGCGCCGCACCTCCACTATGCCGTGTTCGCCGCCGGGGAGCCGGTCAACCCCTACCCGCTTCTGTCCGGGTCGGGACCTCAGGGCCCCGAGGACGCGCCCTCTGGGTCGGGGTACCCAAGCCGCTCCGAGATCCACGGCAGAATGACGGTCGCCATCCGCTCCCGCATCCGGTTGCGGTGGTCCCCGGCGTAGACCTCGTACACGTGGGGCACGCCGTGCGCCTCGAGAGAGTCCGAGAACGCCGCCGTCGCGACCGGGATGTGGGCGAACTGATCGCCGAAGGCGGAGTCGAACCCCAGGCCGTTCAGGCTCTGCAGGGCGTCGACACGGTCGTCCACCAGGCTGGTGGGGAAGACCTCCACAGCCGGTCCGACCGTCGCTTCCCCCAGCCCCGCGTCGGGATCACCGTAGAACGGGGGGTGGGCCGGGTCGGGGAAGAACGCCGCGCCGAAGCCGGCCAGGACGAGCGGCCAGATGTTGCCTCCCTCGAGCTCCTTCCACAGCGCGTCGACCGACGCGTAGGCCTCCAGCGCGGCCGCCCCCGGCGGCACCTGCTCGGCCCCGACGCAGCACAGACAGCAGGGGTTCATCCCGTAGGCCACGGAGAAGACGTCGGGGTTCATCATTCCGGCCCATATCGCGCCCAACCCGCCCATCGAGTGGCCGGCGACGGCCCGCGCCTCGGCCGCGGCCCGCGTCCGATAGTTGGCATCCACGTGGCGCACCAGGTCGCGGGCGATAAAGTCGCCCCATCCCCCGGTCACGGACGAGTTGCGGTAGTAGCTCCCACCGAGCGCGTTCCGGCCGTTCGGCATGACGACGATGAGCGGCCGGACCGCACCGGCGCCTATCAGGCTGTCCATCGTGGACTGGACGGTCATGCCCTGATAGGCGGGCTCGATCCACACCGACGGATCGTCGAGGACGCCGTGCAGGAGATAGAGGACGGGATAGCGCTCCCCGGAGCCGTCATATCCCGGGGGCAGGTAGACCCACGCCGGCTGGAGGGTCGGGTCGCCGAGGAGATTGCCCGCCAGGGCCGGGGCGGGGACGGTGTCGGCCACGATCCGGCCGCGCGGCGGGCCGGGTTCGTCCTGGGCCCACGCCGGCCCCGGGATCAGCAGGACCCCGACGAGTGCGGCTCGAGCGGTCCGGCGGGGCGAGTCCATCATCGAACCTCTACGCGCGAGATAACGGGACGGTTTCGGCGGCCGCGAAACCCGACGCCACCTAGAATGGTAGGAGAGCGCGTAATCGCTCGCCCGTTCGGCCGCACCGTGCGCGGCCGATTTGGAACCGGATCGGAGGAATCGACATGACCCGTCGCTGGAGGATCGTCCTGGCGGCATGCGCCGCCTTTCTCTCTTACCCGCTGCCGATCGGGGCCCAGGAGCCCGCGGCCGCACCCGACCCGGAGGCCGGGACCACGTCCGGCGAGCCGTCCGGCTACGTTCTCTTCGTCGGCCTCGAGTCGGAGGACGCGGTGGCGGTTGTCGACCCCGGCACGGGCGAGGTTCTCAGGAAGATCCCGGTGGGTGTGTCGATCGAGGACGTGGAGGGCGTTCACGCGCTCACTCTCTCGCCCGACGGCCGGTTCTACTATCTGTCGATCGCGCACGGCTGGCCCTACGGGTCGGTCTGGAAGATGACGACCAGCACGGACAGCCTGGTGGCCCGGACCAACGTCGGACTGTTTCCTGCGACGTCGGCGATCACGCCGGACGGCATGTGGCTCTTCGTGGCCAACTACAACCTGCACGGCGACCCTCAGACCGACACCGTCTCGGTCGTGCACGCCCCGACCATGACCGAGGTCAAGCAGATCCCGGTCTGCGTGAAGCCGCACGGCCTGGTGGCCTCGCACGACGGGACGTCGGTTTACGTCTCGTGCACGCGCGACAATGAGCTCAGGAAGGTCAGCGTTTCGACGCTGTCGGTGGTCGACTCGACCAGCACCCTCACCGACCAGGACCGGGCCGAGGAGAAGGTGTGTTACCCGGCCGGCCTCGCGCTGTCGAAGGACGATGAGAAGCTCTACGTGGCGTGCCACAAGACTGGCGAGGTGCGCGTCATGGCCACGTCCGAGCTCGGCACCTACACCAACAGCATTCCGGTCGGCGACGGCCCCTACCTGATCAAGGTGGATCCGGCGGGCGGGCGGCTGTACGTGCCCAACCGGAACGGCCAGTCGTTCACGGTGGTCGATCTGGCGACTGAATCCCCCGTTGCCACGATGCCGTCGAGCGCTACCCATCCCCACACCTTCGCCTTCGGGCCGGACGGCACGGTCTTCCTGTCGATGGAGAGCCACGCCGTCGTGCCGGGCGCCATCGACGTCATCGACCCCGAGACGCTGGCGACCATCCGCTCGATCCCTGTGGGGCTCCAGGCGACGGGGGCGGGCGCGGTGTCGCTTCCTTCCTCTGAGAGTCGGTGATCGGCGGGCTCGGCGGGGGTCCTCCCGGAGCCGACGCCGGGCGCTCGATCGGAGGGGATTCGTCGCTCCACGAACCGCGGGCATGCTTGCGCCGGAGCCAAACTTTGACGGCTCCGGGAGGACCCCCGCCGAGCCCGCCCCTCAGCGGCGTACGAACAAGGGAGCGACATCGCCCCCTTTTGAACCAAGGCGTCCCGTAGGTCTTTTGCCGGAGCAATGCGCGTTGACTGGCGCGGGTTTGGAGTGACGGTGGCGCGGGGGCGGGGGGCGTGTTCGCGGAGCGATCAAAGTTTCGATCCTTGAGCGAATGCACGTGGTCCGTGGAGCAGCCCCCTTCCGAAGCGCTTCCGCCCGAGGATTCGCTCCGCGAATACGCCCCCCGCCCCCGCTTCTCCACTACTCCCGCATCCCCGCCAGCGCCGCCATGATCGAATCTTGGACCGCCCGCCGCGGCGCGGCCGCTCCCGGGAAGAACTCCATCATGAGGCTGAAGGCGAGGCGCTCGCCGCCGGCCGTCATCGTGTAGCCCGCCAGCGCGGAGACGCCCGCCAGCGATCCCGTCTTGGCGCGGACCGCGCGCTCGGCGGCGGTTCCCCGCATCCGGTCCTCGAGGGTTCCGTCCACGCCGGCGATCGGCAGGGCGCCGAAGAAGGCCGGCGCCAGATCGTCGCGGCCGGCCATGTAGGCGAGCAGACGGACCACCTGTCGCGCAGTGACCAGGTTGTAGCGCGACACGCCCGAGCCGTCGGCGAGCACCATGGCGGTGGTGTCGATCCCCACCTCGGCGGCCAGGAAACGCCGCTCGGCCGCCAGGCCGTTGGCGTAGTTGCCTGGCGGCCCGGCGGTCCGCGCGCCGATCGCCTTCACCAGCTGCTCGCCGGTCAGGTTGTCGCTGACCTTGAGGAAGTTCCGGACGCTCACCGCCAGCGAGTCGCTCTCATGGCGCACGATCGGGATCGTGTCGGGTGGCGGTTGCAGACCCTCGCCGAGCGCGTCGAGGACGTCGACACCCCGCTCGGACAGGAGCTGGGTAAAGACCCGTGCCGCGTAGGACGCCGGGTCCTCGACCGTCCGCACCTCGGCGACCGGCCCGGCGTCGAGAGGTAGTGAGCCCCGAACGTCGATGACGTTGGCCTTGGGGTCCCAATGCCGCTCGACCTCGAGCGTCGGCGGAGAGCCCGTCGGGCCGGTGCGGGCATCGACGGTCAGCCGCACGTAGTCGGTCGCCGGTTCGAGGCTCGCGTCGACCGGGGCGCCCACCTCGGGACCCGGAGTCACCCGCACGGTCACCGAGTTGTCGTTCAGCGTGAGCGCGCTCGTGTAGGGCCAGTACCAGAACGGTCCGTCATCCCACATCCAACCGGCCCCCCACTCCGGTCCGCCGAACCAGTCGGCGACGGGGACCACCCGTCCGCGAACGACCCGCACGCCCGCCGCCGCGACGCTGTCGGCCAGCACGGCGAGATCGTCGGTCACCAGATCGGGATCGCCACGGCCGACCAGATACAGGTCTCCGTGAAGCGTGTCGCCCGTCCACCGTCCGCCTGTCGCGACCATGGTCTCGAAACGAAAGTCGGGTCCCAGGTAGTGGAGGGCCGAGGCGGCGGTGAACAGCTTGAGGTTCGAGGCGGGGGTGTAGAGCCGGTCGATCTCGCGCGCGTACAGCGTATCCCCGCTGTCGAGGGAAACCACCAG
Source organism: Gemmatimonadota bacterium (assembly GCA_035708865.1). GTDB lineage: Bacteria > Gemmatimonadota > Gemmatimonadetes > JACCXV01 > JAHWKZ01 > DASRVA01. Next base: position 58,044 of record DASTFF010000034.1, on the reverse strand, counting down.
CAGGGCCGCGCCCGAATGCCGCAGGCTCGGATCGGCGAGCAGCCGGGAGAGCGTGTCGGAGAGCCGGGCCCCGCCCGCGCCCCGCGCGGCGGAGGCGCAGGCGACCGGGAACAGAAGGGCGACCACCAAGACGAAAGCCCGCGTGAGCGGGCTTTCGTTGAAGCGTCGAAACGGTCCGAACCGATCGATCAGCGGTAAGGTTCTCTCGAGAGTTACTTCCGCTTCTTCTTCCGTGAAGCCTTTCTCTTCTTCGAGGCCTTCTTTTTCGAGGCCTTCTTCCGTGAAGCCTTCTTCCTTCCCTTCTTCTTGGCCTTCTTCTTCGAGGCCTTCTTTCTGGTCGACTTCTTGGCCATAGCAGCCATATCGTTTCCTCCTGGTCTGAGCGTCACGATGGTCGGACCGCTCGACGAAAAAAAGTCTATCACAACAATGCGAACATGCGCAATAGTTTGGAACAGAAAAAAACGGGGAAGGATTTCGGATCACCCGGCGAGCGTGTTGACGAGCTCGAGCAGCGAAGAGTCGAGCATCTTCTTTTCGGCAACCGCGTCGGCGATCTTCGTCGAGCAGATCGTCTCCCCGCGGATACCGAAGAGCAGGTTCCCGTCTCCATCGATGGCCGCACGTGTCGCCGCGCTCGCGAGACGGCTCGCGAGCAGCCGGTCGCGCGCGGTCGGATTGCCCCCACGCTGTATGTGGCCGAGGATGGTGACGCGCGGATCGGCGCCGGGCATCCCCTTCAGCCCGGCGTCGCGCGCGTCGAGCTCGTCCAGCAATCCTCGCGCCCCACCCGGGTGCGCGCCTTCGGCGACGACGACGATGCATGAGAGCTTGCCGCGGCGGTAGTTGCCGTGGATCAGTTCGAGGAGCGCCCCCGGATCCAGCTTGACCTCGGGGAGCACGACGGCTTCGGCCCCGCCCCCGATCGCGACGGCGAGAGCGATGAACCCGCGGTGGCGGCCCATCACCTCGATGAAGAACAGCCGGTCGAGCGCGTTGGCCGTGTCGCGGATCCGGTCGATCGCTTCGAGAGCGGTGTTGCAGGCGGTATCGAAACCGATCGAATGGTCCGTACCTCCGAGGTCGTTGTCGATGGTCGAGGCGACGCCGAGGACGCGGCCGCTCCAGACTTCCTGCAGACGAGTCGCACCGGTCTGTGTTCCTTCGCCGCCGATCGCGATCAGCGCCCGGCAGCGCCGCCGGTCGAGGACATCACAGACCGCGTGCCTCACCTGCTCGTCCCGGAAACGAGCCTCGCGCGCGGTGTCGAGGATTGATCCGCCGCGCTGAAGGATGTTGGCCACCGAGCGCGGCGTGAGGGGAAGCGCCTCATCGTCGATCAGCCCGCAGAAGCCGCGGCGGAAGCCGATGACCTCCCAGCCCGCGCTGGCGGCCGTCCGGACGACGCCCCGGATCGCGGCGTTCATTCCAGGGGCGTCCCCGCCGCTGGTGAGGACGGCGAGGCGGTCAGCCATGCGGGAGGATCGCGAGGGGCATGGGCGGCCGAACCTAACCGGGGGCGCCCCGCCTGCCAGCGCGAAGCTGAAGGCGAGGCGGCCGATCCTGCGTCCCCCCGGGGGGTTACGGGGCCGGGGAACCTTTGGCGTGGTGGCGTGCTAGGATAGTGACGTTCTGACGCTATTTCCCGAGGGGAGGCAGACATGTCGATGCAGAGCACGATTCGCACGTGGGCCCTGCTCGTGACGCTCGGATCGTTCGGGTTCGCGGCAGCGGGCTGCGGGGGTGAGGGCGAGGAGGTCGACGAGGATCTGCCGATCGTCGTCGAGGACGGCGGCCCGATCGCCCTGAGCGACACGATGGGTCCCGACGCCGATGAGATCGATGTCGTGGAGGAACAGCCACGGGTCGTCGAGCGGACGGTCATCGTCCGCGAGACGCCGCGGTCCCAGCCGGAGGTAGAGCAGCCCGCGCCGGCAGCGGCTCCGTCGCGCCCGAGCGCGATACCGGCGGGCACCTCGATTCCGTTCGCCACCATGCATCAGATCGACTCCGAGCACAACGAGGTCGGCAGCACGTGGACCGGACGGGTCACCCGTAACGTCGTGGTCGGCGGTCAGGTAGTGATCCCGGCGGGCGCCACGGTTTCGGGCGTCGTCACCAGCATGAACGAAGGCGACGACAACGACGGACGCGGCTCGATCACCCTCGAGGCGCGCTCGGTCGAGACCGCCTACGGCACGCGCTCGATAGCGGCGTCCCCGGTGTCGGGCGGCCACTCCTACGCCGACAAGGGCTTCCCGACCAAGGAGACGGGTATCGGGGCGGGGGCCGGAGCGGTCCTCGGCGGCATCATCGGCGGCAAGAAGGGCGCGGCGATCGGAGCCGCGGCCGGCGGGGCCGGCGGCGCGGCGATGGGGACGGCGCGCGACGACTACGAGGTGGCTCTCAACGCGGGCAGCGATATGACGGTACGGCTGACGAGCTCGGTCGGGCTGTAGCGGATCTTCCCCGAACCCTCGGCACTCCAACGCGGCGCCGGGGTCGGCCTCGAGCCGGCTCCGGCGTTTCGCTTGGCCCCGCCGGGGTGCCGAGATACCCTCGACGGTCCGGAGGCGGCCTTCGTGACCTGCAGGGAGCGGACGATGATCGAAGCGCGTGAGCTGGCCGAGCTGCGGGCGTTCGCGCTCGAGGCCGCACGGGCGGCCGGCCGGGTGGCCGCCGAGGCGTTCGGCGGCGTCCTGGAGGTGGAACTCAAGGCCGATCGCTCGCTGGTGACCTCGGCCGACCGGCGGGCCGAGGAGGTCCTGCGGGAGCGGCTGGCCGCGCGCTGCCCCGCGGACGGGGTGATCGGCGAGGAGTTCGGCGTCCAGGAAGGCACGAGCGGCCGGAGCTGGACGCTCGATCCGATCGACGGGACGTTCGGGTTCGTCCACGGCGTGCCTCTCTTCTCGGTCCTGATCGGGATGCTCGACGGCGACGAGGCGGTGCTCGGTGTCGTCCACCTGCCGGCGATCCGGGAGACGGTCGCCGCCACCCGCGGCGCCGGCTGCTGGTGGTGGAGGGGGGGCGGGGATCCGGTCCGGGCGCGGGTCTCGGCCGAACCGGACCTGGAGGCGGCGCTGGTGCTGGCGACCGACTTCCGGCGTCTGCCGGGCGAGCCGGGGGCGGGGTTCGCCGGCCTGGCCGCCGCTGCCGGGGAACTCCGGACGTGGGGGGACGCGTACGGCCACGTCCTCGTCGCCACCGGGCGCGCCGAGGCCATGATCGATCCGCGGATGAAGCCCTGGGACTCGGTCCCGCTTCAGCCGGTCGTCCAGGAAGCCGGCGGGCGGTTCAGCACGCTCGGCGGCGAGGCCGTCCCGGCGGGCGGGAGCGCGCTCTCCACCAACGCGCTCCTCCACGACGAGCTGCTGCGGCAGCTCGCCGGCTGATCTCCTACGTAGCGATCCGCACCATCTTCTCGCGAACGATCCGCTCGACGGCAGGGAAGGCCTGCCGGGCCGCCTCCGGCACGGATCTGGAATCGCCCGCGCCCGCCTCGGCGGTCCCGACGAAGGGACGCGCTTCGTCTCCCGGCTCTCCCACCACGATCCGGCCGACCATGCCGCCGGCCTCGTGGGGGATGCAGTAGTAATCGTAGATACCGGGGACGGTGAGCGTGACCTCGAACGTCTCGCCCGGCCGGGTCAGGATCCCCGAGTCCCAGGGCTCGGCCGCTTCCGGGATCCGCAGCGGATGGCCGGCGTTGGCCGGGTGATAGGCCGTCGTCGAGTGGACGCTCGCCTCGAGCACCCACCGGACCGTGGTCCCCGGTTCGACCCAGACGCCGATCGGGTCGAACCACACCTTCGAGCCGAGCACGTCGCTCCGCATCCGGATCTCGACGGGTTCCGACCCGGGCGACGGTCCGGGAGCCTCCTCGCCGGACCGCAACCCGACGAGGAGGCCCCGCACCGGAGCCGGGGCGGAGAGGCCGGCGAGCGCGAGCCCGCCGGCCGTCAGGAACCTCCGCCGGGAGAGCACGCGGCTACTTGAGCGCCGCCGCCGCCTCGGGCGACACGTACCACACGACGAAGTGGTAGTGCGGCTCCGCGACCCCCGGGTGGCCGGCGTTGTAGTAGATGTCGACGTGGTCGGCCTCGGCCGCGGCGACGTCGAGCCCGTTGAAGTTCTGCTGCTCGTTCATCGCCGATAGCGGAATCATGTACACCGAGCTGACCAGCGTGCCGTCCCGGTCGTAGGCCAGGAAGGGGCCGGCCGGCAGGGTAGCCGGATCCACGTACAGGGTCCCGATGCCGGGCAGGAAGTCGGGCAGCTCGACCAGCTCGCTGACCGGCTGGAAGGCGCCGCCCGGAGGGGCGGTCATCATCTCGGGGTCGTGCCCGGCGGCGACTTCCTCCTGGGCCATGGCCGGGCCGGCCAGAAAGCCCAGCGTGAGGGCCACGAGGGCGAGGGTGAATAGCGGTCTCATGATGAATCCTCCTGAGTCAGGTTGAGGACGATGCGGACTTGCCGCGGTTTCAGTATACGACTAATTTAAAAGTTATGCAAGTTGAAACTATTATAACTGAGCTCCCCACAGGCACCAAGCGCCAGATCCTCGATCTCCTGATCCGTGAGGAGCTGAACGCCCAGGAGCTGGCCGAGCGGCTGGAGGTCAGCCCGGCGGCGGTCCGCCAGCATCTGGCGACGCTGCGGGTCGCCGGGCTGGTCGTCCGGGGCAAGGGCGACCCCCAGCCCGGCCGGCCCGCCTGGGTGTACGCCCTTTCGGCGCTCGCCCGCCGTGCCTACCCCAAGCGGTACGACGTGCTGGCGAGCGGGCTGGTCCAGGTTCTGGTGGACCGGCATGGCGAAGCCGCGGCGCTCGAGCTGGTGGCGACGGCGGCGCGCCGGGTCGCCCGGCGGGTCCAGAAGCAGATGCCGATCGACGCCCCCGACCGACGCTGGAAGCTCCTCCTCGCCTGGCTCGAGGATACGTTCGCCCTGGAGGCCCAGGCGGAGATCCCGAACGGCGGCCGGCGGCGCATCGTCATCCACCACTGTCCCTTTCAGGACATCGCCGCCGACCGCCCGCGGGTCTGCGGGACGTTTCTCGCCACCCTGATCGGCGAGGTCCTGGGGACGGAGCGGGTGAGCCACGTGCCGATCGGCGACCGCCTGCGCTGCTGCGCGATCGAGGTCCAGGATGGCGAGCCGCCGCCCGCCGCGGCGTGAGCGACCCGGGTCAGTCGATCCACACCGACTTGATGTTGACGAACTCGCGGATGCCGAAGACCGCGAGTTCCCGGCCGTAGCCGCTCTCCTTGATCCCGCCGAAGGGAAGCCGGGGGTCCGACCGTACCAGCCCGTTGACGAAGCACGCCCCCGCCTCGAGCTCTTCGGCCGCGATCCGCCGCCCACGCTCGAGGTCACCCGTGAACACCGCCGCGCCGAGGCCGAACGAGGTGTCGTTGGCGACTAGGATCCCCTCGGCCTCGTCGGCCACCGGGATGATCGACGCCACCGGTCCGAACAGCTCCTCCTCGTAGCCGGGTGAGCCCGGCTTCACGTCTGTCAGGACGGTGGGCGGATACCAGGCGCCCTCCCGGTCGGGCACCTCTCCGCCAAGCAGACAGCGCGCGCCGAGCGCGATCGTCTCCTCGACCTGGCGGTGGAGCTCGTCGCGGAGGTCGGCCCGCGCCTGGGGTCCGACCTGGGTCGCCTCATCCAGCGGGTCGCCGATCACCGCGCGCCCCATCGCTTCGACGAAGCCGCGCTCGAACGCCTCCCGCACCGGCTCGACGACGATGAAGCGCTTCGCGGCGATGCAGCTCTGGCCCGAGTTGATGAGGCGGCTCCTCACGCACGTGTCGACGGTGAGGTCGAGATCGGCGTCCTCCAGGACCAGGTACGGGTCGCTGCCGCCGAGCTCGAGTACGGACTTCTTGAGGTGCCGGCCGGCGGTGGAGGCGACCGCCCGGCCGGCGGAGCCGCTGCCGGTCAGCGTGACCGCCCGGACGAGCGGGTGGCCGATCAGCCTCTCGACGCGATCGCTGCCGACCAGGAGGGCCCGGAAGATTCCCTCCGGAAAGCCGGCTTCGCGGAACAACTCCTCGATGGCGAGCGCGCAGCCGGGGACGTTGGATGCGTGCTTGAGGAGACCTGCGTTGCCGGCCATGAGGCCCGGGGCCGCGAACCTGAAGACCTGCCAGAACGGGAAGTTCCACGGCATGACCGCGAGCACGACCCCGAGCGGCCGGAAAGCGACGAAGCTCGAGCGGGCGTCGGTCTCGACCGGCTCGTCGGCCAGGAAGCGCTCGGCGTTGTCGGCGTAGTAGTCGCACACCCAGGCGCACTTCACGGCCTCGGCGCGGCCGTCGCGGACCGGCTTTCCCATTTCCTCGGCCATCAGTCGGGCGTAGGCCCCGGCCCTCTCTCTCAGGATCCCGGCCGCGCCGCGCATCCGCCGCGCGCGCTCCTCGAAGGCGGTCACGCGCCACGACTCGAACGCCCGCTGGGCGTCCTCGACGATCCCGTCGATCTCGTCGGCGGGCGTCTCGGGGACGGTCCGCAGCGTCCTCCCGGTGGCGGGGTTGACGACTTCGATTGGCATCCGGACGCTCCCACGGTTCGAGTGCGGCGCGGCGGGAGAACGTCGCCCGACGCAGCGCGGGCAGCAAGCCCGGGGGCCGGCTGCGTCGCCCGAAACGGAGCCCTATACTGGCGGCACCAGGGGTGCTGGGATCCATCCCGGCTGAGATGACACCCTCAACACCTGATCCGGATAATGCCGGCGAAGGGAGGATGAAGTGGGGATTTCCACCGAACTGCTCGCTCGGGAGCGGCCGCTCTGGAACGAGATGCTGAACCACCCTTTCCTCCACGACACCAGGGATGGCAAGCTGCCCGACGCCACGTTCGCCCGCTGGATGCGTCAGGACTACCTGTTCGTGGAAGCCGCGATCCCGTTCATGGGGTCTCTGCTCGCCAAGGCGCCCGTCGCGCACCGGAAGCCCCTTGCCGAAGCGATCACCGCCTTCCACGGAGAGCTCGGCCTGTTCCGCGAGCGGGCCCAGGCTTCCGGCGTGGACCTCGAGGATGTCCGGCCGTCCTTCATCTGCCACGCCTACGTGCAGTTCCTCCTCGCCACCGGCGCGCTGGCGCCGTACCAAGAGGGTTTCACCGTCCTCTACGCGGCCGAGAAGGCGTACCACGACTCCTGGAAGGCGGTCAGGTCCGGCATCGACTCCGCCTCGCCGTGGATCGGTTTCGTCGAGAACTGGGCCGGAGACGCCTTCGCCGGCTGGGTGGCATGGCTTACGGGCGAGCTGGACCGGCTGGGCGACGAGGCCGGCGCCGGCGAGCGGGCGCGCATGGCCGAGCTCTTTGCGACAACCGTCCGCTACGAGATCGCCTTCTGGGAGCTGGCGTACGGCCGCGCGGACGGGTGGCCGGGGATCCGCGAGGTCAAGTGAGCGCGTTCAGCGACGAGCTGTTCGCCGCCGCGCGGCCGATCTGGGAGGCCCAGCTCGAGCACCCGTTCGTCCAGGGGATCGCGGCCGGCGACCTCGACGAGGACGTGTTCCGGCGCTGGGTCGTCCAGGACTATCTGTATCTGAAGGAGTTCGCGCGCGTCTTCGCGTGGGCGGCGGCCAAGGCCGACCGGCTCGCCAGCATGGGATGGTACGCGGCCGCCCTCGACCTGACCCTCAACACCGAGATGGAGCTCCACCGGACGTACGCCGCCCGCTTCGGGATCTCCGCCCGGGATCTGGAGGCGGGCGGGATGTGGCCCACCACCCGCGCCTACACGGACTTCCTGGTGCGGACCGCCGCCGACGGGGACCTGGCCGAGCTGGTGGCGGCGCTGCTGCCGTGCGCCTGGGGATATGCCTGGCTCGGCGGCCGTCTGGCGGAGCAGGACCGGCCCCCCGACCGCCGCTACGCCGACTGGATCGAGCAGTACGCCTCGACCGAGTTCCAGCAGGCGGCCGGGTGGCTGCGTGACGAGATGGACCGGCTTGCCGCGGATGCGCCGGCGGGGCGCCGCGAGCGGCTCCGGGACCTGTTCCTGCTCTCCAGCCGCTACGAATGGATGTTCTGGGAGATGTGCTGGCGCGGCGAGGAGTGGCCCGACTGACCCGGGGCGTAGGCGGTCGGGCCGGCGCGCGGTAACGTTGTCGGCGTGCGCCGCTCGCTCGTTCCCGTCCTTCTGATCGCCGGTCTGGCCGGTGGACGCGGCGCGGCCGCGCAGGCCCCGGACGATCCGGGCCGGATCGTCGAGAAAGCGCGCGCCGCCCAGTCCCGCTACGAAAGCGTCCGCCTGCGCCACCTCCCGACCACCTGGAGCCGCTCGGGCTCCTCCCGCGAGGAGATCGTCGGCCGGATCGCGCTCATCGACGACCCCGCGCTGGAGGCATGGCGACCGCGTCCCGATCCGGCGCCCGTCGCCGAAGCCCGCCGGGACCTGCTGGTGATGCTGGAGCGAGCGGCGGCGCGGGTTCCCGAGAACGGCTGGATCGCCGGGCAGCGGGTCTTCTACCATCTCGAGGCGGGCCACGCCGCCGCCGCGCTCGAGGCCGCCCGGGAGTGTCGCGGGCAGGCGTGGTGGTGCCGGGCCCTGATCGGCTGGGCGCTCCACGCCGCCGGCGATTTCGTGGCCTCCGAGGCAGCGTTCGGAGAAGCGCTGGCCGGCATGCCGGACGGGGAACGGGAGCGGTGGACCGACCTCGGCCCGCTGCTCGACGGGGAATCTGCGCGGCTCCTCGAGGACGCGGGGGAGGAGCGCGCCCGGCTGGAGAAGCGGTTCTGGTGGCTGGCCGATCCTTTCTGGAGCCAGCCCGGCAACGACCGCCTGACCGAGCACTACGCGCGTCATGTCCAGGACAAGGTCCTCGCGGAGGCGCGCACGCCGTTCGAGATGAGCTGGGGAAGCGACCTGCGCCAGGTCCTGATCCGCTACGGCTGGCCGGTCGGATGGGAGCGCACTCGGGCCCGGACGTGGGCGCTGGGAAGGAGCGGCGAGCGAGGGGTGATCGGGCACGACCCGCCGGGCGAGCGCCGCTTCGCCCCCGACGCGGGGACCTGGGAGCGGCCGTGGGAGAGCGAGCCGTCGGCCACCACGCTGGAGGACGAGGGCGCCCGGACCACCTACTCGCCGGCCTACGCGGAGCAGTTTCTCGACCTCGACCATCAGCTGGCCGTGTTCCGGCGCGCGGATTCGGCCCGCGTGGTGGCCGCGTGGAGCCTGCCCGCGGACTCGCTGACCGGGCCGGACCACCCGGTCCGGACGGCGCTGGCCGTTGCGGCCGGTCCCGATGGGCCTGTCCGGCTGGCGCGCAAGGTCGTCCGCGAAGCGGCCGGATTCCTGGCCGCCTCCGCGCCCTGGGCGCCCGCCGTAGTGAGCGTCGAGGCGTGGTCGCCCGAGGCGGACCTGGCCGCGCGCGCCCGTTACGGCCTTCCGATCGAGGGCGCCGTGGGGGCCCGCCCCGCCCTCTCCGATCTGCTCCTGATCGACCCCACCGAGCCGCTGCCGGTCTCGCTCGAGGTAGCCCAGCCGCGGGCCCGCGGGACGACTCGGGTCGGCTCGGGATCGACGCTCGGCGTCTACTGGGAGCTCTACCCGCCCGGCGGGGGGCGCTACGCGGTGCGCTGGTCGCTGCGCCTCCGGGACAACCGGGGCGGGTTCTGGAGGGGGCTCGGCGCGGCTCTCGGGCTGGCCGACGCGGCCGGCGGGGCGACCGCGATCGAGTGGGTCGAGGACCTTCCGGCCGACGCGGCCGTCGCGGCGCGCGCGCTGGCGCTCACCCTGCCCGAGCTCCCATCCGGGGCGTACGTGCTCGAGCTCGAGGCCGTGCTCCCCGATTCGCGGCGGGCCCGGGCGGAGCGCCGGATCGTGGTCGAGTAGGCGCCCTGCGGGCCGCGCCTTCGATCCGCCGGATCCGGCGCCGCTACGACCGGCTGGCCGGTACGTACGACCGGCGCTGGGCGGCCTACGTGAACGCCAGCGTGGGCGAGACCCTGCGTCGGATCGAGCTTCGTGACGGCGAGTCGATCCTGGACGTGGGGTGCGGAACCGGGGCGCTCCTGGCGGCGGTGGCCGGGCGCGTTCGCGCGTCCAGGCTCGCGGGCGTCGATCTCAGCCCGGCCATGCTGGCGGTCGCGCGCCGGAGGCTCGAAGGCCGGGCGCTCCTCGTTGCCGCCGACGCGGCGGATCTCCCCTTCCCCGACCGCGCCTTCGATCTCGTGGTTTCGACGAGCGCGCTTCACTACTGGCCGGATCCGGCGGCCGGCGTGGCCGAGATCGCGCGCGTCCTCGAGCCCGAAGGAAGGATCTCGATCACCGACTGGTGTGACGACTACCTGGCGTGCCGGATCGCCGACTTCGCCCTGCGCATCCTCGAGCCCGCCCACGGCCGGACTCATGGGACCGCGGCCCTCGCGGGGCTGCTCCGGGAGGCCGGCTTCGAGGACGTGCGGGTCGAGCGCTACCGGATCGGCAGGCTGTGGGGGCTCATGACCGCCACCGCCGCGCGCGGCGGGTAGCGGGCCGGGGATGCCGACGGGGAGGCACGGGGTCCAGGCCCGCTCCGGCGGTGACGCCGGACGGGCCACCCACGGCAGGTTACGATAAGCGGCATGCGGGTCCTGGTCATCGAGGACGACCGGAAGGTGGCCGACTTCCTGGCGCGGGGGCTCAAGGAGGACGGCTACGCGGTCGACGTGGCCCTGGACGGGATCGAGGGGGACGCCACCGCCCACGTCTACGACTACGACGTGCTGGTCATCGACGTCATGCTGCCCGGCAAGAGCGGTATCGACATCGTCCGCGGGCTGCGCAAGGGGGGCAAGTCGGTGCCGGTCCTCCTCCTCACCGCCCGGGACTCCACCGAGGACCTGGTGCGCGGGCTCGACGCCGGCGCCGACGACTACCTGACCAAGCCCTTCAGCTTCGACGAGCTCCTGGCGCGGGTGCGGGCCCTGGCCCGTCGCGGCGGCGCCGGTCGGCTGGACCACCTCGCGTACGCCGACCTCGAGCTCGACCGGATCTCGCACCAGGCCAAGCGAGGCGGCCAGCCGCTCGATCTCACGCCACGCGAGTTCCAGCTCCTCGAGCACTTCATGCTCCGTCCGGAGGAGGTGATTCGCCGGACGGAGCTCCTCGAGAAGGTGTGGAGCCTCCAGTTCGACCCGGGATCGAACGTGGTCGACGTCCACGTCGGGAACCTGCGCCGGAAGCTCCGCCAGAAGGGCGATCCGGTGATCCACACGATCCGGGGGGTGGGCTACATGCTCCGCGAGACGCCCCCTTCCCCATGAAAGGGGGGCGGCCGTTCCGCTTGACGCTGGCGGGCCGTTTTGCGGTCGCGATGGCGATCGGCCTGGGCGCCATGGCGCTGCTCGCCTGGCTCGCGATTCGGGCCACGCTCGATCGCCAGATCGAGGCCTCGCTCGTCAACGTGGCTTCCCTTCAGGCGGCCTCGATCACCGAGCCGCCGGGCGGGCAGATGCGGATCCGGGAGTGGGAGATCACTCCCGAGGAGGCGGCGTCCATCCGCGACATCAACCGCTGGACCCAGGTCTGGTCGGCCGACGGCGAGAGCCTGCTGCGCAGCCGGCACCTCACCCAGGATCTGCCGCTCGATGGTGCCGCGCTGGATCGTGCCGGCGAGGGGGAGATCGCCTGGTCGGAGCAGACGTTCGGGGGGGAGGAGATCCTGTCTCTCTACTACCCCCTCGGAAGGCTGGGCCGGGTCCACGATCCCCACGTGCTCCAGGTGGCGGCGACGCTGGCATCCAGGAACGCGACGCTGCGCGATGCCGGTCTCCTGCTTCTGGGTATCGTGGTCGTCGCTACCGTCATGGCCTTCGCCGGGGCGTGGTGGCTGGCCAGGCAGGCCATCCTCCCCGTGACCGCGATCGTCGATCAGGCGGAGGAGATCGGGGCCGGGACCCTGAAGCGGCGAATCGCCGCCCACGCGTACAGCCTGGAGTACCAGCGCCTCGTCGAGGTCCTGAACGATATGCTGGAGCGCCTCGACGCCGCCTTCGAGTCGCAGCGCCGGTTCACCGCCGACGCCAGTCACGAGCTCCGCTCGCCGCTGACGGCGCTCCGTGGCGAGCTCGAGCTCGCGCGACGCCGCGAGCGCAGTCCCCAGGAATACCGGCGCGTGATCGACAGCGTGCTCGAAGAGGTCGAACGGCTGTCGCGGACCGCCGACGACCTGCTGACCCTGGCCCGTTCGGATGCACGGGCCATCCAGCCGCGGCTCAAGACGGTGCAGCTGGGCGAGGCTGTCCGCGGCGTCGTGCGACGGATGGAGTCGATGGCCGACGCTAAGAGGCTCGATCTCCAGGTCGCGTCGGAGGATGGTCCCACGGTCCTGGCCGACCCGGATCTTCTCGACCGCCTCGTCCGCAACCTGCTCGAGAACGCCATCAAGTACACGCCGAGCGGCGGGCGGGTGGCCGTTCGCGCGGATCGTGAGGAGAAGGCAGGGCGGGTGACGGTCGAGGACACGGGGCCCGGGATACCGGAGAGTGAGATCGACCGGATATTCGAGCGCTTCCATCGAGTCGACGACTCCCGAACGCCCGAGCGCGACGGTGGCGGGGCGGGGCTCGGGCTGGCGATCGCACGATCGATCGCCGATCTGCACCAGGGGTCGCTCTCGGCCGAGAACCGGACCGGGGGCGGGATTCGATTCGTCCTCCGGCTTCCGCTCTTCTCCGCCTGAAGGAGCCCATGAAGCTGAAGGAACGACCACCGAAGACTACCGCGTAGGCCGGCGACCCCGAAGAGGACTAAAGACCCTTTCACGTTCCCTTCACCTTCGCTTCAGAACGAGGACCGTAGTCTTCGGGAGTATTGATTCCCGGAGCGGGCTCCTGCCGTTCGATCCGCACGCGAAGGACACCCATGAATGCCATGAAATCGATGAGCCGCAGGAACGGAATGGCTCTCCGGTTGATCGCGGCCTCGCTGCTTTTCACGGCGAGGGCGTTGGCGCAGACGCCCACCGTCCTTTCCGATCAAGTCCCGACCGCCGAGGGGCTGACGCTCGAGGAGACCTACGCGCTCGCCGCTCAGCGGAACCCGCGGATCGCCGCGGCTGCCGCCGTGGCCGACGCCTCCGCGGCGAGGGTTTCCGCGTCGGGGTTACCGCCCGATCCGGTGTTCCAGATCGGGGCCATGAACCTGTCGCTGCCTGACCTGGACGCGGACATGCCGTCGTCGATGGCGCCGTCGATCCAGCTCATGCAGATGGTCCCCTTCCCCGGCAAGCTGGGTCTCTCCGAGCGGATCGCCGGGAAGACGAGCGAGATGGCGCGCTCCGACGCCGGCGAGACGGCGTGGATGATCCGCGCTGACGTGGCGATGGCGTTCTACGAGCTCTACGCCGCCGACCGTCAGATCGAGGTGATGAGGAGGACCCTGCGCTTGCTGGAGGACTTCGAACGGGTCGCCCGCGCCATGTACGGCGCCGGCACGGGACGGCAGAGCGACGTCCTCCGCGCCAACGTCGAGATCGCCCGTATGGAGGCCGACATCGCCAGGATGGAGGCGATGCGTAAGGTCGCCGCGGCGCGGTTGAACGGGCTCCTCGACCGGCCCGCGGAGACGCCGGTCCCGTCCCCCGTCCTGCCGGCGGTGCCGGCGGCGGTTCCCGCCCGCGACACGCTGCGAAGCTGGGCCGAGGAGACCCGGCCGATGCTCGAGAAGGCGAAGACGGGGGTCGAGCGGGCCGACGCCGGGGTCGACCTGGCGAAGAAGGAACTGTGGCCGGACCTCGCGCTCGGGCTCCAGTACGGCCAGCGCGACCTCGGCATGGGGACCGAGCGGATGGGTGGCGCGATGATCGGCTTCTCGATCCCGATCTTCGCCGCCGGCCGGCAGTTGAAGATGCGCGACGAGGCGACCGCGATGCGACAGATGGCGAAGGCCGACCTCGCCGGCATGCGCGCCTCCGTCGATGCCGAGATCGGGGAGCTCCTCGCCGAGCTCGAGCGCGCCCGCACGCTGCTCGATCTCTACGAGACCGCCGTGATCCCCCAGGCGGAGTCGAACGTCGAGTCGTCGTTCTCCTCCTATCGTGTCGGCAGCGTCGACTTCATGACGCTGGTTGACGCCCAGATGACGCTCAACCGATACGAGCAGGAGCACTACGCGCTGCTCGGCGCGTACGGCACCGCGATCTCCCGGCTGGAGACGGCGGTCGGTCGCGAGCTGCCCCCGACGCCGGAGATGCTGGCGGAGGTCCGATGAGCACGAAATTGCAGATCCTGGTGTCCGTCGCCCTCGTTGTCGTCGCCGGCGCGGTGGTGGTGTTGGCGGGCCTCGGTCGCGGCGACGAGACTCCGGCCGGAGGCGGCGCGGAGGGGCACGATCACGCGGCCATGTCCGGCGGAGGCGGGGACGACAGAAATCCCGTCCGGCTTGACGCGGCCGCAGCCCGGCGGATCGGCGTCAGGTACGTGGTGGCCGCGCGAAAGGTCGTCGACCGCGCGCTCTCGACCGTGGGCACGGTCACCTACGACGAGACCCGGATCGTCGATGTCAACCCGAAGATCGACGGCTGGATCGAGCGGCTGTACGTGGATTTCACCGGCATGCCGGTGCGTCGGGGCCAGCCACTGCTCGCCGTCTATAGCCCGATGCTGGTCTCCGCCCAGGAGGAGCTGATCCTGGCACGCCGGCTGGTCGACGAGTCCGCGGCCGACCCGGCCGGCCGGGCGGCCGAACGCGCGCGCCAGCTCCTGGAGGCCTCGCGCCGCCGGCTCGCGTACTGGGACATCCCGGCCGGCGAGATCCGGCGGATCGAGGAAACCGGCCAGCCGACCAAGACGTTGACGCTGACCTCCCCCGCCTCCGGATTCGTCATCGAGAAGAACGTCTTCGAGGGCGGCCGGATCGCCCCCGGGATGAACCTCTACCGGATCGCCGACCTCTCCACGGTGTGGGTCGAGGGCGAGGTGTTCGAGCGGGATCTCTCGATGGTTCGCGAGGGTCAGCCCGCCCGGGTGAGCGTCCAGACGTATCCCGGCGAGACGTTCACGGGCACCGTCACGTACGTCTATCCCACCGTGACGCTCGAGGCCCGGACCGGTCGCGTACGGGTCGAGCTCGCCAACCTGCAGGGGAAGCTCAAGCCCGGCATGTACGCCCGGGTCGCGCTCGAGGTCCCGTCCGAGCTGCGGCTCGTCCTCCCCCGGGAGGCCGTCCACGCCACCGGCGAACGGGCGTGGGTGTTCGTCCGGGGCCCCGACGAGATGCTCGTCGCCCGCGAGGTGGAGACGGGGCTCGTGACCGGGCGCGAGATCGAGGTGCTGTCGGGCCTCGAGGCCGGTGAGACGGTGGTCGCCTCGGCGAACTTCCTGATCGACGCCGAGAGCAGCATGGGCTCGGCGATCGAGGCGATGCCGGGGATGGAGATGGAGGGAGACTGATGCTGCCCCGAATCATCGAGTGGTCGGTTTCCAACAGGTTGATCGTCATCGTCTTGGCGGCCTTCGTGGTCGCCGCCGGGATCCTGGTCATGCGCGACATGCCGCTCGAGGCGCTCCCCGACCTCTCCGACGTCCAGGTGATCGTCCAGACCGACTATGCGGGCCAGGCCCCCATGATCGTGGAGGACCAGGTCACCTATCCCATCGCCTCCGAGATGCTGAAGGTGCCCGGGGCTCAGACGGTGCGCGGATACTCCTTCTTCGGGGTCTCGTTCGTCTACGTGATCTTCGAGGATGGTGTCGATCTCTACTGGGCCCGGAGCCGAGTGCTGGAGTACCTGTCGGCGATCCGCAGCAAGCTGCCGCCGGCCGCCGAGACTGCGCTCGGGCCCGATGCCACGGGGCTCGGATGGATCTACCAGTACGTCCTGGTCGACACGACCGGCGCCCGTGATCTCGCGGACCTGCGCTCGATCCAGGACTGGTACCTCCGGTATCAGCTGACCGCTGTTCCCGGGGTGAGCGAGGTCGCCTCGGTGGGGGGTTTCGAACGGATGTACGAGGTGACCGTGGACCCGATGAAGCTGCGGGGCTACGGGACCGGCGTCACGAAGGTCATGTCCGCGATCCGCGCCTCGAACGAGGACGTGGGGGCGATGATGGTCGAGCTCTCCGAGCGCGAGTTCATGGTCCGGAGCCTGGGGTACCTCCAGGGGATAGAAGACCTCGAGAATGTCGTCGTCGGCTCGACCGAGACCGGCATCCCGATCCGGGTGGCCGACGTGGCCAACGTACAGCTCGCCCCCGATGTCCGGCGCGGCGTGGCCGATCTGGACGGTCGCGGCGACGTGGTAGCCGGGATCGTTGTCATGCGCTTCGGTGAGAATGCGCTGGCGACGATCGAGCGCGTCAAGGCGAAGCTGGCCGAGATCGAGAGCGGTCTCCCCGAAGGCGTGGTCCTGAAGCCGGTGTACGACCGCTCGGGGCTCATCCACCGGGCCATCGGGACGCTCAAGGAGAAGCTGCTCGAGGAGACGATCGTGGTCGCCCTCGTCTGCCTGGTATTTCTGTTCCATGCCCGGAGCGCCCTGGTGGCCATCCTGACGCTGCCGCTCGGGATCCTGATGGCGTTCATCGCCATGCGCTTCCTCGGCGTCGGGGCGGACATCATGAGCCTGGGCGGGATCGCGATCGCGATCGGGGCGATGATCGACGCCGCGATCGTGATGATCGAGAACATGCATAAGCACCTCGAAAAGTCGATCGGGGAGAAGCTTCGAAAGCTCGGCGAAGCTGCGGCTGACGCG
This sequence comes from Gemmatimonadota bacterium, assembly GCA_035708865.1. Lineage (GTDB taxonomy): Bacteria > Gemmatimonadota > Gemmatimonadetes > JACCXV01 > JAHWKZ01 > DASRVA01. The sequence continues at coordinate 41,350 of DASTFF010000034.1, read as the reverse complement.
AAGGGGAGGCTCTCCACTTCGCGGCTCACGCCCGCGGAGCGATGGGGGATCGTCGTGCGGTCATCGAAGGAAGTCGGCCCCGCGCTCTTCTTCTCGCTTCTGATCATCACGGTCAGCTTTCTGCCCGTATTCACGCTGGAGGCCCAGGAGGGACGGCTGTTCAAGCCGCTGGCGTGGACAAAGACGCTGGCCATGGCGTCGGCGAGCCTGCTCTCGGTGACGGTCGTGCCGGTGGCGATGGGGCTGTTCGTTCGCGGTCGTATCCACGCCGAGAGAACCAATCCGGTCGCGCGGACCCTGGAGCGGGCGTACCGCCCGGTCCTCGATTTCGTGCTGCGGTACCGCTGGCCGGTCGTCGGCGGGGCCCTGGCCGTGGTGATCCTGACGGCGATCCCGTATCAGCGGATCGGCTCGGAGTTCATGCCTCCCCTGAACGAGGGCACAGTCCTCTACATGCCGACGACGTTGCCTGGAATCAGCGTCTCGCGGGCGAGCGCCGCGCTCCAGCGCCAGGACTCGATCCTGGCCTCGATCCCCGAGGTCGAGACCGTGTTCGGCAAGGCAGGGCGCGCCACGACGGCCACCGATCCGGCGGGGCTCGACATGTTCGAGACCACGATCACGCTCAAACCCGAGGAGGAGTGGCGCAAGGGGATGAACATGGAGCGCCTCATCGAGGAAATGGACGAGAAGGTGGCCTTCCCCGGCTTCACCAACGCGTGGACAATGCCGATCAAGGGACGGATCGACATGCTCGCCACCGGCATCCGGACTCCGGTGGGGATCAAGATCTTCGGCGAGGACCTCGCCGAGCTCGAGCGGATCGGCCGCCAGATCGAGAGCGCGATCCGCGGCATCCCGGGCACCCGTTCGGTGTTCGCCGAGCGCGCGGTCAGCGGCTACTACCTCGACATCGACCTCGACCGCGAGGGTGCGGCCCGTTACGGCCTCAACATCGAGGACGTCCAGGCGGTGGTCCAGTCGGCGATCGGGGGGATGTCGATCACCCAGACCGTGGAGGGTCGCGAGCGGTACGGGGTGCGGCTCCGCTATCCGCACGAAATGCGCGATCAGCCGGAGAAGCTCGAGGAAGTGCTGATCCAGGTCCGGAAGGGGCGCGCCTCGGGCGGGCTCCTGGGCGCCACGGCTCTGAGCGGTGGGGGAGGATTTCCGGGATCCGGATCGGTCGGCGGCGGAACCGGCGGCATGGACGGATCGGGGAGCGCTCCGACGGGCGGCATGACCGGCGGCGGGATGGAAGGGGACATGGCGGCGATGGCCGCGGGCACCGCTCAGATCCCGCTCGGCCAGATCGCGACGATCCGCGAGGTGAGCGGCCCGATGGCGATCAAGACCGAAGGCGCGTTTCCGACCGCGTGGGTGTTCGTCGACGTCGAGGGCCGCGACATCGGCGGCTACGTCGCCGACGCCAAGCGGATGGTCGACGACATGGTCACGCTGCCGCCGGGCTACTCGCTCCAGTGGTCCGGGCAGTACGAGTACATGCAACGGGCCAAGGAGAAGCTGAAGCTGGTCGTGCCAGCCACGCTCCTGATCATCCTGCTGCTCCTGTACTTCAACTTCCGGAGCGTCGGGGAAACCCTGATCGTCATGCTGTCGCTGCCCTTCGCGCTCGTGGGAGGCGTCGTGTTCATGGCGATTCTGGGTTACAACTGGTCGGTGGCCACGGCGATCGGTTTCATCGCCCTGGCGGGGGTGGCCGCGGAGATCGGGGTCGTGATGCTGGTCTACCTCGGGCACGCCCACGACCGCCTCGAGCGCGCTGGAGAGCTGCGCGGGATCGAGGATGTCTTCCGGGCCGCCCGCGAAGGCGCAGGTCAGCGGCTCCGGCCGGTGATCATGACCGCTACGGCCGTGATCGGGGGGCTCTTGCCGATCCTATGGGGCCACGGCACGGGAGCGAGCGTGATGAAGCGGATCGCCGCGCCAATGGTCGGCGGGATGGTCTCCGCCACTGCGCTCACGCTGTTGGTGATCCCGGTCGTGTGGTCGCTCTACCAGCAGGCGCTGTTGCACCGGCGCGCAGAGGCCCGTGCGGGTACGCCTCCCGAGCCCGCTCCGGCTCTGCTTGCCAGCGACGAGGGAGGCGCTTCGTGAAGAGGACCAAGGCGATCGTTCGACCGAACCGGTGGCCTGGGTCGCTCAGTGGGTATGCGTGGGTGTGGGCACCGATCCGCTGCTTTCGCCCCCGCCCTCGCCTCGCGCTTCTTCCCTGAGCCGCGCGTACTCGGCGGCGTCCATCTCGGGGAGTCGCTTCACGAACATCGAGATCCCCCACAGCTCCTCCTCGGAGTGGGTGGGCCTGAAGGCGGGCATCCCGGCCATCTTGATCCCCTGGCTGGTGATCCAGAAGATCTCGGGAAGGGTCCATTCCCCCGCCTCCTCCGCGAGGGCGGGGGGCTCGGGCTCCATCCCCTCGCCGATCTCGCCCCGCTCGACCCCCGGCGCACCGTGGCAGACCGCGCACATCTCGTCGTAGTGATGGAATCCCATGGCCAGGAGCTCCTCGCTCTCCGCCGGGGGTACCGGGACGTCGCCCGCACGCGACCTCACCGAGCGCTCCATGAGGGTCCCCAGGACCCAGCGCGCGGCGCGGGAGTGGGGCTGGGTGGCGGCCACGTCGTAGACGCCCGAGTAGACGAGGGCCAGACCCCCCGCGGCCACCAGGACCAGGGCGAGGGACAGGCTGGACAGGCAGCCTCCGCGGCTCCCGCGAGCGGCGGTTCGGCTGGAGATGGCCTCATGGGGCTCAGGCATGGCCCGCAAGATACGAGGGGGCATACGTGACCGCGAGCCGGTTCCTGCAGCCGCCGAAGAACCCGCCGCGGCCGGCACCCCGCGGCGGGGGGACGCGGTTGCTCCTATATACCCTACCAGGGTATACTGGAGAAATGATCGAGCGCGCGGCCCGCGGGTACGAGCAAGGCCGGGTCAAACCCGGCCTCGAGAACCGCCTCAAGAGGATCGAGGGTCAGGTGCGGGGCGTTCAGAAGATGCTCCAGGAGGGTCGCTACTGCGTCGACGTCCTGACCCAGATCGACGCCATCACTTCGGCTCTGGCGCGGGTTCAGGACCAGATCCTGGAGGCCCACCTGAACCACTGCGTTGCCGAGGCGCTCGAGGGAGAGGACGGGGTGGAGCGCCGCGCCAAGGTCGACGAGGTGGTGGGGCTCCTGAGGAAGTTCCGGAGGACGCCGTGAGCACGACCCGCAGCGCCGACCGCGCGGCCGGCACGGGCCGGCCGGGGACTCGGACGCTCGAGCTTCCCGTCGAGGGGATGACATGCGCGGGGTGCGCGGCGAACGTCGAGCGCGCCCTTCGCGACGTGCCGGGCGTGGAGTCGGCGACGGTGAACTTCGCCGCGGGCGAGGCGTCCGTGGAGGGCGCTGCGGATCCGAAGGCGCTGGTCGAGGCCGTCGAGAGGGCAGGGTACGGGGTCCAGGAGCGCGAGATCGAACTCGCCGTCGAGGGAATGCACTGCGCCTCGTGCGTGGCCCGGGTGGAGTCCGAGCTGGCGGCCGTTCCCGGCGTGACCGGAGCGGCGGTCAACCTGGCGGGCGAATCGGCGCTCGTGCGCGTGATCCCCGGGACCGTACGGGCGCGGGACCTCGTCGAAGCCGTACGGCGAGCGGGCTACGACGCCTCCCCCGTCACCGGAGCCGGCCGTGAAGAGGCGGCCCGGCGCGAAGAGCGGGCCCGTGAGGAGAGGCGCCTGGGGCGGCGGTTCTGGGTCGCCGCCGCGCTTACGGCGCCGCTCGTCGTCTTCGAGATGATCCCGCACCTTCTGTCGCCGCTGGGGCTCCATCTCGGCTGGCCGATGCTCGACCCGTGGATCCAGCTCGGCCTTGCGACCCCCGTCGTTCTCTACAGCGGCCAGCGCTTCTTCCGCGGGGCCTGGAACGGGCTCCGCCACCGTGTCGCCGACATGAACACCCTGATCGCGACGGGGACGGGGACCGCGTACGCCTACAGCGCCGTCGCGACGGTCGCCCCCGGCCTCTTCCTCGCGGCGGGAATCCGGCCGACCGTGTACTTCGAGGCCGCCGCCACAATCGTCACCCTGATCCTCCTCGGCACCTGGCTCGAGCAGCGGGCCCGCGGCCGAACGGGCGAGGCCATTCGCGCGCTCCTCGACCTCCAGCCGGGGACGGCCCGGATCCTCCGGCAGGGCCGCGAGCTCGAGGTCGACGTCGAGGAGATCGAGGCCGGCGACCAAGTCGTGGTGCGGCCCGGCGAGCGGATCCCGGTCGACGGCCGGGTGCTGGAGGGGCGGACCACGATCGACGAGTCGATGCTGACCGGCGAGTCGATGCCGGTCGAGAAGGCCCCCGGCGACGGGGTCGTGGGCGGAACGATGAACCGCGCCGGACGGATCGTCTTCGGGGCCGAGAAGGTGGGGGCCGAGACCGCGCTCGCCCAGATCGTGCGCCTGGTCCGGGACGCACAGGCCTCGAAGGCGCCGGTCCAGCGCCTGGCCGACACCGTGGCCGCCTACTTCGTCCCGATCGTCATCGCGATCGCGATCGCCACCTTCGTAGTCTGGTTCGTGGCGGGGCCGGCACCCTCGCTGACCTACGCGGTCGTGACCGCCGTCGCGGTCCTCATCATCGCCTGCCCATGCGCGCTCGGGCTCGCCACCCCCACGGCCGTCATGGTGGGGACCGGCCGCGGGGCCGAAATGGGGATCCTGATCAAGGACGCCGAGAGCCTGCAGAAGGCCCACGAGCTGGACACGGTCGTGCTCGACAAGACCGGGACGGTCACCCGCGGCGAGCCCGCCGTGACCGATGTCCTCCCGGCAGCCAGCGTGGACGAAGCCGAGCTCCTGGCGCTGGCCGCCGCCGTCGAGAGGGGCTCCGAGCATCCCATCGGCGAGGCCATCGTCCGGGCGGCCGAGAGGCGCGGCGCCGGGGGACCGGCGGCGGCCGACTTCGAGGCCCTGGCGGGCCAGGGCGTCCGGGGGTACGTGGCGGGCGCCGAGGTCGTGATCGGCTCTCGCCGCCTCCTCGCCGGGCGGGGGATCGACCTCCCGGAGCTCCGGGGCGAGAGCGTCGAGGCCGTGGTCGGGCGGCTGGCGGACGCCGGGAAGACCCCGGTACTCGTGGCACGCGAGCGGATCCTGCTCGGGGCGATCGCCGTGGCCGACACGGTCCAGGAGGGATCCGCCGAAGCGGTGGCCGCCCTCCGCGCGCGCGGCCTCGATGTCATCATGATGACCGGCGACGACCCGCGCACGGCGGAGGCCATCGCCCGTGAGGTCGGGATCGATCACGTCCTGGCCGAGGTGCTCCCCGACCAGAAGCAGGAGCGCGTCCGCGCCCTCCAGGAGCAGGGTCGGGCCGTGGCCATGGTGGGCGACGGCGTCAACGACGCCCCGGCCCTCGTCCAGGCCGACATCGGGATCGCGATCGGGACCGGGACCGACGTCGCCATCGAGTCGGCCGACATCACCCTGGTCAGGGCCGACCTGCGCGGCGTCGTCCAGGCGATCTCACTCTCCCGCAAGACCATGCGGACGATCCGCCAGAACCTCTTCTGGGCGTTCGTCTACAACGTGCTGGGGATACCGATCGCCGCCGGAGTGCTCTATCCGTGGACGGGACTCTTGATGGCGCCGTGGGTCGGCGCCCTGGCGATGGTCCTCTCGGACATCTTCGTGATGGGGAACTCGCTGCGGCTCAGGACGGTCGGGCTGGCCGGCGCGAGGACGGCATGACGCCGGCCGAGTGGGGCGTCCTCCTCGGCGGAGTCGTCCTGATCGCCTTCGAGCTTTGGTTCTTTCTCGGCGCCCCGCGCGGCGGAGGCCCGCGCTAGGCGCGGGAAGACCTGCTCTCGACGAGGAAACGACCGGCGTTCCCGAATGACCTCTCTGCCCGACCCTCGACGCGCCATGCCCCTCGTGCTGCTGGCGCTCCTCGCGACGCCGCCGGAGCTGGCGGCCCAGGAGCATCCTCGGGTGCCGGCCACGGACACGATGCGGCCGGGCCCGCTCGGCATTCCGCGCACGCGCGAGGCGTCGGGCACGAGCTGGCTTCCCGATGCCAGCCCCATGCACGCCCTCCACGGAGAGACCGCCGGCTGGGAGCTCATGCTCCACGGCAGCCTCTTCGTCCATTATCTCGACGACGGGGGGACTCGCGGCCGGGAGCAGTTCGGCGCGACTACCTGGTGGATGGGGATGGCCCGGCGGACCGCGGCCGGCGGCGACCTGACACTTCGCGCGATGCTGAGCGCCGACCCCCTCACCGCCGACGAATGCGGCTACCCAGACCTGCTGGCTACCGGCGAGTTTTGCGACGACGAGCCGCTCCACGACCGGCAGCACCCCCACGATGTCTTCATGGAGGTGGCCGGAGTCTACGAGCGGGAGCTGGGCGCCGCCCTCGCGCTACAGCTCTACGGCGGACCGGCCGGCGAGCCGGCGCTCGGGCCGGTGGCGTTTCCCCACCGGGTCTCCTCCTTCCCCAATCCTATTGCCCCCATCGGCCACCACTGGCTGGACTCTACCCACATCGCGTTCGGTGTCGCGACCGCCGGCATCTACGGTCGGCGATGGAAGGCGGAGGGATCGCTCTTCAACGGTCGAGAGCCCGATGCGGAGCGGTATGACTTCGACCTCGACGCGCTCGACTCGTACGCGGGTCGCTTGTGGTATCTGCCGAACAGGGAGTGGGCGTTCCAGGTCTCGGCCGGACGGCTGAACGAGGCGGAGGTCCACGAAGGCGGTGGCCCGCGCATCGACGTCACGCGCCTGACCGCGTCGGCGACCTACCACCGCCCGCTCGCGGAAGGGGGGATCTGGGCGAGCACGATCGCCTGGGGCCGAAACCACGAGGAAGGCAATGGGACCCATGCGTTCCTTGCCGAAACGAACCTCAATCTCGCGGAGCGCCACATCTTCTACGGCCGCATCGAGGCCGCGGAGAAGACCGGCGAAGACCTGGTCCTGCTCGAGGAGCTGGAGGAGCGGTCGTTCACGGTGGGCAAGCTCGGGCTCGGGTACGTCCGTCAACTCGATGTCGTTGGCGGTCTCGTGCCCGGCTTCGGCGCCGGTGTTACCGTCGCGCGCGTGCCCGACGAGCTCGAACCCTTCTACGGCTCGACGACCCCGACGGGCCTTCAGCTCTTCTTCCGGCTGCGTCCGGCTCCGATGATGGCCGAAGGCCACTCGCACTGATGGCCGCGACGGGACGATCTCGTGTGGCCGGAGTCCGACGGTCCGCAGTGCTCCTCACGGGCGTGGCACTGGTGTCGGTCGCCGTCGCCTTACCGCCGGCACGGGGCCAGGAGCGGCCAGGAGGGCTCGCGGACGAGGCAGTGATCCGCTCTGTCGTCGAGGGATTCCACGACGCGCTGGCAGCCGGCGACTCTGTCGATGCGCTCGGATACCTTCATCCGGACCTGATCGTCTACGAGAGCGGCTATGCCGAGACCCTCGAAGAATACCGGCGCGGCCACTTGATGAGCGACATCGAGTTCAGTCGCGCCGTCTCGTTCGAAACGACGCGTGACGCGGTTGTCCGCGGCGCCGAGCTGTCGCTCTTTGTGAGAGAGTACCGGACGAAAGGCGTCTTCCGGGGTCGGGAGATCGATTCCATCGGCGTCGAGACGATCGTCCTCGCGCCGTCGGCCGAAGGGTGGAAGATCCGTCACATCCACTGGTCGAGTCGGTGACGCCGCGGGGCGGGGGAGAGGGCGGCGCCGCGCCCCCGGCCGGGAGTTGCCGACGGGCCGGTGCACGGGAGGTGGAGTATCTTGGGCGGATGCGCGTCGTGTACGCCGCCCTTCCGCTCCTCGTCCTCGCCGCTTGCGGCGGGGACCGCGTCCCGGCCCGGGCCCCCGAGGCGCCGGCGGAAGCCGGCTGGGTGACGATCGAGGGCGTCCAGTTCCCGGCCGTCTTCGCCGAGGCGCCGCCGGAGATCGTCGAGGCGTACGTGTTCGCGGCCCGGCATCCGGAGGTGCTCGAGTACATGCCGTGCTACTGCGGCTGCGAGCGGGAGAGCCCGCCCCACCGCTCCAACTACGACTGCTTCGTCGACGCCATCGACCGGACCGGCCCGATCCCCCGGGTGGACCCGGATCCGATGGGTTTCGGCTGAGACATCTGTATCGACGTCGCCCGGGAGGCGAAGACTCAGTTCGAGGCCGGCGTTCCGCTCTCCAGGATTCGGGAAATCGTGGAGGAGAAGTACAGCCAGGGAAGGCCTGGGACGCCGACCCCCCGTCCGCCGGACGGGGATCCCGCGGAGGCGGCCGCGCCTAGCGCAGGGTGAACCCCACCTCGACGTCGTCGACGAAGTAGGTGCGCGGCGTCTCGAACGTCCCCCAGACCCCGATCGCGATCCAGAGAAGGCCGTCCTCGCCGGCCGTGATGGTTCCCAGGGGGTAGGATCTCCGCCCCCAGACGTGGCCGACGTCCTGATCGGCTCCGTTGCCGGTCTCGTCCTGGAAGGTCAAGTCGCCCGCCGTCTGCGGATCGGCGTCCGAGACGCCGGCGATGATCGTCCACCGGCCGACTTCGCCGAAGTCGGCGCTGGCGAAGTCGAACGCCACGTCGACGTCGTAGGTCGCGCCCGGACGAAGCTCGAAGGCGCGCTCCATCCAGATCTTCCCCATGTCGTTCAGGTTGTCGAGCTCGAACCGGACCGACCACGCGCCGCGCTTGGCGAGCTCGTCGGAACGCAAGACCGACCAGGTGACCGGGGGGTCCAGCAGGTCGGTCCCGTCCTCAACCCACTGGCCGAGATCGCTCTCGAAGGTGAAGCCGAATGTCTGCCGGAGGAAGGGCTCCTCGGTGGACGCGCTGCATCCGGCGGCCAGGACGCCGACCGCTGAGGCGATCGGCAGCCAGCCGCGGTTCACCGCGGGTGGGGGAGGGGAATGAAGAGGAGCGCCAGCGCGCCGCCGAGGGGGATCGCGCCCACCAGGGCGAGCCACAGGTCGTGGAGGTAGAACGACACGACGGTCAGGAGGATCCCTACGATCAGCGAGCCCAGGGCGAGCTTCGCCCGGAGCGGGATCAGGCGCGCTAAGGTGGCGTGAATCCGTTCGGTGTCCATGCGCGAGCCGACGCTAACGGCGGTGGGATGCGTTGGCAAGCACCGGCCGTTGCGATAAGCTCGGCGCCATGATCGTGGCTGGGATCGCGGTGCTCCTCTCGCTGCTGCTGTTCGTCGCGGTGCTCATCGTGCTGGTCCTCGTCCGGAGCGGGGATGCCCCGACCCGGCGGACGAGCGCCGCGTACGACGCCAGCCGGCGCGAGGCGGTCCGCCTCCTGACCGGAGAGGATTCGGCGCCGGCCACCCACCGGTCGTGGCGGCGTGGCAACGGCACGGCGCGGGAGGCCGGGCTCGAGGCGTCCTTCCGGTCGGCCGTGGCGGACGCGCTCAGGGTGGCCGTCCCTCCGGATCGCGGGCTCGTCCTCGAACCCGACGGAACGGCCCGCCTCGCCGGCGCGCGCGTCGTGGCCGCGGTCTCGTCCGCCGGGCTGCGCGCCCGGGGGCGCGGAAACGGCGACGAGCTCGTGATCGGCGTCGTGCTCGTCGACCCCGAGCCGCCAGGCGTTGATCCACGCTGGGTCGCACTTCCGGTGCAGGTCCTGTTCCCTGCGCTCCAACAGGCCGGCCGGATGGACCTGGTCGCCCGGTTCGAGGGTCTCGCCGGGAGCCTCGCATGACCCGGTCCGCGCCGTCGGCCCCGAAGAACCGCAGATACTGGGACGGGATCGCCGACGAGTATCAGGCGCTCCATGGCCGGCGGCTCTCCGCAGCGCGCCCGGCCTGGGGCGTGTGGAGGATACCGGAGAGCCGGCTCCAGGTCCTCGGGAACCCTAGGGACCGGGACTTCCTGGAGCTCGGCTGTGGCGCGGCGCAGTGGTCCATCGCGCTGGCCCGGGCCGGGGGTCGCCCGGTCGGGCTGGACAACTCCGGGCTCCAGCTCGAGCATGCGCGGCGCCTGATCCGGCGGGCGGAGGTCCGGGTCCCGCTCATTCACGCCAGCGCCGAGGAGGTGCCTCTTACGGACGCCGCCTTCGACGTCGTCTTCTGCGACCACGGTGCCATGTCGTTCGCCGATCCCCGGCGCACCGTGCCCGAATGCGGGCGTCTCCTACGGCCGGGCGGTCTCCTCGCGTTCTGCCACGAGAGCCCGTTCTCGCACGTCTGCACGAGCCTCAGCCAGGGCCGCCAGGTGACGGCCCTCAGGCGCGACTATTTCGGAAGCGGCCGCCACGATTCCGAGGCGCACGTCGAGTATCATCCGGGGTATGGGGAGTGGATCGATCTGTTCCGCAACAGCGGGCTGGTGGTCGAGGCGCTGATCGAGCTGCGCCCGGCGGCGAACGCGACGACATCCTACGAGGGCTGGAGCCGGGAATGGGCCCGCCGGTGGCCGGCCGAGAACCTGTGGAAGATACGCAAGGAGGAGCGATGACGAACCTGACGCGAGGCCTCGTCTGCGCGGTGCTGGCCGCGATCGTGGGGGGGGTCGCGTGCGGCGGGGACGGAGCCGGCCGCGCCGAGCCGTCGCGGGATCCGGCCCCGGCGGAGGCCGGGTCCTCCGCGACCGCCGTCGCAGTCGAGATCGACGAGTGGAAGGTTCCGTGGCCGTCGACGCGACCCCGGGACCCGTACGTCGGCCCGGAGGGTCGGGTCTGGTTCGTCGGCCAGCAGGGGGACTACGTGGGGGTCCTGAATCCGGAGAATGGCGAGTTCGACCGCTTCGACCTCGACCCCGGCGCCGGACCGCACAACCTGATCGTGGCGGCGGACGGTGCGGTATGGTACGCGGGAAACCGGGCCGCCCACATCGGCCGCCTCGATCCCGTCAGCGGCGAGATCGAGAAGCTTCCGCTGCAGGATCCCGCTGCCGCCGATCCGCATACCCTGGTCTTCGACGACGCCGGCGACATCTGGTTCACCGTGCAGGGCGGGAACCGCGTCGGCCACCTCGACACGGAGACCGGCGAGATCCGGATCGCCGAAGTGCCGACCCCGGAGGCGCGTCCCTACGGGATCGTGGCCGATGGCAGCCGCGGGGCGTGGTTCACCGAGTTCGGAACCAACAAGATCGGGCGGATCGACACCGCCATGGCGATCGAGGAGATCGTGCTTCCGCGGGATGGGTCGCGCCCCCGCAGGCTGGAGATCGACGGCTCGGGTGCCGTCTGGTACGTGGACTTCGCGGAAGGGTACCTGGGGCGGATCGACCCGGCGGGCGGGATCCGCGAGTGGCGGACGCCCGGCGGCCAAGCCGCCCGGCCTTACGGGATGGCGATGGACGAGCGGGGGCGTCCATGGTTCGTGGAGACCGGGCCTTCCCCGAACCGCCTGGTGGGCTTCGATCCCGAGACCGAGGAGTTCGCCTGGAGCGCGGAGATCCCGAGTGGCGGCGGCACCGTCCGCCACATGTATTACCACGCTCCCGGGCGCGCGATCTGGTTCGGAACGGACACCGGTACGATCGGCCGGGCGACGCTGCCGTAGAGCGGTTCGCGCTCAGGCTCCGGGAGGCGACTCCAGGAACTGGGCGGCGAACGCCTCGGGCCCGACCGGGCTCCCGGTGGCGGCGTCCGCCAGGTCGTCGTAGTGGAGGGAGGCTCCGGCCCGGAAGACGCGCTGGCCCAGCCACGCCCCCACCTCGCGGCGGCCGGCGTAACTCGCGGCGCCGTCCAGCACGTCCTCCCGCAGGCGGCGGTCGATCTGTGAGGCCAGACACTCGCCGAGCATGTAGTTGTGGTAGTAGACCGGGGCCACGACCACGTGGATCTTGGCCGCATAATCGGCCGCGTCCGGCGGGCGGTCCGGCCGCGGGACCTCCTGGAACCGTTCCACCAGATCCCACCACAGGTCGTTCAGGTCCTGCTCCGGATCGGCGTACAGGCCGCGCTCGAAGTGGGCCATGACCAGGATCCACCGGACTACGATCTGCATGGCGGCGCGGGCCTCCGCGGCGACCGGACCGTCCAGCCGCGCCGACGCGTGATCGAGCACCTTCAGGTCGCGCATCCACGCGGGACTGCGGGAGAGCCGGCCGAACAGCATGGCGATCGCCTCGGTGGCCAGCGTGTGGGCCGGGCGCCGGATGTCCCAGGGGAGCGCGGGGTCGATGCCGAGGTCGTACACCGCGTGACCCAGCTCGTGGAGCGTCGTCCCCATCCACCGCTCGTTGTGCCGCAGGTTGAGGAGGATCCTGACGTCACCCTCGCGATCGATGTCGGTGGCGAAGGCGTGCGGGTCCTTTCCTTCCGCCTCGTGCAGGCTGGACCTCGCCAGCACGTCGTCGACGGGCAGGCCGATCCCGTCGAAGAACCTCCCCGCCACGGTGATCGGATCCACGCCGGCATAGACGGCGTCGAGATCGGCGCCGAAGACGTCCGGGACGTCCTGGAAGAACTGGTCGGCATAATGCCACGGCTCGAGCACTCCGGACGGTCGCCGGTAACGCGTGGCGAGCGCCTCGTCGATCGTCCGCTTGGTGTGCCGGTAGGCGGGTCCCGACCGCGCCTCGAGCTCGGCCAGCAACCGGTCCAGCCGGTCGGCGTCCTGCTCCTGGAGGGCGAGCCGCATCCTGTAGAAGTCGGGGAAGCCGACCCGCCCGGCGGCCCGGTTCCTGAGGATCACCAGCTCGCGGAGCCGATCGGCCACTATGGGGCCGACGCTCTTGAGCGCTTCCCACGCCTCGCGACGGACACCCTCGTCCGGCTCCTCGCGCAGCACGCGGTCGAGGTCGTTGGCCGAGGCGCGCTTCCCGCGGAAAGTCGGCCGGAACGTCGCGAAGTCCCGCTCGGCCTCGGCGGCCAGCCGGTTGATCCTGCGAGCCAGTCGGGTGTCGACCTGTCGGGGTAGGGCCTCGAGGTAGAAGAGCTCCACCCGGCGGGCGAGCAACGGATCGTCCAGCTCCATCTCCCGCGCGCGGGAGAGCGCCTCGAATACGCCGGCCGCTGCGTAGAGGTCGTCGATCCGGTTACGGAACGCTTCGACCCGCCGGTAGGCGCGCGCCTCGCCGGTGACCGCAGCCTCCCACCACGCTCGGGCGGCCCCGGTCTCGAGGGGGCGCAGGTCCGCCACCAGGCGCTCGACCAGGTCGTGTGCGTCGTCCATCGACCGGGAATCTAGGCCGCCCCCCGGTCGGGGGCAGGAGCGCCCGGCGACTCGCGCGGTGTTAGGTTGTCGCCTCGAAGGAGGTCTCCACATGGAGAGCGAGTTCGCGGATTTCCGCGTCGCCATGGCCCACCGGCTGCGAGCAGCCCGAGGGGATCTCACCCAGGCCCAGCTCGCCGAGCTGACGGGCTATACCCAGCAGATGATCAGCCGCTACGAGAGCGGCCGCATCCCACGCTCGTTCTGGTTCCTGGCCAACCTGTCGGACGCGACCGGTCTGGACGTGGACCACGTCCTGACCGGCCGGCGGCGCAGGAAGCCCGGAGGGACCCAGCTGCGGCGTCCGGCGTGAAGCGGAGCGGGGGGGACGTCAAGGGTCCGCCCCGTTTCGTCAATTGCGGCGTCCTGATGGCGGTGGCCGGGCTGGCGGTCTTCGTCCTCTTGGGGTGGGTGCTGGCCCAGATCCTGTGCTACGGCCCCGGGGGGGCGGTCCCCGTACCGGAGTTCCCCGGGTGATCCAGCCCGGCGCGCAGGACGGGACGTGGATCGTCGACCCCACCGGGGTCTTCGTCTACCTGGCGTCGCTGCTGGGGATCATCGTCTGGCTCTCGGGGGTGCCTGCCTTCCGGCGGCTGTTCGAGTTCACCCCGGCCATCCTGTGGGCGTACTTCCTGCCGATGGTCTCCACGACGCTCGGGATCATCCCCGTCGAGTCGGCGGCGTACGACTGGACCGTGCGCTATCTGCTGCTCGTGGCCCTGGTCCTCCTCATGGTGACGGTCGACCTGCCGGCGGTCCTGAAGCTCGGCCGCCCGGCCCTGATCATGATGCTGGCCGGTACGGTCGGGATCGTTCTCGGCGGACCCCTGGCGCTGGCCGTCTTCGGCCGCTGGCTTCCGCCGGATGCCTGGCAGGGGCTGGCGGCCCTGTCGGGCTCGTGGATCGGCGGCTCGGCCCAGCTGGTCGCGGTTGCCGAGTCGGTGGGGACGCCCGACGCCATGCTGGGCCCCATCATCGTCGTCGACACGCTGGTCGGCTACGGCTGGATGGGGGTCCTCCTCTTCCTCTCCGCCTACCAGGCCCGCTTCGATCGCTGGAACCGGGCCGACACCCGGCTGATCGAGGAGACCAACGCGGCGCTGGCCGTCAAGTACGAAGAGATCCGCCGGCCGATCACGGTCCGAGACCTGGGAATGATCCTGGGCCTCGGCTTCGCGGGGGCGTACCTGTGCCGGGTTGTGGGAGACCGGTTGCCGGAGCTGGGCGATCCCCAGATCATCAGCCACACGACCTGGGCCGTGGTGCTCGTGACGACGATCGGGCTCGGGCTGTCCTTCACCCCGCTGAACCGGCTCGAGGGCGCCGGCGCCTCGCGGGTGGGGACCGTCGCCCTCTACCTGCTGGTCACCTCGATCGGGGCCCGCGGCGACCTCAAGGCGATCGTCGAGGCGCCACTGTTCATGGCCGCGGGGGCGCTCTGGATCACCGTCCACGCGGGGCTTCTCCTGCTCGTCGCGCGCTGGATACGGGCGCCTTTGTTCTTCTTGGCCACCGGGTCGATGGCCAACGTCGGTGGCGCGGCGAGCGCTCCCGTCGTGGCCGGGGTCTACCACCCCGCGATGGCGCCGGTCGGCGTGCTGATGGCGGTGGTCGGCTACGTGATCGGGATCTATGCGGGCCTCACCTGCGCCTGGCTCCTGAGCCAGGTGGCCCTCCACCTCCTCTAGCTCGCGCCTGGGCCCGCCAGGGCGTCAGACCTGCGCCGGCGCCCGTTCCCCGACGACGTGCCCGATCAGGCCGCCGATCGCGCCGGTGAACGCTGAGCTCAGCGTCCCCAGGAAGAGGATCCAGGTCGTCACGTCGCCCAGATAGTACGAGACCCCGATCCCGATCAGCGCGCACAGGCCGCCCACGACGGCGCCGCCGAGAACGGCCGCGCCGCGCGTCGTCCGAGCCCAGCGGGCGTAGAGGAAGCCGGCGATCAGCGAGATCGCCATCCCGAGGGGCGCGAAGAGCGAGGCCACGGCGACCGTGTTGTGCCCGATCAGGACCATCGCGAGCTGGAGGAGCGTGCCCACCAGGAGAGCCGGGATCATGCCTTTGCGAGACAGCGCCATCCGTTCACCTCGTGTCCGGGGTCAGGGTCAACCAAGGCCGGGAGCAAGTGGCCACGAGCGACGAGGGCCGGGGACGACCGCCCCGGCCCTCGCAAGTACCCCCACTGGCCTCGAGAAGGCTTCAGCGACCCGACGGTACGCCCTCCTCGGGGGCGGCGTTCCGCGGATCGTCGGCGGGGTTCACGTAGTTGAGCTGCCACGGTCCGTGGGCGCTCACCTGAACGACGGTCTCTCCCTTCGTCCAGGCGAAGTGCTCGACCTCGGGCTGCATGACGAAGAGCCCTCCCGGGCCGAGCTCGGTCCCGGTGGCGGCGTCGAAGGCGTCGCCCAACCCGATCCCGAACGTCCCGGAGATCACGGTGACGGTCTCGACGGCGGGATGCCAGTGCGGCGCCACCTCGTAGCCGTCCGGGGCCTTGATGCGGATCACGAACGGGCCTTCCTTGGACGGGTCGCCCGAAAGGACCGCGAGCTGGGCTCCGACGGGGAGAACGTCCGGCGCGGGCTGCCAGACGATGTCCGCCGGGTCGATCATGACGTGGGTGGCCAAGGCGGTCGCGGTCGCGGCGTCCTCGGCCTTTTTCTCCGCCTCCTGAGCCACCGCCGGAGCGACGGCCAGCAGGAGGAGGATGGCCAGCGCAGCCAGGCTACGCTTCTTCATTCCCGGTACCCCCTTTTGTGGTTGGTCCCTTCCCGATCCAGGAGATCGGGCTCCGAAAGAAGTCTACGCCTCCCCCCGGTAGATGTCGATCACCGTGCCGATGAACGCCTGCGACTCGTCCCAGGGTCGCTGGAACGTGTTCCGGCCGATGATCGAGCCGTAGCCGCCGCCGTCGCGGATCCCGCGGATGTCGTCGTAGAAGGCGTCCTCGCTCGTCTTCGAGCCGCCCGAGAAGATGACGATCCGCCTGCCGTCGAAGGCGGCCTGCATGATGTGCCTGACCCGGTCGGCGGCCGTGGCGCGCGGAATGTCCAGCTCCTCGTAGATCTTCCTCGCCTTGTCCTGGTACAGGTAATCGGACGGGAGCTTCACCTTGACGACGTGCGCGCCCAGCTGGCACGCGAGCTGGGCGGCGTAGGCGACGACGTCGAGCGCCGTCTCGCCCTTCGACTCGGTGATCCCCGAGCCGCGCGGGTAGGACCACACCACGACCGCCAGGCCCGCCGACTTCGCCTCCTCGGCCATGAACTGGAGCTTCTCGTACATGTCGGTGCAGTGGGCCGAGCCCGGGTAGATCGTGTAGCCGATTGCCACGCAGCCGAGCCGCATTGCCGCCTCGACGGAACCGGTGACCGCCGGGATGGGGTCGCCCTCGTCGTACAACAGATCATGGTTGTTGATCTTGAGGATCAGCGGTAGATGGCCCGAGTAGTTGCCGGCGATCGCCTCGATGAAACCGAGCGGGGCCGCGTAGCCGGACATACCCGCGGCGAGCGCGAAACGGGGGTGATACTCGGGATCGTAGGCCGGCGGGTTGACCGCGAACGAGCGGTGCGGGCCGTGCTCGAACCCCTGGTCGACCGGCAGGATCACCAGCCGGCCGGTGCCGGCCAGCCGGCCCTGGCCGAAGAGCCTCCGGAGGTTGGCCTTGGTGCCGGCGCTGTCGCTGGGGTAGTACGAAAGGATCTCCTCGACGCGGCCGCCGACCGGCGTCTGCGTCTCGGGCGTCGCCACCAGGGTGGCGTGATCGTGGTTCGTCATGCTGGCGCTCCTTTCGATGCGATGACGGCCTCCGCCGCCGGGGTCATGCGGGACTGGATGTCGTACACCTCGCTCCGGCTGCCGATCACCAGCGGGGTCCGCTGGTGCAGCGCCTGCGGAACGATATCGAGGATGGGACGCCGGCCGTCGGTCGCCGCTCCGCCGGCCGCCTCGGCCAGAAAGGCCAGCGGCGCGGCCTCGTAGAGGAGACGCAGCTTGCCATCGGGGTTCTTCGCGTCGCCAGGGTAGAAGAACACGCCGCCGCGGAGGAGTATCCGGTGGAAGTCGGCCACCAGCGCGCCGACATAGCGTAGCGAGTAGGTCCGCCCGTCGCCTCCTTCGGCGTGATCCTCCACGAACGACCGGAAGCCGGGATCCCAGGCGTCCAGGCGCGACAGGTTGGCTGAATACTCTTTGCCCCGCTCCGGCATCCGGAGGCCCGGGTTGGACAGGAAGAACTCTCCCACGGCGGTGTCGAGCGTGAAGCCGTGGACCTGCCCGCCGACCCCGTACACCAGCATGCACTGAGGGCCGTAGAGGACATAGCCGGCCGCCACCTGCTCGCTGCCGGGGCGGAACACCTCGCGCGGCGTGGCGTGATCGTCGCCTTCGACCCGGCGCCGCAGCGAGAAGATCGTCCCGACGGCCCCGTCGACGTCCAGGTTGGACGAGCCGTCCATCGGATCGTAGCAGAGGACGTACTCGGCGCGCGGGCAGTCCTCCACCAGATGCTCGACGTCCTCCATCTCCTCGCTCACCAGCGAGCACAGCAGCCCGAGCCCCGAGAAGTGACGTTTCAGGACCTGGTCGGCGAACCAGTCGAGCTTGTGGACGGCTTCGCCCTGGACATTGATGCCGCCCTGCATCCCGGCCAGCGGTCCCAGGCCGACCTGCGCGAGCTGGGCCCGGATCTCCTTGCAGGCGGTCGCGATCTCGGCGATGATCGAAGCGACCTTCCCGCCGGCTTCGGTATGCTCTTCGACCTCGTGTAGCAGGTGCTGGGTAAGGGTCACGCGGCGTTCGGGCATGGCCTCCTCTCGCGAACGGGTCGTGAGGAACCTGAAGGCCTGGGGGAGCCGAATGTTAGCGCCCCGCCCGGGCCCCTGCCACGCCCGGTGCGTCCCGGGACCGCCCCCGGTATCTTCGCCGCCCCATGCGCACGCTGCTCGAGTTCCACCGCTCGCCCAACTCGGTCAAGGTCCGGGTGGCCCTGGGTTACAAGGGCCTCGAGTACGAGATCCGCGAGATGATGGCGGCCGATCGCGGACCCATGATCGAGGCCGCGGGGTGGCCGCTGGTTCCGATCCTGCTGGACGGCGAGGTGGTCATGCGCGATTCGGCGGCGATCCTCCACTATCTGGAGTCCAACTACCGGGACCGGCCGAGCCTGACACCCACCTCACGGGACGACCTGCGTTCCGCCGAGGCCCTGCTCGGCCGGCTGAACCCCGAGGTACTGCGGATCCAGTGGAGCGTCGAGGACGAAATGCGGAAGCCGGAGCCCGCCCTGGACCGTATCGCCGCCCAGCGGGCGAGCCTGATCGGCGCCCTCGAGCGCCTGGACGCCCGGCTGGCCGCCGCTCCATGGCTGGTCGGCGGCGCGATGTCGATGTACGACGTCATCCTCGCCTGCAACCTGCTCCCGTCCCGCCCGCCGGCCAAGTTCGTGGAGCAGTCCCCCCTCTGGCGCTTCTGCGCCGACCACCTGGCCCTCGACGGCGACCGCCCCGCGGTCGAGGCCTGGATCGACCGCGTGCTCGCGCACGACACCAAGCTGTAACGGTCTCACCCTTCAGTAGGGGGCGGGCGGCAAGGCCTCCGCCGGAGGCGTCAAGTTACCCCCCCTGTCATCCCGCCCCGGCCCCACGCAAAGCGGCATGGAGCGGAGTTTCGCACGAGCGCGCTCTCGCCTCCGGCGGAGGTCTTGCCGCCGCCCGATACCGGTGCGCCGAGATGTATCACCCGGCGCGTCGTGCGCGCTCGATCGAGACGACCCCCGGCTCGGCAGGAATGTCCTGGGTCCGCATCGGGATTGTGAACCAGAACGTGGCCCCGCCCCCTGGCTCGCTCTCGACCCCGATCTGGCCCCCGTGCGCGACCACCATGTCGCGAGCGATGGCGAGGCCGAGGCCGGCTCCCAGCGATCGCGCCGGACCGTCCGCCTGATAGAACTTCTCGAAGACGAAGGCGACCTTCTCGGCGGGTACGCCGGGGCCCGTGTCGCGGACGCGGATGCGCAGGCCGCGGTCGTCGGCCGCCGCCGAAACGGTGACGGTCCCGCCGGACGGCGTGAACTTGACCGCGTTGCTGAGCAGGTTCCCGAGGACCTCGTTCCGCAGGCGCTCCACGTCCCCCCATATGACGGGCGGGGCGTTGGCGGAGACCCGCAGGCACAGATCGATTCCGCGCTGGCGGGCCAGCGAGCCGAACGATCGCACCACTCCCTCCAGCAGATCGGGCACCGAGACCGCGTCCCGCTGCAGGTCCAGGGCGCCCGCTTCGTAACGTCCCAGGTCGAGGAGCTGGTTCACCAGCCGGGTCAGCACGCGGACCTGCTCGTGGATCGCCTTGAGCGACTGCCGCTGCTCGGGGTTCAACTCGCCGAACTGACCTTCGTCCAGGATCTCCGCGTACCCCCCGATGACGTTGAGGGGGTTCTTGAGCTCGTGGCTCGCCATGCTCACGAACTCCGCCCGCAGGCGCTGAAGCCGGGCCAGCTCCTCGGTCATCGTTCGGAAGGAGCGGCTGAGGTCCCCGATCTCGTCGGAGCGTCCGTAGGGAAGCCCGTCCGGCGCCGAGAAGTTGCCGGCCGCCATGCCCGTCATCGCGTCGCGGAGGTCCATGATGGGGCGTCCGATCGCGCGCACGGTCCAGGCCCCCAGGCCGACGGCGGACAGGAGCGCGAGGACGGCGGTCACGGCGATCATCGAGCGCGTCGCCGCGATCCCGGCCCGCGTCTCGGCGAGCGAACGGGTGCCCTCGCGCTCGATCGTCCGGGACGCGGCGACGAGGCCCTCCCCCGCCTCCTCGTAGACGGCGGCCACGGCTCGGAAGGCGGCCGTGGCCTCGGCCGCGGCCCCCGCCTCGACCAGCGAGTCGATCTCGGTCGTCGCGGCGCGGAGCCGCGCGAGATCGTGCCCGACCGTGTCCCCGGCCTCGCCGAAGCCGACCCGGTCGAGCGTGGCTACGGCCCGGTCGGCGCTCCGTAGCGCGATCCACATCGCGCGCCGGGACAGCGAGTCGCCGGCGATGATGTAGGCCCGCTGATGGCGGTCCAGCTCGGCGAGCGCGGTCCGGGTCCGTCCTACCGCCGCGGTGGCCTCGGCCTGCGGCCCCTCCAGACGCTGCGCCACGTCGCTCATCTCCATCAGCCGGGAGAGGCCGTACAGGGCCGGATAGATGAGCAGAAGCGCCATCACGGCCAGCGACAGCAGAAGCCGGGTACGGAGGGTCATGGCCGCAGCGTCTCCCGGATTCGCTCGAGCTCCGCTTCGAGCCGGGCCACCTTCTCGCGCAGCCGGGTGTTGTCGTCGCGCAGACGACCCGCCCCGCCGGTCGAGCCGCGGGGCGGGTTTCGATCCAGCTCGGGCAGGCCCCCGGCCGCCAGCACCTCCCACTCGAGCGCGTCGCACGTCTCGCCCGCTCCGTCGGCGGGGTGGACCATCTCCAGCAGCTCCCGGACGCCCGCGGGGGCCGTGCCGGGCACGGTGTACGACGCTCCGCCGGCCCGCAGCGCCTGCAGGTAGAGGGTCTCGGCGATCGACCGCGTCCACGGGAAGGTCTCCGGGCGGGTGAGCCAGTGGCCGGCCAGCGCGGCGGCCCGACCGGGATCGCCGGAGGGGTTCCGTGGATCCATCTCCAGCGCGGCGATCAGCAGCAGGGCCTGCCTCCCCAGCCGTGTCTCCCCGCAGGTGCGGCGTACCTCGGCCAGCGCCTCCCCGGCGCGGTCGAACTCGCCGCGCCGCAGGGCGAGTGCGCCGGCGTCCAGCCGGCCCGCGCCGGCGGTTCGGGAGGCGCCGGCCGACGCGCAACCCGAGAGCACGAGCACCGCGAGCATGGTGGCGGCCGCAATCCGCCTCGCGTCCCTCATCCGGGAGCCTCCAGGTAGACCTCGAGGAACGCCTCCACCATCGTCGGGTCGAACTTGGAGCCCGACACCGCCTCGATCGTCTTCAGCGCATCGAAGACGGACCATGCCTTCTTGTACGGGCGGACGTGGGTCAGGCTGTCGAACACGTCGGCCACGCTCACGATGCGCGCCGCCGGGGGGATCGCCTCACCCGCCAGCCCGCGGGGATAGCCGCCGCCGTCCCAGTGCTCGTGGTGGCAGTGGGCGATGTCGGTGGCCATGTCGAGCAGGCCGATCCGGCTCCCCGACAGGATCCGGGCGCCGATTGTGGTGTGCAGCTTGATGTGCTCGAATTCCTCCTCGGTCAGCGGCCCGTTCTTCCGCAGAAGGTCGGCGCTGACACCGATCTTACCGACGTCGTGAAGGGGGGCCGCCCGCCGCAGCAGCTCGATCTGGCCTGGCGGCCAGCCGATCTCGCCGGCGATCCGGGCGCTCATCTCGCCGACCCTCCGGGTATGGAGCGCCGTCTCGGGATCGTGGTACTCGGCGGCGATCGCGAGCCGCCCGAGGATCTGGACGCGGGCGTCCTCCAGCTCGTCGGTCCGGACCTGGATCAGCCGCTCGAGCTCCTCGTTCTGGAGCACGAGCGTCCGCTGGAGAAGGCGGTGGTCGATAGCGTTGCCGACCCGCAGCCGCACCTCGTAGGGGCTGAGCGGCTTGGCGATGAAGTCGAAGGCGCCCCGGGCGAGCGCCTGCTGCTTGGCCTGCCGGCTGTCGTCGGAGGTGAGGACGATGACGGCCGGAAAGTCCTGAGGGGGAAGCCCCTCGCGAAGGGTTTCGATCACCTGCAGGCCGTTCATCCCCGGCATCCGGAGGTCGAGAAGGACCAGATCGGGAGGGCGCTCGGTGCAGAGCGCGGCGGCGGCCTCGGGGTCGGTCATCCGCGCCACGTGCCGATACCCCTCGGGCTCGAGGATACGGGCGACGAGCTCCACGTTGGAGGCGTCGTCGTCGATGACCAGGATCCGGGCGTCCGCGCGCTCGCTGACCGTGTTCACCATCGTTCGAGTCGAAGGGCCCGGCTTCGACGGGGGGCGGGCGCGGGCGTGAACGGCGGCACACCAGGAGGCGCCGCCCTGCCAGAGACTAGTCCGCGTTATGGAAGAATCGGGCCATCAGGGCGCGTTGCGCGGCCCCCAACAAGGCCGCGCGCGACTCGAGGATGACGTGGATCGGGACGTCGACCAGGATGTCCCGCATCCGGCCCTTGTCGAGGAAAGCCCTCCGGAAACGGCCGTTCCGGAGGGCGGCAAGGATGTCGGGCGCGATTCCTCCCCCTACGTATAGCCCGGCCAGGGAGAGGCAGGAAAGGGCCAGGTTCCCGGCCGCCGCTCCGTAGGCGCCGACGAAGCGGGCCAGCGCCTCCTCGCAGATGGCAGCCTTGCCGGCGAGGGCCGTCCGGGAGATCACCTCTCCCTGCTCCTCGGCCGCGGCGAGCCGCTCGGCGAGCCAGGCCGGCTCCTTCAGCCGCCCCGTCTCATGGAGGAACTCGTAGATCGCGACCAGTCCGGGGCCGGAGACGACGCGTTCCACGCTGACCCTTCCATGGCGTTCGCGCAGCCATGCCAGGAGGGCGTCCTCCTCTGCGTCCCGGGGGGCGAAGTCCACGTGCCCGGCCTCGGTCGGCAGTGCGCGGGGCCGGCCTTCGGCCTCGGAGAGGATCGCCGCGCCGAGACCCGTCCCGGCGGCGATCACCGCACGGATGGTACCGCGCGGCCGGCCGGCGTGGAGGGTCGCCAGGCGATCCGCGCCCAGGGAGGCGAGACCGTAGGCGGTCGCCTCCAGGTCGTTCAGGAACACGATGTCGCGGATCCCCAGATCGCGCTCCAGGACGTCGGCGTCCACGGACCAGGGCAGGTTGGTGAGGACCGACTCGTCGCCGAGGACTGGACCGGCGACCCCGATGCAAGCCCGCTCGACCCGGTCGTCTCCCAGCGCGCTCCGGTGAGCCTCGAGAAACGTGCCGACCACCGCCGCCAGGCTGCCGTGCTCGTCGCTCTCGTAGCGGCTCTCGGCCAGGATCTCGACTCCGTCCGTGGCGGGTCGGGCCAGGGCGAGGATGATCTTGGTGCCGCCGACGTCACCGGCCAGGACGGCGGATCCGGCCGGACTCACCGGTCGAGCTCCGCGGCAGCGGAGCCGTCGAGCAGCCAGACGGGTGGCTCGGCGGGGGTCACGCGACGGGCCGGAGCCCGGGCCGGCTCGGCGGCGCCCTCGAGGGCGGCCCTGACGGCCTTCGCCTTTCCCGCCCCCGCGACGACGAACAACGTCGCCCGGCCGGCACTCAGCGCCGGCGCGGTCAGCGACAGCCGGTCGACCCGCGGTGGCGGGTCGCGGTCGTGCTCGACCGCGACCACCAGCCGCTCGTCGACCATGACCTGGGGATCGCCGGGAAACAGGGAGGCCACGTGGGCGTCGGCCCCCATTCCGAGGAGGACGAGATCGAAATCCGGGGGCTCCCCGCGCCCGATCAGCAGCGCCTGGCGGATCCGGTGCTCGTACTCGATCGCCGCCCGCTCGTGGTTCGGGTCCTCACCGGCCATGCGATGGATACCCGCGCACGGGATCGGCACGCGGTCGAGGAGTGCCCGCCTCGCCATGCCGTAGTTGCTGTCGGGGTGGCTGGGCGCTACGCACCGCTCGTCGGTGAAGAACACCTCGACCCGCTCCCACGCCAGCCGGCCGTGAAAGGACGGTCCGGCCAGGCGCTCGTAGACGGGCTCGATGGTGGACCCGCCCGTCATCACCCAGCGGAAGCGGTCCCGCTCGGCCACCGCTCGCGCTCCGATCTCCACGATCGATTCGGCGGCTGCGTCGCGGAGCGCTTCCACGTCGCCGTAGATCCGCGGGTCCGCGGTCGAGGGCATGGCCGGCCTAGGGGACGGCCTGGGGCCGGGCGTCCGGGACCGAGTGGTCCGTTGCGGCGACGATGTCGCGCCAGACGTGGCCGTTCCGCGCGGTCAGGCGGGCGGCGGCCTCCGGCCCCTGGCTTCCGGCGGCGTAGTCGGGGAAGGGCGGCGGCTCCTGGTCGCCCCACGCCTCGAGGATCGGGGTGATCAGCCGCCACTGGGCCTCGGCCTCGTCCCCCCGCGTGAACAGGGTCGCGTCCCCCTCCATGGCGTCCAGCAGCAGCGTCCAGTAGGCGTCCGGCAGCTCGACGCCGAACGCCTCTTCGTAGTCGAACTCCAGCCGCACGCGCGTGGTCCGCATCCCCTGGCCGGGGATCTTGGCGCTGAACGTCGCGTCGATCCCCTCGTCGGGCTTCAGCCGGATCACGATGACGTTGGGCGGGACGCGGTCGTCGGTAGTCTGGAAGAGCGTGTGGGGCGTCGGCTTGAAGATGACCGCGATCTCGGTGAGGTCGCGCCCGAGCCGCTTCCCCGTTCGCACGTAGAACGGGACCCCCGCCCAGCGCCAGTTCTCGACGCTCAGCTCGACGGCGGCATAGGTCTCGGTCGTCGAGTCGGGCGGCATCCCCTCCTCCTCGCGATAGCCGGGGACGGGCTTCCCGTCGATCGCTCCGGGACCGTACTGGCCGCGCACCGCCCGGCGCTCGACCTGGGCCGCGCTCATGACCGGGATCGACCGCAGGACCTGGACCTTCTCCTCGCGCACCGAGTGCGCGTCGTAGGCGATCGGCGGCTCCATGGCGGTCAGCGTGAGGAGCTGGAGCAGGTGGTTGGCGATCATGTCGCGGAGGGCGCCCGTGTTGTCATAGAATCCGCCACGGTCTCCCACGCCGATCGTCTCGGCGGCGGTGATCTGGACGTGATCGACGTAGTTGCGGTTCCAGATCGGCTCGAACATGGTGTTCCCGAACCGGAACGCGAGGATGTTCTGGACCGTCTCCTTGCCCAGGTAGTGGTCGATCCGGTACACCTGCGACTCACGGAAATGGCGCGCGATCTCCTCGTTCAGCCGGCGCGCCGATTCGAGGTCGCGGCCGAAAGGCTTCTCGATGATGATGCGCGTATACCCCTTCCCCTCCCCGGTCAGGTTCGCCGACGCCAGCCCGCGCACGATGTCGGGCGCCAGGGAAGGCGGCACGGCCAGGTAGAAGAGGTGGTTCCCCGCGGCGGCCTCGCCGACCCCCATCTCCTCCATCCGGCGGGCCAGCTCGCGGTAGGCGCCCTCGTCCTTCAGGTCGGCGGCCATGTAGTGGAGCCGTTCGGCGAAACGATCCCACAGCCCCGCGTCGAGCTCACGGACGTGCTCGCTGACCGCCTCCCGCATCTTGGTGCGGAACGTGCCGTCGGACATCTGGCCACGGCTCACGCCGAGGACCCGGAACTCCCCTCCCAGGCACCGCTTGCGGGCCAGCCGGTAGAGGGCCGGCATCAGCTTGCGCTCGGTCAGATCGCCGGTGGCGCCGAAGATCACGAACGTGCAGCCGCGGACCTTGGGCATCTGGTACTTGCCCGGACGGACCGTCGGGCGCGCCTGAATCACCCGCTTGCTCACGCGCGGGCCTCCGCCGCCAGCGCCGCCCAGTCGGTGTGGACCGGTGCGCCCTCCGGGTCGTCCAGCAGATGGTAGGTGTGGGCGCCGAACCAGTCGCGCTGGGCCTGGGTCAGGCTCTGTGGAAGTCGCTCCGTGCGGAAGGCGTCGAAGTAGGCCAGCGCCGCGCTCCAGCACGGCACCGGCAGGCCGATCCGGGCGGCCGAGGCCACCGCCCGGCGCCACCCGCCCTGGTTTTGCTCCACCGCCCGGCCGAGGCGCTCGTCGAGCAGCAGGTTGGGCAGCTCCGGATCCCGGAGCAGCGCTTCGCGGATCGGCTCGAGGAGCCGGGCGCGGATGATGCAGCCGCCCGTCCAGACGCGGGCCACCTCGGCCGCGGGGATTCCCCACCCGTGCTCCGCCGAGCCCTGGCGGATGAGGTCCATCCCCTGGGCGAAGGCGCAGATCCGCGAAGCGTAGAGCGCCTGTCGCGCGTCCTCGGCCAGGTCCTCGCGCTCCAGGGTGGGCAGGGCGAAGGCGGGACCGCCCAATCGCCCGCTCGCGGCCCGCCGCTCCGCCCGGCGGCTCGAGACGACGCGCGCGTCCACGGCGGCCACGATCGACGGGACGGGTACCCCCAGCTCGAGCGCCGTGGTCGCCGTCCATCGGCCGGTCCCCTTCTGCTCGGCCTCGTCCAGGACGCGCTCGACCAGCGGCTCGCCGGAGGATTCGTCGGTGACGCGGAAGATCGCCGCCGTGATCTCGAGCAGGAACGACTCCAGCTCGCCCTCGTTCCAGCCGCCGAAGGTCTCCGCGAGGCGCGGCGCGTCGTACCCCAGCCCGCGGGACAGGAAGTCGTACGCCTCGGCGATCGCCTGCATGTCCGCGTACTCGATCCCGTTGTGGACCATCTTGACGAAGTGGCCGGCGCCGCCAGAGCCCAGGTAGGCCACGCACGGACCCGTCGACGTGCGGGCGGCGATGGCCTCGAGAACGGGGCGGACCTCCTCCCACGCCTCGTGCGCCCCGCCCGGCATCATCGACGGGCCGTGGCGGGCGCCCTCGGACCCGCCGCTCACCCCGACGCCCAGCAAGTGGACACCCCGCCCCGCCAGCCGACGGCCGCGGCGTTCGGTGTCGGCGAAGTGGGAGTTCCCGCCGTCCAGCAGGACATCGCCCTCTTCGAGGTGCGGCTCCAGCGCGCCGATCGTCTGCTCGACCGGTTCCCCGGCGGGGATCATGAGGAGGATCCGGCGCGGCCGCTTCAGCGAAGCGACCAGGCTGGTCAGGCTTTCGGCGCCGGCGAATGCCCGCTCAGGGTGCTCGGACAGGAACCGGCGGACCGCCTCGGCGCGGATGTCCCAGACCGACACCGGCACGCCGTGGTCGTCCAGGTTCAGGGCGAGGTTCGCCCCCATCGTGCCCATCCCGACGAGGCCGAATTCGGAGCTCATCCGGGCAGTACCTCCGCGTCGGGGTCCAGGGCCGAGAACGGGGTCAGACGCCGGCCGAGGCCGGGCGCGCGCGGCCCAGCCACCGCCGCGCGGCGCGGTACAGCCGGACCGAAAAGAACAGGATCGCGACCAGCAGGAGGAGGACGAGGACGAGCGCCACGACCGGGAAGAGGAGGGCGAGGATACCCAGGCCGAACACGAACAGGTCCTCGAGCAAGCTCAGGACCGAGTTCGTCACCGGCTCGGGCGAGGTGTTGGCGGCCGCTCGCGAGCCGGCCTTCGCGAAATGGCTGGTCGCCGCGACCGAGCCACCCAGGACCGCCACCAGCCCCTCCACCGCGGGCGAGGCCTCGCCCACCGCCGCCACCGCGACCAGCGCTCCACCCAACGGCCGGATGACCGTGTGGACGGCGTCCCACATCGAGTCCACCCACGGGATCTTGTCGGCGAGGAACTCGATCAGGTACATGCCGAGCGCGCCATAGATCACGAGATCGTTGTCGAAGACCTGGAACTGCGGGGGGAGCTCGACCCAGCCGTACCTGGCGGTCAGGCCGAGAAGGGCGACCGTGGCGTAAAGGTTGACGCCCGAGGTGAACGAGAAGCCGAGCGCGCGGGCGATGTCGATCAGCGGCATCGGCCCCTGGCCTACGTCGTGACCCGGGCCCGCTCCTCGCGGATCGTCTCGAGGAGCGCGTCGTACGACTTGCCGAACTTCTCGATCCCTTCCGTCTCCAGCTCGTCGGTGACCTGGCCGAAGTCGATCCCCAGCTCGTCGAGCTCGTCCATCACCCGCCGCGCCTCGTCCAGGCCATCGTAGATGCGCACCTCGGGATCCCCGTGGTCCCGGAACGCGTCCAGCGTGTCGGGCGGCAGCGTGTTGACGGAGTCGGGCGCGATCAGGTTGTCGACGTAGTAGATGTCCGGATAGTCAGGGTTCTTGGTCGACGTGGAGGCCCAGAGCGGGCGCTGGAGCCGGGCGCCCTCCTTCTCCAGCGCGGCGAACCGGTCCGTGCGGAAGCGCTCCTCGAACCGCTGGTAGGCGATCTTCGCGTTGGCGATCCCGGCCCGGCCGAGAAGGCCGCGGATCCGCTCGCTCTCCTTGCCCGAGGCTCGCTCGAGAAGCGCTTCGAGCTGTTTGTCCACCTTGCTGTCGACGCGGCTCACGAAGAAGCTCGCCACCGAACAGAGCCCGTTGACCGGCTGGCCGGCCTCGACCCGCCCCTCGAAGGCCTCGAACCAGGCGTCCATGACCTCCAGGTACATTTCGACCGAGAAGAGGAGCGTGATGTTGATGTTGATCCCCTCGGCCAGGCACCGCCGGATGGCCGGGATCCCTTCCCGTGTCCCCGGGATCTTGACCATCACGTTGGGGCGGTCGCACGACGTCCAGAGCCGCCGCACCTCCTCGATCGTGCCCGCGGTGTCGTTGGCGAGGGCTGGCCGGACCTCGATCGAGACGAACCCGTCCTGGCCTTGGGTGCGATCGAAGAGCGGCTGGAAGTGATCGGCCGCCTCGCGGACGTCGGCGACCGCCAGATGCTCGAAGATCTCGTCCGGCTGCATGTCGGTTCCGCACTCGCGGATCACGTCGTCGTAGAGTTGGGTGTCGCTGATCGCGTTGTCGAAGATGGTCGGATTGGACGTCATCCCGGCAAGGCCGTCCTCCTCGATCAGGCGCTCGAGCTCGCCGTCGAAAAGGTCGCGCCGGATGTAGTCGAGCCAGACCGACTGGCCCAGCTCGCGGAGTCGCAGGAGCGGATTGGGCATGGGGGGCCTCCCCGGAT
Source organism: Gemmatimonadota bacterium (assembly GCA_035708865.1). Lineage (GTDB taxonomy): Bacteria > Gemmatimonadota > Gemmatimonadetes > JACCXV01 > JAHWKZ01 > DASRVA01. The sequence goes on along the minus strand of DASTFF010000034.1, from coordinate 12,603 downwards.
GGGTTGCCGGAAGTCGGGCTGAAGGCAAGCTAGCGCGGGCGGCGGGCTCCCGCACGTAGGACGGCTTACAACTCTCCGGGCCCCTCGCGGCGGGTGTCGCGCTCCAGCGCCTCGACCTTGGCCAGCCGCCGGCGGTGCCGCTCGACGCCCGAGAAGGCCGCTCTCAGGAAGACGTGGACGAGTTCGGCCGCGAGCTCCGGGCCCACCACGCGCGCCCCCAGCGTGAGGACGTTCATCGCGTCGTGCTCGACCCCCTGGCGGGCGCTGTACGTGTCGTGGCACATGGCGGCCCGGATCCCCGGGATCTTGCTGGCCGCGACCGCGACCCCGACCCCGCTGCCGCAGACGATGACGCCGCGTTCCGCGCGACCCGAGGCCACCGCCTCCCCGACCGCGCGGGCGTAGTCCGGATAGTCGTCGTCGGGGATCAGCTCGTGGGCCCCGCAGTCCAGGACCTCGTGGCCGGCGTCGGCGATCGCCTCGAGGAGGCGCGGCTTGAGCACGAACCCCGCGTGGTCGCAGCCGAAGGCGACGATCATGAGGTCATGATAACGCTTTGCCGGTTCGAGCGACCTGCGAAGCGGCGTTCAGAGCACCTGGTGCAGTCGAGAGATCAAGCAGGAACGTAGGACAACCTGATCACGTCCTCGTCAGACAAGCAGTGAACCGAGGCCGGAGGAGTCTCAGGCGTGGGCGGGCTGGCCGACCGACGCGTGCACCTCGCGGGCGATCCGCTCGGGGGTGAACCCGAACTCCTCCAAGTTGACCTCGCCTGGCGCCGAGGCGCCGAAGCGGTCGATCGCGATGATCCGGCCACGGTCGCCGACCCACCGCTCCCAGCCGAGCGAGGCGGCCGCCTCGACCGAGACGCGCGCGGTGATCGAGGGCGAGAGCACCTGGTCCCGGTACTCGGGCGGCTGGGCCTCGAAGAGCTCCCATGACGGCATGGAGACGACGCGCGTGCGGATCCCTTCCTCGGCCAGCAGCGTCTGCGCCTCGAGCGCGACCCACACCTCGCTGCCGGTGGCGATCACGATCGCCTCGGGCTCGCCGTCGGGCGGATCCGACAGGACGTAGGCGCCCTTCGCCAGCTCGCTCGCCGGCGGCCGTCCGGTGCGGTCGACGACCGGCAGCTTCTGGCGGCTCAAGACCAGCGCGACCGGCCCATCCGTGTGGGTCAGGGCCCAGCGCCACGCCGCAGCCGCCTCGTTGGGATCCCCGGGCCGGACGACGGTCATGTTGGGCATCGCCCGCAAGGACGCCAGGTGCTCGATCGGCTGGTGGGTGGGGCCGTCCTCGCCGATCCCGACTGAGTCGTGCGTCCAGTGGAAGATGACCGGCAGCTCGCCGAGCGCGGCCAGCCGGACCGCCGGGCGCATGTAGTCGCTGAAGACGAAGAACGTCGCGCAGAAGGGGCGCACCCCGCCGTGGTACGCCATGCCGTTGGAGATCGACCCCATCGCGTGCTCGCGAACCCCGTAGTGGAAGTTCCGTCCTGCGCCGGTCTGGCCGTTGAAGTCGGCTTCGCCCTTGAGCGTGGTCTTGGTGGATCCCGCCAGGTCAGCGTCGCCGCCGATCAGCCACGGGACCCTGGTGGCCAGCGCGTTCAGCGCCTTGCCGGCCGCGGCCCTTGTGGCCTCCTTCTCGCCCGGCTTCCACGTCGGGAGGTCCGCGTCCCACCCCTCGGGGAGGCCGTCCGACCAGGCCAGTCGCCAGGCCTCGGCGAGGTCGGCGTGCTCTTCGGCCCAGGCCGCAAAGCGCTCCTCCCAGGCGTTCCGGGCGTCGCGGCCGCGGCCGGTCGCGTCCATGTGCTCCCTGACCCCGGCCGGCACGTAGAAGGTGTGGTTGGGCCACTCCCAGCCCAGCGCCTTCTTGGTCAGGACCACCTCCTCCTCGCCCAGCGGCTCGCCGTGCGCCTGGTGGGTCCCCGCCTTGTTGGGCGATCCGTAGCCGATCGTGGTGTCGACGATGATCAGTGAAGGCTGGCCGGTGTTCGCGCGCGCGGCCGCGATCGCGTCGTCGATCGCTTCGAGGTCGGTGTTGCCGTCCTCGACCTCGAGGACGTGCCAGCCGTAGGCCTCGTACCGCTTCGCGGTATCCTCGCGCGTCGACTGGGAGAGCGGGCCGTCGAGCGTCACCTGGTTGGAGTCGTAGAGGACGATCAACCGTCCCAGGTTGTAGAAGCCGGCAATTGCGCTCGCCTCCTGGGCGACGCCCTCCATCAGGTCGCCGTCCGAGGCGATCACGTACGTCCAGTGGTCGATGATCTCGAAGCCGGGGCGGTTGAAGTGATGGGCCAGCCAGCGCTCGGCGATCGCCATTCCGACCGCGTTCGAGATCCCCTGTCCGAGGGGGCCCGTCGTCGCCTCGACGCCCGGCGTCAGGTGGCTCTCGGGGTGCCCCGGGGTCTTCGAGCCCCACTGCCGGAAACGCTCGAGCTCCGACATCGGGAGGTCGTAGCCGGTGATGTTCAGGAGCGAGTAGACGAGCGCCGAGCCGTGGCCACCGGAGAGGACGAACCGGTCGCGGTCGGGCCACGACGGCTCGTCGGGGCTGTGCTTCAGCCAGTTCTGCCACAGGACGTACGCCATCGGGGCGGCGCCCAGGGGGAGCCCCGGGTGGCCGGACCTGGCCGCCTGGGGCTGGTCGATGGAGAGCGCCCGGAGCGCGTTCACGCAGAGCCGGTCGAGGTCGCCGAACCGCGCGCCGCTCATGAGCCCGCGGCTCCCTCCTCGGGGGGGACCTCGGGCCGGATCGTGCCGACGTAGGGACCGCGCTGCTGCCGCAGGCGGGCGGACACGGCCTCGGCCTCGCGCATCACACGCAGGAAGTTGCCGCCGGCGAGCTTGCCGATGTCCGCGTCCGAATAGCCGCGGGCCACGAGCTCCGCGAGGAAATCGGGGAAGCGCGAGACGTCCTCTAGCCCCACCGGGACATGGTCGATCCCGTCGTAATCGGATCCCAGACCGACATGGTCGATGCCCGCGACCTCGACGATGTGGTCGACGTGGTCGGCCACCTGGGAGAGCGTCGCCCTCGGGGCCGGGCTCTCCTCGAGCCAGCGCCCGAAGGCCTCGCGAACTCTCGACGAATCGTTGGAGAAGGCCACCCGCAGGCTGTCGAGAAGGCTGTCGGCGCGTTCGTTGTGAAGGCGGGTCTCCTCGTTGATGAAGCCGGGAGAGAAGTTGACCATGACAATGCCGCCGTTCGCGGTGACCGCTCGCAGGATGGCGTCCGGCACGTTCCGCGTGTGGCCGGCCAGCGCGCGCGCGGAGGAGTGGCTGTAGATGACCGGTGCCTCGGTGATCCGGAGCGCATCCATCATCGTCGAGTCGGAGACGTGGCTGAGATCGACCAGCATCCCGAGCCGGTTCATCTCGCGGACCACGTCCTCGCCGAACGGCGCGAGTCCCCGGTGAAGCGGACGGTCGGTGGCGGCGTCGGCCCAGGCCGTGCTCTTCCAGTGGGTCAGCGTCATGTAGCGGGCGCCGAGATCGTAGAGCCCGCGCAGGACGTCGAGCGACCCTTCGATCGCGTGGCCGCCCTCGACGCCGATCAGCGCGGCGATACGCCCTTCGTCATGGGCCCGCTCGATGTCGGCGACCGTCGTGGCGTACAGGAAGGTCTCCGGGTAGCGCTCGGCCAAGCGGTGGATGAGGTCGATCTGCATGAGGGCGAAGCGGGTCGCCCCGTCGGCGATGCGGTCGGATGGCACATAGGCGGCGAAGAACTGAGCGCCGACCCGGCCCTGCCGCAGCCGCTCGAGATCGGTGTGAAGAGCGGGCTGGGGCTCGCCGATATCCAGCGAATCCAGATCGCCGCCGGCCTTTTCGCGGATCTGCCACGGCAGGTCGTTGTGGCCGTCCACCAGCGGGATCTCTTCCAGGATCCGTAGCACGCGCTCGACCGCGGTCGAGTCCGCCCGCTGGACGGCGCTCGAGCTCGCCTCCGACTGGGCCTGTGCCGCACCGAACGCGACGAGGACGACCGGGGCCGCGATGAGCAGGGATCGGGAAAGGGAGCCGACGCGCACGAGCGGTGAACCTATCCGGTCGTCCGCCGCCGGCAACCCGCTACGACGGGCGCGGTCAGTTTCCGGAAACGAGGTCCCGGAAGGCTCCGGGGGTCATTCCGGTGGCACCCTTGAACGTTCGGCTGAAGTGGCTCTGATCGCTGAAGCCGGTCTCACGGGCGATCGAAGCGAGCGAGGCCTCCGGCAGCGCCAGGCGCCGCGCCGCGAGGTCGACCCGGAGCTGACGCACGAACTCGCCCGGGGTGCAGTGGTAGTGGTGCTGGAAGGCACGCGCGAGGGAGCTCGGGTGGACACCGACCTCGTCTGCGACCTCGGCGATCCGGAGCGGTTCCGTGAACCGGTCGCTCAGGAGCTCGCGGGCCCGGCGCACGAACGGCGGCGGAGGATCGAGGCCCACGCTCTCGCGACGAGCCACCCCTGAGAGCAGCACCAGCAGCAGGCCCTCCACGACCAGCACGGAGAGGCCGTCCCAGTCGCGGAGCTCACGCAGGAGCCGGGTGCAGATCCAGCTCCAGCGCCCAGGGGGAAAGACCGCGTGCCCCGAGGGCATGCTCACGTCCTCGTCGAGCCCCAGGCCCTGCGGATCGAACTCGACGGCCAGGCACCGCGCGCCAGCCGCCGAGAAACGCTCCGAATGAACGAGGCCGGCTGGATGGAAGAGCGTCTCCGCCGGCGTGCACTCGCGCCGCCGGCGCCCCCAGATCTCGGTGTAGGTTCCCGTAAGGACGAAGTTGACGATGGGTCGCTCGTGCGCGTGCGCGGGGATCTGGAACTCCCCGGGAAAGCGGACTTCGCTGAGGGTGAACCGGTCGGATCGGCTGCGGCGGAGGGTCTCTCCGTAAAATCGCCCGCTCGTGAGCACCGCGGTCATCGCACGCTCCCTGGCCTGGGGGCTCTCGACCCTGTCAGGGCGGCCCGAACCCTCGAGGACGGAAGCTAACAGAGGCTCGGGCGTCCGGACCAGCGCGAAGACCGTAGGTCACGTCATCACGGGTGCCGATCAAGCAGCCACGACGATGATGATGATCAGCAGGAGGATGATGATGATGACGGTCGCCGAAAGGCGGATCTCCCCCTGGGCGGCGCCCAGCTCGCGGTCGATGGCGCGGGCCTGATCAGCCGCGCGCGAGAGCCGCTCGCCTTCCAGGGCCAGGAGGCCGCGCTCCGCGTCGCCCAGGTCCACACCTGAGGTGCGCGCGACACGCTGGACCTCATCGCGCCCCAGGAAATCCCTCAGGACCTGCCGGTCGGCCGCCTGCGGGTCCGCTTGTGCGATCTGGAGTTCCTCTCCGTCGGCCGACGCCCCGGCCTGCTGGCCGAACGCCGTTCCGGCGCCGGCTGAGAGCATCGCCAGAGTGATCGTTACGGCCCACGACAGTCGCCTTGTCATGCCACCTCCTGGGAGTTGGGGGTGTCGGGTTCGTCGGAGGTTCGAGTCTATGCCCCGCGCTTCGGCGGGGTCAATGGGCGGGGCGGCCGGAGCCACCATGGAGCAGGTCAGGATTGGATGACGACGATCAGCAGGATGGTGATGAGGAGAAGGATGACGAGCGTGGTCGAGGAGATGGTGCCGAACTGGGCGCGCTCCTCCAGCACGCGGGCCTGCCCGGCGGCCCGGTCGAGGCGCTCGCCCTCGAGGAGCCGGACGTTCGCACGCGCCGCCTCCAGGTCGAGGCCGGCCGTGGTGGCGACCCGCCGGACCTCGGCGCGGTCCAGGGCCGAGAGGACCGCCCGGCGCTGCGCCTCCTCGGAGCCGGCGACGCCGGTGGTCGGCTCGTCGACGGCCTGCTGGGCGTACCCACCAGGGGCGGGACCCAGGAGGGCGCCCGCGAGAAGCAGGGCCGCGAAGTAGGGGACCGAGCGGGTCATGGGCCGCATTCTAGGACAGCCCCCGGCGCCCAGCAAGGGCCGTCTCAGGTTCGCGCCAGCCGGCGCACGATCTCGTACTCGGCGGGCTCGACGCGGGTGACCGAAAGCCGGTTTCCGCGCTTTAGGACCGACATCGTTTCCAGGCCCGCGGTCGTCTTCAGGCGCTCCCGGGTCACCGGCCTGGGGAACGTCTCCACGTGCCGCAGATCGACGCACCACCAGGTCGGCCGGGCGGGGTCCGAATCGGGATCGTGATACGCGTGCCCTTCCTCGAACTGCTTGGAATCGGGATGCGCCTCCGAGGCCACCTCGGCGAGCCCGTAGACGCCGAGGGGGTCGGCGTTCGAGTGGTAGAACAGGACTCCGTCTCCGATCTCCATCGTGTCACGCATGTAGTTGCGCGCCTTGTAGTTGCGAACACCCCACCATTCCGTCGTGCCGTCCCGCTCCAGGTCATGGATCGAGTACGTGGAGGGCTCCGACTTCACCAGCCAGAAGCGTCCGGCCATGCGCTCTCTCCTCCGCTCTCGGGATCCACAGGTGATGTCGCGGTCAATCTACAGCCGCGATCGCCGTTCAGACCCACAACGCGGCGGGTAGGCGCGGCTTGCAACCGGCCGTCCGGTCGGCTATACCGGCCTGGCGATCCGCCTCGAAGTGAGACCTGCCCCTTCCTGGAGGTGCCGTGGACCACGACGTGATCATCATCGGGGCCGGCCAGGCCGGTTCGCCGCTGGCGCGTCGGCTCGCCGGCACCGGCCGGCGCACGCTGCTCGTCGAGCGCGAGTACGTCGGCGGTACCTGCATCAACGAGGGGTGCACGCCGACCAAGACGATGCTGGCCAGCGCGCGTGCCGCGCACGTCGCCCGGCGGGCGGGACGGCTGGGGGTCGAGGTCCAGGGGGTCCGTGTGGATCTGGCGGCCGTGGTCGACCGCAAGGACGGGATCGTGCGGTCGAAGCGGGATCGCCAGCGGGAGAGCCTGGAGTCGACCGAGAACCTGATCCTGGTCGACGGGGAGGCGCGCTTCGCCGGCCCGCGCGAGATCGAAGTCGGCGGCGAGCGGCACCGCGCGGCGGTCGTCATCGTCAACGCCGGTGCCCGCCCCTCGATCCCGCCCGTCGACGGGCTCGACGGTGTGGAATGGCTCGACAGCACCTCGATCATGGAGCTCCGGGAGATCCCGGGGCGTCTCGTCGTTCTGGGCGGGGGCTACGTCGGCTGCGAGTTCGGCCAGATGTTCCGCCGCTTCGGCAGCGAAGTCGCGATCGTGAACCGCTCGCCCCACCTCCTCGACCGCGAGGATGAGGACATCTCGGAAGCCATCGAGGACGTCTTCCGTGAGGAGGGTATCACGCTCCATCTGGATGCGGCGGCGAAGCGTGTTTCCGCGGCTGGCGCGAGCGCGGCCGGGAGGAAGCGCGGCGCAGCCGGGATCACGGTGGAGCTCGAAACGGGCGCCCCGGTTGAGGGGACCCACCTGCTCGTGGCCACCGGCCGGAGCCCCAACACCGATGAACTGGGGTGCGACGCCGCGGGGATCGAGCTGGACGAGAGGGGGTTCATCGAGGTCGACGACGACTACCGGACGAGCGTCGAAGGAGTCTATGCCGTGGGCGACATCACCGGCGGGCCCCAGTTCACCCACACGTCGTGGGACGACCACCGGATCCTGTACGACATCCTGCTCGGGAACGAAGGCCGCGACCGGAGCCACCGACTCATCCCCTACTGCGTCTTCACCGATCCCCAGGTGGCCAGGGTCGGGCTTTCCGTGCGCGATGCAAAGGCGACGGGGGTGGTGTGCGAGGTGGCCACGATGCCATTTGGCGACATCGCCCGGGCGATCGAAACCGACGAGACGGCCGGGATCCTGAAGGTCCTGCTCGATCCGGAGACCGAACGCGTGTTGGGGGCCGCCATCGTCGGGGCCGAGGCTGGGGAGCTCATCCACATTTTCGTGGCTTTGATGCAGGCCGGGGCTTCGGCGCGCGCCATCGTGGACGCCGAAGCGATCCACCCGACCCTGGCCGAGGGCGTCCAGTCGGTGGTGATGACGCTGCCGCGATACAAGCTGGAATAGGGGGCGAACGTGAGCCATGAACGCGTGGTCGGGCTGCTCCGGCGGCCGTGCGATCCGGAGGAGTACGCCGAGATCCGTAAGCTGTGGAAGAAACACTCGCTCGCCGAGGACGCCCGCGACCTGGAGGGGCTCGTCTCGACCCTGACCTCGGACTGCGTCTACGAGGTCGTCCCCACCGGCCATCGCTGGGAGGGTCATGCCGGGGCGCGGCGTTTCTACACCCAGCTGCTGGGCGCCTTCCCCGATGTCGCTTTCGACCTGACCGACATCGTGATCGGGCCCCAGGGAGTGTGCGAAGAGGCGCGCCTGTCCGGCACCCACGTCGGCGACTGGCTCGAGTTCGAGGCCACCGGACAGCGGGTCGCGTTCACGGTGGTGATCTTCTTCCCCTGGAATCCGGACCGGCGACTGTTCCTCGGGGAGCGCGTCCACTTCGATCCGCGGGAGGCCGGACTCTCCGCCGCGCCGGGATGACACTCGGGACGCGTTGAAATCGTACGAAGACGGACCTATCGTGCATCAGGCACCACCCAGGAAAGGAGAAGCGGCCGCAGAAAAGGAGTACGGTCATGGCGCGATCAGCTCGTTTGTTCGTTGTCCTTCCCGTAGCGCTTCTGATTTTTGTCCTTCTCCCCCGAGCCGTTTCAGCGCAGACAGGTACCGTGTCCGGAACCGTCGTCGACGAGCAGGGTCAGCCGGTCCCGCTCGCCACCGTGGTCGTCGAAGGCACGAACCTGGGCGCCATCACCGACGAAAACGGCGCCTACGTCATTCCCGAGGTTCCGGCGGGCATGCAGACGATGGTGGCCCGCGCGTTCGGATATCGCACGCAGGCCGAGACCGAAGACGTCTCGCCCGGCGGCGAGGAGAGCCAGGGCTTCGTGCTCGCCCGGGACTACCTGGGCATGGAGACGATCGTCGCGACCGCCCAGCGCGAGCCCCGCATCAAGCTCGAGACGAGCACCGCGGTCACCACCCTCCAGCCACAGGACATCGCGCGCGAGGCGCCGCGCAGCACCGCGGACCTGCTCAAGGTCGTGCCCGGCTTCTACGTGGAGAGCTCCGGCGGCGAGGTGGGCGGAAACCTCTTCGCACGTGGCCTTCCGGCCGACGGATCGTTCCGCTACGTGGCGCTGCTGGAAGACGGGATGCCGGTCTACGATTCGACGGAGCTGTCGTTCGTCAACGCCGACATCTTCGTCCGCCTAGACCACAACATCCGCCAGATCGAAGCCGTCCGCGGCGGAAGCGCGGCGCTCTTCGGCAGCAACGCCCCGGGCGGGCTGATCAACTTCCTCAGCCGGACGGGGGGGCCGCGGACGACGGGGATCCTCACCTTCGGAGGCGGTGAGGCGGGGATGTTCAAAGTCGACGCCAATGTCAACGGGCCGGTCGGTCAAACCGACTGGCGCTACAGCGTCGGCGGCTTCTACCGCAGCGATGACGGGATCCGTGACCCGGGGTTCACGGCCGCCGAGGGCGGCCAGATCAAGGCCAACATCGGGCGAGTGTACGGCAACGGCTACGTGCGGTTCTACGGCAAGGCGCTCTTCGACAGCAACATCTTCTATCTGCCGCTACCGATCCAGAACCCGAGCGACCCGGATTTCGTGCCTGGCTTCCCGGACGACGGGACGTTGACCAGCGAGGAGGGGGTCGGCAAGGTGGTGCCTCTTCCCGACGGCGACGAGCTCGTTCTCGACCTGGATGACGGGCAGCGGCAGGAGGGTGCCTGGTTCCAGGCGGATGTCGGGTACGACCTCGGCGGGGGCTGGTCGATCGAGAACAAGTTCAGATACATGGACGTCGACCACTACTGGAACGCGATGCTGCCGTTCGAGCTCGTGGATGCCGAAGACTGGGCGACGGGGTTCGTCGAGGAAACGCCGGAGGGAGCCGGTTTCCGGCTGACGTTCGCCGAGAGCGGCCAGCCGTTCGACGCAGCGAACGACCTGCTGAGTCTCGGCGGCCAGTGGTTCGTCCAGATCCCGATGTCGGACGTCTCCGATCAGCTGCAGCTAACCAAGCAGATCGGCCGACACGACATCACCGTCGGGACGTACCTCGCTCGCTATGAGGCCGATCCGAACTGGAACTTCAACGATATGGTCACCGCCGTGGAGAACGCCCCGCGGTTCGTGGATCTGGAGATCCTGGACGAGGCCGGCGAGGTGATCCGCGAGGTCACCGAGGACGGTTTCCGCCAGTACCTGACGCTGTACGTGAACGCCGAGCAGAGCACGACCGTGGCCGCCGTCTTCGCGGGCGACGAGATCGCGCTCAGCGACCGTTTCGACCTCGACGTCGGCGCGCGGTACGAGCACAACACCTTCGACATCCTTAACGAGCGGACCGCGTCGTTCGATGTCGCCGGCGGGACCGACGCCCACTCGGGCCTCAACTTCGGAACCGGCGTCTTCGACGAGTTCGAGCGCGACTTCGAGGAGCTGGCATTCTCGGTAGGTGGTGACTATCAGGTCAGCGATCAGGTCTCGGTCTACGGCCGCGGCACCAACGGTTTCAAGATGCCGATCATGGACAACGTGCGCAGCGCCGGCGAGGACGGCGTGCTCGAGCCCGAGGACATCGCCCAGATAGAGGGCGGGATCAAGATCGCGTCGCCGAAGGTCGGTCTCTCGGCCGTCGTCTACTGGCTCGAGATCCAGGATTTCCCCAGCGGCGACGTCCAGATCGACCCCGAGACCGGCGAGACCGAGTTCGTCACCCGCTTCGCGGGAGAGGCGCGGACGGTCGGGACGGAGATCGAGGTCGTGGCGGCGCCTATGCCCGAGCTCCGGCTGAACGGCACGGCGACCTTCCAGAATCCCGAGTACACCGATTTCTTCACCGAGGTGGGCGGAGAGTGCCAGAACCCGTCCGGGACCCTTTGCGACGTCTCCGGCAACCGTGTCCGCCGGATTCCCCAGACCATCCTCGAGGTCGGCGCCGCGTTCGACGTCGGCAACCTTACGTTGAACGGGGATGTCAACTTCGTCGGTGAGCGCTTCTCGAACAACGAGAACACGATCGTTCTGGACAGCTACTCGCTCCTCGACCTGGGAGCGTCGTATCGCTTCCCGCAGGTCGGCGTGACCGCGCGGTTGGACGTCAGCAACGTCACCGACGAGGGCGCCAACGCGCTCACCGAGGGGAATCCCAGGATCGACGAGAGCGTGGGCGCCCAGAGCACGTTCTTCCTGGCCCGGCCGGTCCTTCCACGACGTGTGACGGCGGGTATCACCTACGAGTTCTGATTCCAAAGCCGAGGCCCCTCGTCCGACGGGGCGCGTCCTGACGCGTCCCGTCTGCATGGTCGGGCGGCGGGCCATGCTGCTCCGCCTCAGGTCGACCGCCTGGGGGCTGGTCCTTGCCGCCGCCCTCGCTGTCGGCTGCCGGACCGGAGCGCAGGACAGAGACCCGGGGGTCGTCCAGGAGGCGGCCGCTCGTGGGCGCTACGAACCCTCCCGTGACCTGGGACCTCTCTTCCACGATGTCCAGATGGCGGGTCTCTTCCCCGACTCGAAGACGTTCGCCGATGCCCGCCCGCTTCTGTCTCCCGCGGAGATCGTCGCCTCGTACGCCGCACTGCGGGACTCGGCGGGCTTCAGCCTGCGGACCTTCGTGGACCGGCATTTCGATCTCCCCGAGCCGGTCGGAGGGGACTTCCAGGCGGACACCTCGCGGACTATGGAGGACCACATCCGGGAGCTCTGGCCCGTGCTCACCCGCGCCGCCGACAACACCGGGGCGCACACGTCGCTGGTCCCGCTTCCCAACCCCTACGTCGTCCCCGGCGGGCGCTTCCGCGAGGTGTACTCCTGGGACTCGTACTTCACGATGCTCGGCCTCGTCGAAAGCGGCAGGACGGACCTCGTCCGGAGCATGCTCGACAACTTCGCCCATCTGATTCGCACGGTCGGCCACATCCCCAACGGCAACCGGACCTATTATCTAAGCCGAAGCCAGCCGCCGTTCTTTGCAGCGATGGTCGGTCTCTACGCGCAAGCGACGGACACCACGCGGGCGCTCAGGTATCTCGACGTGCTCGAGTTGGAGCACGAGTTCTGGATGGATGGTGCCGAGGGGCTGGAGCCGGGCGAGGCGTACCGGCGCGTGGTCAGGCTGAGGGACGGCTCCCTGCTCAACCGGCACTGGGACGACCGTCCCGAGCCCAGGCCCGAGTCCTATCGGGAGGACTACGGGCTGGGGCGGTCGCTCGCGGAAGAGCAGCGGGTGGCGTTCTACCGGAACGTCCGCGCCACCGCGGAGAGCGGCTGGGACTTCTCGAGCCGCTGGATGCGCGACCCGTCGGACCTCCGGACGCTCGAGACGACCGAGCTGATTCCGGTGGACCTCAACAGCCTCCTCTATCACGCCGAGCGGACGATCGCCGCATTCCGGGTGTTCCGCGGCGATCCGGGAGATGCGGACGTCGCCGAGCGGTTCGCGGTGTCGGCCGAGCGGCGGCGGCGGGCCCTGGTCGCGACCGCGTACGAGCCCGACAGCGGATTCTTCTACGACGTTCGCTGGCGCAGCCTTGAACGCGTGAGCGATCGGCCCACCATGGCCGCAGCCGCCGTTCTCTACTTCGGGCTCGCCACGCCTGAACAAGGCCGAG
>DASTFF010000033.1:0-43210 GCA_035708865.1 Gemmatimonadota bacterium | reverse complement strand
GCATCTACCTTCTGAAGGAGATCGTCGCCGACGAGGCGAGCCTGGAAGACCCCTCGCGGCAAATGACGGTCGCGGAGGCGAAGGACCTTCCCTATGTGAACGAGCCCTGGGGCGACGCCGAGCCGCAGCCCGGGCAGGTGGCCGAGATCCCGCTCGAGGTGAGCGACTTCGGTCGCAACGCCATCCAGGCCGCCAAGCAGATGATCATTCAGAAGGTCCGCGAGGAGGAACGCAACCGGATCCGCGCGGAGTATGCGGACAAGGTCGGTCAGCTGGTCTCGGGGACCGTCCAGCAGGTGGACCGGGGGAACGCCCTGGTTTTCCTGGACCGTCGCACGGAGGCCCTGCTTCCGGCCCGCGAGCAGGTGCGCCGCGAGTACCTGCGCCAGGGCGAGACGATCCGCGCTCTCCTGCTCGACATCCGCGAGACCAACAAGGGGCCGCAGCTCGTGCTGAGCCGCACCCACCCCGACTTCGTCAAGGCGCTCTTCGCGCTCGAGGTCCCCGAAGTGTTCCAGGGGATCGTCGAGATCCGGGCCATCGCGCGCGAGCCGGGCAGCCGCTCGAAGATCGCAGTCTGGTCTCGGGACCAGCACGTCGACCCCGTCGGGGCCTGCGTGGGGCTGAAGGGGAGCCGGGTGCAGGCGGTGGTGTCGGAGCTCGGCGGCGAGCGGATCGACATCGTGCCATGGACGGACGAGCCGCGGGAGTTCATCGCCCAGGCCCTGTCGCCGGCGCAGGTTTACAAGATCACGCTGCAGGAGCCCGGCGGAGCCGACGACGGGGGGCTGTTCGCGGAATCGCTGAGCGGGGCGATCAAGTCCCGGACCCGGTTCCGCGGCCCGACGGCGGCACCCGCTCCGTTCCAGCCGGCCAGCCCAGAGGAGACCGCGGCCGCGCTCGAGGCCGCCAAGGTGTCGCGCGAGGAGGCCGCCAAGGTTTCGCGTGAGGAGGCCGCCCGCCGTGCCATGCCTCCGGCATCGGCCGAGGAGCCCGGCGACGCCGCGGTCGAGACCCCTGCCGCGAAGGCCCCGGAGGCGTTGGTCCGGCCGGAGACGCCGGAGAAGCGCGCCACCGTGGTCTGCGCCGAGGACCAGCTCTCGCTGGCGATCGGACGCTCGGGTCAGAACGTCCGGCTGGCATCCAAGCTGACCGGCTACCGGATCGACCTGGTCAGCAAGGCCGACTATCTGGCGCAGGAGGAGGCGGCCCTGTTCGGACGCCGTCCCGAGCAGGCAGCGGCTCCGGTAGAGGAGGAGGACGAGGAGTTCGCGCTGGCCGACATCCCGGGCATCGACGCCGAGACGGCGGCCGCGCTGGCGGCCGGAGGCTACCGCACCTTCGACGACATCATCAACCTGGAGCACGACGAGCTGGCTGCGATCCCCGGGGTCGGGGCCGAAACCGCCACCAAGCTGGTGCAGCTCATCGACGAGCTGACCGTCGAGGTGGACGAGGAATGGGAGGACGAGGCGGAGGCCGGGCTCTCCGCCGCGCCGGCCGCGGAGGCGGGCCTGCGTCCCGAAGCCGGGGAGGAGGCACCGGCTGAGCCGGACGAAGCGGATGCGCCGGGGCCGGAGCCCGAGGAGCCCGCGCTCGACGCCGCGGACGAACCTGCGGCCGTTGAGGAGCCGGTCGAGGAGCCGCCGGCCGGGGAGCCGGAGGCGCCGCCGACCGAGGAGCCCGCAGATGAATCTGAGGCCTCCCGTTGACGGTCGAGACCGGGAGTTCCGCTCCCGCGCCCACGGGCTCGTTCGTCAGGCCCGGCGGGCGGGGCGGGTGGTGGTCGGTGTGAGACAGACCGTGGAGGCCGTACGCGAGCGGCGTCTATCCGCGGTCCTGCTGGCGTCGGACCTCGCGGGCCCGCGCCGCGAAGCGTTGCTCGTCCGGCTGCGGACGGCCGGCGTCCCGGCGTACGAGGGATGGACCAAGGATGAGCTCGGCGAGCTCGCCGGTCGGGTGGCCGTGGCCGCGCTCGGGATCACCGACCGGCACATCGCCGACGGGCTGGCCCGGCTGGCCGAGGAGACGGCCGCCGGCGAGGCAGGAAAAGAGGAGGTCGATCAGAGTGGCTAAGGTACGGATCTACGAGGTCGCCCGTCGCTTCGACGTGTCGAGCGAGGCGATGGTCAATCTGCTCAAGGAGATGGGCGTCCCGGTGAAGAACCACATGTCCTCGATCGACGAGGACACGGTGGCCCGGGTGGCCGGCAAGTTCGAGTCGGAGAAGGAGGCGGTCAAGCACGCCGAGGAGGAGAAGAAGCGCCGTCAGGACGAGGCCCGCCGCCGCCGCCGGACCCCGCGTCCCGCAGCCGCCACGGAGACCGTTCCCGCCGCCCCGGCGGCCGAGCCCAGGGCGGAGGCCGTCGAGACCGACGGCGACGGGACCGCCGAGGGCCGGGTCGCGCCGTCCGCGGGCCGCCGTCGCCGCCGTCGCCGCCGCCGCAAGGTCGATCAGAAGGCGGTGGAAGAGAACATCCGCCGCACCATGGCGCGGATCGAGGGCAAGCAGCGCCGCCGCCGCCGCGTCCGCAAGGAGGAGGTCTCCGCCGAGCCGGTCGAGGATGAGCCCGAGAATCTGATCCGGGTGACCGAGTTCGTGTCGGTCGCCGAGCTGGCGGACCTGATCGGCGAGCCGGCCACCAAGATCATCGCCGCCTGCATGGAGCTGGGGCTGATGGTCACGCTCAACCAGCGGCTCGATTTCGACACCATCAGCCTGATTTGCGAGGAGTTCGGGTTCACCGCTCAGCGTCAGGACGCGTTCGTCCTGGCCGAGCCCGAGGACGACGAGGAGGCGGAGGAGCGGCTTGCTGCGCGGCCGCCCGTTATCACCGTCATGGGCCACGTCGACCATGGTAAGACCTCGCTCCTCGACTACATCCGCAAGACCAACGTGATCGGGGGGGAGTCGGGCGGCATCACCCAGCACATCGGGGCTTACGAGGTGACGCTGGACGGCGACCGGAGCGTGACCTTCATCGATACGCCCGGCCACGAGGCCTTCACCGCGATGCGCGCCCGCGGCGCCCAGGTCACGGATCTGGTGATCCTCGTGGTGGCGGCCGACGACGGCGTCATGCCCCAGACCATCGAGGCGATCGACCACGCGCGCGCGGCCGGCGTGCCGATCATCCTGGCCATCAACAAGATCGACCTGCCGGATGCCCGCACCGACCGCATCAAGCAGGAGCTGACCAAGCACCATGTGGTGCTCGAGGAGTACGGGGGCGACATCCTTTCCGCGGAGGTCAGCGCCAAGTCGGGTCAGGGGGTCGACGACCTCCTCGAGAAGATCCTGCTGCAGGCCGATCTGCTGGACCTGCAGGCGAACCCGGACCGTCCCGCACGCGGGGTCGTGATCGAAGCGGAGCTCGACAAGGGGATGGGACCGGTCGCGACCGTCCTCGTCACGACCGGGACGTTGAAGGTCGGTGACACCTTCATCTGCGGGCTCTACGACGGCAGGGTCCGGGCGCTCCTCGACGAGCGCGACCGCGCCATCATGGAGGCCGGCCCCTCGCGCCCCGCGCGCGTGCTCGGCCTGGGCGGGGTGCCGCAGGCGGGCGACACGTTCGCCGTCCTGGTCGACGAGAAGGAGGCCCGCGGCATCGCCCAGAAGCGGCAGCGGCTCCAGCGCGAGCAGGGGTTCAGGCGATCCAAGGAACCGACCACCCTCGAGGAGCTCTACGCCCAGGTCCAGGCCGGACGGATCGAGCGGCTGAACGTGATCCTGAAGGGCGACGTGGGCGGCTCGGTCGAGGCGCTGGCGGACGAGCTGACCAAGCTGTCGACACCGGAGGTTCAGGTCGAGGTCATCCACCGTGGCGTCGGCGCGATCTCGGAGAACGACGTCCTGCTGGCGGCCGCTTCGAATGCCATCATCCTCGGCTTCCACGTCCGCCCCGACGCGCGTGCGCGCGCGAGCGCCGAGCGCGAGGGCGTCGACATCCGGGTGTACCGTGTCATCTACGAGGTCGTCGAGGACGTCCGCAAGGCGATGGAGGGGCTGCTGGCCCCCGAGAAGCGCGAGGTCGTGCTCGGGTCGGCCGAGGTGCGGGACACGTTCAAGATCTCGGGCACCGGTACGGTGGCGGGCTGTTTCGTCGCTGACGGCGCCATCCCACGCTCGGCCCGCGTGCGCGTAGTTCGAGACGGGGTCGAGGTCTACGAGGGTGGGATCGCGTCGCTGAAGCGGTTCAAGGACGACGTCCGCGAGGTCCGGGAGGGGTTCGAGTGCGGGATCCTTGTCGAGGGATTCAACGACGTGAAGGTGGGGGACGTGATCGAGGCGTACAAGATCGAGGAAGTCCAGCGTACGCTGGCGTAGGAGCTCTCACCGTTCGTTCCTTCAGCTTTCGGCAGCCGGGTGACGCATGGCCATCGTCGGGCTGAGGATCTTCGACCTGCACATCGCGGGCGCCCAGTCGCTCAAGGAGAAGCGGTACGTCCTCCGGAGCGTAAAGGATCGCCTGGGCAACGGCCGATACAACATCTCCGTCGCCGAAACCGGGTATCAGGACAAGTGGCAGCGCTGCGAGCTGGCCGTGGCGACCGTGGCGGGCCAGCGGCGGAACGTCGAGCGGACGCTGGACGCGGTGAGGGAGAGGCTGGATAGGGAGCCGGGGGTGAGTATCATCGACACCCACACGGAGATCTACTGACTCGCGGCGGGCGCTGAGGATGCGCGATCTCTTCGTTGCGCTCTCTCAGTCATCCAGCGGCGTACACAAATCGTACGCCTCGGATGCTTTCGGTCGCGCGCCTCGACCTCGCGCATCCTGAGCGCCCTCCGGTCATAAACCCGATACCCGCTCCTTCAGATGGAACACGACATGGCTCCTCGCAATCGCCGCATGCGCCGTCTCGACGAGCTCCTCCGGCAGGAGATCGCGCGGCTGATATTGGAGGAGGTGCGCGACCCCCGAGTCGGCTTCACGACCGTCATGGACGCCCGCGTCTCCCCCGACCTGCGCCATGCCCGGGTGTACGTGAGCGTCCTCGGCGACGACGCTGAGAAGGAGGCCGCCGTCGAAGCCCTGCGGCGGGCGCGCTGGTTCCTGCGCGGCCGTCTGGGCTCGATCGTGGAGATGAGGTACCTGCCCGAGCTCGAGTTCGAGCTGGACCGCTCGCTCGAGCGTGCGTCCCGGATCGAGGAGATCCTGGACCGCGTGCGGCCTCCCTCGGACCCGGAAGACGAGCCGCCCGGGAAGGGGTCGTGACCGGGCCGCCCAGCCCGGTGGGGATCCTGCTGGTGGACAAGCCGGCCGGGCCGACCAGCCACGACGCCGTCGCGGCGGTGCGGCGGGCGCTCCGAACCCGCCGCGTGGGGCATTTCGGGACGCTGGACCCGTTCGCCACCGGGCTCCTGGTCTGCGGCGTGGGCCCTGCAACGCGCCTGGCCTCGCACGCCGCCGCCCACCGCAAGACGTACGCGGCCAGCTTTCGTCTCGGGTGGACGAGCACGACCGACGACGTCGAGGGCGACCGGATGGAGGTCGCCGGAGCTGCGCCGCCCGAGCGGACCGCGATCGAGCGCGCGCTCGGGCGTTGGATCGGGACCGTCGAGCAGATCCCACCGGCGTTCTCGGCCAAGCAGGTGGCCGGCGAGCGGGCGTACGCCCGGGCGCGCCAGGGCCGGCCGCTCGCGCTGGCGCCGGTGGCGGTTCACATCGGGTCGATCGAGATCCGGCGCTATCGCTGGCCCGACCTCGACGTGCGCGTCGAATGCGGCCCCGGGACCTACGTCCGCGCGCTCGCCCGGGACCTCGGGGAAGCGCTCGGAACGGGCGGCTATTGCCACGCGTTGAGGCGCCTCCGGTCGGGTCCGTTCGACGTGGCCGACGCGGTAGCGTGGGACGAGCTGGGTACCGCCGCCGAGGCCCGGCTTCGCCCGGCGTCCGAAGCGGTCGCCGACCTGCCCCGGGTCGAGCTGGGACCGGTCGAGGCGCAAGCGGCGGCGAGCGGCCAGGCGGTGCCCGTGACCGGAGCTCCGGCCAGCGCCTGGGTCGTCCTGTTCGGACCGGGCGGCTTCATGGGGCTGGGCGAGGTGGCGGGCGGGGCGGAGGGAGCGCGGGTCCGGCCGCGGCGTATCCTGTATCCGGAAGGGGAGGGGCGTTGAGCCGCGAGCCGTACCTGCCGGGGCGGCGTCGCACGACCGTCACGGTGGGCACCTTCGACGGGGTCCATCGCGGCCACCAGGAGGTGCTGCGGGAGATCGTGCGCCGGGCCCGCGCCGCCGACCGGGCCAGCGTGCTCGTGACGTTCGAGCCGCACCCGCTGGAGATCGTCGCCCCGGAGCGCGCCCCGCGGCTCCTCACGACGCCCGGGGAGAAGCTGCTGCTCTGGCCGCTGTTCGAGCTCGACTACGTTCACGTCCTGCCGTTCACCCCGGCCCTTCGCGAGATGTCCCCGCCCCGCTTCGTGCGCGAGGTCCTGGTCGACCGGCTGCGGGTCGGGGAGCTGGTGATCGGCTACGACCACGGCTTCGGCAAGGACCGCAAGGGGGATGTCGAGACCCTCAGGCGCCTCGCCGCCGAGCTCGACTTCCAGGTCGACGTGGTGGGGCCCGTGGCGGTCGGCGAGGAGGCGGTGTCGAGCACGGCCGTCCGGCGGGCGGTCGAGAGCGGCGACCTGGAGGCGGCGGCCCGCGGCCTGGGCCGCCCGTACTCGGCGCTGGGCCGTGTCGTCCGCGGCGTCGGCCGCGGCCGCCAGCTCGGCTTCGCCACCGCCAACCTGGCGACCGAGCGCCGCAAGTGCCTGCCACCGGTGGGGGTGTACGCGGTGCGGGCCGGCATCGACGGACGGGACTGGCGGGGGATGGCCAATCTGGGCCCGCGGCCCACCTTCGGCGACGAGGCGGCGGGGCTCGAGGTGCATCTCCTCGACTGGCCCGGCGAGGAGCTCTATGACGCCTGGCTGGACGTGGAGTTCGTCGCGCGGCTGCGCGGTGTCCGCCGCTTCGCGGGGCCCGCCGAGCTGGCGGCCCAGCTCGCCGCGGACCGTGAGCGGGCGCGGGCCGTCCTCGACCGCCGGCCGATCCAGGCGCCGGGGGTGGCCTGATCCTCGAATCGTCTTTATTTTCTTAGACTTTCGCGGGTTTCTTCCACAGCACCCACCAGGGAACGACGGCATAGATGGCACTCGATTCGACCAAGAAGGCCGGGATCATCGCCGAGCACCGGCGGCACGACTCCGACACGGGGTCGGCCCAGGTCCAGATCGCGATCCTCACCCGGCGCATCAACGAGCTCACGGAACACTTCCGTCACCATCCGAAGGACCACCACGGCCGGCGCGGCCTGCTCCAGATGGTCGGTCGCCGCCGGCGTCTGCTGGACTACCTCAGGCGTGTCGACCTCGAGGAGTACCGGCGTCTCCTCCAAGAGCTGGACCTTCGGAAGTGACTTCCGGAACGGGCGGGTCTTCCGCCCGTTTCTTCGCGTCAGGTCGCGGAGACGAGAGGCGTGGATTCGGCGTGAGATGTACGCGGCGCGCGAAAGCTCGAGCGGGCGCCCCGCATATCTTACGCAGGAGTCCTTCCGCCCTTCCCGGCTCCCTTCCCTGATGCTTGTTTCGCACCGCCGCGACCGGATGGACCGGTCGCCCTCACCGTCAGGGAGAAGAGCATGACCGTGATCCGAAAGACTCTGCACGTCGGCGACACGCCGATGATCATCGAGACCGGCAAGGTCGCCCGCCAGGCGCAGGGCGCCGTAACGGTCCAGTACGGCGACACGTTGGTTCTGTGCACGGCCGTGGCCAGCCCCAAGGCCGATCCGAGCCGGGGCTGGTTCCCGCTGTTCGTGGAGTACCGCGAAAAGATGTACGCCGCCGGAAAGATCCCCGGCGGCTTCTTCAAGCGCGAAGGCCGCCCGGGGGAGAAGGAGACCTTGTCGGCGCGCCTCATCGACCGTCCGTGCCGACCCCTGTTCCCGGAGGGGTTCATGCACGAGACCCAGCTCGTCTGCCAGGTCCTGTCCTATGACGCCGAGAACGACCCCGATGTCCTGGGGATCGTCGGTTGCGCGGCGGCGCTGTCGATCAGCGGCATCCCGTTCGACGGGCCGGTGGCGGCGGTGCGTGTGGGAATGGCCGACGGCCAGTACGTCATCAACCCGACCAACGAGCAAGTCGATGCGAGCCCTCTCGACGTCGTCGTCGCCGGCACCGCGGACTCCGTCTCGATGGTGGAAGGCTCGGCCAGCGAGGTCTCCGAGGAGACGCTCCTCGGCGCCATCCGTGCCGGTCATGAGGCGATCCGAGAGATCGTCGCGGTGATCGTCGAGCTGGCCGGGGAGACGTCGCGTCCACCGATGGCATGGGCGGCTCCGGAGACAGATCCCGAGCTCGCGAAGCAGGTGGAGGAGCGGGCGCTGGAGCCCGTCCGGGCCGCCTTGCGCATCGCCGGCAAGGAGGAACGCGACCAGGCCCTGAATCGCGTCCGCGACGAGGTCGAGGCCCATTTCGCCGAGAAGCTGGGCGAGGACTACGCCTCGCGCGAGCGTTTGATCCGCAAGAGCTTCGATGACGTCGAGTACAGGGTGATGCGCGATCAGATCCTGGACGAAGGCAGCCGTGCCGACGGGCGCGGGCCGAAGGACATCCGTTCCATCGAGATCGAGGTCGGAATCCTTCCGCGAGCCCACGGATCGGCGCTGTTCACGCGCGGCAGCACGCAATCGCTCGGGGTCGTGACGCTCGGGACGTCGTCGGACGAGCAGATGATCGACGACCTCGATCCCAAGTGGGACAAGACCTTCATGCTGCACTACAACTTCCCGCCCTTCTCGGTGGGCGAGGTCGGGCGCTTCGGCGGCACCGGCCGCCGCGAGATCGGCCACGGCGCCCTGGCCGAGCGCAGCCTGCGCTCGCTCCTGCCGGCGCACGACGACTTCCCCTACACGATCCGGATCGTCTCCGACATCCTCGAGTCGAATGGCTCTTCGTCCATGGCCACCGTCTGCTCGGGCTCGCTGGCGTTGATGGACGCCGGGGTTCCGCTGCGGAAGTCGTGCGCGGGGATCGCCATGGGCCTGGTGAAGGAGGGGGAGCGCGTCTCCGTCCTGAGCGACATCCTGGGGATCGAGGATCACCTGGGGGACATGGACTTCAAGGTCGCCGGCACGAGCGACGGGATCACCGGCTTTCAAATGGACATCAAGATCAAGGGGGTGTCCTTCGAGGTCCTCGAGCAGGCGCTGGCGCAGGCGCGTGAGGGGCGGATGCACATCCTGGGCAAGATGGATGCGGTCATCCGCGAGCCGCGCGAGTCGATCAGCATGCACGCACCGGCGATCCTCAGCATCAAGGTCCCCAAGGACAAGATCCGCGACGTGATCGGCTCCGGCGGCAAGATCATCCGCGCCCTCCAGGAGGACACCGGGACCAAGATCGACATCGACGAGGACGGCACCGTCCGGATCGCATCGGTCGACCGGGCCGGCGGCGAGGAGTGCCTTCGGAGGATCGAGAAGATCATCGAGGAGCCGGAGATCGGGAAGATCTACGAGGGCCCGGTGAAGAGCATCACGGCGTTCGGCGCCTTCGTCGAGATCCTGCCGGGCCGGGACGGGCTCGTCCACATCTCGGAGCTCGAGCACCGTCGGGTCGAGAAGGTCGAGGACGTCACCTCCGAAGGCGAGATCATGCGCGTCAAGCTGATCGGGATCGACAACCAGGGGCGTGTCAAGCTGAGCCGCAAGGCGCTGCTCGAGAAGCCCGCCGGCGACGCGGGCGGCGAAGGCGAGGGCGACAACGGCGGCGGTGATCGGGTGGGTGACCGGGGCGGCGATCGCGGACGCGACCGGCGGGGTGGCCGGGGCCGGAGCCGGAGCCGAGACCGCTCCTAGGACCGGGCGGGTCCAGGGCGCCAGCGGAAGGCGGGGGGTGCATGCGGATCGGCGTGCCGCGCGAGATCAAGAGCCAGGAGAACCGGGTCGCCCTGCGCCCGGTGGGGGCCGAGGTCCTCACCCGGGACGGCCATGAGGTGTGGGTCGAGCGTGGGGCGGGAAACGGCTCGGGGTTCGCGGACGAGGCCTACGAGAAGGCCGGGGCCCGCCTCGGGGACGGGCCCGATCCGGTGTTCGGCGAATGCGAGATGATCCTCAAGGTCAAGGAGCCGTTGCCCGAGGAGATCGTCCGCATCCGTCCCGGGCAGATCGTCTTCACCTACTTCCACTTCGCCGCCAGCCGCGAGCTTACCGACGGCATGATCGCCAGCGGCGCGGTGGCGCTGGCGTACGAGACCGTCGAGGAGGAAGACGGGGGCCTGCCCCTGCTCGTGCCCATGAGCGAGGTGGCGGGCCGGATGTCGGTGCAGGAGGGCGCGAAGTACCTGGAGAAGCTCTCCGGCGGACGGGGCATCCTCCTCGGCGGCGTTCCAGGAACGCCACCCGGGGAAGTCGTCATCCTAGGCGGCGGTGTGGTCGGCACCAACGCCGCCAAGATGGCGGCCGGACTGGGGGCGCGAGTCACCATCCTCGACATCTCTCTGGACCGCCTGCGCTACCTCGAGGACGTCATGCCCGCCAACGTGGACTGCGTTTTCTCCGACGTCCACACCATCCGCGAGATGCTGACCCGGGCCGACCTGCTGATCGGGGCCGTTCTGCTGGCCGGCGCCAAGGCCCCCAACCTGGTGACGCGCGCCGACCTGGCCCTCATGAAGGACGGAGCGGTCATCGTCGACGTGGCGGTCGACCAGGGGGGGTGCATCGAGACCTGTCGTCCGACGACGCATGCCGATCCGGTGTACGTCGTGGACGGCGTGGTCCATTACTGCGTGGCCAACATGCCGGGCGCCGTGCCGCGGACCTCGACGATCGCCCTCACCAACGCGACCTTGCCCTTCGCACGTCGCATCGCTTTGGGGTGGAAGGAGGCCTGCGGCAGGGACCGGCGGCTCCTGCGCGGGCTCAACATCATCGATGGGAACGTCACCCACCCGGCCGTGGCGGAGGCCTTCGAGCTGCAGTACGTGGATCCGGAGAGGCTGTTGTGAGGACCGGCACCGAGGCCCGGCCGAGGTCGGCGACGGACCGTCTGTTGATCCGGCGGCTTGCCGATCACCGGCTCCCGCTTCCGGAGTACGCGACACCGGGATCGGCGGGCCTCGACCTGCGGGCGGCGCACGCGCACGTCCTGGAGCCCGGCCGGCGGACGCTCGTCGGCACCGGGTTCGCGATCGCGCTACCGCCGTCCTGCGAGGGGCAGATCCGTCCCCGCTCGGGGCTCGCGGCCCGGCACGGCGTGACCGTCCTCAACGCGCCGGGGACCGTCGATCCCGACTACCGAGGGGAGGTCAAGGTGCTGCTCATCAACCTGGGCGAGGAGCCGGTGGATATCGCGGCCGGCGACCGGATCGCGCAGCTGGTCGTGGCGCCCATCTCACGGCTCGAGCTGATCGAGGTCGACGAGCTGCCCGAGACGACGCGCGGCGCGGGCGGATTCGGATCGACCGGACGGTGAGGAGGGGAGGGTTCGGATGCTGGGGTTCCTGAGCTCCAACGGATCGTTTCTCGCGAGCGAGGTCTCGGTCGATCTGGGGACGGCCAACACCCTCATCTACGTGAAGGGCCGCGGCATCGTCCTCAACGAGCCGTCCGTCGTCGCGCTCGACTCGGAGTCGCGGAACATCCTGGCGGTCGGTCTGGAGGCCAAGAAGATGCTTGGCCGGACGCCGGCCGGAATCATCGCCGTCCGGCCGCTCAAGGACGGCGTCATCGCCGACTTCGAGGTCACCGAGAAGATGCTGCGTGACTTCCTGAAACGTGTCCTCAGGAACCGCCTGATGCCGATTCGCCCCAAGGTTCTGATCTCGGTCCCGAGCGGGATCACGGAGGTCGAGAAGCGGGCGGTCCGCGATAGCGCCGAGAGCGCCGGAGCCAAGCAGGTGTATCTGGTTCCCGAGCCGATGGCGGCCGCCATCGGGGTCGGGCTGCCGGTCGAGATGCCGACCGGGAACATGGTCATCGACATCGGCGGCGGAACCACGGAAATCGCGGTCATCGCGCTGTCGGGGATCGTCAGCGACACGTCGATCCGCGTCGGCGGGGACGAGATCGACGAGGCGATCGTGCAGTTCCTCAAGAAGGATTACAACATCATGATCGGCGAGCCCACCGCCGAGCTCGTCAAGATGACGATCGGATCCGCCTATCCGACCGGCGAGGAGCAGGAGATGGAGGTCAAGGGCCGCGACATCGTATCGGGGATCCCGAAGACGGTCTCGATCAATTCGATGGAGGTCCGTGAAGCCATCCAGGAGCCGATCGCGGCGGTGGTCGACGCGGTGCGTCAGGCGCTCGAGCACACCCCGCCCGAGCTTGCCAGCGACATCGTCGACCGCGGGATCGTGATGACCGGGGGCGGCGCGCTGCTCAAGGGGCTGGACGCCCTGCTGCGGGAGAACACCAACCTTCCCATCAACGTGGACGAGGAACCGCTCACCTGTGTGGTACGCGGCACCGGTCGCATCCTCGACGATCCGGACAAGTACCGGGGCGTGCTCGCGCTCAGCGGACGCGGCTAGCACACGGGGCCGGGCATGGCCTCGCTCCGACAGACACGCCGCGCGGAGATCGTCGCCCTGGCCCTGGTGGCGGTCTCGCTGATCCTGCTGACCCTCCCTCAGGCCCGGCAGCAGACGATCGCCCGGGTCACCAGCGACCTGCTGCTCTTCCCGCTGGCGCAGATCCGCTCGGGCCTCTCCGGGCACTGGGGCGTGCGGGCCGAGAACCAGCGGCTCCGTGAGGAGCTCCAGCAGGCCCGGCAGGCCGCCTCGGCGACCGCGCTCGCGGGTCGCCAGAATGTCGAGCTGCGGGGGCTGCTCGGGTTCGGCTCGCGCCAGCCGGTGCGGCTGGTCCCGGCGCGGCTCGTCGACCGCAATTTCGCCACCCTTCCGACGACCGCGGTGCTCGACGTCGGACGCGACGACGGCGTGGACGTCAACCTGCCGGTCGTCAACGACCACGGGCTGATCGGCAAGACCGTCGCCGTGGGGCGGGGGCTAACCCGGGTCATGCTCTACAGCCATCCGGACTTCAGCGCGAGCGCGCTGCTGGTCGGCGGCGACCACCTCGAGTACGGCATCGTCCGTCCGGGGGCCGGCGGGGTCCTGCAGCTGTTCCTCCCGCTGCGCTCGGCGTCGGCGCCCGGCGACCGGATCGTCACCTCGGGATACGGCGGGACGTTCCCGCGCGGGATCCCGATCGGGCAGGTGGCGGCGGTGGAGGAGGACGCCCGGCTCGGGCTCCAGCGGATCGACCGCGTCGAGCCGGCCGTCGACCTGGGACGACCGACGGTCGTCTTCGTGATGCTGCGCGAGGCTTCCCCGGACGTGCCGGCCGGCGACCAGGCCGGGCTCTTCTGGCCCGGCTACGCCTACCCGCCGATGACCGGCGAGCGGCTCACCGCGGCGGCGCCGGAGTCGCTGGACGCCGACTCGACGGCCGCCGACTCGGTGGCCGCCGGCCGGCCCGCCGCGCCCGCCGACACGGCCGGCAGCGAGCCCGCTACCGCACGGCCGGAACCCTCCGCGGAGTCTGAATGACCGGTGGCGGACGTCTTTGCCAGCCAGGATGTGGCGCGGGGATCGGCGGGGCGTTTCGCCGTCTTCCTGGCGGTCTGCGTGGTCGGCATGGTGCTGCTCGAGGAGCCGCTCGCGGCCGGCGGGGCGGTCCCCGACCTGGCCGTGATCGGCCTGACCTTCGGGGCCCTGCGCTGGGGCGCCCTGGGAGGGTCGATCCTCGGCTTCACGCTGGGGCTGTTCCGCGATTCGATGGGCCTCTCCTACCTGGGCCTCAACGCCCTCGGGATGACGATCCTCGGCTACGGGCTCGGCAAGGCCCGGGAAACCCTGTACCTGACGACCCCCGGGGTCGACTTCCTCCTGGTGGCCGGCGCGAAGCTTGCACTGGACGTCCTCGTCCTGGGAGTGGCCGCAGACGGCGCCTGGCAGAGCTTCGAGCTACGGTTCTTCTGGGAATCCCCCGTCAGCGCGATCGTGACCGCCGTCCTGGGCGCCCTGGGCCACCGGCTCCTGGGACGGCGCTAGAAGGGGTTCTGGGGCCGCGGCGGTTGCGTAGCCTCGGCGGCGGCCCTAGCTTGGCGTGTTCCTACAGATGTAACCGGGGGGAATGAAGACGAGCCTCGTCCCGCAGTCCTCCGCGCCGTTCGACCCCATCCACCGGAGTCAGCGGGCGCGGCTGACTCGCCTCGTCCTGTTCGGCCTGCTCGGCATCCTGGTGGCCAACTTCTTCCGGCTCCAGGTCATCGAGCACACCGAGCATCAACGCCAGGCGACGCGCAACCAGGTGCGCACCGTCCCCCTACCCGCCCCGCGTGGCTTCATCTACGATCGCTACGGCCGCGTCATCGCCGAGAACGTCCCGGCCTACTCGGTCTCGCTGCTTCCGTCGTCGGTCGAGGATCTGGACCGTGGAATGACGCGCATCGCGCCGATCCTCGAGCTCGACCCGGAGACGGTGGAGGCCCTCGGGCGACAGTACCGGCTGGCCCCCGGCCGGCCGATCCTGGTCGACGACGACATCGACTTCCGCACCCTCTCCCTGCTCGAGGAGCACAGTGAGGCCGTCCCCGGCATGCTGCTCCAGCCCAAGCCCCGCCGCGTCTATCCCTACGGGCGCGCCACCGCCCACCTGACCGGCTACGTGGCCCAGATCGGCGAGCGCGAGCTCAGCGAGCGCCGTGACGCGGGATATGGGCCGGGGGACATCGTCGGCAAGACCGGGCTCGAGAAGATGTACGAGACCGGGCTCCAGGGGCACAAGGGCGCCGAGCACCTGGAGGTGGACGTGGCCGGCCGGCGGATCGGGCCGTGGGCGGTCCGTCCGTTCGACCGGCCCGAGCGCGGGCAGGACCTCCACCTGTCGGTCGACCTCGAGCTTCAACGCCAGGCCGCCCAGCTGTTCCCGGAAGGGAAGCGCGGGGCCATCGTCGCCATCGACCCCAACAACGGCGACGTGCTCCTCCTGTTCTCCAGCCCGACCTACGACCCCAACGTGTTCAGCGGACGGATGACGGGCGAGATCTGGGAGCGGTTGATCCACGATCCGGCGCGCCCGCTCCTCAACCGTGCTGCGCAGGCCCGCTACAGCCCGGGCTCGGTGTTCAAGCTCGCCACCGCGGCGATGGCGATGTCGCTCGGCGTCGTCGACCCCGACGAGTTCGAGGACGTCCCGTGCCGGGGCGGCTACCAGTTCGGCCGCCGCTGGTTCGGCTGTCACGCCGTGCACGGCTGGGCTGACCTCCACGACGCGATCGTGACCTCGTGCGACACCTACTTCTATCAGCTCGGCCTCGACCTGGGGCTCGAGGAGCTCACCCGGCTGGGGCGGGCATGGGGGTTTGCCGAGAAGACCG
This sequence comes from Gemmatimonadota bacterium, assembly GCA_035708865.1. GTDB lineage: Bacteria > Gemmatimonadota > Gemmatimonadetes > JACCXV01 > JAHWKZ01 > DASRVA01. Next base: position 27,826 of record DASTFF010000033.1, on the reverse strand, counting down.
GCATCGACCTCCCCAACGAAGAGGACAACCTGTTTCCCGAGTCGGCGGCGTGGTACGACGAGCGGTACGGCGAGGGCGGCTGGGGCCCGGGGGTGGTGCTGAACCTGTCGATCGGGCAGGGAGAGATCGGGTTCACCCCCCTCAAGCAGGCCCAGATCGTCTCGGCGATCGTGAACGGCGGCCGGATCTACCGGCCGCGGCTGCGCCGGACCGACGACCCGCCCCTCCTGGCGGGCGAGATCCCGCTCTCCAGCGATCAGTTCGAGATCCTTCGCTCGTCGCTGTCCGGGGTCGTCAACGACTGGCGGGGGACGGCCTTCCGGCGGGCGCATTCGGTGGGGCTGCGCTACACGATCGGCGGCAAGTCGGGCACGGTCGAGCACAGCGGGGCCATCCCCCACGGATGGTTCGTGGCCGTCGGGCCGATGGAGCACCCCGAGATCGTCGTCGCGGTGCTCGTCGAGGAGGGCCGCAGCGGATCGGCCCACAGCCCGATCGCGGTGCAGCTCGTCCAGACTTACCTGGACGGCCGCCACGGGGTCGCCCCGGCCGAACCGGAGCCGCTCCCGATCGCGCTCGGTGAGGGCGCCCTGAGCGCGCCCTGATCCGTGGAACGCGCGCGGATCTCGTCGCCCCACAACTGGTACCTGCTGATTCTTGCGCTGATCCTGTCGGCGGGGGGCCTCGCGCTCCTCTACTCGGCCGGCCAGACGGCGACCGGCGAGAACTCGGGCTACTGGCAGTTCCAGCTCGTCTGGCTTTTCCTGGCTGTGATCGTGTACGCCGGGCTCGGCTTCGTGCCGCTGCGCCTGATCGAGAAGTCGGCCTGGGCCATCTACGCGACGTGTCTGTTCCTGCTGGTGGTGGTGCTCGCCTTTCCGGCCATCTCAGGCGCCCATTCGTGGATCAGGTTCGGGCCGCTCGGCTTCCAGCCGTCCGAGTTCGCGAAGATCGGCGTCATCCTGGTCGTGGCGCGGTGGGTAGCCTCGCTGGAGGAGCCCCCGCGCCAGCTTTCCCAGCTCACCGTTCCGACTCTCCTGGTCGGACTTCCGGCGTGCCTGACCCTGCTTCAGCCGGACCTCGGAACCACGGTCATCTTCGTCGTGCTGCTGGCCGGCCTGTGCTTCTGGTCGGGAGCCCCGGGGGCCACCGTGTTCCTGCTCCTCTCACCGATGGTGAGCATCCTGCTCACGTTCTCGCTGCCCCTCTGGTCGACCTACATCGTCGGCGTCGGCGCGCTGCTGTTCGTCCTCGGCGCCTCGCGCGGGACCTGGCTCTACGTGGCGGCCAGCAACCTGTTCATGGGGATCGTGGCGCTGCCGCTCTGGAACTCGCTGGCCGGCTATCAGAAGCAGCGCCTGCTGGTCTTCCTCCAGCCGGAGAGCGACCCGCGCGGCGCGGGATGGAACCTCATCCAGTCCAAGGTCGCGATCGGCTCGGGAGGCTGGTTCGGCAAGGGCTTTCTCGAGGGCACCCAGAAGCGGCTCGCCTTCCTTCCCGAGCGTCACACCGACTTCGTATTTTCCGTGCTCGGCGAGGAGCTCGGCTTCCTGGGAGTGCTCGCGGCGTTCGTCCTGTTCGGGCTGTTGCTGGCCGAGGGGGTCCGGATCGCCGAGCGCAACCCAGACCCGTTCGCGAGCACGGTGGCGTTCGGGCTCGTGATCCTGGTGACCGGGCATCTCGTCGTGAACACCGCCATGACCGCGGGGCTATTGCCGATCACCGGGCTGCCGCTGCCGTTCCTGTCGAAGGGCGGCTCGTTCCTGCTGGTCTGCTTCACCGCGGTGGGGCTGTGGCGCAAGGCGTGGCACGAGAGATTCATCATGCAGAGGTTCTGAGGCTGGAGATCGTCGAAGGACCGGCATTCCGACACGAGGAGGAGCATTGGCTCGGAGCTTGAACAAGGTGATGCTGATCGGGAACCTGGGAAAGGATCCCGAGCTGAGACGGACGGCGAGCGGACAGGCCGTGGCCACCTTCCCGGTGGCCACGAACCGCTCGTGGACGGGTCAGGACGGAGCCCAGAACGAGGAGACCGAATGGCACAACATCGTGGCCTGGAGCCGGCTGGCGGAGATCTGCCAGCAGTTCCTGCAGAAGGGCCGCAAGGTGTACATCGAAGGGCGCATCCAGACGCGTTCGTGGGATGACGCCAAGACCGGCCAGAAGCGGTATATGACCGAGGTCGTGGCCAACCAGATGATCATCCTGGACTCCGCCGGCTCCGGCGCGGGGCGCGGCGAAGCCGGCGCCCACGTGCCGTCGAACGACCGACAGGACGGCGACCGGGACGTCGAATGGCCCGAATCGGACGACTTCGACGACGACCTGCCGTTCTGAAGAAACGGCTCGCTGCGGGACGCGCGGCGGCTCGACGGGCTCGGGATCGACCTCCGGGGCGACCCCCGGGGCGACCCTGGGCCGGGAACTTGCATGGGTAGATGGGGGATACGAGTACCTCGATGCTCACGATTCCGACGCCGCACGCGTGCTCGCTCGCGGTCTGCGCGGTCCTGCTGGCCGCAATGGGGACCGGCGCACGGGCTCAGCAGGTCGCTCCGGAGCGCACGCCCGCGCTCCTAGGGCCGACCCTCGAGGCGCGCGCGGTGACCGCCCGGTCGCTGCTTGACGACGCCGACCCCGGACCCTCCGTCTTCCTGCGATACGGTGCCTTCGAGCGCGATTTCGCCCGGTCCTTCGGCTACCCCGTCCTGGCCCTCGCGGTCAGCGACAGCGAGAACTTCTGGACCGATCTCGAGCGCTGGCTGGACGCGCGATGGGGGGAGGGCCGGATCACCGACTGGGTGGAGCGGGGTCTCCTTCTCTATGCCCGCGTCCAGGCCACGACCCAGTTCGAGAGGCGCGGCTTCAACATGGAGATGGACGTGGACGATGTCGCGGAGGGGAAGTTCGGGGTGCGGGTGAGCCGGTCGCTCGACCGGCAGTGATCCGGAACCGCCGTCCGATCGCCCGGCCGGGGCGATTTTTTTTGCCCGTCGTCATCGTGCTTTCCGTTGTGGCCGCTTGCGGCGGCGATCGAACCCCGCCCGGACGGCTGCCTGCCGGCGGGGCGGGGACGGCGCTCCCGGCTCCGTCCCTGCCCGCGCGCGAGCCCGCCATCAGGGTCGGCATCGCGGTGGGGGACTCGGCGCTGGCGATCTCCGGATCGGGCCGCTGGCGGATCGGCGAGCCGGGCCAGGGCCGGCCGGTGGCGGTCGTCGACGGCGGCCCGCCCTGGACCGTGATCAGGCTCCCGTTCGAAACGCTGCTCCGGGTGCGGCGGCCCGACGGATACCTCTCGCAGCCGCACCCGGGTCCCCTGCGGATCGATCCGGTCGGCCCCGGAACGCTGCGGGTGGCGGGCGTCGCCTACGCCGGCTCGGTCGAGCTCCAGCTCCGACCTGACGGGACGCTGACCGCGGTCAACCTAGTCCCCCTGGAGCGGTATCTGGAGGGGGTCGTCTCGCGCGAGCTGGGGCACCCCGACCGGTCGGCCTGGGAAGCGCAGCGGGCGCAGGCGATCGCCGCTCGGACCTACGCGCTGAAGCGGCTCGGGAGCCGTGCCGAGCTGGGTTTCGACGTCTACGGCTCGGTGCTGGACCAGGCGTACGGCGGGATCCCCGAGCCGGCCGACTCGCTGGCCGTCCGCGCGGTGCGCTCGACCCGCGGCCAGGTGCTCGTGTACGCGGGCCACCTCATCGATGCCTACTACCATTCGACCTGCGGGGGGACGACGGCGCGCGTCGAGCTCGTGTTCGACGACCCGCCGGCGCCCTACCTCGTCCCGGTCAGCGACCGGCGGCAGGACGGCTCGTACTGGTGCCAGGGGTCTCGCTACTTCCGATGGACGGCCGCGCTGGACGCACCCGAGATCCAGGCGATGATGGAGCGCAACCTGCCGGCGCTCGTCCCGCTGCCTCCGGAGGGTGTAGGGCGGGTCCAGGACGTGCGGATCGAGCGCAGCACGGCCGAGGGACGCACGCTCTCGGTCCAGGTGATCACCTCGACCGGCCGCTACCTGGTCACCGAGAACGCCATCCGCACCCTGTTCGCCGACGCGGAGGGGCGGCTCCTCAGGAGCACCCAGTTTCTGCTCCGCCCGACCTACCGAAGCGGAACGCTGGAGCGGCTGACGCTGGTCGGCGGGGGCTGGGGGCACGGGGTGGGGATGTGCCAGGTGGGGGCCATGGAACGGGCCCGGGAGGGTCAGGACCACCGGCTCGTCCTGGCCGCCTACTACCCCGGGACCGACGTCGTGGCGCTCTATCCGTGAGGCGCCGAGCAGCGGTCCGTGCTCTCTCCGCCCTGGCCGCGGCGGTGCTGGTGGCCACGCTCGCGTGCGTCACGGCGGGCCCGCCCGGCTCTCCCGCCGGCCCGGGCGCGGACCGGACGCCGATGCGCGATCGGTACGCGGCCGCGCGGCTGGAGCTCCTGGCGGCGATCAACCGCGACCGGCGAGCGGCGGGAGCCGGCGCCGTCGATCTCGACTCGCTGGCCACCGTTGCCGCCCAGGCCCACGCCGTGGCGATGGCGACGGGCGGTTTCTTCGGCCATTACGGCGTGTTCGGAGAGGCGCCCTACGAGCGCCTGGCGGCGGCCGGGGAGACGGGGCACGTCATGGAAAACGTCTACCGGTGGGCGGTCAGCTCCATGCCCTCCGTGCGGGGCAGCGACCCATGGCCGGCCTTCGACGCGCGTCACGCCCACCGCAGCCTGATGGCCTCGCCCGGCCACCGCGAGACGATCGTCGATCCCCATCGTACGCACGTCGGGTTGGGGATCGCGGCCGATTCCGCCGCCGGGGCGGTGTACGTGGTCGAGGAGTTCATCGCCCGCCACGCCGAGATCGAAGCGCCCAGGCTCGCCTGGCGGGGCTCGGTCACGCCGCTCACCGGGCGCATGCTCGATCCCGCGCTGCGCCCTCTGCTGGTCCTCGTGCGCCGCGACCCCGGGGGCGCCGCGCCGGGGGCGGGACCGCGCCCCGGTCCCTACGTGGATGGCCGGGGCGAGGGCCGTGTGGTCCCCCCGTGGACGATCGGCTGGACAACCGGCCGGCGCGCGTTCGAGGTCGACCTGGGCCCGGTCCTGCGGGAACCCGGCCGCTGGTACGGGATCGTGTTCGTGGCGCCCCGGGCGGTGGTCGAGGAGGCGCTGGCGCGGGGCAGGGTGAGCACGGATCCAGGCTGGCCGGGAGCGGCGTTCGTGCTCGAGGTGTATTGAGACCAGGCCGGCTTGATCCCCGGCCGGGCGGGCGTAACTTCAAGTGTTTCAGGGACTCTCGGATCCTCGGACCGGATGGGCCAACGGATGGACGAAGCCGTGAACGAGCGACGCTGGACGCGTCAGGTGATGGTCGGGAAGGTCCCGATCGGGGGCGGTGCTCCGGTGACGGTCCAGTCCATGACGACCACCAAGACGACCGACGTCTGGGGCACGCTGAACCAGATCCGGAACCTCGAGGTGGCGGGCTGCGACATCGTGCGGGTGACCGTTCCGGACGAGGCCAGCGCCGAGGCGCTCCCCGAGATCAAGGCCGGCATCTCGATCCCGCTCGTCGCCGACATCCACTTCAACTACCGGGTCGCGCTGCTGGCGCTGGACGCCGGGGTGGACAAGCTCCGCATCAATCCCGGCAACATCGGCGGCGAGAAGCGCGTCCAGGCGGTAGTCGAGAAGGCGCGGGAGAAGGGCACCCCGCTCCGGATCGGCGTGAACTCGGGGTCGCTGGAGCAGGACATTCTCGAGCGCGACGGCGGCCCGACCGCCCGCGGGATGGTCGAGTCGGCGCTGCGCCACTGCGAGATCCTCGAGCGGATGGACTTCCACGATATCGTCGTCTCCCTCAAGTCGTCCCACGTGCCGCGGATGATCGAGGCCTACCGCCGGTTCGCGGACGAACGCGACTATCCCCTCCATCTGGGGGTCACCGAGGCTGGGCCGGTCGAGGCCGGGACCGTCAAGTCGTGCGCCGGTATCGGGTCGCTCCTGAGCGCGGGAATCGGCGACACGATCCGGATCTCGCTCGCCGACGACCCGCTCATCGAGACCCGCATCGCCAGAAAGCTCCTCCAGGTCCTCGAGCTGCGCCCCAGCGGGATCAACGTGATCGCCTGCCCTTCCTGCGGGCGCGCCGACGTCGACGTCCACAAGCTGGCGTCCGAGGTCGAACGGCGGACCGCCCACCTCGACAAGAACATCACGATCGCGGTCATGGGGTGCGCGGTAAACGGCCCCGGCGAGAGCCGTGAGGCCGACATCGGCATCGCCGGCGGCGTGAAGAAGGGGCTCCTCTACCTGAAGGGACAGAAGGAGCACACGATCCCGGAGGAGGAGCTGGTGGACGCGCTCATCGCGAAGATAGAGTCCGATCTCTAGGTGGTCGCTGAAGAATCTTGAGCGATCGTCCACAGCTGCGCCCACCGCATGAACCCCGCCGCGGCCTCGATTCCTCCGGCCGATCCCCAGACCCCTCCCGGGCGGTGATCGCCGCCGACCGTGGGGAGCCGGTCCGGATCGGGCTGGTCGGCGGCGGGGCCGTGGCCCAGGTCGCCCATCTTCCCGCCTATCGGCGCCTCCGCACCGCGCGCCTGGTCGCGATCTGCGAGCGGGAGGCCCCGAAGCGCCGCGCCCTTCGCGAGCGCACCGGCGTCGAGCACGCGGTGGCCGGGATCGAGGAGCTGCTGGCCCTCGACGAGGTCGACGCCGTGGACGTCTGCCTGCCGAGCGACCTGCACCGGGACACCGTGGTCCGCTGCCTCGAGGCGGGGAAGCACGTCCTCTGCGAGAAGCCGCTCGGGCTGGACGCCGGCCAGGTGGCCGACGTGATCGCCGCCCGGGAGCGCAGCGGAAAGATCGTCCTGGTGGGTATGAACAACCGGTTCCGGGACGACTCGATTCTGCTCAAGGAGAGCATCGACGAGGGGACCCTCGGCGACGTCTATTACGCCCGCGCGCGGTGGCACAAGGGTCGCGAGGCCGTCCGCCAGGAAGCCTGGTACTACCAGATCCAACGCGCGGGCGGCGGGGTCGTGATGGATCTCGGGCTGCCCATGCTCGACCTCGCACTGTGGCTGTGCGACTACCCGACGCCCGAGCGCGTGAGCGCCTCGTTCTTCCATCATCTCGGGCTGGACGTCGAGGACACGTCGCTCGTCACGCTGACCTGCGAGGGCGGCCTGGCGGTCTCGGTCGAGACGTCCTGGAACCAGCTCTGGGACCGGAAGCAGACGGTGCTCGGCGAGCGCGACCACTTCTTCGCGGTCGTCGGTACCGAGGGGTCGGGGCTCCTGGATCCACTTCGCGTGTACCAGCGCATGCACGGAGACCTGATGAACGTGACCCCCACCTCGCAGCGCCGGGGCCGGAACCTGTACATCGAATCGTACGAGAGAGAGATCGCGTTCTTCGCCGAGCTGGTGGCAGGCAGGGAGGAGGCCCCGCCGCTGTCGGAGCAGCTCACGCTGGCGCGCGTCCTGGACGCCGTCCGGCGATCCGCCCGCGAGGGCCGTGAGGTGCGGATCGGCGCCGCCGGCGCGCCGGTGGCGTGAGGATCTCGCGCCCGGCGGTCGCCCCGCACTGGTGGGGGCCTCCGGCGGGCGGGTTCCTGCTGGCCCTCGCCTATCCGCCGCTCGACCTGCTGCCGCTCGCGCTGGTGGCCCCCTGGCCACTGCTGGCGTTTCTCGAGACCGCGGACGGGGCCCGCCCCGGCCGCGCGTTCCTCGGCGGGTACCTGTTCGGGCTCGCCCACTTCGGCCTGCTGCTCTACTGGATCGCCGGGCTGAGCGGCTTCAGCGCGATGGCGGTGCCGGCCTACCTGGCGTCGGTCCTGGTTCTGGCCGCCAACGGCGGCCTGACTGCGCTGATGGTGGCGGTTGGGCGCGAGCGCGGGATCCCGGTCGTGCTCTCGTTCCCGCTGGCCTGGGCGGCGATCGAGTGGCTGCGGGCGTTCGGCGACCTGGGATTCACGTGGGGGGTGGCGGGCGATGTCCTGGCCGAGTACCCGCTTCTGATCCAGCCCGCCGAGCTGGGCGGGGTCTACCTCCTGTCGCTGTGGGTCATGGCGCTCTCGGCTTCGATGTACCGTCTCCTGCGCCCGATCCCCGGGACGCAGCGCGGCCGGGTGGCGGCGGTGACCGTCGCGCTCGCCGCGGCGGTTCCTCTCTATGGCGCGCTGCGGATGAACGCTCTCGAGCGCGCGGCGGAAAAGTGGCCGCGTCTGCGGGCCGCCGCGATCCAGCCGAACATCCCCCAGGACGTCAAGTGGGACCTGGCGTTCGTGGACGACACCTTCGCCCGGCTGATCCGGCTGACCCGGCTCGCCGAGCGCCACGATCCGGCGCTGGTCGTGTGGCCAGAGAGCGCGGTTCCCGTCTACCTGCGTTATGACGCGCGCGCCTCCGAGCTCGTCCCGCGCCTGGCGGCCGAGATCGGCGAACCGATCTTCACGGGCACCAACGACGCCGACACGCTGGCCGGGAGGGAGGGAAGCGTGCCCGGAGACTACCGGGTCTACAACGCCGCCTACCTGGTCCGGGCGGACGGCCTGGCCGAGGGCCGCTACGCCAAGCGCCGACTGGTCCCGGTCGCCGAGCGGGTGCCGTTCGTGCCGGACGTGGCGACCGGTTTCTTCGAGCGGCTCTCGTCGTGGACCGGCCAGTTCGCGCCGGGGCGGGGCTGGCCCACCTGGACGGTCGGCGGGTATGCGTTCGGGGCGACGATCTGCTACGAGTCGGTCTTCCCCAACGTGAGCCGAACGCTCGTCCGGAACGGAGCCGATTTCCTCGTCAACATCACCAACGACGCCTGGTTCGGCCCGACCGCCGCCCCGTACCAGCACGCCAGCCACCTGGCCCTGCGCTCTGTGGAGCACCGCGTCTCCTCGCTGCGCTCGGCCAACACCGGGATCTCGGGGTGGGTCGATCCGCTGGGACGTTATCACGACCGGACGGCGCTGTACGAGCCGGCGGTGGTGGTCGCGGAGCTGCCGATGCCGGGGATCACGACCCTCTACACCCGGTGGGGGGACTGGGCGCCCCTGGCCGCGCTGGCGGCCTGGGCGGGGCTCGTGCTAGTCGGCGGCCGAGGGCGCCGGAAACGGTCTGACCGGGCCGCGTGAGCGCGGGGCGGGAGTTGTCCGCCCCTGCGGGGGCTCCTACATTCATAGGTTGATCGTCACCTCATGCCGGCAGGAGAATCGCATGAAGAAGGAGATCCACCCGGAATACGTCGACGCGCGGATCGTGTGCGCATGCGGCAACGTCATCGAGACCCGCTCGACGGTCGCCGAGATCCACGTCGAGATCTGCTCCAACTGCCATCCCTTCTTCACCGGCAAGCAGAAGCTGATCGACACGGCCGGCCGGGTGGAGAAGTTCCGCGCCAAGTACGGCGGCGGAAGGGCGGCGGCGACGACGGAGGACGAAGGCGTCGAAGCCGCGGCCGAGGCGTAGCGCCTCGAGACGGGCGGGGCGCAGCTCTCCGTCCTCGCCCAACGAGAGCAGGGTCTCCCCCTGCTCTTCGTGTTTCCGGGATCGAGTGAGGACATGTCCACCACGTTGACCCAACGCATAGAGGACGTCCGCGGGCGCCACGCCGCCCTGGAGACGGCGCTGGCCGACCCCGGGGTGAGCCGCGATCCGGCGCGCCTCAGGGAGCTCGGCAAGGAGCACGCCCGGCTGGCCCCGATCGTCGAAGCGGCGAACGCGTGGGAGGCGGCGGCGGTCCGGCTCGAGGAGGACCGCGCGATCCTGAAGGAGAGCGACGACCCCGACCTGCGTGAGCTCGCGCGCGCCGAGATCGCCGAGCTGGAGGCGGAGGTCGAGGAGCAGGCGGACCGGCTGCGCCGGCTCCTGGTGCCGCGCGACCCCCTCGACGACAAGGACGCCGTGCTGGAGGTACGCGCGGGGACCGGAGGCGAGGAGGCAGGCCTGTTCGCGGGCGAGCTGCTACGGATGTACACGCGCTACGCGGAGCGCCGCGGGTGGTCGGTCGAGCTGATCGACGTCTCGGAGTCGGGCACCGGCGGCGTTCGCGAGGCGATCGCGATCGTGCACGGACCGGGCGCCTATGGCATGCTGCGCCACGAGAGCGGCGTCCACCGTGTCCAGCGTGTCCCGGAGACGGAGTCGCAGGGCCGCATCCATACCTCCGCCGCGACGGTGGCCGTGCTTCCGGAGGCAGAGGACGTCGACGTCCAGATCGACGAGGCCGACCTCAAGATCGACGTCTTCCGCTCGTCCGGTCCCGGTGGCCAGAGCGTCAACACGACCGACAGCGCGGTCCGCGTCACCCACCTGCCGACCGGCCTCGTGGTGGTCTGCCAGGACGAGAAGAGCCAGCACAAGAACAAAGCCAAGGCGCTCAAGGTCCTCCGCAGCCGGCTCTTCGACATGCGTCTCGCCGAGCAGCAGGCCGAGCGGGCGGCCGAACGCCGGGCCCAGGTCGGCACCGGGGACCGGAGCGCGAAGATACGGACGTACAACTTCTCGCAGAGCCGCGTCACCGATCACCGGATCAACCTGACGATGCACCGTCTGGACACGATCCTGGACGGCGACCTGGACGAGCTGGTCGACGCCCTCGCCCTGGCGGAGCAGGCGGAGCGGATCGCGGGTTGAGCACCGGGGTCGAACGGCGCACGGTCGGCGAGCTGCTGGAGCAGGCCGAGCGCCGGCTGGAGGCGAAGAAGGTCGAGTTCCCCGACGCGAGCGCGCTATGGCTGCTCGCCCACGCGCTGGGGGTGGAGGACCCGGACGAGCTCGATGAGCGCTCCGACAAGCCGGTGGCGCGGGCCGCCGAGGGCCGCTTCTGGAAGCTCGTCACCCGGCGCGAGACCCACGAGCCGTTTCAGTACATCGTCGGCCTGGCCGACTTCCGCGACGTCCTGATGGAGGTGACCCACGGGGTTTTCCTGCCGCGGCTCCAGTCCGAGCGGATGTGCGACGAGATCGAGGAATGGGCGCGGGACCGCGAGCCCCCGGCAGATGGCTGGCGGATCGCCGACCTGGGGACGGGGTGCGGGGCGATCGCCGTGTCGCTGGCGATGGGACCCCTGCATCCGGCCCGCGTGTGGGCGGTCGACATCGCGCCGGCCGCGCTCGCGCTTACCCGCCGCAACGCGCGCCGGCACCAGGTCGAGGATCGCGTGGGCGTGGTGGCCGGGGACTGGCTCGAGGCCTTCCGGCTCGAGCCACGGCTGGACATCGTGGTCGCGGTGCCGCCGTACCTGAACCCCGAGGACGAGAAGTGGATCTCCGAGGAGTCGCTCCGCTGGGAGCCCCTCGAGACGTTCATCGGGCATCCCTCCGGCACCGAGATCCTGATGCGGCTTCTCGACGACGCGGCCCCCCGGCTCCGCCCCGGAGGGCTGATCGCCCTCCAGCTCGACGCCGACCAGGTGCCGGCCATCGAAGCCTACGTCAACGAGGATCCCGACCATCCCCTGACCGTCGAGTGGATCCTCCAGGACGAGGACGGGGACGAGGACGCCATCCTCGCGGTCAAGCATTAGCGGTCCCGGGACCGCGCGCCGGTGGACGGTGCTCACGCTTCTCCGCACGACCACCGGGTTCCTGGAAGAGCGCGGCGTCTCCGAAGCCCGGCTCTCGGCCGAGCACCTGCTGGCCCACGTCCTCGGCACCGGGCGGCTGGAGCTGTACCTGGGCTTCGACCGGCCGGTCGGGCCGGACGAGCTCGAGCGGTACCGGGCGCTGGTCCGGCGCCGGCTGGAAGGCGAGCCGGTGGCCTACATCGTCGGCCGGGCGGGCTTCCGGAACCTGGAGCTGGCCGTCGACGGGCGGGTCCTGGTCCCGCGGCCGGAGACCGAGTTGCTGGTCGGGCACGTCCTCGAATGGGCGCGCGCCGAGACGGCGCGCGGAAGGCGCCCTGCCTCAGGCTGGCGGATGGTGGACGTGGGGACCGGCTCGGGGGCGATCGCCTGCGCGCTGGCCACCGAGCTGGAGGAGGTGGCGTGGGTGGCCGGGATCGACGTCAGCCCCGACGCCGTCACGCTCGCCCGCGCCAACGCCCGCCGGGTGGGGGCGGCGCGGACGCTGTGGCTGGCCGCCGACGGGCTGACGGCCCTCGCCGATGAAGTGCGCGTGGATGCGGTGGTGGCCAACCCGCCCTACCTTGCGCTCGGAGAGCGGGGCACGCTGCCGCCCGAGGTCGAGGAGTGGGAGCCCGCCCGGGCTCTGTTCGCGGGACCGGCCGGGGACGAGGAGATCAGGCGCCTGCTGGAGCACGCGCCGGCGCGGCTCCAGCCCGGCGGCCTGCTGGCGTTCGAGGTCGGGCTCGGGCAGGCCGGGCCCGCGCAGGCCCGGATCGAGGCGATCCCCGAGCTGAAGTACGTGAGCACCTACCGCGATCACGCCGGGATCGAGCGCGGGCTGCTGGCCGTACGTTCGGGGGAGTGAGCATGGAGAGGTTCGTCGTCGAGGGTGGGCACCCGGTCGGCGGAGAGACGACGCCGGCCGGCAACAAGAACGAGGCCCTGCCGTGCCTGGCGGCGACACTCCTCGCCGACGCTCCCGTTACGCTCGAGAACGTCCCCGACGTGAGCGACATCCGGACCATGATCGAGCTCCTGGAAGGGCTCGGGTGCGGGGTCGAGCGGCATGACCCGCACGCCCACCTCGTCCGGCCGTGCTCGGACGGGCGGACCGAGTTCGACCTGGCGCGCCGGATCCGGGGCTCCTTCCTCCTCGCGGCGCCGCTCCTCGCGCGCCGCGGCGAAGCGCACCTGCCCACCCCCGGGGGCGACCGGATCGGCCGTCGCCGGATGGACACCCACCTGCTGGCGCTGCGCGCCCTGGGCGCCGAGATCGACGTCCGCGAGCGCGAGTACGTGCTGCGCGCGCCGCGCGGCCTGACCGGGGCCGACGTCTTCCTCGACGAGACCAGCGTGATGGCGACCGAGAACGCGGTCATGGCGGCCGTCCTCGCGCGCGGCACGACGCGGATCGCCAACGCGGCGTCGGAGCCCCACGTCCAGGGGCTCTGCCGGATGCTGGCCGCGATGGGCGCCCGGATCGAGGGGATCGGCACCAACCGGCTCGAGGTGCACGGGGTCGAGGCCCTCGCCGGGGCCACCCACCACCTGGGACCGGACCACATCGAGGTCGGCTCCCTGCTCGGGCTGGCGGCCGCGACCGGCGGCGAGCTGGTGATCCGGGGCGCGGGCCTGGGACGGCTGCCGATGATCCGGCTCGGCCTCGAGCGGCTCGGAGTGACGCTCGAGATCGACGGCGACGACGTCCGTGTGCCGGCCGGCCTCGACCTGCGGGTGGTGGACGATGCCGGCGGCGCGGTGCCCAAGATCGACGATGCGCCCTGGCCCGGGTTCCCGGCCGACCTGATCTCGATCATGGTGGTGGTCGCCACCCAGGCGCGGGGGACGGTCCTGATCCACGAGAAGATGTTCGAGAGCCGTCTCTTCTTCGTCGATCAGCTCCAGCGGATGGGCGCCCGAATCATCCTCTGCGACCCCCACCGCGCGGTGGTGAGCGGGCCGACCCCGCTCATGGGGTCGTTGATCTCGAGCCCCGACATCCGGGCCGGGATGGCGCTCTTGATCGCCGCGCTGACCGCGCGCGGCGAATCGGTCATCCAGAACGTCGGGCAGATCGATCGCGGCTACGAGCGGATCGACGAGCGGCTGCGGGCGCTCGGCGCGTTGATCAGGCGGGAGGCGGTATGAGCCGGGCCCGGGCCGGCACGCTGTATCTGGTGGGGACCCCGATCGGCCATCGCGACGACATGAGCGCTCGCGCGCGCGAGGTGCTGGCCGGGGTGTCGCTGGTCGCCTGCGAGGACACGCGCACCTGCCGGAAGCTCTACGCGTGGCTCGGGCTGCCTGCGCCGGAGATGATCGTCTACGAGGACCACTCGGCCGGGCGTGTGGTCCCCGCGCTGCTCGACCGGATCGAGGACGGCGCTTCGGTGGCGCTGGTCTCGGAGGCCGGCATGCCGGCCATCCAGGATCCCGGCTACCGCCTGGTCTCCGAGGCGCGGCGGCGCGGGCTCGAGGTCGTTCCGGTCCCCGGGCCTTCCGCCCTGCTCCTCGCCCTGGCGGCCAGCGGGCTGCCGACGGACCGCTTCGCCTTCCTGGGGTTCGCACCGCGCCGCGGCCGCGAGGGGTGGTGGCGCGAGGCTCTTGCCCGGACCGAGACCGTCGTCGTGTACGAGTCGCCACGGCGCGTGCCGGAGACTCTCGCCGCGATCGCCGCCATCGACGCCGACCGCCCCGTCGTCCTGGCGCGCGAGCTGACCAAGATCCACGAGGAGTTCGTGACCGGCCGCGCGGCCTCGGTCGGGCGTGAGATCGGCGCCCGGGCGGACCCGCTGCGCGGAGAGTGCGTGCTCGTCGTGGGCGGCAGTGAGGCCGGCGCGGGTGAGGCCGTTCCGTGGCCGGAGGCGCTGGCCCGGCTGCGCGGCCTGGAGCTCGGCCGCTCGCTCTCGCGGCGCGACATGGTCGAGCTGCTGGCGGCCATCTATCCGGGCCAGCGAAACGCGATCTACGCGGCGGTCCAGACCCCCGAAGAGAGAGTCCCGCGATGAGCGCGCGGGGAAGGGCGCTGCTCGCGCTCGCGATGCTGGCCCTCCTGCCTCCGCCCGTCCGCGGCCAGGGGCCGGCCGGCGCCGAGGCCGGGCCGCCGTCCACCTCCCTCACCGTCGCCCGGCTCCGCTACGCGCCCGGCGACTGGTACGCGAACCCGACCTCGCTTCCGAACTTGCTGCGCTTCGTGCGCGACGAGCTGGGGTTTCCGACCGCATCCCGCGAGGCCGTCGTCCGGGCCACCGATCCCGGGCTCGACCGCTATCCGCTCCTGTACCTGACCGGCCACGGCGAGATCCGCCTCTCGGGGGAGGAGGTCGAGGCGCTGCGCCGCTACCTGACGAGCGGCGGGATGCTGCATGCCGACGACAACTTCGGCATCGACGAGACGCTGCGCCGGGAGATGGGCCGCATCTTCCCCGACGAGCCGCTGGTGGAGCTGCCGGCCGATCACCCGATCTACCGGATCGCGTTCGCGTTTCCGGAGGGGATCCCCAAGATCCACGAGCACGCCGGCGGACCCCCGCGCGCCTTCGGGGTGTTCCACGACGGGAGGCTGGTCATCTTCTACTCCTTCAACACGGACCTCGGGGACGGCTGGGAGGACGCGGAGGTCCACGGCGATCCCGAGCCGGTCCGCCGGCGGGCGCTCGAGATGGGGGCCAACGTGTTCGCCTGGGCGCTGACCCATTGAAGGCGGGGCGCGGGACGTGCAGCGAGAGCGATCCGGTGGGAGACTTCATGTATTTTGACATACGCGATCATCTAACCATATCTTCCACTTGAGGATAGGCCAGCTCAATGGAGCGCCGTAACCGGATCCGGACCAAGCTCATCGTGACCTTCATCGCGCTGGTCACCGGCCTCGTCGTGCTGAGCGCCGTGATCTGGTACCGGGTCGCCACCGGTCACGTCCGGCGGGAGATGGAGAACCGCCTCCAGGCGGTCGCCCAGGCGGGCGGGATCGTCCTCAACGATCCGGGCCTCATCCAGGCGCTCGTCGCCGACCTCGGGCCCAACACGCGCGCCATTGCCCAGGACGAGCTGGAGAGGATTCGGGACCGCTTCGGGGTCGACGCCGCCTACATCTTCGACGGCGAGCTGCGGATCCGCGCGACTACCGACACCACGCGCATGGACGTGGGCTCGATCTACCCGGCGCTCGAGAACTATCCGGAGGAGATCGAGCGCGCGCTGGGCGGCGAGGCCGTGATCACGGTGCCGTTCCGCGACAGCGAGGGGAACGTGTATCAGACCGCCATGGCCCCGCTGGTCGGATTCGTCGACGCGCGCGGCTCCCAGCGCGAGATCGTGGCCGTGCTCGGCGTCGACCTGCCGGTCGAGTTTCTGGATGTCTTCCACGACTTCCGGCGCATGACCATCGTGCTGACCGTGTTAGCGATCGGCCTGACCATCCTGGTGGGGTTCTTCTTCGCGCGCTCTCTGTCGCGCCCGATCGGCGAGCTCGTGCGATCGGCCGAGCGGATGGAGCGCGGCGAGATGGCCGAGCCGGTGTCGGTCGAGTCGCGGGACGAGATCGGCTTCCTGGGCGACGCCCTCGAGAACATGCGCCGCGGGATCGTCCGCCGCGACCGCCATCTGCGGACCATGCTGGCCGGGGTGGCGCACGAGATCCGGAACCCGCTCGGCGGCATCGAGATCTTCGCCGGGCTGCTGCGCGACGACCTGCCCGAGGACGACCCTCGCCGGGCGCACCTCGAGAAGATCGTACGCGAGGTACAGCACCTGAAGACGATCGTCAACGAGTTCCTGGTCTACGCGCGGCCGCGGAAACCGGTCCTCGAGCCGTTCTCGCTCGGCGAGGCGATCGACGACGTGGGGTTCCTGCTGGCTGGCGATGCTCTGGCCAGGGACGCGCGGATCGAGGTCAGGCTGCCCGATTCCGGGCTCCTCGTCTTCGCCGACCTCGAGCAGGTCAAGCGCGCGCTGGTCAACCTCGTCAAGAACGCCATCCAGGCCTCGCCGCGAGGGGGCCGGGTCGAGATCGAAGCCGAACAGACCCACGACCGTGTCCGGATCGCGATCCGCGACCAGGGGCCGGGCATTCCGCCCGACCGGATGCGGCAGATCTTCGATCCCTTCTTCACGACCAAGGGGGCGGGCGCCGGTCTGGGTCTCTCGATCGTGCGCTCCATCATCGAGGAGAACGAGGGTGAGATCTGGGTCGAGAGCGTGCCCGGCGAGAGCACCACCTTCTTCGTCGTCCTGCCGGCCGCCAGCGGAGCCGCCAGCCGCTTCCGGGCTACGGAGCCCACGGCGGCGGTGGGCGGTTGAGGAGGGAGCCGGGGATGGCGCGCATCCTGGTCGTCGAGGACAACCCCACCATGCGGGAGGGACTCGACCAGATGCTCACCCGCGCCGGACACCAGGTGGCGGTCGCGCCGGACGCCGACCACGCGCTCTCGCTCGCGCGCGCTCAGGGGTTCGATCTCGTGATCACCGACTACAAGATGGACGGTATGACCGGGCTCGAGCTGCTGGACGTGATCCGGACCGGTCCGGCGGCGGGTCATCCGGACGTCATGCTGATCACCGCCTTCGGAACGATCGACATCGCCGTCGAGGCGATGCGGCGCGGAGCGACGGACTTCATCACCAAGCCGTTCGACACCGACGAGCTGAAGGTCAAGGTGAACCGTGCGCTGGAGACGCGGGAGCTCCGGCGCGAGCGCGACCAGCTCAAAGCCGAGACCGAATACCTGCGCGAGGAGGTGGAGCATCACTTCGGCGACATCGTCGGTGTCTCGTCGTCGATGCGTGCGATCTTCCAGGAGGTGCGCAAGGTCGCCGAAGCGAACTCGTCGGTCTACATCTACGGCGAGAGCGGGACCGGCAAGGAGCTGATCGCGAGGGCCATCCACCGCGAGAGCGCGCGGCGCGACGGCCCGTTCATCAAGGTCAACTGCTCGGCTCTGGCGGAGAGCTTGCTGGAGTCCGAGCTGTTCGGCCACGAAAAGGGCGCGTTCACGGGCGCGATCAGGGAGCGCAAGGGCCGCTTCGAGCTGGCCCACAAGGGCACGCTCTTCCTCGACGAGATCGCCGACATCCCGCCGTCGGTCCAGGTCAAGCTGCTGCGGGTCCTGCAGGAGAAGGAGATCGAACGGGTCGGCGGTGAGGAGACGATCCAGGTCGACGTCCGCATCATCAGCGCCACCAACAAGGACCTCAAGCCGCTCGTCGAGACCGGCGATTTCCGCGAGGACCTGTTCTACCGGCTCCACATCATCCCGATCGAGGTGCCGCCGCTGCGTGAGCGGAAGGAAGACCTCCTTCCGCTGATCAAGCACTTCATCGACTCGATATCGGCCGAGATGGGGAAGCCGATCGAAGGGATCACCGACCGCGCGCTGCAGATCCTCCACAATTACGACTGGCCGGGAAACATCCGCGAGCTCGAGAACATGCTCGAGCGGGCGATCGTGCTGAGCGACGGGCCGGTCCTCGAGCCGGATGCGTTCCCGATCGACGAGCGGAGCTCTCCGCGCACCGCGGCGGCCAGCTTCGTCGCTCCGCCGGTCGGAACCGTGCCACTGGACGACGCGCTCGAGCGGCTCGAGCGGTCGATGCTGGAGGGCGCCCTCCACCAGGCCGGAGGCGTGAAGACCAAGACCGCCGAGCTGCTCGGGATCAAGACGAGCGCCTTGTACTACAAACTCGAGAAGTACGGGATCTCCTCGAGCGACCCGGGACCGTGAGCATGGCCACCCTGCGGATCCTCGTCCTCGTCACCCTGGCCGCCGGGCTGCTGGCCGGCGGTCCGGCGGACGCCGCGGGGCAGGGACCGGGCATCCCCGAGCTGCGCCGGCTCCTGGAAGAGCGCGAGACCGACATCGCCCGCCTGGAGGCCCGGCTCCGGGTCCAGGAGCAACGGGCCGACTCGCTCAGCCGGGCGAAGCGCGACGCGCGGGCGGGGAGCGCGCGGTTCGAGTCGCTGTCGAACGAGATCCTCGAGACGTCCCAGGAGATCACCGGGCTGGCGCGCCGGCTGCGCGTCCTGTATCAGCAGGTGCGCTCGCTACAGACCGACCTCTACCTCGCGTACAACCGGGAGATCGCCGAGGCCAACCAGCGGATCGACGAGCTGACGAGGCGCCCGCGCACGGAGGCCAACATCGCCGCGCTGCGCCGGCTCCTGGACCGGCTGCAGACGTACGTCCCCGCGCGGGACCAGATGGCGGTCGCGCTACAGACCGGGGAGGAGGACCTGCTCCTCCTCGATCTCGCCTTCGACGCCCGCGACGACCCCTCACGGCTCAGGGTCAAGCAGGCCATCGCGCAGGACCTGATCGCGCGGATCGACCGGCGGATCGCCGCGATCCAGAGCCAGATCGATCGCGCCGAGCAGCGCCGCCGGGACCTCGAGGAGTTCGAGCGGCTTCGTGAAGACATCGACCTGTGGGGGGACCGTGAGGGAAGCGGTCGCCAGCTCGACGCGATCCTCGAAGGGCGCTCGGCCGGCGGAGACGAGCTTGGCGGGGCCTTCGATGACCCCGATGCGCGCATTCGGGAGCTCCAGCGCCAGCGGGTCGAGCTCATCGATCGACGGTCCGAATACCAGAATCTCGAGCGCTTGTTCGCACAGCGATTGGAGGAGTTTTATCCTTAGTCCGCAGGAGGAAGCCGTTATGGAACGTTGGTCGTCGACACGAATCCGGCCGACCGGGCCCCGGATCCGGGCTGTCCTCGGGGTACTGGCGGTGCTGGGGGCCGCCGCCCTTCCCCGTCCTGCGGGAGCCCAGGAGGCGTGGGAGTACGAGCAGGACCTCCGCTTCACGTACGAGTTCGACGACAACGTCAACGAGCAGCTGGTCGATCCGGTGCGCTCACAGGTCGCCCGCGTGGCCTATAGGGGCGACCTTCGCTGGGGTGCGAGCGGCCAGCAGCGGCTGACGCTCTCCTACCAGGGCGGCTTCAAGCGCCACTTCGGATTCGTGGGAACCGACGACTTCGACCTGGCGAACCAGTTCGTCAACGAGGGCACGGTAGGCTATCTGCGCCGGGTCAGCGAACGGGTGGCCCTGGGGGGTCAGACGGGGATCAAGAACCGTAAGTGGACCGACGACTTCTTCCTCATCAACGAGGACGGCTTCACGCGCTTGATGGGCAGCGCCAACGCGATCGTCGACCTGCGCCCCCTCTCCGAGGACGACGAGGCGCGGCTGGAGGTGGGCGCACACGCGAGCACGGTCGACTTCGAGAACCTGGACGCGGTGTTCGGGAGCGAAGGGATCGGAGGGTTTGCGTCGCTGGCCAAGGAGTTCGGGCCCGACCTGCAGGCGACCTGGAGCTATTCACTGGACCGCTACCGGTACGACGGCCGGGCCGTCATCGAGCCGACCGACCCCATCCCCGGCAACGTGTTTCTGAGCCCGACCCGGGATCGCCAGGAGGACCTCCTGCACCAGATCGGGCTGCAGCTCACCTGGCTCGGTGACGTGTCGATCCAGGGCGACTACCAGTTTCGCTACAACGACTCCAACTCGTTCGGCTTCTCCTACCTGAGCCACTCGATGGGGCTGCAGGTCCTCAGGCGGCTGCCCTGGGAGATGCTGCTCCAGTTCTACGGACGGGCCGAGCTGAAGACGTTCTCGGAGCCGGTCCCCGACCTGGAGGGGGCGGGAACGATCAACACCGGGGACTCGGCGGCCGACAACGTCCTCCTGATCCGGCTCGTCAAGGACGTCACGGCCGACTATTCGATCGAGGCGCGCTACGGGCGCTATCGGAACGAGTCGATCACCCTCAACGACTTCTATACGAAGAACGTCTACTCGATCGGCATGAACTACCGGCCCTAGGACCTCTTTGAGCGCCCGACCGCCTGCGCGCGTTTACCGTTCGGTGGCGCGCGCCGCTCCGGGGCCCGGGCGCTCGGCCCCATCCGTCATGGAGACCCTCCTCTCGAACCTGGCCGCGGCGACGCGCCGGCGCCGTCGCGGGGCGCTCGGCTGGTCGGCGGCGGCGCTGCTGGCGGTTGCCACGCTGACGCTGGTCGGCTGGGAGGCGCTGGTCGGTCCGGTGTCGGCCTGGCGCCCGCTGGGGTACGCCGCGGTCGTCGCCGCCGGGGCGGCCCTCTTTGCTGCTCTCCTCCGCCGCTGGCGCGCGGGGCCGACCGAGGGCGAGATCGCGCGCCGGATCGACCGCCTGTTCCCGCAGACCCGGGGCGGGGTCGGCGGGCTGGACCGGCCGGCCACGAGCCCGCTCGGACGGGCGCGGGACGCCGCGGTCCGGGAGTGGCTGGCGGCGCGGGATCCGGAGCGGCTGAGCTCGGTCGTGGGCGGAGAGGAGGCGCGGGCCGTCCGGTACCGCCGGATGCTGGCGGCCGGCCTCGCCGCGCTGGCTGTCCTGGGGACGCTGGCCGCACCCGGCCCGGCCGGCCGTCTGGCAGCGGCGTTCCGCTCCCCGCCCTCCGTCTGGCAGAAGCCGGCCGGCGCGTGGGAGATCGTCCCCGGCGACGTCCGTCTGAAGGCCGGGGCGACGGTCGAGGGCCGGGCGCGCTTCCGGGGCCCGCCGCTGGACGCCGAGCTCGTGGTCGAGCGGCGGCCGGAAAGCGGTACATGGCAGACCGAGTCGCTGGGCCCCGGGCCCTCGGGAAGCTGGCGCTGGCCCGGCGTCGCGGCCGATTCCGAGTACCGGCTCCGCTACGGCCCCTACACGAGCCCGGTCCACCGGATCACGGTCGCGGTCCCGCTGGCCGTTCTCAAGCTGGAGGCGCGCGGGTCGGACGACCGCTGGTCGCCGCTCGCGGGACGCACGGTCCCGGGCGGGACGCCGCTCGAGGTGCGCGGGGATGCGAGCCTGAGCCTGGGGTCCGCACGGCTCGTGCAGGGAGACCGTCCCGGAGTGCCGCTGGAGATCCGCGGCCGCTCCTTCTCGGGGACCGTGGTGCCGACGGTCGGCGCCGCCCGTGTCGTGGTCGAGGACGCAGCGGGATCGCGCGCGGCGAGCGAGTCTTTCCAGGTGGCGGCGCCGGGCGCCTTCTGGGTCGACCTCCTGCTGCCGGCCGAGGATCCCGCGCTCCTGACCGCCGTCCGGGCGTGGGTCGAGGCGCGTGCCGTCTCCTCGGCCGGCCTGACCAGGGTCCGCTGGGAGACCGCCGACGGACGGGCGGGGGACCTGGGCTCCCCCGGTGGCTCCCGCGACACGACCCTCTCCCGGGCGGTCCCCCTGGCCGAGAACGCGGCGCCCGGCGAGACCCTCCGCTTCCGCGTGGTCGCGGCCGACGCGGCGGGCCGGACGGCGGCGACCGGCTGGCGAACGGCGGTCGTGGCCGATCGCGGCCGGCTCGCCGAGGAGGCCCGCCGGGAGCGCGAGGCCGCCGCCGAGCGGATGGATGCGGCGATCACCGCCGCGCGCGGGGAGCGGCCGGGCGACGCGGCCGGCGAGCCAGGCGCCGACGAGCGCCTGCGCCAGGCCGCCGACAGCCTGGCCGCCTCGCTCGAGCGGACGCGTGCCGATCCAGGGCTCCGGGCAGAGCTGGCCGAGCGCCTCGGGGCGTATCGCGATCTCCTCGAGGGAGCGGCGCGGGCGCGGCTGGCCCCGCCGCCCGGCGCGCCCCCCGAAGCGGGGGCGGAGGCGGCGGCGCGGGCCGAGGTCCTGGAGGCCGTCCGGCGCGGGTTGGCCGAAGTGGACTCGCTCCTGGCCGTCCTCGAGGGCGCGGATTCGCTGGCGCGCCTCGCCGATGCCGAGCGCCGCCTCGCCGGGCGCGCCCGTGAAGCCTCGCCCGAGAAGATGGCGAGCGAGATCCGGCCCCGGCAGGACGCGCTGGCGGAGTCGGCTCGAGTCGCGGCCGGCGCGCTGCCGGACTCGATGGAGGCCGGGATCGAGGGCGCGCTCGAGCGGGCCGCCGAAGGGGTCCGGTCCGGCGACCCGGCCGCGGCCGCCCAGTTCCAGGAGGAAGCCGCGGCCTCGCTCTCCCGCGCGGCCGACGACGCCAGGGCGTCCGTCGACGACGACCTGGAGGAGCGGGCCCGGCGGCGGGCGGCCCTCGACCGGGCGGGGGGAGAGGTGCTGTTCCTGGCCGACCGGCAGCAGGAGCTGCTCGATCGAATGAGCGAGGCGGGCGCCGCAGCCCAGGCGGACCGGGTGGCCCGCCAGCGCGTCGTGACCGGCGGTCTGGAGCGGGCGCTCGGCAGGCTGGTCGAGTCGATGGGAGGAGTACCCGCCGCCGCGGACATGGCGGAGGCTTTGGCCGAGGCCGTCTACCTGACCCGGATCGCCGAGGCGCGGATCGCCGGGGCCCCCGGCGCTTTCCTTCCCGACGCCGCGACCTCGGCCGCCGGCGCGGCGGCGGACGCGCTCGCCCGTCTCGCCCGCTCGCTCCTCCTGCCGCCGGGCGGATCGGCGTCGTCGGCGGGGTCGGGGCAGGCGGAGGGAACCGGCTCGTCGCCCGCCGCGGCGGCGGCCGAGCTCCAGGCGATGGCCGAGGCCCAGCGGGCGCTCGCGGACGCGCTCCAACCCGGCGACACGGGCGCGGGCGGCAACCCGGAGGGGGCGGCGGATCAGCGCGACGTCGGCCGGCGGCTCGAGGAGCTCCGGGACGCGCTGATCCAGGCCGGGATCGATCCGTCCGCGGTCCGCTCGCTCCGGGAATCCGTGGAAGCGGTCGCCGGACGGCTCGAGCGCGGGCTCCCCGGAGCGCGCCTCCAAAGCGAGCTCCGGAGCCTCTCCCGGCGCTTCGAGGAGCTCGGCCGGATGGTGGAGGAAAGCGCGAGCGAGCGGCGGAGATCCCGTACCGCAGGTCCCTTCCTGCCGCTCGATCCGCCACCCGTGCCGCGGCGGGCGACCGCCTCGCGCCTCGATCCCGAAGCCGCGCTGGCGCCCTGGCGGGACGCGCTCCCGCCGCCCGCGGTCGAGACCGGTCGCGCCTATCTCGAGCGGCTGGCCGAAGAGGGCGTGCGGGAGCCGGAGACGTCGCCGTGAAGCGGTTCGTCCTCGCGGGCCTTCTGCTCACCGCGATCCCCGCCCCGGGGCAGGAATCGCCGGCCTTCGATCCGGCCGCCGACGACCCGGGCGTCCTGGCCGGGCTGGCGGCCTCGGCGGCCGAGGCGGGGCGCCTGGCCGAGTTCCGGGGCTGGCTGGACAGCCTCCGGATCGCCGGCGCCGCCGGACCGAACGCCCTGGCCTACTGGGGAGCCCTGTCGCTCCAGTCCGAGGTCCCGGCCGACACGGTCGCGGTCGCCTTCGCACGCCATCTGGCGGGTCGTCCCGACGACGCCCGCTCCTTCCGCGCCTTCGTCGGTGTGCTGGAGGCGAACGGGGCCCTGGAGGCTGCCGACCGGCTCCGCCGGATCGGGCCCGGGGCGACCCTTGCCGAGCTGCCGTTGGCCCGCGTCCCGGCCGCCGGCATCCCGCCGGAGGTCGAGCGCGCGCGGCGCGCGGGAGACGTCGAAGAGGTGGCGCGGGCCCTCGATCGCGCCTTGGGTGGCGGCCTCCCGCCGACCCGGGTGGCGGTCCTCCGCGGGGACCTATATCTGGCGCGCGGGATCGCCGACAGCGCGATCGGCGCCTACGCGTCGGCGGTCGGAGCGGCTCCGAGGGTCGATACCATCCAGGCGCTCGGTCGAGTGCGGCTGGTCCAGGCGATCCGGCGCGGTGGCCCCGCCGAAGAGCTTCTCCCCGCGCTGGGGGCCGCGCTGGTCCTGGCTCCCGCCGACCCCGCGGCGGCGGCGGCCCGGTTGGATTCGCTGGCCGGCTCTCCGTTCGCGAGCGACTCGGCCGGGATCGCGCGGGCGCTCCTGACGGGCACGGCGGCCGAGTGGCTGGGTGAGGCGGGGGACCCGGCCGCGGCCAGCACGGCTCTCGAGGCGGCGGCGGTAGACGCGGGCGACGAGGGCGCGGGCCTCCTCCTGGCGGCCGGGCTCTGGGCGCGGGAGGCCGGCGAGGGTGAGCGCGCGCGGTCCCTCTGGCGGCGGGTGGTCGATCGCCATCCCGGAACCCCGCATGACCTCGAGGCCCGGCGGCTCCTGAGCGAAGTCGCGGCCGGAGGAGCCCGCTGAAGCGGCGCACCTTCCTGGCATCCCTGGCGGCGGGCGCAGCCGCCGCGGCTTTCGACCCGGCCGGCCTGGCGCGGGGGGCGCGGGCCCGGGCCCCGTTCCTGATCCCGATGGACGACGTCCAGCCCCAGCCGCTCCGCGCTTACGGGGTCGTCTACCGGGCGCTTCAAGCCGGGGGCCGGTCCGACTGGGTCCTCAACTGGCGGGGCGGCGCGTTCGTCGTCCACCACCCGCCAGCCTTGGACGAGTGCCTGACGCGCGGGGTCCTGACCGAGGCCGTGGACGCCGGCGCCGTACTCGCGGCCGAGGCGGCGGGCGAGACCACCTCCGTCCAGCTCGAGGTGGCGCCGCGGATCGCCGTTTACGCGCCGCCCTACGCCGCCCCATGGGACGACGCCGTCCGCCTGGCCCTCGAGTACGCCGAGATCCGGTACGAGATCGTGTGGGACGAGGCGCTCCTGGGAGACGGGCTGGCCGGGATCGACTGGCTCCACCTCCATCACGAGGACTTCACCGGCCAGTACGGCAAGTACGGGGTCGGGATCCGGTCGAGCGACTGGTACCGGCAGGCGGTCCGGCTGGACGCCGAGACGGCGGAGCGGCTCGGGTTCGCGGACACACCCGCGCTCAAGGCCGCGGTCGCCCGGGCGATCCGCGCCTTCGTTGAGCGGGGCGGTTTTCTGTTCGCGATGTGCGCCTCGACCGAGACCCTGGACCTGGCGATCGGCGGAAGCCCGCCCGCCTGGGAGGCGACGCTCGCCTTCCGGGACTACCGCCTGGATCCCTCCGACGTGGGCCCCTTCTCGACCATCGACGGGCACCGCGTCAACACCCCGGGCCGGCTGCCGCTCGGCGCGGTCGAGCTGGCCCGCTTCTCGCCGGCGGTCGATCCGGTGCCGGCCATGCTCACCCAGGACCACGCGTCCGCGTTCCCCGACTGGTACGGGCTCACGACCTCGTTCCGCGAGGAGACCTTGAAGCCCGGGATCGTCGTCCTGGCCTCGAGCGGGGCCGGGCTCGCCAAGTACGTCCACGGCGACCTGGGCGAAGGCACGTTCACGTTCCTGGGCGGTCACGACCCCGAGGACCCCCAGCACGCGGTCGGCGACCCGCCGACCGACCTCTCGCTCTACCCGCGCTCGCCCGGCTACCGGCTGATCCTCAACAACGTGCTGTTTCCGGCCGCGCGGGAGGAGGAGAGGATCACATGAATACCACCGCCTCGCTGTCCCCGTCACCGGTTACGGCTTATCTTCGTAAAGTCATTGCGCTGATTGACCTCTGGCCCGATTGGGCAGCCGCCTTGGGGAGCCCGGATGACCATCGCGACCGTGCAAGAGTCGGCGTTGCCCCGGTTGATCGAGCAGCTCCAAGCCGGCGATCGCCGCGCCCTCGCCCGCGGACTCTCCTGGATCGAGAACCAGCGGCCGGGCTTCGAGGAGATCCTGCACGCCACCCACGCCGGGGTCGGTGAAGCGTTCCGGATCGGCTTCACGGGCCCGCCCGGGGCGGGGAAGAGCACGCTCACCGAGCGCTACGCGCTTGCCTGCCGGGCCCGCGGACAGACGGTGGGGATCCTGGCGGTCGATCCGTCGAGCCCGTTCACCGGCGGAGCGCTGCTCGGGGACCGGATCCGGATGCAGGAGCTGACCCTGGACGAGGGCGCGTTCGTCCGCTCGATGGCCTCCCGCGGCCGCCTGGGCGGGCTCGCCACCACCTCGATGGAGGCGGCCGACCTGATGGACGCCTTCGGCTTCGACGTCGTGATCCACGAGACCGTGGGGGTGGGACAGACGGAGCGCGACATCGTGAGCGCGGCCGACACGACGGTCGTCGTTCTGGTACCGGAGTCCGGGGACGCGGTCCAGACCATGAAGGCGGGGCTCATGGAGATCGCCGACGTGTTCGTGGTCAATAAATCGGATCGTCCGGGAGCCGACCGGCTCGCCCGGGCGATCCGCTCGACGCTGGGGCTCCGGACGCGACGGGAGTCGGGATGGGAGCCGCCGGTCGTGGGGACGGTCGCCGTGGAGGGCGAGGGGATCGACGAGCTGGTCGAGGCGGTCGACCGTCACCGGGAGTTCGGGCTTGGGAGCGGGGCCTTCGCCCGGAAGCGCCGGGAGCGCGCCGCCGAGCGGGTCCGCGATCTGGTGGCGCGGAAGCTCGAGCGGCGGGTGTGGCTGGACGGGGAGGGAGAGCAGCGCCTGGAGGCCGCTCTCGACGACATCGTCGCCGGGCGGATCTCGCCCTACGCCGTGGCCGAGGAGATCGAGAGGAAGGAGCGAGCATGAAGCCGGTGATCGAAAAGGAGCGGGCGACCACGACCCGCGAGGAGCGCCTGGCCGCCCGCGAGGCCGCATGGCGCGAGCGGTGGGAGGCCCAGCCCAAGCGCGACATCGACTTCACGACCACCTCGTCGATGGAGGTCGAGCCCCTCTACACCCCGGGCGACCTCGAGGGCAACGACTTCGACCGCGACATCGGCTTCCCGGGGGAGTATCCCTACACCCGCGGTGTCTACGACTCGATGTACCGGACCCGGCTCTGGACGATGCGCCAGTTCGCCGGCTTTGCCACCGCCGAGGAGACGAACCAGCGCTACCACTTCCTCCTC
Organism: Gemmatimonadota bacterium; assembly: GCA_035708865.1. GTDB lineage: Bacteria > Gemmatimonadota > Gemmatimonadetes > JACCXV01 > JAHWKZ01 > DASRVA01. Next base: position 642 of record DASTFF010000033.1, on the reverse strand, counting down.
GAGCACGGCCAGACCGGCCTCTCGGTGGCGTTCGACCTGCCGACCCTGATGGGGTACGACTCCGACCATCCGATGTCGGAGGGGGAAGTCGGCGTGTGCGGGGTGGCGATCGACTCGCTGGCCGACATGGAGACCCTCTTCGACCGGATCCCGCTCGACCAGGTCTCGACGTCCATGACGATCAACGGGCCGGCGATCATCTTCCTGGCCCTCTACGTGGCGGTGGCCGAGAAGCAGGGGATCGCCCCCGAACGGCTCCGCGGAACCCTCCAGACCGACATCCTGAAGGAGTACATCGCCCAGAAGGAGTGGCTGTTCCCGCCCGCGCCGCACCTCAAGATCATCGTCGACATGATGGCGTGGTGTGCGGAAAAGGCGCCCCTGTGGCATCCGATCTCGATCTCGGGCTACCACATCCGGGAGGCGGGCTCGACCGCCGTCCAGGAGCTCGCGTTCACGCTGGCCGATGGCTTCACCTACGTCGAGGAGGGGATCGCGGCGGGGCTCGACGTGGACCGCTTCGCGCCGCGGCTCTCCTTCTTCTGGAACTCCCACAACGATTTCTTCGAGGAGGTCGCCAAGTATCGGGCGGCCCGCAGGATCTGGGCGCGGCACATGAAGGAGCGCTACGGGGCGAACGAC
>DASTFF010000032.1:0-61216 GCA_035708865.1 Gemmatimonadota bacterium | reverse complement strand
ATGATGATGGGTCCCGAGGACACGATGATGATGGGCGACACGATGTTGATGGGCGACACCACCCACCAGATGTAAAGCTCTCGATCCCTGATCCAGGCTCGTCGGGCGGCCGCCTCGCATGAGGCGGCCGCTTCGTTCTGGAGCGGCGTCCCGCTACCGCGGAGGCCCCTCCTGAGCGCGGCCCGATCGCGCTCTTTCCCCGAGGATCTCGAGGGCGGCTTCGACGACCCGCTCGGGGTCGGGCTCCAGGAACGGGGCCAGCCCGCCTCTCCGGCGGGATGGCCAGTGACGGGCGTCGGGCCCCGACACCGCCTTCCCGATCAGGTGTGGGCCCGGGCCGTGGACGCGAGGGTCGGAGCGGCCGAACACCGCCACCACCGGCGTTCCCATCACGCCCGCGATGTGCATGGGGCCGGTGTCCATCCCGACGAAGAGATCGCACCGGCCGGCGAGGTGGGCCAGCTGTCGGATCGAGGTCCTGGGCACCAGCGGGGCCCCGAGCGTCCGGGCGAGCTCCTGCGCCTCTTCCTCCTCGGCCGGGCCCCAGCCCACCAGGACGGTGCCGCCGCTCAGGTCACGGATCCTGGCCAGCGCGCTGCGAAACCGCTCCGGCTCCCACCGCTTGTGGCGGCCGGCCGTGCTGGACCCCGGATATGCAAGGATCCATGGCCGTGGCCCTTGGAGGCGGTCCAGGAAGGCGGCGATCGGCGCCGTGTCGACGACCGGGACCTTAAGGGGCTCGGCCGGAACGTCCGGAACGTCCAGCCAGTCGACCAGGACCCGGTGGCGGAGATGGCGGTTGACGTTCTTCCCGGGCGGGTAACGGAGGCCGTGGGTCCACAGCCAGCTCAGGTTGCGCGTATGCCCCGGGCCCCAGCCCACCCGGACCGCGTCCGGGCCGCCTGCCGCCAGCGCCAGCACCGTTCCCTTCAGCATCCCCTGGAACTCCAGCACAAGGTCGTAGCGACGGTCCCGCATCCGGCGCCGGAGCTGTCGCGCGGCCGGGCTCAGCGCCTCGCTCCAGCGCCGGAACGGGACGACCCACAGGCGATCGATCTGAGGATGTCCGGCCAGCAAATCCGCGGCCTTCGACTGGACCGCCCAGTCGATCTCCGCCGCCGGAAACCGCTTCCGGAGCCCGTTCAGCATCGGCAGGACGCGCGCCACGTCGCCCAGCGCGCCGAGGCGCACGATAAGGATCCGCCGTGGCACGGCGGGCAGGGGTCGAAGCATGCCGGCGAAGCTACTCACGAGGCCTTTCCGGGCACGTCGGATCACCCTTTGTGGCCGGCGGGCGACTATGTATCTTCGCAGTATGGACACCGGACGGTCCCCTCGCGAAACCGGTACGATCGAGATCAAGCGCGGCCTCGCCCAGATGCTGAAGGGAGGCGTCATCATGGACGTCACCGAGGTCGAGCACGCGGTGATCGCCGAGGAGGCGGGCGCGGTCGCGGTGATGGCCCTCGAGCGCGTCCCGGCCGACATCCGGGCCGCCGGCGGCGTGGCACGCATGGCGCCGGTCCCGAAGATCCGCGCGATCATGGACGCGGTCTCGATCCCCGTTATGGCCAAGTGCCGGATCGGCCACTTCGTCGAGGCCCGTATCGAGGAGGCACTCGGCGTGGATTACGTGGACGAGTCCGAGGTCCTGACCCCGGCCGACGAGGCCTATCACATCGACAAGCACCCCTTCACCGTGCCGTTCGTGTGCGGAGCGCGGGACCTTGGCGAGGCGCTGAGGCGGATCTCCGAAGGGGCGGCCATGATCCGGACCAAGGGCGAGCCCGGCACGGGGAACGTGGTCGAGGCGGTGCGTCACCTGCGCCGGATCCTCGGGCAGATCCGAGACCTCACCGTCCGCCCCGCGGAGGAGCGGGTCCACGCCGCCAAGGAGCTGGGCGCGCCGATCGAGCTGGTGCGGGAGGTCGCCGAGAGCGGCCGGCTACCGGTGGTCAACTTCGCCGCCGGCGGAATCGCCACGCCCGCGGATGCGGCGCTCATGATGCAGCTCGGCGCCGACGGCGTCTTCGTGGGCTCGGGGATCTTCAAATCGGACAACCCGGCCGCCTACGCTCGGGCGATCGTCCTCGCGACCACCCATCACGACGATCCGGAGATCCTGGCCCGGGTCTCGGAGGAGCTCGGCACCGACGCCGCGATGGCCGGGCTCGAGCGGCTCGCCGAAGAGGAGCTGATGCAGACCCGCTCGAGCTGAGCGGTCCGCGTTCCGAAGGCCCACATGATCGATCCTTCAGCTCCCCCATCCCGTCCGGTGGCGGACGGGGATCGGCCGCTGGTCGGCGTCCTCGCCGTCCAGGGCGACGTGTCCGAGCACGTGGCCGCGCTCGAGAGGGCCGGTGCGGAACCGCTCCGTGTCAAGCGTCCGGACGATCTCGAAGACATCACCGGGCTGATCCTTCCGGGCGGCGAATCGACCGCCCTCCGGCGGCTCCTCGACTACGAGGGGCTGCTCGAGCGGGTTCGCGAGCGGTATGTCGAGGGGATGCCGGTCTTCGGCACCTGCGCCGGGGCGATCCTGCTGGCGACCACGGTGGAGGGCGCGCCGGCTCCCCATCTCTCGTTGCTTCCGATGACCGTGCGGCGGAACGCCTTCGGGCGTCAGCGGGAGTCGTTCGTCACCCGGCTCGAGGTGGCCGGGCTGGAAGGGGGGCCGCTGACGGCGGTCTTCATCCGCGCCCCGCTGATCGAGTCGGTCGGGCCGGGGATGAAGGTCCTGGCCGCCGTAGACGACGGCATCGTGCTGGCCGAGGGGGCACGGGCCCTGGTGGCGTCGTTCCATCCCGAGCTGACGGCGGACGACCGGCTCCATCGCCGGTTCCTGGAGATGGTGAAGCGCGAGGCCGGGCGAGCCGTCCACCGCGGGTGACGCGCCGGGAGGCGCCGCCTCACTCCATCTGGAACGTCGCGTGAACGGTGACGGTGATCTCCTTGCGCTTGGTAGAGGTATTGTGCACACCGAAGTCGCTGACCTCGGTGGAGAAAGGCTCCGTGATCTGAAACACGCCGGCCCGTGCCGACATGATCCGGTCGATGCCGAGCCCGGTGCCGCCCGCGATCTCCTCGGCCCGCAGACGGGCGTCCGCGGTCGCGCTCGCCAGCAGGTCGTGCTTCAGTGAATCGAGCGCAGAGTAGAAGTACTCGAGGTGCGAGGACTCCAGGATCACGCCCCCCTCGATCAGCTCACCCGGATTCAACGCCAGACCCTCCAGCCGCTCGACATCCCTGGAGATGACGTAGAGGCTCTGGTTCAGGTTGTAGCCGACACGGTTGCCGTACTGGTCGAAGTTGGGGTAGGCGTTGACCGGCTGGACGCCGATGTCCTCGAAGACGATCCCGCTTCCCTCGAGTCGGCTCCGGACCTGGGCCAGGTCACCGGCCAGCGCCGCGTAGCCGGAGACGAGCTGATCGGTCGGGGTGGGTCGCGCCAGGACCAGACGCCACTTGAGGATGTCGGATTCGAAGGGGCGCGTGGCCGCGCCGGTGACCTGGATCGCGTCCCGCGGCGCCCGCGAGCGGGAGAAGAAGACGCCGAACACCAGCGCCGCCAGGACGACTCCGAGGGCCAGCACGGCGGCGGCGACCCATCCTCCCTGCCGTTCGATGACCGTGTCGTGCCGGCTATCCACCCTGCCTCCTCGCTGGGCTGTGAGGTTGGACGGCGAAGCGCGCGTCGCCGCCGAGCTGAGCCCGGTACCGACGACGGTAGCCCCGCACGCGCTCGGTCCACGTCGGCGACAGTGCCTCGAGCCAGGGCAGGAGCCGCGCGCGACGGTCGGGGTAGACCGCGAACCGGGGCCGCTCCAGGGCCGCCAAGACCGCCTCCGCCACCTGGCCCGCCGACTGGCGGGACCGATGATGGGACGCCTCTCCCTCGCCGAGGAGGTGCTCCCGTCTTGCCTGCAGGAATCCGGTCTCGGTGACCACCGGGTAGACCACGCTCACCTCGGCCCCGATCTCGGCCGCTTCTACACGCAGCCCTTCGGCCAGGTTCATCTGGGCCGCCTTGGTCGCGCTGTAGAGGGCGCTCGCGGGAAGCCCGTGAAAGGCCGCGCTCGAGCTGATCACGATGAAGTGCCCGTCGCCCTGCCGCCGGAAGATCGGCCACGCCGCCTGAATCGCCCAGACCGTGCCGAGGACGTTCACCTCGAAGATCTCGCGAGCCTCCCCGGGCGGCGTCCCAGCGACGGGCGCATGAATACCGAACCCCGCGTTGGCCACGATGGCGTCCAGCCGGCCCCAGCGCCTCACGGTCCGGGTCACCAGGCGGACGAGGCTCTCCGGCTCCCGGACGTCACCGGGCACGACCTCGGCTTCGCCGCCCGCCCGGCGCACGTCCTCGGCGACCCCGGCCAGGCGATCCTTCCGTCGGGCGCACAGCCCGAGCCGCATCCCGCGCCGGCCGCACGCCATCGCGATGGCGGCCCCGATTCCGCTAGAGGCGCCGGTCACGGCGACGACCCGCCCCTCAGGGGTCCGGCCCATCAGGCCGGACCCCGTCGGAACGGATGTGCGTTTGTGTCGGACAGCCGGCGAGTGCTCAGCCCTGCCGGCGCGACCACCAGGCGAGGGCGGCGTACAGAATCCACGCGTTGGCCAGGATCCCGATCGCCAGGAACAGCATGACGAGCCCGGGCGCCATCGGACCGGTGCCGGAAAACATCATCGCGAGCATGCTCCATGGAAACGCCAGCACCTGCACGAACGTCGTCTCCAGCTCCTCCCCCGGACCGGTCAACCCCGCCGGAAGGAGATAGGCGATGAACGCCAGCAGCAAGTACATCGCCGTACCGAGCCGCGCGATCCGCGGGCGCGGACGGACGACGGGCGTTCTCTTGGGTCGCTTCGGGCGCTCGACCCGGACTCTCTTGGGGCGCTCCGGGCGTTCGACGCGCTCGCGGCGGGTTCGCGTGCGTCCTTCGGCCATTGATCCTCCTGATTCCCAATGGTTTACGGCCACTGGCACGGCGTGCCCAGGCACCCGCGGAGCGGCCGAGGCCGTCCAGGACGGGTAGTGCGCGAGGGACGGGGGCGGGCCCGGTGACCTCCTCAGGGTGCAAGGTCCGTGCCCCCTTCGAGTGAGATCGTGGGCCGGTCGGCCAGCCTCCCGATCCACTCGATCAGCCGCGGATGGCGGTCCGGACGCGCCTCGAGGTTCTCCATCAGGATCTGGTGGAACCGGTAGGGATCATCGGGCACCCGCCACACCGCGTAGCGGAGGAAGGGCCACGCTGCGCAGTCGGCGGCCGAGAACTCGTCGCTCAGGAGGTGGTCGCGGCCGGCGAGAAGGCCCTCGAAGCGGTCCAGCGAGTGCGCCATCGCGCGCCTCCACCCGGCGATCGCCTCCGGGTCGGGGCTGCCACCCGCCTCCGCCTTGAAGATCTGGTTCATCGGACGCTTCCAGACGCCGTTGAACCAGTCCAGGAAGACCTCCATCTCCTCACGCCGCGGCTGATCGCGCGGGAACAGGGGCGGGAGGGGGTGACGGGCCTCGAGGTGACGCAGGATCTCGGTCGAGTCGAAGACCGTGCGGCCGTCCTCCTCGATCACCGGGACCAGGTCCTGGCCGCTCACCCGCCGGACCAGGCTGCGGTCGCTGCGATCGACCTGGACGACCTCCACGTCGAGCCGCTTGTGGGCGAGGGCCAGGGCCACCCGCTCGGAGTTGAGCGAAAGGGGAAAGGCGTACAGCCGGATCACGTCCGCCAACCTAGCCCCGGCGCCCGGGGTCGTCACCGCCAATTGGTTGACGCCCGGCAGGGCCGGGTGGAGCTTCTTGCGCGTGAACGCAGGCGCTCCCGATTCCCTTCGATCCGAGGTATCCCCATGAGCTCGACCCTCGCCGTCCAGGAAGACGTCCGGACCCCGAGCACGCTGCAGGAGCGGCTCAGGGACTTCCGGCCCGAGACCTATCATGATTTTTCGGATCCGGAGACGGCGGAGCGGATGCGGGCAGCGCTCCGCGAGGTGGGGTCCGAGCTCGGCCGCCCGTATCCGAACCGGATCGGCGGCCACGACGTCACGCTGGACGAGACCTTCCCGTCCATCGATCCGGCCGCGCCCGACCGGGTGATCGCCACCTTCCCCAAGGGCGACGCGGCGCACGCCGACCGCGCGGTCGCCGCGGCGACCGAGGCCTTCGAGTCGTGGAAGCGGGTCCCGGCCGAGGAGCGGGTGGAGATCGTCTTGCGCGGTGCCGACATCATGCGCCGGCGGCGGCTCGAGCTGGCGGCGTGGATGGTGTACGAGGTCGGCAAGAGCTGGGGCGAGGCGGACGGCGACGTCGCCGAGGCGATCGACTTCCTCGACTACTACGGGCGGCTGATGCTGCACTACGCCTTCGACGAGTATCCGCTGGTGGAGTACGAGCCGGAGCAGAACCGGGTCGTCTATCTGCCGCTCGGCGTGGGCGCCGTCATCCCGCCCTGGAACTTCCCGCTGGCGATCCTGGCCGGCATGACCTCGGCGGCGATCGTTTCCGGCAACACGGTCGTGCTGAAGCCGGCCAGCGAGTCGACGATGATCGGCTGGAAGTTCGTCGAGGTGATGGACGAGGCCGGCCTCCCTCCCGGTGTGCTGAACTACGTCACCGGGCCGGGCCAGGTGATAGGGCGGCGCCTCGTCGACCACCCGGGCGTCCGGTTCGTTTCGTTCACGGGATCCAAGGAAGTCGGGATCGAGATCAACGAGCGCGCGGCCAAGGTTCAGCCCGGCCAGATCTGGCTCAAGCGCGTGGTCGCGGAGATGGGCGGCAAGGACGCGATCATCGTCGATCGGGACGCCGACCTCGACGCCGCGGTCGAGGGCGTCACGGTCTCGGCCTTTGGTTATCAGGGGCAGAAGTGCTCGGCCTGCTCGCGGGCCATAGTGGACGCCGAGATCTACGACGAATTCCTGAAGCGGCTGGTCCAGAGGGCTGGGGAGATCGAGCCCGGGAAGGTCACCGAAGGGGCCTGGATGGGGCCGGTCGTGAGCGCGGGCCAGTTCCGCAAGGTGAGCGATTACATCGAGATCGGGAAACGCGAGGGGGCGCTGATTCTGGGCGGCCACTATGAGGACGACGAGGGGTACTATGTGGAGCCGACCATCTTCGCCGACGTGAGTCCGGCTGCGCGGATCGCACGCGAGGAGATCTTCGGCCCCGTCCTGGCGGTGATCAAGGCCCGCGACTACGACGAGGCGCTGGAGATCGCCAACGACACCGAGTTCGGGCTGACCGGCGCCATCTATACCAACGACCCCGACAAGATCCGGCGCGCGGAGGACGAGTTCCACGTCGGCAACCTCTACATCAACCGCAAGTGCACGGGCGCCCTGGTCGGGGTCCATCCGTTCGGCGGCTTCAACCTGTCGGGCACGGACTCGAAGGCGGGGGGCCGGGATTACCTGCTGCTTTTCCTTCAGCCGAAGTCCATCGCGCGCAAGAAGTGAGGCCCGCGCCTCGGGGAGCCGGTTGGCGCTGAGCCCGCAGGCGCGACGAGACACGGCGCTCCTCTTCGGCTCCGTCGCCTCGTTCTTCCTGTCGGTCAGCATGCTGGTGCCGACGCTCCCGCTCTACGTCCGGTCGCTGGGAGGAAGCCCCGTCCAGATCGGGCTGGTGGTCGGGGCCTTCTCGATCGGCGTGCTGATCGTCCGCCCGTGGGCCGGCCACGCCGTCGACAGCCGCGGTCGGCGGCCGATCCTGCTGCTGGGCAGCCTGCTGGTGGCCGCCATGTCTCCGCTCTACATCTGGTTCACCGGGCTGGTGGCCATGATCGGCGTACGGATCATGCACGGTATCGGCCTGTCGGCCTTCACCAGCGGGTCGACCACCCTCGTCACCGACCTGGCCCCACCGGGCCGCAGGACGGAGTTCCTGGGCTACGTCTCGACCGCCGGCATCCTGGCGTTCGCGATGGGCCCCCTCGCCGGCATCGAGATCGTCGAGCGCTGGGGATATCGGCCGCTGTTCCTGGTGGTGACCGCTTGCGCGCTGTTCTCGTTCGCCTGCGGCACGCGCCTGAGCCGCTGGCCGCGCCCGTCGACCCGGACGTCCCGCGCCGACTACCGGAAGGCCCTGCTGCGCCGGGACGTGCTCATCCCGACCACGACCCTCCTCATGGTGACGCTGGCCCATGGCGGCCTGTTCGCGTTCGGGCCGCTCCTGCTCGAGAGCCGTCTGGCGTTCGACTTCGGGCTCTTCTTCGTGGCGTACGCCCTGGCTTCGCTGGTCATCCGCCTCGCGGTCGGACGGATCGCGCGTCTGTGGGGGGATGGTCCGCTGGTGTGGGCCGGCCTGGCGACGTACGGAGCCGGCATGGCTTTCGTGCCGTTCATTCACGGCACGCTCTCGATGATCATCCCGGCCGTGCTGCTCGGGGTCGGGTTCTCCGCCTACCAGCCGGCCGTCTACGGGATCGTCGCCAACGCGGCTTCGGACCGGACCCGGGGGATGGTGCTGAGCATGTTCCTGGCGGCCTTCGACGCCGGCATGTCGCTGGGCGGGCTGGTCAGCGGCCCGGTCGTCGCGAGCTACGGCATCCCGGCTCTGCTGCTCGGTCTCTCGGTAGTCCCTCTCGCGGCGGCGGCCGTGTTCGTGGTCGGGCTGGGCTGGGTACCCACCCCCTGCCCCACCGCCGAAACCGGAGAGGCCCGGGTGGCGACGTGAGGACCCTCTGCCGCATGGCGGCCGGGGCCGCCGCGCTGGGGCTCGGGGCGGCTTCGGGGATGGCGCAGGAAGCCCCGCCTGCAGTGGTCGGCCGGCCGTGGGAGGTGCGCTACGTGCTGGAGGCGGCCGACTCCATCCTCAGCACCTCCGGCGCCGGCCTGAGCCTGGAGGCCTTCCGCGACGACACGATCACCGGGGTCTTCCTGCGCGGCACCCACCGGGGACAGGAGGAGTCGATCGGGTTCGGTCGCGGAGCGGACCGCCTGCGGTACCTCTGGTTCTCGGTCGACGGGCCCCCGGACATCGAGTACATCGTCCTCGTCTACGATCTCGACAGCGACCTCACCGCCGAGTTCGTCCTGCTCCGGACGATCGATCGGAACATGCGGACCGACTGGGCCATCGAGTACCGCATCCCGGCCGTACGCGACGCGGTGTTCGAGATCGCGCTGCAGCCGGCCTGCGCGGCGCCGGGCTGCGACCCCGAAACCTGGACCGAGCGGCCCCGGCAGGCCGTCGTCATGCCGCGCGCCTGGTTCGATCCATGGGTTCCTCTGCTCTCTCTGGCCGCCGCCCGGGGCGAGCGCTGGCTGGGGCAGCCGGTGGCCCTGCTCGGTCCGCCGGGGACAGTCGTCCCGCGATGACGCCGGCGCCGTCCCGCCGGGGGCCGGAGGCCGTCGAGTGGATGGACGCGGGGATTGCGACCGAGGCCGAGCTGGCGGGGGCCTACCGGGAGCTGGAGACCGTAAACCGTCGGCTGGCGGGCTACCGGGCCACGCTGGGAGCCCTAAACCATCGGTTCGCGGGTCCAACGATTTCGATCCTGGACGTGGCCGGGGGCGACGGGAGGTTCGCCGAGCACCTGGTCGGGCATCTGGCGTCCGACGGGGCTCCGGTCACCGTGTGGGTCCTGGACCGCGGGCGGGTCCCGACCACGATCGCCGCCCGGCGGGCGCCGCGCGGAGGCAGGATCGTGGCCGTTCGCGGCGACGCTCGCATTCTTCCCTTTCCCGACCGCAGCCTCGATCTCGTCCACACGGCGGCCTTCTTCCACCACCTGGGGGTCGAGGATGCGGGCCGCGTCCTGGCCGAGATGTGCCGGGTGAGCCGGCGGGCCGTGCTCGTCAACGATCTCGTGCGGTCGTGGGTCGCCGCCGGCTCGATCTGGGTCCTCAGCCGGCTCCTGAGCCGCAACCGGCTGATCCGGCACGACGGGCCGCTCTCGGTGCTGAAGGCATTCCGCCCGGACGAGCTCCTCTCGCTGGCGCGCGCGGCGGGGCCGGCCGGAGACGGTTTCCGGTGGCGGCTGATGCGCACGTTTCCCTACCGGATGACGCTGGTGGGCGCGCGGGTCGGAGCGGCCTCTGGTGGTGCCCCGGAGATGTAGGCTTCTAAAAAAAAAAGGCGCGGCCCCGCAGGGCCGCGCTTTCTTGCCTGAAGCCTTTTTGGTGGGGTTACGACCTGAGCGTCGTAGCCGCGAGGTCGAAGTTCTCGACCGACGGCGTCCCCTGGATCACGGACTTCAGCGTCTCGAGGACCCGGGGGTATGTCTTCGTTCGATACTCCTCGGCGTGCTCCTGGTTGTCCCAGAGGCTGATCCCGATGGCGCGGTCGTCATTGACCATGGCCAGCTCGCCACGGAACCCTTCCTGCTTTTTCATCAGCGGCAGGACTTCCTTTTCCATCGTGGTCTTGAATTCCTGGCTCTTGCCAGGCTGGATCTCGAAGCGAACGTTGCGCGTGCATTGTGTCATGTAATTCCCTTCTTTGCCTCGCGAATGGGACGTCCAGGGACGTCGAAAGCAGGGATAGGTCGGCGAGACAGAGGCGGCCGATCCCGAAGGACACACAAGGTACCGCCATTGATCTCGTAAGTCAAGTTTTTTCAATAATTTACGAAATCAGGAAAATGGGTCGCCGACCACATCCGGCGACGGACCTCCGGGCCTTGGAACAGGCGTTCCCCCGTTGGTTGCTTTCCACGTGCACTATTGTATTGTTGTAGGCGTCACGGACACCCCAAGAGAAACCGGACCCCTTACCTCCCGGAGGCGTCTCATGCACCACGGCTGTGCGGGATGGCGACTGGCCTGTTTTGCGGTCGCCTTCATGGTCGTTCTCGTCCCCGCCACATTGCGGGCCCAGGGCGTCACCACTGGCGCCATCTCCGGCACCGTCGTCGGCAGCACGGGGGCGTCGGTCGTCGGTGCCAGCGTGATGGCGGTCCACGAGCCCAGCGGCACGCAGTACGGAGCGATCGTCCGCGAGGGCGGCGCCTACGACATCCGCGGCGTCCGCGTCGGCGGCCCCTACACCGTCACCGTCCAGATGCTGGGCTTCGAGACTTCGCGGGAGACCGAGATCCACGTCAACCTCAACCAGACCGTCGACACCGACTTCACGCTGGTCCCGGAAGCGGTCGAGGTCGCCGGCATCGACGTGGTGCTGGAGGTCGACCCCGTTCTCAACAGCTCGAGGACGGGTGCGGCGACCTACGTGAGCGCGGACCAGGTCGTGGAGCTGCCGTCGTTGAGACGGAGCACCCGCGACCTGACCCGGCTCGACCCGCGGAGCGACGGGAACTTCTCGTTCGCCGGGCGGAACTGGCTCTACAACTCGGTCTCGCTGGACGGCTCCTATTTCGGCAACCCGTTCGGCCTCGACGATCCGGCACCGGGCGGCCAGACCTTCGCCGAGCCCGTCCCCTATGATGCCATCGAGGCGGTCCAGGTGTCGATCGCCCCGTTCGACGTCACCCAGAGCGGGTTCACCGGAGCGGCGGTCAACTCGGTGACCAAGAGCGGAACCAACGAGTTCAGGGGCTCCGCTTACACGTTCACCCGCAACGAGTCGTTCATCGGCGACCAGGTCAGCGGCAACGACGTCCTGGTGCCCGATCTCTCGTTCAATCAGTCGGGCGTCAGCCTGGGCGGTCCGATCGTCAGAGACAAGGCGTTCTTCTTCATCAATTACGAGCGCGAGCGGCGGGAGGACCCGGGCTCCAACTTCCAGCCCCTGCGGGAAGGGCAGACCCCGGGCGGAACGGTCTCGCGGGTGCGGGCCGATGACCTCGAGGCGATCCGGCAGCGGATGATCGACGTCTACCAGTACGACCCCGGGGCGTTCGAGGGGTACATCAACAACACCGACAGCGACAAGCTGATCGCCAAGCTCGACTGGAACATCAACGACGCGAACAAGTTCACGTTCCGCTACAATCTGCTGGACGCGGTCAAAGGGCTTCCGCCGCATCCGTTCGCGATCAGCATCAACAATTCCGGCCGCGGGCCCAACGAGAACAGCATTCCGTTCCAGAACGCGGGCTACGCGATCAACAACGAGCTGAACTCGTTCGTGGGGGAGATCAACACCCAGCAGGCGTCGTGGGCCAACCGGCTGTTCGTGAGCTACACCCGGTTCCGCGACTTCCGAGAGCCCAACAGCCCCGCGTTCCCGACGATCGAGATCGCGGAGGACGGGATCACGTACACCACGCTGGGCCACGAGCCGTTCTCGATCCACAATCTGCTCGACCAGGACGTCTGGCAGCTCACCAACGATTTCAGCCTGTACCGCGGGAACCACGTGTACACGCTGGGGGCGAGCTTCGAGAGCTTCGAGTTCGCCAACTCGTTCAACCTGTTCTACTACGGCGTTTTTGCCGTCCCCGTGGACTTCGGAGGCCTCACCAGCTTCTCCTCCCTCGAGCAGTTCTTCGAGCGGACCGACCCCGGCAGCCCGGACTTCATCGACTTCAACGCCCTCGCCCAGAACGACGCCCCGTTCGCCGACGATCCCAGCAACCCGGGTCAGTTCGCGATCTATGCGCAGGACGAGTGGCAGCTGTCCGACCAGGTCAACCTGACCTTCGGCGTGCGGGCGGACCTGCCGGTCTACATGTCCGACCTGCCGCCGACCCCGCTCGCGGACGCTCTCGTGTGGCGGGACGAGAACGGCAACCCCGAGCAGTTCACATGGAACGAGTTCCCCGACACCCAGGTCCTGCTGTCCCCTCGCTTCGGCTTCAACTGGGACCTCAAGGGCGACCGGACGATGCAGCTCCGGGGCGGGACCGGGATCTTCACCGGGCGGCTCCCCTTCGTCTGGATCGGGAACCAGGCGGCCAACCAGGGGCCGGACGCCATGGACTTCGACCTGAATGCCACGGTCGATGATTTCAAGTGGCCCCAGGTCTGGCGCACCAACCTGGCGTTGGATCAGCTGCTTCCCACCAACACGTTGATGACGTTCGAGATCCTGTACGGCGACAACATCAACGAGATCTTCGTCCGCAATCCCAACCTGGCGGCGCCGGTGGGGAACCTCCCCGGTCCCGACGGCCGGGTGCGCTTCGGCGGACCGGGAGCCAACCGGCTCCACCCCGATTTCCTGGCCGGCGGTGCCGACGCCTACGTCGTGGACAACAACGGCGAGGGGTACGACGTCTCGGCGACCGCCCAGCTGCGGCACGTCTTCCAGAACGGCCTGTCGGCCAGCCTGGCGTACAACTTCACCGAGGCCAAGAACAACATCGACTCAACCGAGATCTCGTCGTTCGTCTGGTCGGGTAATCCCGTGCAGGGGGACCCCAACAACTATGAGGCCGGCTTCTCGCAGTTCGGGCACCGGCACCGGATCACCGCAAGTACGAACTACAAGCACAACTGGTCCGACGTGTTGGCCACGAGCTTCGGGCTCTTCTTCGAGGCCGCCGAAGGCGGGTTCTTCACCGCCGGTCGGACGTCCCGGTTTTCTTACACGGTACTCGGGGACCTGAACGGGGACGGCATCGGGGGGAACGACCTCATGTACATCCCCAGAAGCCAGGACGAGATCAACCTGGTCGACGATCCTGAGGCGGGGACGGCGGACCAGCAGTGGGCCGCCCTGAACGCCTTCATCGAGCAGGACGAGTACCTGAGCGAGCACCGCGGCGAGATCGCCGAGCGCAACGGCGGGATCAACCCGTGGTTCAGCAACATCGACCTGCGGATCCTCCAGGACTTCATCCTGTCGGCCCACACCTTCCAGATCAGCTTCGACATGCTGAACGTGGGGAACTTCCTGAACTCGGACTGGGGCGTCCGCGAGGTCGTGAACACGGCCGCCCGGACCCCGCTCGAAGTGACCGGGTTCAACGCCGCCGGCGAGCCGCTGTACAAGTTCGCCGGCGTGACCGAGACGTTCATCGACGACCCGAGCGAGCTCTCCCGCTGGCGGGCCCAGCTCGGCTTCCGCTACCTCTTCCACTGATCTCCCGGAGGCCGGGCGGCTGACGAGGGGGGCGCGGGCGCGCCCCCCTCACTTTTTTCCCCGCCGGTGGGGGCACGCCGGTCAGCCGGCGGGCTCGAGGCACTCCGCCAGGAACTCGACGGCCCTTGCCTCGGCCCACGAGCGGGCCGCCCACGGCGGCCCTTCCACGAACCCGACATGGCCGCCGGCGGCCGTAAAGAGGCAGCGCACCTGCGGCGGCGCCGCCCGGGCCGCAAGGTCGAGGACCGACGGCGGCAGGAAGGGGTCGTCGGCCGCGCTCACCAGCAGGGTCGGGACGCGGATCCGCGCCAGGTACGCCAGCGAGGAGGAGCGGGCGTAGTAGTCGGCCGCGTCCGCAAAACCGTGGATCGGGGCCACCGCCGCGTCGTCGTACGTGCGGAAGCCGCGCGCCCGCCGCACCCCCTCGATGTCGACGACGCCCGGATGACGGGCGGCGTAGTCGAGCGCCTTCCGCTTGAGGGTCCCCAGGAAGTACCGGACGTACCAGGGCCCAAGCCCCTTCTCCAGGTGGTCGGCCGCGGCGGCCAGGTCGTACGGAGTGGAGATCGCGGCCGCGCCGCGGACGGCCGGCGGCGCGCACGTTCCGCGCTCGCCCAGCCACTTGAGGAGGACGTTGCCGCCCATCGAGACCCCGGTCACGACGAGCCCGGCGCCGGGCTCCCGGGCAGCCAGGGTCTCCAGCACCCAGTCCAGGTCGCTCGTCTCCCCCATGTGGTAGAGCCGGTCGGCCCGGTTCGGCAGGTACGTCCCGCGCCGGCCCCCCTCCGGCCGCGCGCACGACCGGAAGTTGAGCGCGATCCCCCGCCATCCCCGCGCGCGGGCGTGGTGGAGGAGTCCGTGCATATAGAGCGAATCGCTGCACCCCTCCAGACCGTGGAGGGCCACGAGGAGAGGCGCCTCCGGCGGGCCGTCGATCCGGTCCAGGTGGAGCTCGTCGCCGTCCGGGGTCTCCCACGTCTCCCGCCGCAGGGCGACCCGGGGGCCGCGCCGGAGGACCCGGCTCCAGAGGGTCTGGAGATGTCCGCCCGGGAGCCAGCCGGCGGGACGGAAGTCGTCCGCCACGGCCGGAGCACCCGCCGCTCGACGTTCCTCGCCCGTCACCACGCGGCCGCCATGAGGATCAGGAGGAGGGCGCTGTTCGCGTAGGCGACACGCATGACCGTCCCATGGGTGGGGGCCGACGGGCCGACCGCCGCCGCCAGCGCGAGCGCACCGACGGCCGCCGCGTACGCCGCCAGGGCCGGCAGCCCGAGCGCGCGGCCGCAGAGCGCGACGACGAGAAACGCGGCGCCCCCCCAGATCATCGTCCCGCGGACCCCGAGCGCGGCCGCCAGCGTCCTGTCGCGGCGTGCCGCGTCGGCCTCGAGCTGGTAGACCTGCGTGAAGGGATAGAGCGCCGCCACCGCGGCGCAGGCCGCCGCCAGCGACCACAGGTCCGCCGCGGCGAAGGGCCAGCGGCCGCCGGCCGCCGCCCACCCCAGGAACCACCCCAGGCCCCCCTGACCGCCCACGATCGCCGGGGTCGACAGCCACGGCGAGCGCTTCCACCGGGTCCGTGGATGCGAGTAGGCGGTGAAGATCCCCCACAGCGCCACGTAGGCGGCGGTGAAGGTCCAGCCGACCAGCGGCGCGAGCACAGCCCCGGTCGCCTGAAGGGCCGTGCTCCCCCAGGCCAGGCCGGGCGGCACGGCGGGCGGGTGAGCGAGGCCGCCGATCGGGCCGGTGTCGCGGTCATAGGCGGTGTTGTAGGCGTTGGCGCCGGCATAGAGCGCCAGATGAACCAGGAGGAAGCCGACCGTCGTCCGGCCCGTCCAATCGCCGCCCCACAGGGCCCCCCAAACGAAGATCGGCGAGAGCACGAACACGAACGGCAGCCGCAGATGGAGCAGCGTCTCGAGGACCTCCCGCTGCCGGCCCGCCTCGACCTGCGTCACGAATGCGCGGCGAGCGCTTCCCGGAAGCGCTCGATCTCGAGGCTCTCCACACGGCTGCGCGGCTCGAGGCCGCTCGCCATCTCGAGCTCGGCGCGGGCTTCTTCCACCTTTCCCATGGCGAGCCACGTCCGGCCGAGCTGGACGCGGGCGGTGACGCTCTCCGGATCCAGCTCGACCGCCCGTTCCAGCAGCACCGCACTCTCCTCCAGCGACACGTCGGGGTAGCCACCCAGAAACGTCCGCGCGACCGCCTTGGCGACCGGATGGACGGTCGCGAGCTCCCGATGATAAACCCCGAGGAACACGTAGGGCGCGTGGTCGGTCGGATCCAGCTGCTGCGCCCGCTCGATCGCGGCGTACGCCTGCCGGCCCAGCTCGATCACCTCTCCCGCCCGCTGGATCCGGTAGGCGTAGCCGAGATGGCGGCCGTAGCGGCCGAGGGCGATAGCCAGCGCGGTGTGGGCGCGGCTCACGCGGGGACCGTAATGGACCGCCCGGCGCGCGGTCTCGACCGCCTTCCTGAGCAGCGCCTCGTCGCCTTCGTGGCCGGGGGTCTCCTCGGCCAGCGCCGAGAGCCCCATCGACGTCTTCCAGAGGAGGGTGACGTCCCGAGCCGACCCGCCCAGCGCCTCCCGCCAGACGCCCACGGCGTCCGCCGTGCGGCCCTCTTGCATCAGGCTGTCGCCCCGCACCGCGGCCGACTGGGCTGGCGAGGCCGAGGCCGCGTCCTGGCCGCGGGCCGTCGCCGCCCACACCATTCCAATCGCGCAGACCGTGGCCAATGGCGTTCGCCGCATGCTAATCGACCTCCTCCAGGAGCTCGCGTGCCTCCCGCTGGCGGATGCGGTCGGCCTCCTCCTGAGGCGGCAGGGCGAGCGCCGCTTCGAGCTCCCGCCGCGCATCCGCTTCGCGGTCCAGCTCAAGATACGTCCGGGCCAGCTCGACCCGCGGGGTGATGGTAGCGGGTTCCAGCCGGACCGCCCGCTCGAGGTGGGCGGCGCTCCCTTCCTCCGACGCCTCGGGGAGACGCCCGAAGAAGGTTCGCGCGAAGGCTTTGAGGAACGGGTTGAGGGTGGCGAGCTCACGCTCCAGGATCCCCAGGACGACGAACGCGGCGAAGTCGGAGGGATCGAGCCTGGCCGCCAGCTCGGCCTCGGCGCGGACCTCCCGGGCGAGCTCCACCTTTCGCTTTCCGCCCTCGAAAAGGGCCAGCCGCCCGAGCGCGGCGGCTAGCGTGGCGTGCGCGCGGGCAGACTCGGGCGCCTCCCGGACCGCCCGGCGCCCCAGCTCCACCGCCTCCCGATAGGTGGCCTCGTCGCCCTCCGCTCCCGGTCGCTCCTCGGCCAGGTTCAGCAGCGCGCGCGAGGTCCGCCAGAGAACCGCGGTGTCGGCCGGTGCGGTGGCCAGACCCTCCCGATAGGCGGCGACCGCGTCGGCGGTCCGGAAGCTCGCCATCAGGCTGTCGCCCCGGGCGGCGGCCGACTGCGCGACCGCGAACCCGGGATCGAGGAGGAGCGCGCCTGCGAGGATGAAGCCCGGGCGGCGTAGAGCCGGGAGACGGGGTTCGGGGGCGCGCATCGAAACCTCCTTCCCCTTACCCGAGCCGCTTCCGGCCCGTTCCCGCCCTACAGGGGGAGCGCATAACCGCGGGTCGCCTCCAAGCGGCGCTGGACCCGCCGTGCCACCGCCTCCAGCTCGGCTCGCTCGTCCACCAGGTTGAGCGCGTCGGTGTCGACGACGAGGACCGGCGCCAGGTCGAAGCGGTCGATCCAATCCTCATAGTAATGATTGAGGCGCTCCAGGTACTCGGTGGGAATTTCCTGCTCGAAGTCGCGGCCACGGCTGCGGATCCGCTCCACCAGCACGGGAACCGAGGTCCGCAGGTACACCAGGAGGTCGGGCGGCGCGAGGAACTGGGTCATGACCGCGAACAGCTCGCGATAGTTGGCGTAGTCACGGTCGTCGAGATTTCCCATGTCGTGCAGGTTGCGGGCGAAGATCTCGGCGTCTTCGTAGATCGTCCGATCCTGGATCACCGACTCGGGCGCGGCCAGGATCTCCTGATGGTGCTGGAACCGCTTGGACAGGAAGTAGACCTGCAGATGGAACGACCAGCGCTCCATCCGGGCGTAGAAATCCGGAAGGTAGGGGTTTCCCTCGACGTGCTCATAGTAGGGCCGCCAGGCAAAACGGTTGGCGAGCAGGCGGGTCAGCGTGGATTTCCCCGACCCGATGTTTCCGGCGACCGCGCAGAAGACCTTCACGCGCCGGCCTCTGCGGCACCCATCCGCGAGCCGATCCCCGGCAGCTCCAGCTCACCCTGGCCGGCTTCGATCGTGGCGATCCGGTGATCGACCATGGCACGGACGGCAGCGAAATCGGCGTCGCTCCAGACGAAGTCGAGCCGCGAGACGTCGATCGTCAGCAGCCGCCCCGGATAGGTCGCGAAATACCGTTCGTAGCTCCTGTTCACGCGGTCCAGGTAGGTCTCGGTGATGTAGCGCTCGAAGGGGCGGCTGCGGGACTGGATGCGCTCCAGGAGAGGGCCGGTCGAGGAACGCAGGTAGACGACCAGGTCCGGGTGCGGCACTTCCGGCAGGAGCACCTGGTAGATCCTTTCCCAGATCACGAGGTCGCGGCCGGACAGGGTGAGGCTCGCGAAGATCCGGTTCTTCTCGAAGAGGTAGTCGCTGAGGATGGGGCCGTCCCCGGCGCGGATGGCCTCGGCGACCTCGCGCTGCTGGCGGAACCGGGCGAGGAGGAAGAAGAGCTCCGTGTCGAAGGCGAGCCGCTCCATGTCCTGATAGAAGCCCCCGGTCAGAAACGGGTTCTCCTCGACCAGCTCCAGGAACCGGCAGCCGCCGCGATCGGCATGGAGGCGGTGGACCAGCGAGGTCTTGCCGACCCCGATCACTCCGTCAACGGCGATGTAGCGGACGCGCGGCAAGCGGCACCCCGACCGGTTGGGGTCCAGGAACGCGGGGGGACGAGCGATCGTAGGCGGCCTGCTGGCGCATGTCAACGAGTCAGACCAAAAACCGAAAGTACGCCGAAACCTTGTCCCCGCCCAGTGGGCCGTTGACGATCTTCGTTGTCCATGGCTAGGCTCCGGCATGCCCCCGGAGCCGACGGTGGCCGCCAGCCTGGCGCCTTCCACGCTCACCTCACCGGTCGCCGCGCAGGAGCGGATCCACGCCCTCGACATCCTGCGCGGCCTTGCCGTCCTAGGGATGATCCTGGTCCACTTTCACTTCTACGCGAACGACTTCCACGACCTGAGCGGGCCCGCGCGGACGACCTTCGAGGAGTTGGTCAGCTGGGGCGTCTGGCTCCTGGTCGAGACGAAGGCGGCCGCGGTCTTCGCGTTCCTGTTCGGGGTCGGCTTCGCGATCCAGATCCGGCGAGCGGCGGCTCGCGGCGCCTCGTTCGTACCGCTGTACGTGCGCCGCCTGGTGGTGCTGGGTCTCTTCGGATTCGTGACCCACGCCTTCTTCGGCTACAACATCCTGCTCCTGTACGCATACGCCGGGCTGTGGCTGCTCGCGGTCCGAACGTGGTCACCGAAGGCGCTTCTTGGCGCGGCGGTTATCGCCGCGATGCTGCCGGGCCTGTGGGGGACCGCACGGCGCGGCTACGACTGGGCCGCGCTCGGGCCCGACGGGGCGAAGGCCGCGGCGGAGGCCCGGGCCGAGGCGGCAACGGAGCGCGCCCAGGCCGTGAACGCGGGCGTGGAGGCGGCGGAGGCGCAGGCGAGCTACGCGGTCACGGTACGGGTGCGGCTCGAGCACATGCGGTGGTTCTACTCCCAGCGCTTCTTCCTGCTGCCGGGCTCGACGCTCTTTCTCTTCCTCCTCGGCATGGCGGCGCTGGGCTACGGCGTCTTCGAGGACCCGCAACGACGAACGCGGGTGATCGCGGGGTGCATGCTCTACGGGGTCCTGGCCTGGGCAGCCAGCCGCTGGCTCCTACCAGTCGGTTCGGGCCGTTCAAGGCTGGGCTGGCTCGGGGAGGACCTGCGCGGCGGGATGGGCCTCCTCCAGGAATCATGGCTGGCGCTGACGTACATCGGTGCGGTGCTGCTGCTGCTCGCCCACCGGCGCGGGTGGACCGGGCGGCTGGCGCCGATGGGGTGGGTCGGACGGATGGCGCTCACCAACTACCTGCTTCAGATCGTGATCCTGGACGTGCTCTTCGCGCGCTACGGTTTCGGTCTCGAGATCCGGGAAGCGCTCGTCGTCCCCGCAACCATCGTGCTGTTCGCCGGCGAGGTTGCCCTGAGCCGCTTCTGGCTCGGGCGCTTCCGCTTCGGCCCGGCCGAGTGGCTGTGGCGCTCGCTCACCTACGGGCGGCTCCAGCCGCTGGCACGGCTGGAGCCCAGCCCGGTGGTCTTTAGATAGTCGATCTCGACACTTAACCCTGGAACCTCTTACCTCCCAAGGGACGCCGTCTCACACAAGGCACGTCAGCGATCAGTTGATGCCCGTGAACTCTACGGTCGCACCGATCGACATGGGCCCGACGCAAACGGACTGGCTCTTACCTTTGCCCTTCGCCTCCACCTCCATCGTTGCCGCGTCATGGGAGATGGTGGCCGAGTCCCCGACCTCGGGAGGGAAGGTCCCAGAGATGACCGTTCCACTCCACCGAAGGATGTACTTGACGCCGGTCGCACCGTTCAAATCGTTCGCCTGGAAGAAATACGATCCCTCGACGGGGTCACCTGCGGACGCAGTACCCGACGTCCCCGAGGTCCCCGCGAAGGAAACCGGCATCGTCTGAGCACCACTGGCATCGCGCGGGAAGCAGACGCCGTCCGGATCGAGCTGGTCAGCGAAGGCATCGCTGAAGAAGACCATCGACTCCTGATCGGTCGCCGCGCCACCGCTCATGATGACGGCCACGCCGGCGTTCTTTCCCTTCGCCACGTGGAGGTGACCGTCCGTGGGCGGCAGGGCACCATCGGCGCGGAAGATCCCGATGTCGCCGGTGTGCACGTATTCGTACTGGTTGGCGGCCGCCAGGGACAGACCCCCCTCACGGATCTGTGGGGCCTTGGATTCCAGCGGGGACAACTCGTCCTGGCATCCCGCCGTCCCGAGGACCGCGATCAAGCCTATCAGTAGCATGGCGACGCCTGACCTGTTGGTTCTGCGCTCGAGTTCCAAGGTTCCTCCTTGTGGTTGTGGTTACGTTGGTGCAACAACTTTACTTGTACAACTAGGGCGAAGAGTGGTCGAGGGTTGCTCCGTTTATTCCCTGTCCGGGAGGCTTGTGCTTCTCTAGGCTCGGCTCATGTCAACGCTTCTTCCCCGGCGTCGACAGCGGGTTGGGTCGGATCGTGACACGGGCCGTATCATCGGGATGGACGTCACAGAGCAGGTGAACGAGCGGCCCCGGGCTTGGACCGAGCCGACCGACCACGCGAACCATTCCCTCGCTCAGGTCGAACACCCGGACGCTGCTGGCGTCGTTCACGTCGCCGCTCACTAGATCCACTCTCAGGAGCTCCCCCGAGGGCGGGTTGTTCTGGCCCCACTGGAGCGGATTCACGGGGTTTGTGGACAGATCCACGAGCCTGCCCTCGGCATCGAGCACGCTCCCCCCGTCATCGCCACGGTAGATCCGGACCGCGTGGTTGGGGAACTGACGGCCTAGATTGCGCTTGTCCACCACCAGGTTCTTCAGCTCCCGCGGCCTGCTGCCGTCGAACGTCAGCGTGTTCATGAGAACGGCGGCGATGCCGGCCGGCGTGACGGAGGGATCGAAACCCGAAAAATCCCCCTCTACGACCAGCCAGCAGTTGCCGCTTGGCTGGCCGTCGGGGACGTCCGGCTGCGCGAAGTTCACATTGGTCCCGTAGTGCGCGACCGTGTTGTCGAAATTCATCTCCACCGTGAAAGTGGCCGCGCTGACGTCGAGCGTTGTCCGGTTGTCCTGATTTCTGGTGACGGCCTCGGGACCGGACGTCTCGAGAGTCCCCGTCCACTCCGTGAAGAAATCGGCGACCACCGCGAACAGCTCGATCCCGATCCCCTTGCGGCGCTTGGACAGGAGCTCGACCTCGACGTCCCATAGCCCGAGGGGGGCGTCGGCGGCCACGGTGATCGTCGTCACGAGCTCGCCGTCGGACACGAACTCCGCCGTGTCGCTCGTGGCGATGCCGGTCGAGTCCCCGTCCATCAGGAACCGGACGTGGGCCGGGTGCTCGAAGCCGGAGCCGAGAATCCGGACCTGGAGATCCACCGTCCCCTGCTCGGTGCCCGGCGGATCCGTGTCCCTCACGACGGGGTCGCCCGTGCTGCCGCCCCCACCCTTCCCGCCTTCGCCTTTGGCCAGCTCGACCGAAGTGACCTCCGGACCCGCCGGGACGTCCTCCGAGCAGGAGCCCACCAGGGCCAATCCGACGAGGGAAGCGCCGA
Organism: Gemmatimonadota bacterium; assembly: GCA_035708865.1. Taxonomy (GTDB): domain Bacteria; phylum Gemmatimonadota; class Gemmatimonadetes; order JACCXV01; family JAHWKZ01; genus DASRVA01. The sequence goes on along the minus strand of DASTFF010000032.1, from coordinate 38,921 downwards.
TCATGAGACAACGGAACGGGGACTTCGCGATCATCAGGCTCTCCGCGACGGGGGTCGGAAAAGGCATCTGAAGGATGAAACGGCCGCGCCGGCGGATTCCTGCGCCCTGACCCCGCGGGTCCTCACCGGCCGCTGATCCGGTAGCCGGCCCACCGGTAGGGGTCACGGTGACGGGGGTCGGCGATCATCGAACGCTGGGCCAGCGCCAGAGCATCGGCCCCGGGGCGTCCCCGATAGACGCGATAGAAGCGTTCGGCGAAGATCGCCGCGCTCCGGTCCTCGACGCGCCACAGGGTGGCCACGACGCTGCTGGCGCCGGCGGAGAGAAAGGCCCGGGCGAGCGTCGCGTAGTCTCGTCCACGGTCGTAGCCGGTCGCCCCCGATGCCCCGACCCCGGTCTCGCAGCCCGACAGAAACACGAATTCGCTCCTGACCGGAACGGTGAGAACCTCGTGGATCTCGAGGCGTCCATCGTCCCGCCACGGTTCCGTGTCCTGTGATCCCGGCGCCGCGAAGAGCTCGATCCGCGAGAACATGGGATTCCGAGCATTCAGGATGCCGTGGGACGCCACATGGACGATTCCCGGCTCCTGGAGAGCCTTCCGGAGGCGACTCTCGGTCGCCGCGCGTCCGCGATGGACCTCCACCCTGGGCAGGGCCCGCTGAAGCGCGTCGAGCTCGGCGAGCGAGGCGGGGAGCCCTTCCGGAAAGGGTGCGAGACCGATCGCGCTGCCCGGATCCTCCTCAAGCGTCCGCGAGCCCGGCTCCCTCAGCATGGCCAGGACCCCAAGCGATGGGGCATGGGCGATGACGTAGTCCTCGACCAGGAACCGTCCCGTACGGACATCTCGAAGCGCGGCGAACGGCAGGTACTCGAGCTCCCCGTGGGGGACGACTACGAGACGTTCGACCCCATCCAGCACCCGAGCATCGAGCGCCGGACGGATGAGAAGCTCGTACAGGCCTTCGAGCGGAAGGTCCGCGCGGCCGTTGCTGCCACCTCGCTGGGCCGTCAGCTCGCGGGCGATCCGAACCCTCGTCGCCAGCTCGTCCCGGGCGATCGGCTGCTCCAGTGCGACGATCGTGTCACGGTCGACCACGAACAGGATCAATCGATCGGGAAGAGCCAGATACTCGATCAGGGCCTCGCCGATCGCGAGCCGGCTTCGATCGTCCGGTCTCGGCGTCCGGCCGAGCGCTGCCCTACGGCGGTCGTGCTCGTCGGCCCGAAGTAGGGCCGCATGATACTCCTTCCGGGCCCATTCGAGCTCCGCGCCGAGGAGCTCCTCCTGCTCCGCGAGATCCAGGTCGGGTTCGTCGGCGACGGCGCGGTCGATCTCGTCCAGCCGCTCGCTGAGCTCGTGGATCCGCCAGAGGAGCCGCTCGCTCTGGGCGAGATCGCTCGTCCCGTCTTTGAAATCGTCGCGACCGGTGGCCGCTCCGTGCTCGAGGAGGATCCGACCGCGCGAGGCGTCGCTGACCAGGAACGCCTCCGGGATGGAGCCCAGCCGAAGCAGGGTGACGACCAGCTCCCCATAGACCCCCGCTCTGCCATGGAGGTAGGACTCCCTCAGCCATCCCGAAGCGAACTCTCCCCGCACCCGCTCCACCGCCTCGATCGCCCGCCGGCCGGCATCGGCTGCGCGCTCGAGCTGACCGGATCTCGCCAGGGCCCGGGCGCGGAGCACCTCCGCTTCCCACGCCACGCCATAGCCGAGCCGTCGGACATCGTCTTCAGCCTCCTCGAGCACACGCAGGACCTCGGAAGCCTCCTCCGCCCGGTCCGCCTCCCGGGCACGTCCGAGCGCCACCTCCACGCGGGCGGACCTGACCCCGAGCACTGAGGCCAGCCGTTCCGCCTCGTCAAGGTGGGAATGCGCCGCATCCACGAAGCCCATGTCTCCCGAAAGCTCCGCCAGCGCGATCAGGTCGCTGAGTTCTTCGAGGACCGCACCGCTCGCCCGGTGGATCTGGAGCGCTTGCTCCACCTTCCCGATCGCGAGATGCCGGTTCCCGAGCTCGCGATGGATCCTGGCCTCGTTCCGCAGATCGATGCCCTGCTCGTCGACCAGCCCCATCTGCTCGTTGATCGCGCCGGCCTGGGCCAGAAGGTCCAGTGCGCGTCGTGGGTTTCCGGCGTCTCGGTGAAGCTCGGCCAGCTGCTCCAGGTTGATCGCTTCCTCCTGGCGCAGACCGTTCCGTCGGGATCGGTTGAGGGCGCTGTCGAGGTGGGCGATCGCCCGTCCGGGGTTGCCGGTGGCGGCATAGGCCGTGCCTAGATGACCGAGCAGGATCTGCTCGCCGACGAGGTCCTCGGCCCGGACCAGCAGCGGCCGTGCCTCCCCGAGCTGATCCATCGCGTCAAGAGGATCCCCCACCTCGAGAGCCAGCATCCCGAGGTTGATCAGGGCACGCCCCTCGATCAGAGGGTCTCCGATCGCTCGGGCTGTCCGGCGCGCGTTCATAAATCCCGTTCGCGCCTCATCGTAGCGACCCAGGCTCGTGAACACGAGTCCGCTGTTGTTCCAGACCTTGGCGAGGTTGGCGGAATCGCCGGTCGCTTCCGCGGCCGCTGTCGCCCTCTCGAAGAGGTCGATTGCGTCCAGCGGGCGGGCCTCGTTCCAGGCCAGGAGCCCGAGTACGTTGTAGGAACGGAAGAGGTCGTCGCCGCCGAGCCTCAGCTTGATGGCGATTGCTTCCTCGCCGAGCCGCCGCGCCTCCCCATAATCGCCAAGTCGCCACGCCGCCTGGGAGAGCCAGGTGAGTGCTCGGGCGACCGCCAGGGAATCTCCCCTCGATCGGGCAACCGCCTGCTCCCGCCCGAAAAGCGACCTCGCGCTGTCGATCTCGCCGTCGGCGTAGAGGCTCTCGCCTCGGGCATGGAGGGAGTCCAGGAAGGATTTGGGCTCGTCTCCCGCGGACCTCGGATCCCGATCGCACGCGAGAACCAGCACCAGGACCGGCACCACGCACAATCCGACGGTTCGTCGCAGGATCAAGGCGTTAGTCGCAGCCTCGTCACCCCCGTGGTCGCTGTGGTTCCGTCAGATAGTACGGCGTCGACATACCAGAGATAGGTCTCCCCGGGATGCAGCTCGAGATCCTCCGGCACATCCACCGCTGACTCGTGGGTCTCAGTACTCCACACGGTCCGTCCCGCCCCGTCGGTCATCGTCAGACGGTAAGCGGTCCCTTCCCCCACCGGCTCCCAGGCGAAGGCCACAGCCTCGCGTGCGACCGAAGCCTCGGGGCTCGGCGAGATCACGGCGATGGATCTCACCGACTCGCGTTCGGCCGCGGCCTCGGGGGTGCGAACCGTGCCCGGATCGTCTGCGGCCTCGCGCATGAGCGGACCCCCGATCAGAAGCGCCGCCACGGCCGCGGCCGCGATCCCGGTGGCCGCCAGGGGCCATCGCCTCCTGCGGCCCTCGTTGGCCTTCAAGAGGTCGACCAGCTCGCTCATTTCCCCACGACACTCCGGGCAATCGGCGAGATGCTTCTGAACCCTCTCCTTCTCCCCCCAGCCGAGCCGCCCGTCCAAGTAGGCCGAGATCGACCCCGCATCGAGGTGACCTTCAGCGAGGCTCTCAAGGTCGTCCACGTTCGCCCCCGTCCGTCGATTCCAGACCCGCATCTACAGGATGAAACGGCTCCTTCGTCGCTTCCCTGCGGTCTACAAGTCGCCCGCCCTCAAGGATAAGGATCATGCACGCCCTCCCCCTCGAGGCACTCCCGCAGGCCGGCCAGAAGCCGCTTCTGGCGCCGGTAGACGACGAACTCGGAGTCCAGCCGCAGGACCTCGGCGACCTTTCGTACCGGTAGCCCGTCCTCGAACCGCAGCTTGAGGAGGAGCCGATCCTCGGGCGCCAGCTCGGCGAGAGCGATGGCGAGCGACGCGGAAAGTTGCTCCTCCCTGAAACGGCGCTCCGGACTCGGCTCCTCTTCGTCCGGCAGCTCGCCGGGTCGCAGCTCGTCGGCGATGAGATCCTGGAGCCGTCGCCGGGCTTCGTGAGCTTCCCGGGCTGCGACACCGCTCACGACGCGGTCGCGGCCGTACCGGCTTCTCCGGAAATCGTGGCAGAGTCTTCGGGCAACGACCACCAGCCAGGTGGTGAACCGGCTTTCCGGTCGAACCGAATATTCGCGCAACCGTCTGAAATCGTCCTGCGCGAGCGCTTCGATCACATATCGATACGCGTCCATCCGATCGTCATAATCACGGCAGACGAACTGCGCTGTCCCCAGCAGATAGCGGTTGTAATGCCGGAGGAAGGCTTCCCAGGAACGTCCGCGGGAAGCGGGATCCCTTGCGTTCAGGAGATCGTCCAGTTCACGAGGCAGGTCAGTCGCCATGACCTCGATGGCACGAGGGAGAACACCCGACGGCCTGGCAGAAAATCCAAGGTAACAAGCTCGCTGTCCTTACTTCAAGTGCAGTACGAGGTAGGAGGTTTATAGGATCTTCTTGGCGTGGATCCCAGCCGCCGGTTACGTTGGCGCCCCCATGCCGGAAGCGGTCCGCGCCTCCCGCGTCCTCAAGGTCGGGCACAGCCCCGACCCCGACGACGCCTTCATGTTCTACGGCCTCGCCTGCGGCGCCGTGAAGATCGGCGACTACCGGATCGAGCACGTCCTCGAGGACATCCAGAGCCTGAACGAGCTGGCGATCCAGGGTGCGATCGAGGTGACCGCGATCAGCGCCCACGCCTTTCCGCGCGTCGCCGACCGTTACTGGGTCATGCGGTGCGGGGCGTCGATGGGACGCGGATATGGACCCATCGTCGTGACCCGGCCGGGCGGCCCGGCGAGTCTCGAAGCCCTGGCCGGGCGTCGGGTCGCGATCCCGGGCGAGCTGACGACGGCGTACCTGGTGGCACAGCTGTTTCTGCCGGCCTTCGAGGCGGTGCCGGTGATGTTCGACAGGATCCCCGAGGCGGTCCTCGAGGGTGGGGTCGACGCCGGCCTCGTGATCCACGAAGGCCAGATCACCTACGCCGGGATGGGGCTCGAAAAGCTGGCCGACCTGGGCGAGATCTGGCTCTCGGACACCGGGCTCCCCCTCCCCCTCGGGCTGGACGTCGTCCGCAAGGACCTCGGGCGCGATCTCGCGGGCGTGATCTCGGCCGGCCTGGCCGAATCGATCGAGCACGCCTTCCGGCACGAGGACGAGGCCGTCGAGTACGCGCTCGGCTTCGGCCGCGGCCTGGACCGTGAGGAGGCGAGGCGCTTCGTCCTCATGTACGTGAACGAGTACACGCGCGACATGGGCGAGGAAGGGCACCGGGCGCTCGAGACGCTGATGGGGCGCGCCGCGGCCGCCGGGCTCGTTCCCCCGCTGCCCGCGCTCGAGCTCGTCTAGCCTTCGATCAGCCGATGACCGGGAGGGCGTGCGGATCGGGCCGCCCGGCGCGGCGGGGCGCGTGGCGGGCGATCGCCTCGAGCGGGGTCTCGGTGAGCCTCTCGTAGAGGGTCGTCCGCTGGACGGGCTCGAAGCCCGCCTCCCGGATCAGCATTCTGATCTCCTCCACCGTGGTCGTGTTCACGAACGCGGCCTCGGCGTGGACGGCCTCCTCGAACAGCGTGCCGCCGAAGTCGTCGGCCCCCCAGTGGAGCGCCACCTGGCCGGTCTTCTTCCCCTCGCTGAACCACGACGCCTGGACGTGGTCGACGTTGTCCAGGTAGAGCCGGCTCACGGCGAGCGTCCGCAGGTAGGCGGCGGGGCCCTCGGGACGCCGGCGGACCTTCTCGAGCGGCGTGTTGCCGGGCTTGAACGACCACGGGATGAAGGCGGTGAAGGACCCCGGCCGGTCGGCACGGGTCGCCGAGGTCAGGCCCCGAGACCGGTCCTGGAGCGCGCGCACCCGATCGAGGTGCTCGATCACCTCGGCGGGGGTCTCGATCGACCCGTACATCATGGTGGCGGTGGTCCGGAAGCCGACCCGGTGAGCCGCTTCATGGACCTCGAGCCACGCCTCGGGACCGCCCTTCCGGATCCCCAGCTTCTTGCGCACCCGCGGGGCGAGGATCTCGGCGCCGCCGCCCGGAATCGAGCGCTGGCCGGCGTCCCACAGGTCCTCGAGCACCCACTCGAGCGGCTTTCCCGATACCGCCGCCATGCCCTGGATCTCGACCGCGCTCCAGTAATGGGGCGTGACCCCGGGGAAGCGGGCCACGGTTTCGCGGACGAGATCGAGGTAATAAGCGTATGGAAGATCGGCGTTGACGCCGCCCTGGAGGAGCACGGTCGTGGCCCCCTGCTCGACCGCCCAGCCGACCTTCTCCAGCACCTGTTCGACCGAGTGCGTGTAGGCGTCGGGAGCGTCGGCGTGCCGGTAGAAGGCGCAGAACACGCAGTCCACATCGCAGACGTTGGTGTAGTTCGGGTTGGAGTCGATGACGTAGGTGACTTCGCGCGCCGGGAAGCGCCGGAACCGCTCGGCGTTGGCGAGGCTCCCGAGCACGGTCAGGGGCGCCCTCGTGAGGAGCCACTCCCCGTCGGCCAGGGACAGCCTCTCCCGGGCCGCGAGCTTACCGCGGATGGTCTCGAGCATAGGTGGGTCAATCTCGCCGGCCCGTCGGGGGCCGACCACCGCGGGCCCCTCGCTCGCCCGTCCGCTTCCGGTCAGTCGAACAGGGAGAGGTACTCGCCGTACCCCTCCTCCTCGAGCCGTTCGACGGGCACGAACCGAAGCGCCGCCGAGTTCATGCAGAACCGCTTCCCCGTCGGCGGGGGGCCGTCGTCGAACACATGGCCGAGGTGCGAATCGCCATGCCGCGAGCGGACCTCGATCCGCTCGTAGAGGAGCTTGCGGTCTTCGCGGTAGACGATGTTCTCCGGCTCGAGCGGCCGGGTGAAGCTGGGCCAGCCTGTCCTCGAATCGTACTTGTCGCGCGAGCTGAACAAGGGCTCGCCGGAGACGACGTCCACGTAGATTCCCTGCTCGTGGTTGTCCCAGTACTCGTTCCGGTAGGGGGGCTCGGTCCCGTCCTCCTGAGTCACGTGGTACTGCAGCGGGGTCAGGGTCTGCCGCAGGACGTTCTCGGCCGGCTTCCGGTCGCCGACCCCGTCCGATGGCCCGGCCTCGGCCGCGCCCTGCCCGCAGGCGGCTCCGGCGCCGAGCATCAGCGCGACAACCACCGCCACCGGTCCGGGGATCGACCTCCATCTCGAGTCCACACCCATGCCTTCATCCTTCCTGGCTGGCGACCCTGGAATCACGTCCGGTCTCATCGCGTTATCGTAATGCTCGGAAACGGGATCGACATCCCCCTTGTTCCAGCCGTGACCGCGTTGCGAAAGGAGTCGATGAATGCGCTTCACGAGTCTGGTCCTGATGATCGTGGCGGCCGTCGGGGTCGCCCTTGCCGGCAGGGTTCCGGGAGCAGAGCCGGCCCCGCACCGCGACAACGCCAAGGCCATCTTCGCGGGCGGCTGCTTCTGGTGTGTCGAGGAGGCCTTCGACGGCGTCGCGGGCGTCCTCTCAACCACGTCCGGGTACACCGGGGGCAGCACCCGGGATCCGAGCTACGAGGAGGTTTCGGCCGGGGCGACCGGCCACGCGGAGGCCGTCCTGGTCGTCTACGATCCGGCGGTCACCACGTACTCGGCGCTGCTCGGCGTCTTCTGGCACAACATCGACCCCACCGACGCCGGGGGCCAGTTCTGCGACCGCGGGGAATCCTACCGCTCCGCCATCTTCACCGGCGACGACGAGCAGCACCGGCTCGCCGAGGCATCGAAGCGCGCGCTCGAGGAGTCGGGCCGCTTCGACGCGCCGATCGCGACCGAGATCGTTCGCGCCGGCCGGTTCTACGAGGCCGAGTCGTACCACCAGAACTACTACCAGAAGAACCCGATCCGCTACAAGCTCTACAAGTGGAACTGCCGGCGGGCCCAGCGGCTCGAGCAGATCTGGGGAGAGAAGCCCTGAGCCTCCCTCTTCCGGCGGCCACGGCCTAGGCATCCCGCGTGCAGCTCATCGACGCCGGCATGATCGCCTTCGCGGCCTGGCACGCTCTCAAGGGCCGCGTCGACTGGCCGCTCACCTTCCAGGTTCCGAGGATGCTGCGCCCGCTCGTGACCGAGGCCGGGGACACGTACGCCCTCTTCTGGAACGCGGAGCGCCAGTGGAAGAAGGAGCGCTGGCCCGCCTACCGCGACCGCCCCGAGATCTGGGATCACGCCGGCCGCGAGGACTACGAGGCCATGATCGGAGCGTTGACCGCGCTGGGAGTCGTCCAGTTCCGGGCCGACGGCCGCGAGGCGGACGAGGTGCTGGCCGCGGTCGCCCACCACCTCGAGGGCTCGGAGGAGGTGGTCATCCGGTCCGACGACAAGGACTTCATGCAGCTCCTCTCCGGCTCGACCCGGATGCAGGGCCGCGTGCGCGGCGTCGTGCGCCACTCGGACGTCAAGCGGATCCTGGGCGTCACGCCCGGCTACGTGGCCGACTTCCTCGCCCTGGCGGGGGACGTCGCGGACGGCATCCCGCGGATCGTGACGCCGTCGGCCGCACGGATGCTCCTCGCCAGCCGCGGCCACGTCCGCGACTGGATCGACCGCGATCTGCGGCTCGACCCGCGCCTCAAGCGCACGCTCGAGGAGCAGCGGGAGCAGCTGCGCCTCAACCTCGAGCTCGTGGACCTCTCGGCCGAAGCGGTGAGAGAGCCCCCCGAGCCGCTCCTCGACCGGTGGGGGGACCTGGAGGCAGCCCGCGAGATCGGCGAGCGGTCGGGCATCGGCTGGCTGACCGATCCCGAAGCCGTCAGCGGCTTCTCGATCCTCCAGGCCTGGGGCCGGCGCACGCGCGAACGGCTCGGCGTCTGAGCCGTCCCCCGCGCGGGGACGATATGCGTTAGACTGACGCCACCCGCTTCACCGCATCCGGGCGGCGCCCCGCCCCAGCCATCCAAGGAGGTTTCCTATGGTCATGCCGCTCGGCGATGACGACTCGGGCATGCGGATCACACCCTTCGTCACGTTCGCCCTGATCGCCATCAACGTGCTCGTCTTCGCCGTCCAGTTGATGCAGGGGGACATCGAGGGCTTCTTCATGAAGTGGTCGGTGGTACCGCTCGAGTATGGGCAGCAGGCCGACCTGCCCCCCACCCACCCGGGACCGTTCTGGACCACGCTCCTGACCTCGATGTTCATGCACGGGGGTCTCCTGCACCTGGGCGGCAACATGCTCTACCTGTGGATCTTCGGGGACAACGTCGAGGAGGCGATGGGGCACGTGAAGTACCTGCTCTTCTATCTCCTCTGCGGGGTGGCCGCCGGGCTGGCTCATGTCCTGACCAATCTCGACAGCCAGATCCCCAGCCTGGGGGCGAGCGGCGCGATCTCTGGGGTCCTCGGCGCGTACCTGGTGCTCTTCCCCAACCGGCGCGTGCGGGTCTTCGTGTTCCGGATGGTCACCCACATGCCGGCCATCGTGGTCATCGGGATGTGGATCGTGCTCCAGTTCATCAATGGCATCGGGCAGATGACGCAGACCGAGCAAACCGGCGGCGTGGCCTACGCCGCGCACATCGGGGGCTTCGTGGCCGGTCTCCTGTTAGTGTGGGTGTTCCGGGACTACGGGGGGCGCAGGATCGCTGGCGCCTGACGGGCGGCGCTCAGACCGCGGTCTGCCGGTACTCCAGGATGTCGTGCTCGGCGAGAAGGTCGCGGAAGCGTTGCAGCCCCTCCATCTCGGACTTGCCGAGCCTGTAGGCGAAGTTCCTCAAATAGGCCGCCAGGTCGTCCCGGGGTCCCAGCCGCTTCCCGGCCGCCCCGGCGGCGATGTCGACCAAGTGTTCGCTTCCCACCGCCAGGGAGCCCGAGAGGAAACCCGAAAGCCGCTCGCGGTCGCGGCGCGCGAGGGTCGTCCGCATGGCCCAGACGGCGAACACGAACGGCCGTTTCTGCCACTCCCACCACACGGTCGCCAGATCGACGGCCCGCTCCCAGCCGTGACGATCGGCGTCGGCCATGATCTCGAGCGCCCGATCGCCGATCAGCAGCAGGCCGTCGACCGACTCACGGGGATCGGCCCCCAGCTCGTCCTCGGGGACCCAGACGGGCGCGATCTCCCACCGCGCGCGGGCGAGCAGCTCGAGGAGACGCCGTGACGTGGAGCTCTCCCCGGTGATGCCGATCCTGCGCCCGTTCAGCAGGCGGGGGCGGCGGCGGGCGAAGAGGACGACCGATCGGACGTGGTCGCGGACGGCGACCCCCATGGGAGGGACGGTGAGCTGGAAGGTCCCATCCAGGGCGAAGAAATCGGCCACCGCCATGAGCCCCGCGTCCACCGACCCTTCCGCAGCCGCGCGGCCGAGCGCCCGGGGCACCAGGTCCACGACGTCGAAGGGCGGCTCGTCCCCCCAGGCGTAGGTGAAGGGCTGGGCGTTCAGGTAGGGTATCCTGGCGACTTTCAGGGGCGCGCTCCTCGGACGACGATGGGCCGGAAAAGATGCTAATCTACAGCACCGACCCGCGACGACGAATCAGGCGCCACGGAGGAAGCTTGCGGAGGATATCGATCACGGGACCGGCGGCCGCGTGTCTGGCCGCGGCCTTCACGCTGGCCGGCTGTTCGACGGCCGGCTCGGGAGCTGTGCAGAGCCAGGCCTGGTCCACGGCCTCCTCGCCGCCGACCGCGCTCGCCCTGACCCCTGAGGAGCTCGAGGCGCTGGCGGACCGCCCCGACCTCCTCGCCCACGTGGGGTCCGACCCGTACGCCTACTTCCGGCTCCTCGCCAACGCATTCTCGCAACGGGTGTGCGCGGAGTTCGAGGGACAGATCGACGAGATGCCGCTGGTGAACCTCCACGGCGACGCGCACATCGAGCAGTACGCGTTCACGTCGCGCGCTCATGGCCTCGACGACTTCGACGAGGCGGGGATGGGAGCGGGCGTCGTGGACCTGATCCGGTTCGCGTCCTCGATCCACTTCGCCTGCCGGCGCGTGTCGTTCGACTGCGATCCGCAGGCGGCCGTGGACGCGTTCCTGGACGCCTACGCGATGGCGCTCGAGGACCCGGCCGCGACGGTCTCCACGCCGGCGTGGGTCGAGCGCGAGCGCGGGCGCGCGCCCGTCGATAGGGAGGCCTTCCTCGAGTGGGCGGGATCACTCATGGAGGAGCCCGACGAACCGACCCGCGCGTGGATGATGAAGCGCTGGGCGCTGTTCATCAAGATGATGACCCGGCTCGGTCACGAAACGCCCGGGGACTACTACGGCATTGAGCGTTTCGGCGCCATCGACATCGGGGTCGGCAGCGCCCTGGACTCCAAGTTCCTGCTCCGGATCCGGGGGGCGACCGCCGACCCGCTGGACGACATCATCGTCGAGATCAAGCCCATGAACGAGGTCACGGCGCCCTGCCTCCTGCGGCCACCCTCGGGCGGCATGCTGTTGACCCTGCTGCCGACGGCGAGGATGGGACGGCTGCAGCCCGAGGTGCTCGGCTACCTCCCGTGGGAAAACGAGGGCGAAGACCAGAGCCAGTGGTGGATCCACTCGTGGGACTTCGGCTACGGCGAGCTTGGGATCGAGGACCTGGAGAGCCAGGCCGACCTGGCCGAGATCGCCCGCGACGTCGGCCTTCAGCTCGGGCGCGGGCACTGCAACGGGATCGCGGCGCCCCTGGAGGACCTCAATCGCGACGCCCAGGCGCGAACCCTGACCCTGACGCGCACGCGGATCGAAACCCTGGCCAGGCAGCTGGCCGACGAGGCGTACCAGGCGTGGGTACGGCAGATGGGAGGGTGAGGGCGATCAGCGGTGGGGCGGCAACGGCAGGCCGCGCCGGCGCCGCGCATCGTCACAGCGCGTGAACAGCTCCTGGCAGAGGGCATGTTCGACGGCGGAGATCACCCGCGTCCGCGGCTCGCGCCGCATCCGGGCGACCAGCTCGTCCGGCGACAGGTCGAGCGCCTGCGGCCAGTAGCGCTCCGCATCCTCCAGGGTCGACGCCCCGTAGACCACCGTGTCGACCTCCGCCCAGATGCAGGCCGACATGCACATCGGACACGGCTCGCACGTGCTGTAGAGCGTGCAGCCCTGGAGGGACAGCCGCCGCAGCTTCTTCGCGGACTCGCGGATGGCGTTGATCTCCGCGTGGTCGGTCGGGTCACCGCGCTCCAGGACGGTGTCATAGGCCTCGGCCACGAGCGCGAAGTTCCGCTCGTTGTAGACGGCCGATCCGAACGGTGACGGGAAGTCGGTGTCGAGGGAGGAGGCGGTGAAGCGGACGAGGTCCTTCATCCGCTCGACGTGCTGGACGAGGGGGTCATTCGGGGGAGGGGTCGTCAACCGTACACCCGGATCTCCCTGTACAACGCATCCCTCTCCACCGGCACCTTCCCCGCCGCGCGAATCATCGCCACCAGCCGTTCCACGGTATGCCCCACCGCGCTCTCCGCGTGCGCGTAGTGGGCGATCTTCTCGACCCCGATCGTCCCATCCAGGTCGCTGGCCCCGAAGTTGAGCGCCATCTCGGCGGTCTGCTCCCCCAGCATCACCCAGTACGACTTGACGTGCGGGATGTTGTCGAAGACGAGCCGGCTCATGGCGATCGTCCGGAGGTCCTCGATCACCGACGCCTGGCGCTCGACGATCTTCGTCTCGCCGACCTGGTACTCGAGCGGGATGAACGCCTGGAAGCCGCCCGTCCGGTCCTGGTGGTCACGCAGCTTGAGCACGTGGTCCACCCGCTCCTCGTACGTCTCGATGTGGCCGTACAGCAGCGTGCAGTTCGACGGGATCCCCATCCGGTGGGCGGCGTCGTGGACGGCGAACCACTCCTTCTCGCCGATCTTGTGCCGGAAGAGCTCGTCCCGGACGCGCTGGCTGAACACCTCGGCGCCTCCGCCTGGCAACGCATCCAGGCCGGCCTCGACCATCTCCTCCAGCACCTGCTCGATCGGGCGCTTCCCGATCTTGGCGAAGAAGTCGATCTCGACTGCGGTCCATGCCTTGATCGTGAGGGTGGGGCTCTTCTCCCGGATCCGGCGCACGATCTCGACGTACTTCTCGTACGGCCAGCGGTGGTGGAGCCCGCCCACGATGTGGATCTCGCGGATGTCGTCGGTCACGTGAGCCAGGATTTCGTCCCAGCTCATCTCGTAGGCCTTGGGGTCGTTCCGGGGCCGGGCGGCGAAGTCGCAGAAGCCGCAGTCCAGGACGCAGATGTTGGTCGGGTTGAGCTGGCGATTCAGGACGAAGTAGACCTTGTCCCCATGGCGCGCGCGGGCGGCGTGGTCGGCCATCTGACCGAGCGCGGGCAGGTCCCAGGTCTCCAGGCACGCGATCCCGTCGCCGTGGTCCAGTCGCTCGCCGGCCAGGACACGGTCCCAGACCCGCTCGAGGGCCGGATCCAGGAAGTCGATCGGTGGGGTCTCGACCCGCTCGGGGTCGAGCACCGTCGCGGCGTAGGCGCGGGTCTCGGCCGGGTTCACGGAGACCAAGTTCGCCGGGCCCCCGTCAGGGGGCAACGTCGCGGGTGGCGCCTACTTGCGCGCGATCACGTCGTCGTACTCGGAGTGCTCCTCCAGCACGTGCCGGACGAAGGGGCAGCTCGGGATGACCTGGTAGCCGTTCTCGCGGGCGTAGTCGAGCGCCTCCTTGACGATCCGCTCGCCGATTCCCTGCTCCCTGTGCTCCTCGGGCACGAAGGTGCTCCGGTAGTCGAGCGTCGTCTCGTCGGTCTGGCGGTACTGCAGGTTGGCCTCGCTGCCGTTCAGCGAGGCGACGAAGGCCTGCCGCTTCGGGTCGTGCCGGATGTCGACGTCCATCGCCATTCCCTCTCTCGTTCGGGGTGCGGTGAGATCCCTCTCTCCCCGAGGCTACCACCGTGACGGAGCGGTCTCCGTACGGGAGGTGACAGGGCCCCCGGGCGGGGCTATCCGCCCGGGATCCCGTACTCTCCCCACCGCCGGTCCACCAGCCGCACGACGTCCGGGTCCATCTCGATCGGGTCCGGATACCCGGGCTTCCAGGTCGCGTCGATCGCCATCCGCCCTGCGTAGCGGGGCCAGGCGCCGTCCAGCCGCATCTCGCTGAAGACGACGTCGCGCGCCGCATCGAACCGGGTGAAGATCCCCCACAGGAGGAGGGTCCGGTCGTCCAGCGGGACGTCGTCGGAGACGACGACCGCCCACTTGATCCGCCCGAGGCGCGGGCTCCCGGCCAGGAACTCGGCCACCTCGCGGCCGGTGCGCCCGTCCCGGGGCCCGACGCGGACCACGAGGAGGGCCCCGCCGACCGCCGCGCGCGGGTCGCTCGAGCCTGTCCCCGCCGTGCCGCCGTAGGCGCGCCACGCCCCGATCCTCGGATCCTCCGGGGCCGGGTCGACGAACACCGCGTCGGAACCGCCGGGGAGCTCGCCCAGACCGGCCGGCCCTTCGGAGACGACCGGCGGCTCGTCGCCGGAGATCCCTCCCGCGCCGCGCGTGCAGTCCACGATCAGCTTCGAGCCCAGGTTCATCGTGAACGAGGTGAAGTCGAGCGTGTCCTGGGGGACGCCGGGCAGGAGGAGGGCGTCCTCCGACGCCGACCACCGGCTGCGGAAGGCCTCGAGGACGGCGTCCCAGTCGTCCGGCGGAACGTCCGCGTCCACCACGATCGCGACCTTGGTGAGCGCGAGCTGACCCTGCCCCATGAGCGAGAGCGCGGTCTTTACGCCCTCCTTCCGGTACCGCTCGCGGACGGCGACGACGAGCAGGTTGTGGAAGCCGGCCTCGAACCAGGCGTGGAGGCCCGCCACCTCGGGCTGGACCAGCCCGATCAGGGGGCCCACGACCCCGGCCACGGCTTCGCCCATCGCGCGGTCCTCCTGGGGGGGCTTGCCGACGACGGCCGCCAGGTAGATCGGGCGCTCGCGGCGCGCGATCCGGCGCACATGGAAGACCGGGAACGGCGCCGCGTGGGAGTAATGGCCGAAGTGGTCGCCGAACGGACCCTCCGGGGCGCGCTCCCCGGGCGGCACCTCGCCCTCGAGGACGAACTCGGCCGAGACCGGGGCCAGGGCGTCGACGGCTCCGCAGCGGGCGAGCTCGGTCGGGCTCCCGCGCAGGAAGCCGGCGAAGGCGAGCTCGTCGATCCCCTCCGGCAGCGGCGCCACCGAGGCCAGCAGGGTGATCGGGTCGGCCCCGACGGCGACCGCCACCGGCAGGGACCGGCCCAGTCGCTCGGCGGCGGCGTAGTGGTAGCCGCCCCCTTTCATGATCTGCCAGTGCATGCCCGCCCGGGCCCCGTCGTGGACCTGCATCCGGTAGATCCCCAGGTTCCGCGTGCCGTCCTCGGGGTGGCGGGTGACGACCAGCGGAAAGGTGAGGAAGCGGCCGCCGTCCCCGGGCCAGCAGGTCAGGATCGGCAGCTCGTTCAGCGTGAGCGCCCGGCCGTCTTCATCCGCCGAGCCTCCACCCTCCGGCGACCACGGCGCGGCCGCCGACCGCCGGACCCGGAAGTGGCGAGCCCGAAGAAGGACGTCTCTCGCCCCCCAGACGCCGCCGGGTGAGGGTGGCAGGAGCCGCTCGGCGGCGGCCAGGAGCCCGGCCCCGATCGCGGCCGGCTCCCGGCCCAGCGCCCACGCGCAGCGCCGGTCGCTCCCCAGCACGTTGGCGGCGACCGGGAAGGGCGACCCCTTGACGCGCTCGAACAGGAGGGCGGGCCCGTCCTCGCGAACGACCCGGGTCACGATCTCGGTGATCTCGTAGCGCGGATCGACTTCGACCTGCACGCGTGCCAGGTCGCCCTTCGATTCGCAGAACGTCATGTAGGACGAGAGGTCGTCGAAGGGCAAGGCGACGGCCTTGGGACGGGTCTTCAGCCTACGGGGCCGGCTCGCGGGGGAGCGCCCGGACCCCGCCTTCGAGCTCGGCCGCGCGCCAGCCGCCCGGCACCTCGACCCCGAGGACCTGAAGCACCCGGCCGACGAAGTCGGCGATCAGGTCCTCGATCGACGCCGGGCGGTCGTACCAGCCGGGCGAAACCGGCATGATCACGACGCCGTCTCCGGCGAGTCCGGCCAGCTGCCGCAGCGTCACCGCCGAGAGCGGGGTCTCGCGGGGGCAGAGGACGAGCCGGCGCCCCTCCTTCAGGGTCACGGCGGCTGCCCGGGTCAGGAGCGAGTCGGCGATCCCCGAGGCGATCTTGCCGACGGTCGAGGTCGAGCACGGCAGGACCACCATCGCGTCCCACGCGTTGGAGCCCGAGGCGAGCGGCGCCGATAGATCGGTGTCGGCGAAGAGCCGGGTGACCAGCCGCTCGAGGTCCGCCCGCCCGAGGTCCGTCTCCTCCCTGAGGACGTGCTGCCCCCAGCGCGACAGGACCGCGTAAACCTCGCCGGGAAGGCGCCGCGCGAGCTCGACCGCGAACGGCGCGCCCGACGCGCCGGAGATTCCGAGGACGGTGCGCATCGAGGGCAAGCTACCGGGCGGCTCCGACCCCAGCAACGCGGCTCCCGCCGCATCCTCACTTCCCGCCGACACCCGCGACGATCACCGCCAGCGCCACGAAGCCGACCGCGACGTTGATGCGGAAGAACGCCAGGTCGAGGTCGTCGGACCGGAGGTGCTCCCAGCCGAGCAACGCGCCCAGCGCCGCCAGCGGCAGAAGCGCCGGGACCCACGCCAGGCGCCAGAAGACGAGCGTCGCGACGAGCGCCCACGCCCCGATGTGGAGCGCCTGGGCGGCGCGCAGGGCCGCGGCGCGGCCGTAGCGGGCCGGCAGCGACCGGATGCCGGCCGACCGGTCGTGCGCCTCGTCGAGCGTGGCGTAGAGGACGTCGAAGCCGGCCACCCACCCGAGCGTGAAGCCGGCCAGGAGGAGCGCCGGGCCGACGTCCTCGAAGGTCAGCCGGGCGGCGAACCAGCCTCCCAGCGGCGCCATCGCGAGCGCGAGACCGACCCCCAGATGGCACCACGGGGTGATCCGCTTGAGGTACGGGTAGAGGACGAAGACCGCCAGCGGCAGGGGCGCCAGGGCGAGGCAGACGGGCGCCAGGAGCCAGGCGGCGACCAGGTACACGAGCGTGCCCGCGGCGATCAGGCCCCACGCCTCCGCGGTCCCGATCGCGCCGCTCGGCAGCTCGCGCGCGGCGGTGCGGGGATTCCGGGCGTCGATGTGGCGGTCGATCACGCGGTTCAGGCCCATGGCGGCCGTCCGCGCCCCGACGCCGGCCACCAGGACCAGAATCAGCAGGCGGAACGGCGGCCGCACCCCGGCCCCCAGCACGACGCCGGCGAACAGCATCGGAAGCGAGAAGAGGGTGTGCTCGAAGCGGAGGAAGCGGCCCCACGTCCGGATCCTGCCGGCCGGGGCGGCGTCGGATCCGCCCGCGCGGGGCGGGAGCGGGGGGTCGTTCTCAGCCCGGGGCGATGGGTCCGCCAGAGTGGAGCTCCCTCGCGAGCGCGGCGTTGGCCTCGTCGATCCTCCGCGTCAGCTCGGTCCGCTGGGCTTCGGTCAGGTCAGCCATGAGGTCCATCCAGGCGGTCAGCTCGACGTACCCGAACTCCAGCGCCGTGCGGCGCTTCGCCGCCTCCACGATCTCGGGGTCGACCTCGCCCTGGACCTCGGTTCCGGTCTGGACGAGCTCGGAGCCGTAGTTGTTGGTGTAGCGGGCGACGATGGAATCGACGTCCAGCTCGCTGACCCGGGGGGCCGGGCCGAGGGAGTCCTGTTCCACGGCGTCGGGTCGCACGGTGTCGGGCGCGAAACCCTCCGCCGAGGCCCGGGGCGCGTCGGCGGAAGGCGGCTGGACCAGGCCCGCCAGCGTGTCCCCCTCGGCCGCCTCGCCGGCCCCGGGCGGCGCTTCGCCGCCGCACGCCAGAGCAGCCAGGATCACCAGCACGAAGAACTTCATGTCGCGTAGCCGCATGTCACCTCTCTCTGAAGGAACCGTCTCGTGAGAATCCGGCGGGAATCTAGGAGCGTCCCCCGTCAGCGGCCCGCGTCCGCCTCCCCCCAGGCCTCGATCCGCTCCAGGACGGCGTAGCGGGGGCGGATGTCGACCGGGACGTCCGCCAGTCGCTCGAGGGCCGATCGGATCGCCGGATCCAGCTCGCCGTCCTCCGCCAGCAAACGCTCCGCTCCGCTCGCATCGCCGGTCACCTCCAGCATGAGGAGCTCCCGTCCCAGATCGGAGTAAACGGGCCGGACGCGTTCGATCTCGACTCCGAACCGCCCGTCGGACGTCGCGGCCACGGCGCCCTCCTCCAGGAGCCGGTCCAGCTGGACGGCGCATCCCTTCCCGTGGGCCTCGCCGGTGCCGAAGCGGACGCAACGGAAGAGCCCCGCGACGGTGGAGATCGTTACCTGCCGCCGGAACTCCTCGTCGTAGACCCCCGCGTCCGCCAGCTCCTGCAGCGACAGGTACCCGACGACGTCCGCCTTCGCCTCCTCGATCGCGGAGTAGCTCGCCCCGAGCGCGACCGAGGACGGGGTGTCGGTGCCGTGCACGATCCGCGGGCCCAGACCGTGGGCCAGCTCGTGCATGACGATCGAGATGAAGAAGGGACGCGCCGCGATCCCCTCGACGAGCGCCGGATCGAGGACGCGCTCGGCGATCGGGACCAGGATCTTCTCGAACTTGGCTTCGATCACGTTCCGCAGCATGACCTTCTTGGTTCCGTACTCGTCCGAGACCCGCGGATCGTTCGGCAGGTTATAGGCCAGGGTCTGAACGCCCGCGCGCGCGTCCCCTCCCGTGTAGATCAGATCGACCACGGAGATCGGCGAGACGAACGACCGGTCGAGGCTCTTGTACCCTTCCTCGATCGGGAGCGCGGCCTCGAGGTCCGGGAGATGGCTCACCAGGGTCTCCAGGTCGGCGCTGGCTTCCGGGTCCTTGATCGAGATGAACGACTCGAAGGCCGCCTTCCAGCCCATCAGCTCGTCCTCGTAGACCTCATAGGGACCGATCGTTGGCTCGATCAGGTTGCCTTCGAGCTTCATCCAGGCCACCTCGGAGGCGTAGTAGTCGTTGGTGCGGAAGGCCTCTGCGCGCCGGGACAGGAAGTCCTTCAGCGACGCGTTCCCGGTCCGAGCGGCCGCCTCGTCGAGCAGGCCGGCGGCGCGCTCCAGCTCGTCGTGGTAGGCGGCGCTGTAGGGCACGGCGAGCAGCACCGGGCCCTCGAACGGGGTGCCCTGGGCCGGGTCCGCCGCGCGGCCCGCGACGGCCCGCCGGATCACCGTATAGTACGAGGTGAAGGCCTCCCGCTGGGCCGGCCACTTCCCGAGCCACGCCTCGATCTCCTCCCTGGTCAGGTCGGGCGGATAGTAGCCGGCGCCCGGGGGCTTGGGCCCGACGTCGAGGAACGGCTGGTTGTGCTCCAGGCGGTCCCACGGACCGGCCATGATGTCGTAGTAATCGCGTGCGCCCTCCATGGCGGGTCCGCTCGCCGCCAGCCGCGCCGTGTACTCGGGGTTGGACCGCCAGACCTGCTTGCGGAAGATCCCGTCCAGAACGTCGGTGGCCTGGATCAGCCTGCCGACCACGAACAGCTGATCCGCATCGAGGAGAGAATCGTCGAAGTCGAGCTCGACCGTGGCGAACCTGGCGACACGGTCCGCGAGATCTTGGGGGGTGACGCCCGGCGCCAGCGCGACCGGCGGCAGCTCGCGTTCCTCCGTCGAGGCGACGAGGACGGCGACCGGCTGAGCCCCGGGCGCGGTCTCCTCCGCGCGTGGGACCTCGCCGGTGCCGCGGCCGCTCGCGCAGCCGACCGCGAGAGCCAGGATCAGGAAGAGGGCGCAACGACGGATCATGGTCTCCTCCGTTCAGCGATCTCCTCGACGGGCCTCAGCAACGTTAGCCGCCTTCCGCCCGGGCCGCCGGTTCAGCCGCGCGCGCCCTCCCGGTCAGCGATAGCCTCGCTGGCGATCCGCCTGAGCCGCGGATCGCGGTTTCCGGAGAGGAGAGCCTGCCGGCGCTCGATCCGGGCGCCCGCGTCGCGGCAGAGCTGGCGGACCAGGTCGATCTCGGGGCCCGCCGCCGCCTCCCCGTCCCGCTCGATCCGGTCCTGGACACGGCTGATCGAGGCCGCCAGCGCGTACACGTCGATGGCGACGTCGGCCAGCCGCGCGAGCTGAAACTGCTCCTCGACGAGCCGGTCGCGGTGGGTTCGGATCAAGGACTCCGCGCCCTCGTGCAGGACCCCCGTGAAGCGCTCGACCTGGCGCAGGCAGCCGGCCAGGGGATCGGCCACCCGGGCGTCCGAGCGCCGGGCGCCGAGCGCGTCCTGGATCCGGTGGAACGCGAAATCGGTCAGGACCCCGATCTCCTGGATCGGCTCCCGGAGGGCGCGGCCGACCCCCTCCAGGTACTCGCCCAGCCGCTCCATCCCGGCCAGCGCGATGAACACGCGCAGGACCTCGTTGGTGCCCTCGAAGATGCGCATGATGCGGGTGTCCCGGAGGAAGCGCTCGAACGGCTGATCGTTCATGTAGCCGCGGCCGCCGGCGATCTGGACGGCGTCGTCGGCGGCGCGCCAGACCATCTCGGACGCGTACACCTTGCAGATCGCGGACTCGAGGCTGTAGTCCACCCCGCCCCGGTCCACCAGGCCGAGCGTCAGGTACACCATCGATTCGGCGACCCAGGTCTCGAGCCGGATCCGGGCCAGCTTGCCGCGGATCAGGTCGAACTCCGCGATCGGGCGGCCGAACTGGCGGCGGGTGGTCGCGAAGTCGATCGCAGCGTCCAAGATCGTCCGCGCCCCGCCGACGGCGCTCGCCGCGAGCCCCAGCCGGCCGCCGTTCAGCACGTTCATGGCGACCTTGAACCCCTGGCCCGGAGAATCGAGGACCTGGTCGGGGGCCAGGCGGACGCCGCGGAAGATCAGCTCGGCCTGGGTCGAGGAGCGGATGCCGAGCTTCTCGTCGGTCCAGGTCCGTCCCCGGGCCAGCCCGTCGGAGTCGCCTTCGACGACGAAGGCGGTGACCCGGTCGACCGTCCGGCCGTCCCGCCGGACGGGCGTCTGGGCGAAGGTGGTGATCACCCCCGCACGATGGGCGTTTCCGATCCAGATCTTGCGTCCCTCGAGGACCCACCCCTCACCGTCCGCGTCCGGTTCGGCCCGCGACTCGATGCTGGCGGCGTCGGAGCCGTGCTCGGGCTCGGTGAGCGCGAACGAGGCCAGCGTCTCGCCTTTCGCGCACGGCGTGAGCCAGCGCCGCTTCTGGGCTTCGGTCCCGTAGAGGTCGATCCCCTTGATCCCGATCGACAGGTGGGATCCGACGAGGACCCCGATCCCGGCGTCACGCGAGGCGATGAACTCCATGATGCGGCCGGTCTGGGTCTGGCTGAAGCCGAGCCCGCCGTAGGTGGTCGGCACCCACAGCCCGAGCACGCCGCGTTCGGCGAGCCCCTCGATCACGTCCTCTGGGACCCCCGCCCGGCGGTCGAACGCGGCGGCGTCCACCTTGGCGTCGAAGAAGCGCCGCAGGTCCCCCAGGAAAGTCTCGAGGGTCTGCGCGTCGTGGCGCGGCGTCCGCGGGTACGGGAACACGATCTCGTCGGCGATCACGCCGCCGAAGAGCGACTTGCCGAAGGACGGGAGCTCTGGAGTGGCGTGGGCCTCGGCCACGGGCCCCGGTCAGGACCCGGATTCGACGGGGTAGCCGGCGCGCGTCCAGGCGCCCAGGCCGCCCTCCAGCACCGCCACCTTCTCGTATCCGTTCTCTTGTGCGATCTGCGCCGCCCGGACGCTCAAACCGTCATCGGGTCAGGTGCAGTAGAAGACGATCCATTTGTTGAGGGGAAGCCCCCCGATGGATCGCTCCATGTCGCCGGTGGGGATGAGCCGCGCCCCGGCGATCCGGCTCTGCTGGAAGGTGAACGCGTTCCGGTTGTCGACGAAGACGACGTCGTTGCCCGCCTCCGTGTAGTCGCGGACGCTCTCGGGCTCGACGAAGAGGACGCCCCTTTCCTCCTCGTAGACCGCGAGCTCGCCGGGAGGAGCGTCTGTTCCCGAGCAGGCGGCCAGGCCGGTGACGAGGGTCAGCGCCATGAGCCTCTTCATGGCGCGCCAATATAGCCGCCCCTGCCGGGCCGGCGCACCGGACCCCGGCGCACCGCGCGCGGCCGGCTACATTCGTCGCCCGATGAACGCGGACAGAACGCCGTTCCGCGGCGGGCGTGGGATCGACCGCCGGCGGTTCCTCCGGCTGGGGGCGGTCGCCGCCGGCGGTGCGGCGCTGGGCGGCTGGTCGCCGGCCGGGATCCGAGCCCGTCCGCCGCTCGACCTCCTCCTGCGCGGCGGGCGGGTCGTCGACGGGACCGGTCGGGCGGCGTTCGCCGCCGACGTCGCGGTGAGGGACGGCCGGATCGAGGCGGTCGGCGCGCTGCCCGACGCCCAGGCGGCCATCGTCCTCGACGTGGCCGGGCTCGCCGTCGTCCCGGGGTTCATCGACATCCACGGCCATACCGACCTCGGGATCTTCGTCGACCCCCACGCCGATTCCAAGATCCGCCAGGGCGTGACGACCGAGATCGTGGGCCAGGACGGCTCCTCGCTCCTGCCGGCCAGCGAGGAGATGCGCGCCGAGCGCCGGCGGAACACGCGCGAGAGGTACGGTCTGGAGATCGACTTCGCGTCGTGGGACGAGCTGTTCCGACTCCTCTCCGAGCGTGGGCACCTGGCCCACTTCGCGACCATGGTGGGCTCCGGTACGGTCAGGGAGGCCGTGATCGGCAGCGACGACCGGCCACCTACCAGCCCCGAGCTCGAGCGCATGCGGGCCGAGGTGGAGCGGGCCATCGACGCGGGGGCGGTGGGGATCTCGAGCGGGCTCGAGTACACGCCCAACGCCTTCGCCCGAGAGGACGAGCTGGTCGCGCTCGCGCGGCCGTTCGCCGGCACGGGGCTCGCCTACGCCAGCCACCTCCGGAACGAGGCCGATCGGGTCGAGGAGGCGTTCGCCGAGGGTCTGGCCATCGCCCGGGCGGCCGGGGTGCCGTTCCAGGCGAGCCACCTGAAGGCGCAGGGGCGGCGCAACTGGCCGAAGGCGCTGGCGCTGGTCGAAGCCATCGAGCGGGCCGCGCGGGACCACCCGGTCCGTTTCGACCGCTACCCGTACACCGCCTACTCGACGGGGCTCTCCTCGCTCTTTCCCGCCGAAGCCCGGGAAGGCGGGACGGAGAAGTTCCTGGCCCGGCTTCAGGACCCCGCCGAAGCGACCGCGATCCGGACCGCGGTCGCGGAGAAGATCGATATGATGGGCGACTGGGACGCGATCCAGATCGCCGGCGTGACCGGAGCCGCCGACACGGCGGCGGTCGGCCGGCGGCTCGGCGAATACGCCGCCGCAGGGGGCGCCGATCCCTACGACGCCACCGTCCAGCTGCTCGTCGACTCGCGGAACCGGGTCTCCATCGTCGGGCACGGCATGTCCGAGGAGAACACCCGTCGCTTCGTCGCGCACCCTCTGGGAGCCATCTGCTCGGACGCCGGGGCGCGGCGCTCGACCGGCCCCCTCTCCGAGGGGACTCCCCACCCCCGCGCCTACGGGGCGTTCCCGCGCGTTTTCGCCCGGTACGTCCGCGAGGAGCGGGCGCTGTCTCTCGAGGAGGCCGTCCGGAAGATGACCTCCCTGCCGGCCTCGATCGCCGGTCTCGGCGACCGCGGCACGGTCGAGCCCGGGCGCGCCGCCGACCTCGTCGCGCTCGACCCCGGGCGGGTCCGCGACAGCGCCACGTTCGAGATCCCCCACGCCTACCCCGACGGGATTCCCCACGTGATCGTGGCCGGCCGGCTGGCGGTCCGGGATGGGTCTCCGACCGGCGCGCTCCCTGGGGGCGTCCTGACCCCTCTTTGAACTGGTCGAAACCTTCTGCCGTCCCAGATCGTTTTGAGGAAATCTTCCGGATGACAGGAGGCCGATCCATCGTGCACACGCTCACCTCATGCCTGCTTCTCCTCCTCGCGGGGGCCTGCCCGCTCATCGCCCAGGTGCGGGAGCCGGGCGGGCCGGGAGCAGGAACCGGCGAGATCCATGGCCGGGTCGTCTCGGCCGAAAGCGGCGAGCCGGTCGCCGGGGCGTCGGTGGCCGTCCGGAGCCCGGCGACCTCCGCGATCGTCGGCGGCGCCGTTGCCGGCCAGGACGGCAGCTTCCGGATCCAGGGGCTTGCGCCCGGCACCTACTATGTCCAGGTCATCTCGATCGGCTATGCCTCCCACCGGTCGGCGGATCTCGCCGTGGGTGGCGGGGGCCCGACGCTCGATCTGGGGACCATCCGGCTCGCGACCGACCTCGTCGAGGCGGACGCGATCGGGGTGACGGTCGAGCGCCCGACCCTCACCGTCGAGCCCGACCGCAACACCTATCTGGCCAAGGACGTGGCCCCGGCCGCGACGACGGCGAGCGAGGTCCTCGAGTCGGTTCCGTCGGTCCAGGTGGACCCCGAGGGGAAGGTGAGCCTCCGCGGCAACGACAACGTGGCGGTCCACATCAACGGCCGGCCGGCGCCCGTTCAGGGCGACCAGCTCGCTGCCTACCTGCGGCAGCTTCCGGCCAACGTCATCGACCGGGTCGAGGTCATCCCCACCCCCTCGGCCAGATACGATCCCGAGGGGATGGCGGGGATCATCAACATCGCGATGAAGCAGAACACCGACCTCGGCACGAGCGGCGGCTTCACCCTCGGCCTGGCCACCGCCGAGCGCTACAACCTGGGGGCCAATCTCGGATACCAGCGCGGCCCGCTGACCCTTTTCTCGACCTACGGATCGCACTGGACCGAGCGTCACGTCACCGGCATCAACGACCGCGAACGCTTCGAAGACGGCGTCCCGGTATCCCTGACCGAGCAGGACTTGTTCGGAGACTCGGGCTGGGAGGGACACAACCTCTCCACGACCCTCGATTACAGACCGGGCGAGCGCGACGTGCTCACCAACGCGCTGGTCCTCAACCTCCGCAATTCCACGGACGATCACATCAGCGCCTACACGGTCCTCGACGGCTCGGACACCGTGACCGACCGCTTCGACCGTCCGCGCGACGAGAACAGCGACTCCGTCGTGCTCGACTACACGCTCGCCTTCAAGCGGACCTACCAGCCGCGCGAGCACGAGCTGTCGACCGAGCTGCGGTTCAACCGTTCGGACGACGAGGACCGGAACGATCTGTGGCGGCAGCCGCCCTCTACGCCCGATCCGCGTATCCAGATCGAGCACCAGGACGAGGACGCCCTGTCACGCGAGTTGATCGGCCAGGTGGACTACGTCCGTACGGTCGGTGAGAATACGAAGCTCGAGACCGGCTACAAGGGGAGCGCGCAGTGGACCGACCGCGAGCTCATCGTTCTCGAGGATTCGCTGGGCACCGGAGACCTCGTGCGAAGCGAGCTCAGCAACGCCTTCGAGTTCGACGAGCAGGTGCAGGCCCTGTACGGCGTGCTCAGCCGGAGCGCCGGGAAGCTCGAGCTCCAGGCCGGGCTCCGGGGGGAGTACGCGAGCCAGGACTTCACGCTCTCCGATCAGACCTTCCCCAAGGACTACGCGAGCCTCTTCCCCAGCGCTCTCGCCGTCTACAACGCCAGCGAAGCCACGCAGTTCAAGCTCAGCTACTCGCGTCGGATCAGGCGTCCCAATACCCATGAGCTGAACCCGTTCCCGGAGTTCTTCGACGAGCAGAACGTGTTCTTCGGAAACCCCGAGCTGGACCCCGAGTACACCGACGCGATCGAGCTGGGATACACGCGGTCCTGGGAGCGGGGTTCGCTTCAGCTCAGTCCGTTCTATCGCCACACGTCCGACGTCATCCGCTTCATCGTCGATACCGATACCGTCGTCGACGGTCGTGAGGTGACCTCGATCTCGTTCGAGAACCTGGACAGTGGAGACTCGTGGGGAACCGACGTCAACGGCTCGCTCGATCTGGGCCAGCGGTTCAACGGCCTGGCCAGCTTCAACATCTTCAAGATGGTGACCGACGGCGGCTCCGAGACGAGCCTCTCGTCCAACGCCGTCACCTGGTCGGCGCGGATCAACGGGACGACCGAGATCACGCCTTCGCTGAGCCTCCAGGCGATGTACCTCTACCGGGCGCCGATGGAGTTCGAGCGGGGGCGGTTCTCGAGTTGGAAGATGGCGAGCGTAACGCTCAAGCAGAAGCTCTGGGACGACCGGGCGAGCCTGAGCCTGCGGTTCGTCGACCCGTTCGACACGATGGGATTCCGGGTCGAAGCGGGGGATGACAACGTCTTTCAGATCACCGAGCGCGACTTCGACGCGCGCGCGATTCACCTGACCTTGCAGTACAATTTCGGCTCCGCGCCCAAGGGCCGGCCGCCACGCCCCGACGTTCCTCAGGAGCCGACGGGCGGGTTCCCCTAGGCCGCGCCGAGGCCTCGCGTGTAGGGCAGGACCCCGCCGGCCTTGAGGAGCGTGCGCTCGCGGTCGGTGAGATCGATGGCGGTTTCGAACGACGTGCCCCGGGTCACGTTGCGGATCTTGATCCCCCCCCGTTCGATCCCCGCGTGAACGTCCTCGGCTACCAGCTCGTCCCCTTCCGAAATCGCGTCGTAGGCCGCCGGATCCACGAACGTCAGCGGCAGCAGCCCGAAGTTGACCAGGTTCGCCTTGTGGATGCGGGCGAACGACTTGGCGATCACGCCCTTGATGCCCATGTACATGGGCGCCATGGCCGCGTGCTCGCGGGAGGAGCCTTGCCCGTAGTTGGCGCCGCCCACGATCCAGCCGCTTCCCTTCTCCGCCGCACGGGCTGGAAAACCGGGATCGAGGCGGCGGAACACGAAACTGGCCACCGCGTCGATGTTGGCCCAGTTGGCCAGCATCTCGGCCGTCGCCGGGACGATGTCGTCGGTCGTGATGTCGTCTCCGGTGACGATCAGGACCGTTCCGGATACGGTGTCGTCGGGCGGAGCCGAAAGCGGGATGTCGGTGATGTGGCCGGCGCGGCTGACCTGGATCCGCGACGGCTCCCCGGCGGGCGGCACCAGTCCGGCCGTCGAGCCCGTGAACCGCTCGGGAAGTCGCTTCTCCGGCGCGTGCCCGTTCCAGTCGCGCGGGTCGGTCAGGACGCCCGCCAGCGCCGAGACCGCGCACACCTCGGGGCTCGCCAGATAGACCTGGTCGCCCTTGAGCCCGCTGCGGCCCGGGAAGTTGCGGTTGAAGGAGCGCAGGCTGCGCTGGCCGGGCGCCGGCACGTGGCCGACCCCGATGCAGGCCCCGCAAGTCGACTCGCTCAGGTTGGCGCCGCTCGCCAGGATATCGGCCACCCCGCCCTCGCGGGCGATCATCTCCAGCGCCTGCTTGGACGAGGGGGCGATCACGAAGTTGGTTCCGGAGTGAACGTGGTGGTCCTTGAGGATCGCCGCCACCGCGAGGAGGTCCTCGTAGCCGCCGTTGGTACAGGATCCCACGATGACCTGGTCGATGGGGGTTCCCGCCACCTCACGCACCGGCACCACGTGGTCGGGCATCGTCGGGCACGCGACGAGGGGCTCGAGAGCGGATAGGTCGATCTCCATCGAACTGTCGTACTCGGCGTCGGGATCCGGGGCGATCGCCCGGAAGTCCTCGGGGCGCCCGAGACGCGCCAGGTAATCGCGCGTCCGGTCGTCGGACGCGAAGACGGACGTTGTGGCGCCGAGCTCCGTCCCCATGTTGGCGATCGTGCAGCGCTCGTAGGGCGATAATGAAGCCGCTCCGGGCCCTGTGTACTCGAAGATCCTGCCGATCCCGCCCTTGACCGAGATCCGTCGCAGCATCTCGAGGATGACGTCCTTGGCGGTCACCCATTCGGGCAGCTCGCCCTCGAGCCGCACCTCGACCACCTCCGGCATCGGCAACCAGTACGGACCACCCCCCAGCGCGACGGTGACGTCAAGGCCGCCCGCTCCGATCGCGATCATGCCGAGCCCGCCCTGCGTCGGCGTATGGGAGTCGGAACCGAGCAGGGTCTCCCCCGGCACCGCGAAGCGTTCCTGATGGATCTGGTGGCAGATGCCGTTGCCCGGCAGCGAGAACCAGGAGCCGTAGCGGTGGGCCGCAGTCTGCAGGTAACGATGGTCGGCGGCGTTCTTCTCGTCGAAGTGGTAGACGACGTGGTCGGCGTACGCCACCGCGCGCTTGACGCGCACGCGCTTGAGGCCCATCGACTCGAACTGCAGGTAGCAGAGCACCCCCGTCGCGTCCGGCGTCAGGACCTGGTCGATCCGGATGCCGATCTCGGAGCCGGGCCGCGACGGATCCCCGTCCACCAGATGCGTATCGATGATCTTGCGGGTCAGATTTCTTCCCACGCGAGGCGGTTCCTTTCGAGGAGTGAGGCGTCACCCAGGGCGCGCCGTGGATGCGTCGAGAAACTACCTCACTGGACGGCTGGAGGCCCGGGATCGACCGCGCGCGCGGTGAAGCGGACCTCCGGGCCCGTCTCGAGGCCGGCGCGGATCACCTGCTCGCCGGGCTGGTCACCCACGAACAGGACCGCCGAGGCGAGGCCGCCCGGATCGGTGCGCGGCCCCTTCAGGCTGAGCTCGCCGGCGCCCTCGAGGACGGACCACTCCACGGTCACGCCTTCCACCGGCGCCGCGCCGTCGCTGATCTGGACCACCAGGAAGTCGGGAAGGGAGCTTCCCACCTTGGCCTGCTGACCATCGCCGCTGAAGATGGCGATCTGGAGCTCGGCGGCGGCGGGTTCCATCGGCCCCCGGTCGCCTCCCGAGCACGCGCATCCCACGAGGGCGATGACGACGACCGCGTGGTGGTGGTTCCCCCGGGGCCAAAAAAACCGGGCGGGTAGACCCGCCCGGCCCCTCGCCGTCCCGCATCGGCGCCAGCCAACATCCGACTGCGAAACCGGCTCGGGCAATGGCGGCCGGACGGTGGGAAGAGGAACCGACCGGCGCGCTCTGGTTCGTCTGGTCGAAGAACTGCCGGGCTGTGACGGGCGTTTAATGGGTGCCCGGGCCGTGCCGGGCAACCGGCGACCGGGTACCGATCGCCTCACTCCGTGCCTTCCTCCACGTACAGCTGGTACGACCCTTCCGGATCGCACCTCGGGACCCAGATATCGGTGTACGGCGGGTTGGCGACGATCGCGACGAAGATCGGCACCCCGTCGAAATCCCCCACCCGACGCAGGTTGTCCCCGGTGATGGGCTCCGGGGTGCCGAGCTGCTCCCAGAGCCGGCCGTCGAACGCGATCGTAACGCCGGGACGGTTCCACGGCCGGGCGTCGAGGCACGCCCCCGTGGGCTCGGGGGTCGCCCGCGGCTCCGGCTGCGCCTCGCCGGCGCCGGCGGGCGGGGTCTCGGCGGCCGGGGGCTGGGCGGCGGGCTCCTCGTCGGCGGGAGGCGCCGCCGGCTCG
Source organism: Gemmatimonadota bacterium (assembly GCA_035708865.1). GTDB lineage: Bacteria > Gemmatimonadota > Gemmatimonadetes > JACCXV01 > JAHWKZ01 > DASRVA01. The sequence continues at coordinate 9,597 of DASTFF010000032.1, read as the reverse complement.
GCGGCCGGGGCCACCGGGCAACCGCGCTCGTCGACGTTCGCCCCCTCCGGCGTGTTCACGCACCGGTCTGCCGGATCCGGTACCCCATCCCCATCGGTGTCGGGTCCCTGGCGGACCGGCGCCGCCGGCTCGGCCGCCTCACGGTCCTGCACCGCGGGCCGCGGCTGCGGCGGCGGGGTCTCCTCGACCTCCGGCTCCGCCGCCGGCGGGGTCTCACGCACCTCCGGCTCCGCCGCCGGCGGAACCGCTCCCACCCGCAGGTCGGGGTCTCCATCGCGGTTCATGTCGATCGGGCACCCCGTTGCCCCGACGGCGAGCCGCGGAGACGTCCGCGGGCAACGATCCAGCCGATCGGGAACGCCGTCGCCGTCGGCGTCCTCGCGGTCCGGCCGCTCGCGCGGCTCGGCCACCGGCGCCTCGACCGCGGGCGGGGCGGGCTCCCGGGCCGGCGGACGTTCGGTGACGGCAGGCCCGGCGGGCTCGCGCGGCCCGCCGAACAGGAACGAGACCCCGGCCGAAAGCTCCCAGTTGTGGCGCGGCTCCGGATCGACCTCCCCGCTCACGGGGTCCACGACGTCCAGGAAGATGACCTGGTCCCGGACGTCGGCGCGGATCGCCCAGGTGGCCGCCTCCGGGCGATTGCGGAAACGGACGCCGGCCCCGACCGGGATCAGGAGCCCGGAGCTGTTCTCCAGGAGCGGGAGGTCCGGGGGGAGGTCGTGGAGCCTGACCGAGGCCGTGCCGGCTCCGGCGGCCAGCATGAGATCGGTCCGCGGCGATAACGGGGCGGCGTAGCCGATCTCCCCGCTGAAGAGCAGCAGGTCGGCCGAGACGTCGCCGGTCGGCCCCAGCACGACCTCACGGGTTCGCGCCCAGTCGAAGTTGCCGCCGACGGTGAGCCGCCACGGGGTCGTGTGGACGAGCCGCGCGCCGGCCTGGATCGAGGCGCCGCTCTCCGGAAACAGGTCGCTCAGGAGGGTCGCGCCATGAACGTTGAACTCCCACCCGGTCTGGGCGGGGGACGGCTCCGGGCGCGCCGCGAAGAACGCCAGCGCCGTCACGCAAAGGAGGGCCGGACGGCGGATCATCGGACGGGCAGTGTACCCGTCCGCCGGGGTCGGGAGCAATCGGACGCCTCGTTTCGTTTCACACCAGACATGGTCGGAAAGGATCGCTCCTCGTCGTTTCGACCCGCCCGGGGTGCGCCGAATCCGCCGACCCCCCATATTCACCACGCCATGATTCCCCCGGTCACCCGTCCACCGGGGCGCGGGACCCTTGTCGCTGCAGGCCTCTTCGCGGCCTTCGCCACAACGGTCGCTCCTCCCCTCGCCTCGGATCTCGCCGCCCAGGCCGTGGCGCTCCAGTTCGCCAGCCAGCCCACGGGAACCAGCGCGGGTCAGCCGATCCCGCCGTTCGTAGTCCGGGCCGTGAATGGTGGCGGCAACCCCGTTGGATATACGGGGATCATCACCATCCGCGTTGCCTCGGGACCCGGCCAGTTGGACGGCAGTATTCAGCACTTCACGCTTTTTGGTAGCGTCCAGTTCTCGGGCCTCGACATCGACGAGGCGGGGACCTACACGCTCGAGGTGACCTCGGATCCGGCGCTCACCCCGGCCACCAGCCAGGCGTTCCAGATCTCCCCCGGCCCGCCGTCGGGCGCCACCTCCGAGATCTCGGCGACGCCGGCCTCGATCCCCGCCAACGGAACCAGCACGTCCACGATCACCGTGCAGCTCAAGGATCAGTTCGGGAACGACCTGACGACCGGCGGCGACAACGTCACCCTGTCGACGACCGTCGGCGGACTTGGTGCGCCGACCGACAACGGGGACGGCACCTATACGGCGACCCTGACGTCCTCGACCACCGTGGGCACGGCCACCGTCAGCGGGACGGTCAACGGTGCGGCGATCACCGACACGGCAACCGTCAACTTCACCACGCTCCCCGCCACGCGCCTCGAGTTCGACCAACCGCCGACCTCCGAGGCGGCCGGCGCTCCCATCGCCCCGCCGATCACGGTCCGCGCCGAGAACGCTCTCGGGAACCTGGACACGAACTTCAACGGCCCGGTGACGCTGGCGATCGCGAGCGGCCCCGGTGACGGCGTCCTGTCGGGGACCACCACCCGCGCCGCGTCGGGCGGTGTCGCCACGTTCAACGACCTGTCGATCCAGCGGGCGGGGAGCTATACGCTGCGCGCCACGTCGGGAGCGCTCACTCCGGACACGAGCGGCCCCTTCCAGATCACTCCGGGACCGCCGTCGCCGGCCACCTCCGAGATCAGCGCCAACCCGGTCTCGATCGACGCCGACGGAAGCAGCACGTCGACGATCACCGTGCAGCTCAGGGACGCCTTCGGGAACGCGCTCACGACGGGCGGCGCCGCCGTCACCCTGTCGACGACCCTCGGCAACCTCGGGCCGGTAACCGACAACGGGAACGGGACGTACACGGCGACCCTCACCTCCTCGACCACCGTGGGCACCGCCACGATCAGCGGAACCGTCAACGGGTCCGCGATCTCCGATACGGCCAGCGTGAACTTCACGCTCGTCGGTTCCCCCTCCTTGATCATCGACGTCCAGCCCACGGATACGAGGGTCGGCCAGGCAATCTCGCCGGCGGTGGTGGTGCGCGTGGTCGACGGGCTCGGGAACACGCTCACAAACTTCACCGGCAACGTGACCGCCGTTCTCGCCACCCGCCCCGCGGGCGCGAACCTCCAGGGCGACACGGTCGAGCCCCTCCAGAACGGGGTCGCGACCTTCGACGATCTGCGGATCGACCTTGCGGGCTCTGGCTTCCGGCTCGGGTTCACGGCATCCGGTGCCGGGGGCGTGGTGAGCGCCACATTCTCGGTCCTGTCGGGCGACGTGTCGGCCGCGCGTAGCACGATCGATGCCAGCCCGGCAACGATCCCGGCCGACGGCACCAGCACCTCGACCATCACCGTCCAGCTGCGGGATGCCGACGGCTTTCCGATCGGGGAGGGCGGCGACAACGTGACGCTCTCCACCACCCTCGGCACGCTGAGCGCGGTCCAGGACGCGGGCAACGGCCGGTACACCGCCACGCTCCGCTCGAGCACGGCAGGCGGCACCGCACGGATCACCGGCACCGTGAACGGCGCGGCGATCGCGGACGACGCCACCGTGACCTTCGCGGTCGGGAGCGCGGACCTCGAGGTGGAGATCGAGACCGCCGACGAATCCGCGGTCGTCGGGGGCGAGCTCACGTATCAGCTGACCGTCCGCAACCAGGGACCCGACGACGCCAGCGGGGTCACGCTTTCGCACCCGCTTCCGGCCCGGCTCCAGCTCATCACGGCGACCGCCAGTCAGGGGGCCTATACGGCTTCATCCGGTGTCTGGAGCGTCGGCGATCTGGATGCGGGCGACCAGGCCACGCTGACGATCGTCGTCAGGGTCCTGGCGGTGGAGTCCGGACCATGATCGGGGAGGGAACGCCCATGCGCGCGGGACTCGCGGTCATCATCACCCTGCTGGTCACTGGCTGCAACGGTGTCGGCCCGTTCGAGGGCGGCGGGTCGGCAGATGGCCTGGCCGTCATCCCCCAGGAGATCGTGCTGGGCGCGATCGGCGCCCGGCGGCAGCTCGTGCTGACGGACTCCGGAGGGTCTTCGGTCGATCCCGGCGCCGCGACCTGGCGGTCGAGCAACCCGCTGGTCGCGGCGGTGGACGGCTCCGGGATGGTGATCGCGGTGGGGGATGGCCAGACCACGATCACGGCCGAGTTCGGTGACGAGGAGGCGACGACGGTCGTCACCGTGGCGGCCACCATCGAGCTGACGCTCGAGGTCACCGCCACGGATCAGTCGGACGCCGACGCCTCCGACAACAGCGTCGTCACGACGATCACCGTCCGGGAGCCCTAGGCGCCGGACGGCTCAGGGCCTGCCTAGAGCCTGGAAGCCGTCAGCGAGATGTCGGCTTTCTCCCATGCCAGCTGGAACCGCTCGCGCGCGGCCTCCGCCTCGGCCGCCTTCCCCTGCGCCTCGAAGGCCTGGATGATTCCGTACAGCGACCACCCGTTGTCGGGGAACTTGCCCAGCTCCTCGGCGTAGGCGGTCTCCGCCTCCGCCGGGCGTCCGGCCGCCAGGAGCGCCGCGCCGAGATCCCGCCGGATCGGACGATTCCAGTACGCGGGCTCGGTATAGATGAGGGTGTCCTCGAGCTCCTTCGCCTGCTCGTAATGGGCGATGGCCGCCTCGTAATCCCCCTGCCGATAGGCGATGTCTCCGTTCAACGAGTGGATGGCGATCTGCATGACCGTCGCGGGCCATCCCTCGGTGAATTCCGCAGCGATACCGCTCACCGCCTCGAGCTCGGCCTGCGCGTCGTCGAAGCGCTCCAGGGCCGCGTTCGCCACCCCCCGGGCGTAGTGAACGAGGCCGGTCGCGAACGGGATATCTGCCGGCGGCTGGGGTTCGGCGAGGGTCTCCTCCCAGCGTCCGAAAGCGATCAGCGTGAGGTGCGGGTGGGCGAGCATCCGGGCCGCCTCGGGACCGAACTGCCTGGCCAGGCCGTGATCCATCTTGGCGGCCGACTCGCGGGCCGTCTCGAGCGCCCTGCCCGCCTGTCCGGCGTGCATCGAGGCAAAGGACAGGAAATGGTAGTTGTGGGGATAGTAGAACGCGGGGTAGATCCCCGTCGGCCCGGTGTCCATGATGTACGTCTCGTCCGTGTGGACCGCGTGCACGTTCGCCTCGATGGCGTCGTTGTAGCGGCCTACCCGGATATAGATGTGGGCCGGCATGTGGACGATGTGCCCTGCACCAGGCATGAGGCCGGCCAGGCGCTCGGCGCACGGGACGGCGCGCTCAGGCTCGGTTGCTTCCACGGCGTGGATGTAGAGATGACAGGCGCCCGGATGGGTCGAGTCGGCGGCGATCGCCCGCTCCAGCCGGTCGAGCGTGACGTCATGTCCGGGGCGCAGCTCCCCGTCATGGGTCCAGTAGAACCACGGGCTCAGGTTCATACGCGCGTCGGCGCTCACGGTGGCCGCTTCCAGATCATCCGGATAGCGCTCGGCCACCTCGTCCATGGCGCGGGCCCAGGCCGAGTCCAGCGCCGCCCGTTCCGCCGGCGGCACCTCGGCGTAACGCGTGGCCACGGCGTCGATGAACGCATCCTCCCGATCGCCGGCGTGCTCCTTGAGCTCGAGCGCCTTCTGGACCGCGTTCCAGGCGGCCACCCCGCTCGTCGAATCCATCGGCGCGTTGATGTTGGGGCCGTACGCGTAGGCGATCCCCCACCAGCACATGGCGCACTCGGGATCCAGCCGCGCGGCCTCCTGGAAGGAGCGGATCGCCTCGGCGTGGTTGAACGCCCACACCAGCCGCAGCCCCTGGTCGAAGTACTGCTGGGTGAGCGGGTTGTCGGTCGAGATCTCGTAGTGGTGGTCCCCGAGATTGTCGTAGAGCGGCACCGTGTCCGCGGGAGCGGCGGTGAGCGCCATCAATCCGACCTCCAACAGGGTCAGAAGGGTGGACACCGTGTTACCTCCTTGCTTCCGGTTCCTGAGTGAACGGATGAACGATGAGAACCCTGATCACATTATACCCGGTCGATCCGTGACCCGCGAACGGGTGCCGGCGGGTCAGCCGCGCAACTCGAGGCTGAAGGCGGCGTCCCGGCCGGTCAGATGGGTGAGGAGACCGTGGATGAACACCACGATCCCGACCATCTCGAGGGTCTCCTCGAGGAGGACCGCCAGCGACGTGAACACGCCGCCTCCGTGATAGGTGTTGATCACCCCGTGCAGCGATTCCCCACCCAGCGCGCCGGCCACGTAGACGGCTCCCCCGGCGACGATCCAGCGCCGCGTCCGGGCGGGGAGATCGCTCACGAACGGGAGGTAGAGGATCACGAATAGCGCGACCAGGGGCAGCCCCAGGAGAACCCATGGGTGGACCTGGATCCATTCTCCGAAGGGCCGGGTCATCCAACCCGGCACGAGCTCGTCGCCCCACTCGTGGAAGGTCAGCATCTCGTCGATCGAGATCAAGGCCATCACCAGCGCCAGCCCCCACCAGTGGAGGATGTGCGGCCCCCCGACCATCTTCTCGGACTTGCCGGCCAGCGCGGCCAGGGCCGCCGCCAGGATGAGGAGAATCGAGCTGTACCAGGTCGGCAGGTTTACTTCCCGGGCGACGTCGACGATGTTCGGCACCGGCTGGCCGGTCACCATCTGGACGAGCCCGGCAACGACGTTCGCCACGACGATGAGCAGGACACCGACCAGGAGCAGGCAGGTGATCTTCCGGACCCGCAGCGCCAGCGTCCGGCCCAGCCGAGGGTAGTCGGCGTCGATCTTCAACCGAGCAGCGCCTTGGCGATGGTGGCCAGCTGCATGTTCGACGTTCCTTCGTAGATCTTCCCGATCTTGGCGTCGCGGTAGAGCTTCTCCACCGGGTAATCGCGGGTATATCCGTAGCCCCCGAAGATCTCCACCGCACGGCTGGTCACACGCTCGGCGACCTGGGAGGAGAACAGCTTGGCCATCGCCGCCTCCTTGAGGAACGGCCGCCCCGCGTCCTTAAGCCGGGCGGCGTTACGGACCATGAGCCGCGCCGCCTCGAGCTCGGTGGCCATCTGGGCCAGATCGAACTGCACCTTCTGGAACTCGAAGATCGAGCGGCCGAACGCCTCCCGCTCCCGGCTGTAGGCGAGCGCGGCGTCGAGCGCGCCGCGCGCGCATCCCACCATCTGGGCGCCGATCCCGATCCGGCCCTCGTTGAGCGTCTCGATCGCCACCCGATACCCCTTGCCGGGCTCTCCCAGGACGTTCTCCGCGGGGACCTCGCAATCCTCCAGCAGCAGCTCGGTCGTGGAGGACGCCCGGATTCCGAGCTTGTCCTCCTTCTTGCCGACCCTGAAGCCGGGGAACTCCCGCTCGACGAGAAACGCCGTGATCCCCTTGTAACCGGCCGCGGGATCGATGGTCGCAAACACGACGAAGGCGCCGGCCTCGGCCCCGTTGGTGATCCACAGCTTGGTGCCGTTCAGGCGATAGCGGTCACCGTCGCCGACCTTCTCGGCGCGCGTCCGCAAGGCGAACGCGTCGCTGCCGCTCGAGGCCTCGGAAAGCGCGTAGGCGCCGACCGTGTCGGTCGCCATGCGGGGCGCGTAGCGGGCGATCTGCTCCGGCGTCCCCCAGCGCAGGAGACAGTTGTTGAAAAGCGTGTTCTGAACGTCGACAAAGACACCGACGGACGGATCCACGCGGGAAAGCTCCTCCACCGCGAGACAGGCCAGGAAGAAGGACCCGCCGCTGCCGCCATGTTCTTCGGGGATCTCGATCCCCATGAGGCCGAGCTCGAAGCAGGGGGTGATGATCTCCAGGTCAAGCCGGCCCGCCTCGTCCATGGTCCCGACGCGGGGGCGGATCAGGTCCTCGGCGAACTGCCGGACGGTATCCGCGAAGAGCTGCTCCTCTTCGGTCAGCAGGGAGAGGGGTGTGGTCATGGATCACCCGAACCTAACGACGGGGCATCCATCCGTCCGCGCAGCAGCTCCATCACCACGCGGCCCGCGGCCAGGTGCTCGTGAACCAGCCGCTGCGCATCCCCCGGTCGCACGTAGCCATACCACACACCTTCCGGATACACGATCACGTTGCCGGCGTACTTGTGGCCGCCGACGTGACTCGTCGCCCGCACCGGGACGTCGATGCCAGCCTCGGCGCAGGCCTCCCGCAGCGCCGCCACGATGGGCGGACCCCAGCATCCGCAGCGGTCATCGCGCCGGCCGTGGACGCATACGAAGACGTGGCGCCCCGGGAGTGCGTCGGAGGGGACGACGTCCGACGCCCTTCCCCCCTTCACGTGAGAGCGCAGGATCTCCCCCCATGCCGCTTCGTCCACGCCACGGTACCGGAGAGCCTCCGGGAAGACGAGCAGGTCCAGACCGCCGCCCGCGGACGGCTCGTCGGTGGCGGTCAGCTTGGTCCCGCTGCGCTCGGCGTCGCTCGCCTCCCGCACGTCCCGGGCCATCCGTCCGAGAAGCCCATGGGCCTCCTCGATCCGGGGTGGCCAGTCGCGGGTGCCGGTGCAGGCGAGGAGATGGCGCTGGTACGGCTTGACGGTGTCGGCGAGCGTCCACTCGCCGCGGCCGGTGAAGTCGGTCGCTTCCATCGCGCGACATGGTAGCGTGGACGAGGGCCCTGCGTCAGGAGAGGCGTCTTTCGGTGCCGGGCCGGGCCCCTAGATTGCCGCGCCATGCGGGCGGAACGAATCGGGGTGCTGGCGGTGGTCGGCTCGGCGGTCGGGTACGGCTTCGTCTCGGTGCTCCTCAAGCTGGCGCTGGAGGCCGGTGCGCGGCCGCTGCCGCTTGCCGCCTGGCGGTTCGTCTTCGCGGCGATCGCCGTCTGGCTCCTGCTCGCGATCCGGCGCCGGCCGCTGCCCTCGCGAGCCTCGGTGCCCCGCCTGTGCGGACTGGGTGCGCTCTACTCGATGGACGCGCTTCTCTTCACGATCGCGCTCCAGTGGGTGCCGGCCTCGACCGCGACGCTCGTCTTCTACGCCTATCCGGTCGCGGTCGTCCTGCTGGCGGCGGCGTTTCTGTCGGAACCGCTCACCCGCCGCCGGCTCCTGGCCTGCGCCTTGACCGTGCTCGGCTGCGCGCTGACGGCCGGCGGCAGCGCTGGCGGCGGGCGACCGCTCGGAATCGTGCTCGTCCTGCTGGCGATGTCGGCCCTCGCGCTGTACATCGTGACTGGCCGGCGGATCCTGGGGCGCGAGCCGGCCCACTCGAGCGCGGCGGTGATCGTCACCGCGAGCGCGGCGATCCTCGTCGTGATCGCCATGGCTGCCGGCGAGACGAGCCTGGGCGGGGGCACCCGGGCATGGGTGCTGGTCCTGCTCCTGTCGATCGTCTGCACCGCCCTGCCCATCACGCTCTTCGTGGTCGGAATCCAGCGCATCGACGCCGGACGGGCCGCCATCCTCAGCACGCTCGAGCCCGTGGTCACCGTGATCATCGCTGCGTTGTTGCTGAACGAGCGGATCGGGATCATCCAATTCGCGGGCGGGATGGCGATCCTGGGAGGCGTGCTCGGCCTCCGCAGCGCGCGGCCGCTTTCCGAGACCGAGCGGGTGACGCCGCTCGACTCTCCATAGCCTGCAGGTCCGAGTGTCATCCATCTGACGGACCTGCTTCCAACCGCTCCAGATAATCCCTATATTCTTGTTACCCCATCGCGGACCCCTTCATTCCAGACGACAAGGAGTCTTCCGATGCGACACGCTTGGGCACTCACGTTGAGCGCCTTGGTCGCCTTCCTGGCGCCGCGCGCCGTACAGGCGCAGCTCGACTACTGGGAGATCAACCTCCACGGTGGTGCGTTCGCCTACGACCTCGGCATCGACGACGATGACGACGAGGACAACACCGACACCGATGTCCTCCTAGGGGCCCGGCTCGCCAAGCATTGGGCGAGCGGCTTCGGGATCGGCGCGAATGGCGACTGGATCATCGCCGACAAGATCCCCTTCACCTTGGAAGGGCAGCGGCAAGATCTTGACGTGAACCTGTTCTTGTGGAGCCTGGGGCTGGACTACACGTTTCC
>DASTFF010000031.1:0-7335 GCA_035708865.1 Gemmatimonadota bacterium | reverse complement strand
CGCGCGGGAAGTCGGGCGGAGTGAAAAGCTCCGCAACCCGCAGACGGAAGCCCGGCAGCACTTCGTGGCCGCCGAGCGTGTCCGATCCGGTCAGCACGCGGACACCCGTCCGCGAGCGGTAGGCCGTCACCGTCCGGGTGCGCGGCTCCACTACCCAGACAAGCCGCGTACCCGCCGCCAGGTACTCCAGCACTTTCTCCCGGATCTCCGCCCGGGTATTCGACGGGGAGACGACCTCTACAGCCAGGTCGGGAGGACCCCTCCAGAAGACACGTGGGAAGCCCCCTGGGGCCAGGTCTTCCGGGCGATGAACGCGATGTCGGGTCCCCGACCCGTCGGCGGGTCGTCAGCAAGTACGAAACCAGGCTCGACGACCGTCAGGCCGAGGCGATGCTCTTTCGTATGGGCAAGGATCAGGGCGGAGCGTTTCATTGTGAGCCACGAGTGCTCGGCGTTGGAGCGCGGCTCCCGCACGAGTCGACCTTCGACCAGCTCGGTCCAGTACCCATCTTCCTCGGGCAGCTGTTCGTATTCGACAGCGTGTAGGTCCGCTCCATCGTCGCCGCGTCCGGGGCACTCATCGATCCTCCACGGGTTGATCGTCCGACAAATTTTGAAGCTAGCTGCCCCACAACAGCATCAGCCATGCCAAACGGCTCTGTACCGCTAATTCTCCGCGACCGACAACCGCGTGACCGCCCGGCGTGCCTCGTCGATCAGCGGTTCCAGCTCGGGATCGGCGTTCCGCCAGGCCTCGAGGACGAATCGGTGAGCCTCCAGGGCCTCGGCGGTCCGACCCTTCCGCTCGTAGATCCGGCCGAGATAGAGCTGCGCCGGCGGCCCGTCCCAGTACCAGAGGGATCGGAAGACGCGCTCCGCCTGGTCGAGCCGGCCGAGCTCGTAGGACAGCCGACCCACGAGCCAGAGCACACGCCAGCCGAAGTTGTCGTTCCCGAGCGCGCTCTCGAAAGCGCGCAGGGCCTCCTCCGTCTGCCCCCGACGCCAGAGGCCGTGCGCCTCCACCGCTCGGAGGGCCCGCTGCCACTGCCGGGCGCTGGCGCTGTCGCCGGCCGCCACCTCGCGCCGTACGATCTCCTCCGTCCGTGCGAGAAGGTCGGCGTACTCCCGCCAGCGGCCGCGCTCGGCCGCGTAGCCGGCGGCGCAGGATATCCAGAACTTGTCCTCCGGCCCCGGGCGGGCGGCGCGCGTCGCTGCGAGCCTCTCTTCCAGGATCGCCTCGGGCACGGGAAGGCCCCGGCTCGAGAGGTGGAGGGGGCCGCAATGTCGGAGGACGTCGGGAGTCCCCGGATCGTCCAGGGTGGCCAGGGCCCGGCGGACACGGCCATCGGTGGTCCCTAGGCCGTGGAACCGGACCATCCTCACGATCCATCGGGAACTGTCCTCGACACGGCGGTCGATGGCGGGGAAAAGGGCCTCACGTTCGAGAGCGGTCTGGGGATGTCTCAGGAACTCGAAGGTCTGGGTAGCCGCTTCCGGATCCAGGCTGTCGACCTCCTCGCGGGCCCGCGCGCGAGCCGCGGGGTCGCCGTAGGCCAGCGCGAACGCGACCCGACCCGCCCGCGCTCGAGCGGCCTGGGGGGCCAGGCGCACGTAGGCGCCGACCTCGCGCGCCACCCGCGCGCTGTCGGGTTGCCACAGAAACGCCAGGTCGAGCAGATGGGCGCGGTAGAGAGCCGAGGCCGGCTGGAGCTCCGCCGCGCGGCGGAACGCGCGCTCGGTCTCCTCCGGCCCCCGCATCGCCTGCGGCTGATGGTGGTAGGCCTCGGCCAGGTTGTACCACGCCTCCGCAACATCGGGGTACTGGCTCGCGACCGCCTCGACGGCGGCGACGCTCCCCGGCTCGTTGTTCCAGCGAGACGACTTCGTCCGAACCAGGGCCGCCTCGAGCGCTGGCAGCCGATCCGCGAGGCGGTGGGCGCGATCGAGCATCTCACGCCCCCTGCCGGGGTTCCCGAGGTTCCCCCCCTCGTCCCAGGCGTAGGCCTCGGCCAGTCCGTAGTAGGCCAGGGCGAACAGCGTGTCGGCGCGGATGGCCTTCTCCCACGCCTCGATGGCGGCGGGGAGCTCGGTTCTCCGGAAGTGGACCTCCCCGTCCAAATACGCCTTGAGCGCGGGAAGAGACGTGGTCGTCACCGCGGCCAGATCGATGGCTGGAAGATCGTCGGGATCCTCCTGGAAGACGATCGCGAGGGTCTGCATCGCGATGCGGTCTACGAGAGCGAAGATGCTGTCGGGGGAGCCCTCAGCGACGGCCTGTCCCAGAGGCCGGCCGCTTTCGAGATCATAGACATCGGCCGCGAACCGGAGCTGTGACCCCGCGGCGACCACGGAGCCCACGACCGCGTAGCTGGCCTGAGTCTGTCGAGCTATTTCGAGAGCGAGGTCAAGGTCGGCGGCCCGGTTACCGACCGACTCGTTCCACCGGGCGAGGAGCGTGCGGTTGTCGATGACGCGCAGCCCACCGGCGCCGTCCAGACCCATGGAGAGAAGATCCACCATCCCCTCTCGCCAGACGTCCACCTCCTCTCCGTGCGCGCTGAAGGGGAGGACCGCGATCGCCGGCGCGGCGCCGCCCCTCTCAACCGTGGCGGGCACGAGAGCATCGGGGTCACGAATGGCGCGAACTCCGAGGAATGCGAGCGCGGCGATCACGCCGGCAGCGACCAGAGCGACGCGTCGCGACATCGTTTCCGGCATCCACCGGCGGCGGAAACCGACGTCGCCGACCGCCCGGGAGCCGGACTGCGCCGGGTCCAGGTGGGCCAGCAGTTCCACGGCGCTCCCATAGCGCTCCTCCCGCTCCTTGCGAAGCAAGCGCGCCACGATCTGTCCCAGCCGCGACGGAACCTCGGGTCTCACGGTCGAGACGGGCGGCGGATCGTCCTCCAAGATGGCCTGCCGGACAAGCCGGTCGCTTCCTCCCCGGAACGGCCGCACGCCGGCGAGCATCTCATAGAGGACGACGCCCAGGCTCCACAGATCCGTACGCGGGTCGAGCACATCGCCCCGCACCTGTTCCGGCGACATGTAGGCGATCGTCCCGGGATGGATCCCCGGGCTGGTGAGCGTCACGTCCGCCAGCTTCGCCAACCCGAAGTCGAGCAGCTTGACGGTCCCGTCGATCGCCAGCATGACGTTGCCCGGCTTCACGTCCCGGTGCACGATCCCGCGCGCGTGGGCGGCCGCCAGGCCACGCGCGATCTGGGTGGCCGACATGATCGCGTCCTCCGGCGGAAGAGGGCCACGCTCGAGCCGTTCCTTCAGGGTCTCGCCCAGGCAGAGGGCCATGGCGATGAAGGCCCGGCCGTCGGCGGTCTCGCCGATCTCGTAGACCGTGCAGACGTTGGGATGCTCGAGGGCCGCCGCCGCCCTTGCCTCGACCAGCAGCCGCTCCCGGGCTTCCGGGCTGGACGTCAGATGAGGCGGGAGGAACTTGAGGGCCACGTCGCGCTCGAGGCGTGTGTCGCGGGCACGGTACACGGTCCCCATGCCCCCCGAGTCGATCCATTTCAGGATCTCGTAGTGGCCCACGCTCAGGCCGATCGACAGGTCGGGGCTGGAAGCGTGTGGAGCGCGGGCAGGCATGACGTCAGAAAGGCACTCGAAGAACTTCTCCGCAGCGTCCGCCTCCCCGAGGAGAGAAAGGACCTCATCCCGCAGCTCCGCCGTCTCACGCGTGGCGGTCTTCACGAACGCCGCCCGCGCTCCCGGATCGAGCCTCCGGGCCTGCTCGTACAACCGGTCCACGACCTCGCGCGGGATCGGTGGGCGCCCCCCACTTCCCGGCCGGATCATGCCGCGCCCTCGAGCGATCGCTTCAGATCCCGGTACAGCCAGGCCTGGGCCGCAGCCCAGCTCCGCTTGACCGTGGCTGGCGAGATATCGAGCGCCTCTGCGGTATCCTGGATCGTCATGCCGCCGAAGAACCGGCATTCGACGATCCGGCACTGTCTACCGTCGAGGGCCTCCAGTCGGCGGAGGGAGTCGCCCAGCGCCGCCAACGCCTCGTCCCTCGCCTCAGCCGGGTCACCGTCTCCCTTCAGGGCCGCCTCGATTTCGTGCAATGGGATCGGCGGGGTTCCGCCACCCCGTTTCGCGGTGCTCCTTCGTTTGGCGTAGTTGATGAGAATCTGGCGCATGGCGGTCGAGGCCACCGCCAGGAAGTGTGCGCGGCCCACCCACTGCGGCGTCGCCTGATCGACGAGCTTCAGGTAGGCTTCGTGGACGAGGGCCGTCGTATTGAGGGTCTCGTCACCTTCCCAGCGCCGCCGTTCCCGCTCGGCAGCCCGGTGGAGTTCCTCGTAGACGAGGGGGAAGAGCTCGTCGAAGGCGTCCCGATCCCCCGCCCGTAGGTCTTCCAGGAGTCGGGTCACCGTTTCCCGACGAGGGCCGCTCGTGTCAGCCAGGGATCGGTCCTCCAGGGCCTGCTGGTTCTGAGGAGAAGATAACCGCGCCTGGCCGGCACCGGCAGGGCTCACTCCCCGCTGACCGTCGGGCGCGGCTGAACGGCTTCCTTCGGGTCGCGATGCCGCTTGCGCCCGGTCCGGAGCCGCGATAGGGTCGCCCCCGTGACGATCCCGGCCGATCTCGCCCTGATGGACGCGACCGCCCAGGCCGAGCTGGTCCGCCGCGGTGAGGCGACGCCGGTCGAGCTCGTCGAGGCGGCGATCGACCGGATCGAGCGGCTGAATCCGCCCATCAACGCGGTCGTGACCCCGATGTTCGAGCAGGCGCTCGAAGCCGCGCGCGGCGAGCTGCCGGACGGGCCGTTCAAGGGCGTTCCCTTCCTCCTCAAGGACCTCTCCGCGAGCTATGCCGGGGTCCGGCTGACGGGCGGCTCCGCGTTCCTCGCCGACTTCGTCCCGTCGATCGATTCCGAGCTGGTCAGGCGCCACAAGCGGGCCGGCTTCATCGTGGTCGGCAAGACGAACACGCCCGAGCTGGGAATCCCCCCGACGACCGAGTCGCGCTTCCTAGGGCCTTGCAGGAATCCGTGGGACGCCGGCCGCACAGCGGGCGGGTCGAGCGGCGGCTCGGCCGCTGCGGTGGCCGCGGGGATGGTCCCCGCCGCTCACGGCAACGACGGCGGCGGGTCGATCCGGATCCCGGCCTCCTGCTGCGGTGTGTTCGGTCTCAAGCCGACCCGCGGCCGGAACCCGCTCGGACCCAACTTCGGCGACATCATGGGCGGGCTCGTGGCCGACCACGCGCTGTCGCGGTCGGTCCGCGACTCGGCCGCGATCCTCGATGCGACCGCCGGCCCGGATGTGGGAGACCCATACGTCGCGCCGGCGCCGGCGCGGCCCTGGCGCGACGAGGTGGGCGCGCCCCCGGGCCGCCTGCGGATCGCCTTCTCCGACGCCTCGCCGCTCGGTGGACCGATCCATCCGGATTGCAGGAAGGCCGTCCACGAAGCGGCCGCGCTCTGCGAGGAGCTGGGCCACACGGTCGTGGAGGGCGCCCCGCCCCTCGACGGCCAGCGGTACGTCTCGCTGTTCCTGGCCGTCTGGGCCGGCGGCTGCGCGTGGAGCGTGGAAGGTCTCGGGCTGGTGACCGGGCGGAAGCCCACCGCTGAGGGGTTCGAGCCCCTCACCTGGGCCCTCTACGAGCGGGGGAAGAAGATCAGCGCCGCCGAGTATCTGCTGGCGCTTCAGGGCCTCCAGCAGATGGCGCGGCCGGTCGCCGGCTTCTTCCTCGAGCACGACCTTTGGCTGACGCCGACCTTGGCCGAGCCGCCGTTCGAGCTCGGCACGCTCGACTTCCCGGCCGACGAGCTCGATACGGCGTTCGGCCGCGCGTTCGTCTTCACGCCGTTCACCTCGCTGTTCAACGTCACCGGCCAGCCGGCCATGTCGGTGCCGCTCCGGTGGAGCGCCGCCGGTCTGCCGATCGGCGTCCAGTTCGCGGCGCGCTATGGCGACGAGGCGACGCTCTTCCGTCTCGCCCGCCAGCTCGAGGCTGCGCGGCCGTGGGAGGAGCGCCGTCCGCCGCGACCGGCTTGACACGAGCTCCCGCCCCGGATATCATGGAAAAAGATTTTCACGTTATCGAGCGAACCTCTGCCGTGACCCGTCGCGTGCCGGACCCCGAAGCCACGCCTTCCCCCCAGGCCCGCCTGAGCCGCCTCGAGCGGAGCATCGTCGAGGCCCTCTATCGCCTGGGCGAGGGAGCCGTTGCCGACGTCACCCGCGCGATGGCGGGAGAGCCGTCCCACGACTCGGTCCGGGTGACGCTGCGGATCCTCGAGCGGAAGGGGGTCGTGACCCATCGGCAGGACGGCCCGCGGTACATCTACCGGCCCGCGGTTCCCGCCGAGCGGGCGCGGCGCCAGGCGGCCGGCCACCTGACCCGGACCTTCTTCGACGGCAAGCCCTCGCGTGCGATCCTCGCCCTCCTCGACATGTCGGCGGAGGAGATCTCGCGCGAGGAGCTGGACCAGATCGCGGCCCGGATCGAGCGCGCCGCCCGCAGGGCGCGCGAATGACCGCCGTCCTCGGCCTCCTCCTCAAGGCCACGCTCGTCCTGGCAGCCGGACTCGGGGCGGCCTTTGCGCTTAGGTCACGTCCGGCCGCGGTCCGTCACGCGGTCATGGTCGGCACGCTGGCGGCGACGATCGCGCTTCCGGCGCTGAGCCTCATCCTCCCGGGATGGAGCGTGCCGGTCTTCGACCGGAGCGTCGAACCCGTGACGGGATCCTCCGTGGCCACGGTCGTGAGGGCCCCCGCCGGGACCCTCGATCCCGTGCCGGCCGCGAGCCCGGAGCCGGCTCCTGTGATCGGGCACGAGCGCGTCCCGCGTCCGGCAGAAGCGCCCCGCCCCTGGCTGCCCCTTCTCCTCACCGTCTGGACACTCGGCACTCTCGCCATCCTGCTGCGGTTCGGGTGGGACCTCGCCCGGATCCGCTTCCTGGCGCGGGAGGCGGTCCACGATCCGTCCGGGCCCCACGCCCTGCTCGCGGCGCGTATCGCGGGCCGCCTCGGCATCCGCCGTCCGATCCGAGTCCTGTTCAGCGACCGGGTCTCCGTGCCCGTCACGTGGGGCGTGCTCGCGCCGGTGGTCGTCCTTCCGATCAGGGCCTGGGAGTGGGGAGCTGAGAGGAGCCGGCTGGTGATCCTGCACGAGCTCGCCCACGTACGGCGGCTCGACTGTTTGACGTCGGCGCTCGCCGAAGTGGCCGCCGCGCTGTGGTGGTTCCATCCCCTGCAGTGGATCTGCCGCCGGCGGTTCCGCGTCGAGCAGGAGCGGGCCTGTGACGACATCGTGCTCATGGACGGGGTCCGCCCCTCCGACTACGCCTCGCTGCTGGTCGAGGTC
>DASTFF010000030.1:0-63321 GCA_035708865.1 Gemmatimonadota bacterium | reverse complement strand
ACGTCGTACTCGTCGGGCCGCAGAAGGAGCTGCTGGAACATGGCGTCGGCGATCCGGTCCTTGATCACCACCCGGTCCCCGGGATCGGCCGCACCGTCCTTCCACAGCTCCGACTCCGTGATCGTGCGGTCGCCGAAGTTCTCGGCCGCCTCCTCGTAGCCCCATTCCCGGAACGCCCCCTCGGTGAACTTCATGATGTTGCCCTTGTGGACGAGCGTGACCGAGCGCCGCCCCTTGTCGAGCGCGTAGCGGATCGCCGCGGCGACGAGACGCTTCGTGTTCCGCGCGCTGATCGGCTTGACGCCGATCCCGGAGTCCGCCGGGATGTTCGTCCCCATCTCGCCGTTCAGGAACCCGATCACTCGCCCGACCTCGGGCGACCCCGCCTTCCACTCGATCCCCGCGTAGACGTCCTCGGTGTTCTCGCGGAAGATCACCACATCCAGCTTCTCCGGCGCCTTCATTGGCGATGGGGTTCCGGCGTAGTAGCGGCACGGACGGACGCAGCAGTAGAGGTCCAGCTCCTGGCGCAGCGTCACGTTGAGCGAGCGGATGCCCCCGCCGACCGGCGTCGTCAGCGGTCCCTTGATCGCCACCCGGTAGTCGCGGATCGCCTGCAGCGTGTCCGCCGGGAGCCAGGTTCCTTCGCCGTACACCGACACCGCCTTCTCGCCGGCGTAGATCTCGAACCACTCCACCCCCCGGTCCTTGCCGTAGGCCTTGTCCACCGCGGCGTCGAATACCCGACGCGACGCCGCCCAGATGTCGGGCCCGATCCCGTCACCCTCGATGAACGGGATGACGGGCCTGTCGGGACAGCGCACCTCGAAGGCGCGGGTGTACTCGATCACCGCACCGGCGGACGGAGGCGTCAGACGCTCGTATCCCATCGAACGGTCGCTCCTTTCCTCGAGCAAGTTTTGTGGCAGAAAAAGGCGGGTGGTCGCTCAGCGCTCTTCGAGCGGCGTGTAGCTGAGCCCCTTCTTCCCGACGTACTTCGCCCGCGGCCGGATCAACCGGTTGTGGGCGTACTGGGCTTCGACGTGGGTGCACCAGCCGCTGATCCTGGCGATCGCGAAGATCGGGGTGAAGAGGTCGGGCGTGATGCCGAGCGCGTAGTAGGTGGATGCCGAGAAGAAGTCGACGTTGGGGTCGATCCCCTTCTCGGAGGCCATCGTCTCGAGGATCTCCTCGCTCATCGCGAACAGCTCGGGCTGCCCGGCGCGCTCGGTGAGGTCGCGCGAGAAGCGGCGCAGGATCGGCGCCCGCGGATCCATGGTCTTGTACACGCGGTGCCCGAACCCCATCACCTTCTCCTTGTGCCCGAGCTTCTCCCGCACGTAGGCGGCGGGTTCGATCCCGCGCTCCTCGATCTCCAGGAGCATCTTCATGACCTCCTGGTTGGCGCCGCCGTGGAGGGGACCCTTCAGCGTGCCGATCGCGCTGGTGATCGCCGAATGGATGTCCGACAAGGTGGCGGCCGTCACCCGCGCCGAGAACGTGGACGCGTTCATGCCGTGCTCGGCGTGAAGGATCAGGCAGACGTCCATGACGTGGGCGTCCTCGGAGTTCGGCTCGCGGCCCGACAGCATGTAGAGGAAGTTGGCCGCGTGGCCGAGGTCCTCGCGGGGCTCGACCGGCTGGTTGCCGTTTCGCAGGCGGTCGAACGCGGCGACGATGGTCGGGAAGGCGGCGATCAGGCGGACCGTCTTGCGGCGCGTAGCCTCCGCCGATGCGTCCAGGCCGTCCGGGTCGGTCATTCCGAGGGCCGAAACGGCGGTCCTGAGAACCGCCATCGGCTCGGCCTCACCAGGAAACGACTGCAGGAGCTCCAGGATCCGGGGATCGAGCGCGCGCTCGGCCTTCAGTCCGGCCGCCAGCTCGTCCAGCCGGCTGCGCGATGGGAGGGCGCCGTCGAGGAGCAGCGCGGTCGTCTCCTCGAACGTCGAATGCTCGGCGAGGTCCTCGATCGCATAGCCCCGGTAGACGAGCTTCCCTGCCGCGCCGTCGACGTACGAGATCTCGGATTCGGCGACGACGACGCCTTCCAGCCCGGCGGCGGGAGCGGTCTGTGGCGCAGTGGTGGCGGTCGATTCAGGCATGCGCGGTGAACCTATCCGGCCTGCGCAGGACCGTCAAACCGACCGAGTCTTCATCGCCGCTCAAGGGGTGGATAGCAGCCCTAGCGCCTCGGCCGCCCGGACCGCCGGCTTGTCCAACGTCCAGAAACCCGCATCCGAGAGGAGCGCAGAGCCGAGGAGCTGGGCATCCACCCAGCCGATTCCGCGGTTGTACAACCGGCGCCTCTCGATAAAGTCCATCGTTTCGTCGTCGGAGATCACGGGGGCCGCGGGAAGCAGCTGGAGATCCGCCAGAACCCGATCCCGGCGTCGCCCCAGGTGACCGAGCGCGAGCTCTCCTGCGATCCACGGATGGATGAGGACCTGATCTTCCTCGAGCAGGCTGGCCACCCCCGCGGCGCGAGGGGAACCCCGGTAGAAGTCGACCCACACCGAGGTATCGATCAGGATCAAGCGGGGTGGATCAACTCTTCTGTGGGGAACGGCGTCTTCGAGGGGCACGGGCCTCGGGGATCTTCCCGGCGAGCGCCGCCAGGCGATGACGAGCGGCCGCTTCGACCAGCGCTTTCAGGCCCAGATTGACCACCTCGGTCTTACCCTTGGCTCCGGTCACCGCCATGGCTTCCTTGACAAGGTCCTCGTCGAGGTTGAGTGTCGTCCTCATGCATCAAAGGTCGTACATATTGTATGCTCCGTCAAGCCCTCTCCGACCTGACCTCGTCGAGACGCGTGACGTCCCCCACGCGGTGGATCTTCATCAGGTTGGTCCTTCCCCTGACGTCCAGCGGGGCCCCGCAGACGATCACGATGATCTCCCCGGTCCGCGCCAGCCCCTCCTCCATGAGACGCTCCTCGAGGCGGGCGATCAGGCGGTCGATCGAGTTCGCGATTTCCATGACCAGCGGCGTGACCCCCCAGTGGAGGGCGAGCCGCGAGCGAACGCGCGGGTGCGGGGTGAAGGCGAGCAGCGGGACGTGGGGCCGGTACTTGGCCAGCAGCCCGGCGGTCGAGCCCGACTGGGTGAACGCCACGATGTACTTGGCCCCGACCTCGGCGGCGACGAGCGTCGCCGCGTCGCAGATCGCCTGCGCGAAGTCCTCGGTGAACTCGGTCCCGCGCCGGCGGCGCCAGGCCACCCGATCACGCTCCGTCTCGGCGGCCGTGATGATCCGCTGCATCATCTGTACGGCCTCGACCGGATGCTCTCCGGTGGCGGTCTCCGCCGAGAGCATGACGGCGTCGGCCCCGTCGAAAATCGCGTTCGCCACATCGGACGCCTCGGCGCGCGTCGGCCGGAGGTTGGTGGTCATGGACTCCAGCATCTGGGTAGCTACGATGACAAGCCGCTTGGCCGTGTTGGCGCGGCGGATGATCTCCTTCTGGAGGATCGGGACACGCTCGGGCGGCAGCTCCACGCCCAGGTCGCCGCGAGCGATCATCACACCGGTCGCCTCGTCGAGGATCTCGTCGAGATTGTCCACCGCCTGCGGCTTCTCGAGCTTGGCGATGACGGGGATGTCGCCGCCGTGTGAGCTGATCTCCTCCTTGAGATCGACGATATCCTGCCCGCGGCGCACGAAGGAGAGCGCCACGTAATCCACCCCGTGCTCGACGCCGAACGCCAGGTCGCGACGATCTTTGTCGGTCATGGCCGGGGTCGAGATCAGGACCCCGGGCAGGTTGATGCCCTTCTTCTCGCGCAGCGTCCCCCCCTCCAGGACCCGTGTCCGGACCACGTCCTCCGCCTCGATCTCCTCGACCACCAGGACCAGCCGGCCGTCGTCGAGGAGGATCCGGTCCTGGGGGCTCACGTCATGCGGAAGCTCTCGATAGGTGGTGGTGAGGAGCGAACGATCGCCGATCCCGTCCCCGGCCCGGAGCCGCACGGTCTCGCCGGGACGCAGCTCGACCGCCCGTCCCTCGATGGAGCCGATCCGGATCTTCGGGCCCTGCAGGTCCTGCAGGATGGCGACCGGCTGCCGGAGCCGCTCCGAGGTCTCCCGGATGAGGTCGATCGTCCGCGCGTACTCCTCGTAGTCACCGTGCGAGAAGTTGAGCCGCGCGCAATCCATCCCGGCCGCGAGGAGCGCCTCGATTCGCTCCGGGCTCTCGCTCGACGGGCCGAGGGTGCAGATGAGCTTGGTGCGGGTCGGCCGGGGGCTCGTCATCGAGGGGCCAAGCTATCGGTTTCAGGTTGACGATGCAGCGGCGCGAGCCCTAGTTTCTCCTTCCATCCAGAGTGAAAAGGTGGGGGCTGTAGCTCAGCTGGGAGAGCGCCTGAATGGCATTCAGGAGGTCGTCGGTTCGATCCCGATCAGCTCCACCAACCTCTTCCGGCAGCTAGGCGCTGGGCCGGACCTCCGTCCGGAGCCGCCCGCCTCACTCCTAAGCCGGGGCCGGCATGTAGGTCCCGAAGTACCACACGTATCCCTCGTGGTCCTTGACCCCGAACTCCCGCGAGCCGTAGTCCGTGTCCTGCAGCGGACGCACGATCTCGGCTCCCGCCCCAACCGCGCGCTCCCACATCGCGTCTACGTCTTCCACGTGGACATAGAAGCAGGTGCCACGATCCTCCTCGGGCGCCCTCCCCAGCATGATGAGCCCGGGGCCGAGCCGCAGCTCGGCGTGGACCACGTTCCCGTCCGGCCCCTCGTAAACGGCATGACGCTCGAAGCCGAAGGCACGGGCGAGCCACTCGATAGCCCGATGCTCGTCGCGGTAGCCGATGCAGGGAAAGATGTTGGGTCTGACGGCTTGCTCCTGGACCGACATGGAGTCCTCCCTTGTCACGGGTGCATACGGGTCCGGCGGACGCCCCGCCGGAACGACTTGGGCAGACTACGCGGGCTCCAGGCCCATCGTCTTGGAAAAAAATAACCGGCCGGCGGTTCAGGCCGGTTCGGCGAGGTTTTCGCTGTCGGGGTAGTGCACGGCGGCCCTGAACTCGCCGGGGGAGATCCCGGCCATCGCGCGGAACTCCGCGTTCATGTGGGGCTGGTCGTAGTAGCCCGCGTCGAGCGCGACCCCGGCCAGATCCGCGCACGACCGGCGCAGCATCCTGAGCGCCAGGTTGAGCCGCTGTATCCGCGCATAGCGCTTTGGGGTCGTGCCGATCTGCTCCCGAAACAGCGCCGTCAGCCGGCTGCCGTTGAGCCCCGCCTCCTCGCGGAGGGGCGCGATCGGGGCCCTCCCCCGACTCGTGGCGATACGTTCCGCGACCCAACGGGTGGCCGGATCGGCGGCCGCTCCGGCCGGCTGGCGGAGGAGCCGCCCCTCCAGCCAGACGATGACCCGCCTGACCCGCTCGCCTCCCGAGACGGCGTCATGACACCGCTCGGCGACCTCCCGGGCGGCGCTCCCCAGGACGCCGTCGAGATCGGAGGTCCGGTCGGCAAGCTCCCACAAGGGATGGGCCAGGACCCTCCAGGCGCCCGCCGGATGCAGGCGCATGCCGATCACGCGACAGCGCGAGCGCGGGGACTCGACGACGATCGCCCGCGTCTGGATCCCCGTGACACAGGTCGCGGGGGTGAGCACGGTCCCGGTGTCGAGGACGTCGCGGTGGGGCTCGTCGAGCTGCACGATCAACTCGACCATCCCGTTGGGGAACACCCGCTCACGCGGCAGGACGAGGGCGCCGTCGAAGTCCCACACCCTCTCCACCGCCCCCGCGAGCAAATGTCCCCGACCGGGAGTCCAGACGGTGTGGGTCCACTGCCCGAGCTCGGAGTCCATCCTGCGCGACAGCATGGGCATGCCAACGATCCTAGGCCGGATGCCGCCAGGACGGTAGTCGCGGGCCCGTCTTGCAGGTACGCCCCCGACCGTGCATGTTCGGTCTCCCTTGATCGACTCTCCCCGAAACCCCGCCGCTTCCCCCGGCTCCGAGCGCGAGGCCCTGCGCTCGATCACCGCCCGGCCGCTGGACGCCGGCTCCCGCCGTGCCCCGGCGTGGCTGCCGATCCTGCTCGGGGTGCTCGCCGTGGCCGGCATCGTCTACGGGCTGGTCGAACGGTCCCGCCGCGCCGGGCTGGAAGAGGAGCGGGCCGCCCTCACCGCCCGCGGCGACTCGCTCTGGTCGGTGGTAGCCGGCCGTGACTCGTTGCTCGCCGGCCGGCCGTCGGTGGAAGAACTCCTGGGCGTCCTCGCCGGCTCCGGCGCGGCCGCCTTTCCGATGCGCGGCGCCGGCGAGGTCCAGGGCAGCCTGATCGCCTCGGAGCAGGGGGCGATCGTCTCCGCGAGCGGGCTTCCCCGCTCGCCGGACACGGAGTACGTCCTCTGGCACCTGGACGATGCGGGCCCGCACCGCGTGGCGGACCTCGGCGCCGCTCCCGAAGGCCGGCTCTTCGCCGTGCTCGACGACGCCGGCTTCGCCACCGGCTGGGGCGTCCTCCTGATCGGTCAGGGAGGCGACAACACCGCCGGCCCGGCGCAGGTTATCCTCGAATATCGGGGCTTCCTGCGCTGACGTTCCGTCGGCCCGGACCGCTAGCGCCGTTCGCAGGGGCCATCTACTTTTGTTGTTTCGGCCGGGGTGGCGGAACTGGTAGACGCGCCGGACTCAAAATCCGGTGGCCGCGAGGCCGTGTGGGTTCGATTCCCTCCCCCGGCACCATGACGATCGAGCGTATGCTCTCCGCGAGGGCCCATCCCGTGCGCCGGATCCGGTTCCCCCACCTTCTGCTGCCGTTCCTCTTCGCCTGCGCCTCGAACTCCGAGGTGGCCGATCTGGACGAGCGGCTGGCGGGTCCCGGCCAGTTCATCCGGGCGCCGTACATGGTGACGGTGACCGACAGCTCCGCGGTCGTGAGGTGGCGGGGCTCGACCGCGACCCAGCCCGGGTTCCGGTTCTGGCCCGAGGACGGCGACACGCTGGCCCAGACGCTGCCCGCCTCCGGCCTCGATCACACCTTCGAGATGACCGACCTCACGTCGGCCACCACCTATTTCTACCAGGTGCAGATCCAGGACACGGTCTGGACCGAGGCGGTCGAGTTTCGCACGTTTCCCGAGCCGGGGAGCCGCGAGCCGTTCACGTTTCTGGGCATGGGCGACACGGGAACGCTGAGCTCAGGACAGGTCGCGCTCGCGACGCATATCAACCAGGAAGAGGCGGCGCTCATCATCCACATGGGCGACGTCGCCTATCCCGACGGGACCGAGCAGGAGCTTACCGACAAGCACTTCGCCGTCTACGGCCCGATCCTGAAGCGAGTTCCGTTCTACCCCACGCCGGGCGACCACGACATGCGCGTCAACTGGGGCGAGCCCTACATCAACGCCTTCACGCCGCCCGGCGGCCGCTCCTCCGGCTCACCGCTCTACTATTCGTTCACCCACGACAACGTGCGGTTCATCGCGCTCGACTCGCAGCCGTCCGAGGAACACGCGGCCCGGTTCGGCTTTGTCGGCGATCCGAGCAGCGAGCAATACCAGTGGTTTGCCACCGAGCTCTCGGCGGCCAGCGCCGACCCGAACATCGACTGGACGGTGGTCTACTTCCATCACGCTCCGTACAGCGCGTCGACCGGCTTCGGGGGACATGGCTCGGACCTGGCAGTGCGCCAGTTTCTGGCCCCGCTCGCGGACGGCTACAGGGTGCCGGTCGTGTTCAGTGGCCATGACCACGACTACCAGCGCTCGCGCCCTGTTCGCGACAACCAGGTCGCACCCGAGGGGGAGGGAACGGTCTACGTGGTGAGCGGGGGAGGCGGGGGCCGGCGGACCTTCCGCGGGACCGGGGCGGACTGGTTCACCGCGTACTCCGATCAGATCTACCAGTACGTTCGGGTCGAGGTCGACCACTACACGATGACGATCGAGGCCGTCGACGTCGACGGCAACGTCTTCGACTCCGTCGAGCTGACGATCCCCGAGGAGCGCCGCAAGCCGTTCGACCGGGAAGCCGTTCCGCTGACCCTGCCCGGCCAGGAGGAGGAGACCCCCGAAGGGGAGTTCGTCCCGACCGGGGAGGCGACGGGAGCGAGCGCGGCGCCTGCCCCCGAGACGCCGCCCGCGGCCACCCCGCGGCGGTAGGCCTCAGTTGACGCTGGGGTCGGCCGGCCGGCGCCCCCGAAACCGGTCGATCGATGCGTGGGACGCGATCTGCCTCTCCATCCAGCGCTCGACCTCCCCGGCGCGCGCCTCCAGGTCGTCGATCTCCAGCAACGCCTGCTTCGCCTGGACCCGGACCCGCAGCAGGGACGCGGCGCGGTTCACCAGCACGGGATAAGGCAGCGCCTCGGTCAGGAGGTCGTTCGGGATCTCCCCCGCCAGGACCTGCTCCCCGTAGCGCCGAACGGTCATCAGGAAGGCCGCTTTGGCCTCGGCCACGCGGGGATCCTGGAGGTCCGGCAGCATCTCCCCCCGCAGCCGGATCCGGACCTCGTAAAAGTCTTCGGGATGTACGTCCAGGTTCCCCAGCGCGACTCGTGACAGCCCGTGCAGGACGAGGTGGAAGCGGCCATCCTCGAGCCGCTTGACCACATCGATCCGCCCCACGGATCCGATCGGATGGATATCCGGCCGTTGGCCCGGAGGAAGCTCCTCGTGCGCCAGGACGACGACGATGAGGCGCGCACCGTCGAGCGCATGCGCGACCATCGCGCGGTAACGCGGCTCGAAGACGTGGAGCGGGAGGAACGTGTGCGGGAAGAGGACCACGTTGGCGAGCGGGAAGACGGGGACGTTCATCGACGACCGCCGCTGTTGCGCTCGTTGCCCGGTCCGGCCCCGGGGCTAGCTTCGCCGCCCGCAGCATGGGTCTCTTCCTCGCCACGCTGGCCGCCCTGGGGAACGTCCTGGGGGGCCTCCTGATCGGCGCGCGCGCGCGCTGGAGCCGGCACATGCTGCGGATCTTCGTCGCGGTCGGCGCCGGCTTCCTGCTCTGCGTCGCGCTCCTCCGGATGCTCCCCGAGGCGCTCGAGCTCGACCCTCCGTTCGCCATGCCGCTCGTCGTCACAGGGTACTTCCTGACCCACCTGTTCGAGCACTCGCTCGTACGCCACTTCCATTTCGGCGAGGAGACCCACCACGAAGTGGTTCAGGGCGCCTCCGGCGCTGCGGCCACGATCGGCCTCGGCCTGCATTCGTTCTTCGACGGCGTCTCGATCGCGGCCGGGTTCACGGTCTCCCCCGCCCTCGGCTGGCTGGTGTTCGGGGCGATCGCCCTCCACAAGCTCCCCGAGGGGTTCACCATCGCTTCGATCGTGCGCGCCGCGGGTGGCGGACGCGGGCGGGCGACGGCGGCAGCGGCCCTGGTGGGGGCGGCCTGCATCCTGGGAGCTTTGCTGCTGGAGGGACGCGAGGAGTGGGCGGGGACCGGCCTCGCGCTGGCCACCGGGGTGACGATCTACGTCGCGGCGACCGACCTGGTGCCGGAGGTCAACAAGGAGGTCGGTCACCACCTGGCGTTCACGGTCCTCGGGGGGGTCGTGCTGTATCTGCTGTCGAGCTGGCTGCTGGGGCTGGCCGGCCTGGGCTGACGCCGCCGGCGGCCGTGCCGGGCGCCGGGCTGCCGCCCGCGGTCCGGGTCAGATGGACGAGCTGGTCCAGGTCCGCCAGCGCCAGGTTCAGGAGATCGATGAAGTTCTCCTCCTCGCCCGCAAGCTCGGCGGTGGGCAGCGAGTCCTGGCTCCCCACCCGGACCCCCGCCGGCACGGTCACCGCCGTCCGGCCGGTCACCAGCGTCCGCCGGCGTTCGGCTTCGTTCGAGCTCTCGCCATCGGTCGTGACCGGGGCCGGCGGCAGGGCGCCGAGCCAGGCCTCGGCCCGGGCCAGATGCGCAGCCAGCGAGTCGAGGGTCGCGTGGACGCTGTCGGCCCGGGGCTCCATGAAGGTCGGGAGAGGGGCGGCCGACAGCGAGTCGACCCCCACCCGGAAGGCGGTCAGAAGCTCCCCGGACAGGGTCTGATCGTCCCCCGCGACCGCGGTCTCCAGCTCGCGGGAGCCCCGGACGAGCTCTCCCAGGGCGGGCCACTCCGCCAGCGTGGACCCGGTCGCCGTCCGGTAGGCGTCCGCCCGCAGGTACTGGCGCTGGAAACCCTCGCCGGCCGCGGGTTGCTGCCCACGGACCGGGGTCCCCCCGAGCAGCGCAATGAGGATCCCGCCCAGCAGGGGCAACATCCGGGGGGGAGGGAGGGTATACGTCATGCCGACTCTGATACCCATCGTGGCATGGTCGGTTCGAAAGGTCAAGTCGGACGCGGAAGCCCTTGACGGAATAGGGGTTGGGGGCTTATACTTGCGTGATCCCCATTTTGCGACTTTTGTGTTCACGGCAGGTGCTTCTCAGCGGAATGATAAGGGAAAGCGGACGGATATGACGACAAAGCGCAGGAAGACGACGAATATGTCGCTGGGCACCGGGACCGACAAGGTCGACGAGGGGGCCCTCGCGCTGTACCTGGAGGACATCAAGAACCATCCCCTCCTGACACGCGCCGAGGAAGCCGAGCTCGCCCGCCGGATCCGGGATGGCGACCAGCTCGCTCTCGAGAAGCTGGTTCGCTCGAACCTCCGGTTCGTGGTGTCGGTAGCCAAGAAATACCAGAACCTCGGCATGAGCCTGCCCGACCTGATCTGTGAGGGCAACGTCGGGCTCGTGCGCGCGGCCCAGAAGTTCGATGAGACGAAGGGCGTCAAGTTCATCTCGTACGCGGTGTGGTGGATCCGCCAGGCGATCCTGAAGGCGCTGGCGGAGAACTCCAAGACGTTCCGGCTGCCCATCAACCGGGCGACCACGCTCAACAAGATCTCCAAGAAGGAGGCCGAGCTGACCCAGAAGCTCGGGCGTGAGCCGAAGCCGGAGGAGGTCGCCGCGGCGATGGACATGGACGTCGACGAGGTGCGGAAGCTGATGAACGTTTCCCGCCGGTCGCTGTCCCTGGACGCTCCGCTGTTCGAAGGCGAGGAGAAGACCCTCTTCAGCTACCTCTCGGACGACGAGACGCTCGATCCGGAGGAGCAGACCTTCGAGAGCGCGCGGATCAAGGAGATCCGCGAGACGCTCGAGACCCTGCAGCCGCGCGAGGCCAAGATCGTCAAGCTGTACTACGGGCTGGACGGCAACGAGCCTCTGACGCTCCGCGAGATCGGCTCGATCTTCAACCTGTCGAGGGAGAGGATCCGCCAGATCAAGGAGCGGGCGATCGAGCGGCTGCGACATCAGTCGCGGGCGCGGCGGCTCCAGCCGTACCACTAGGTCCGGCGCACCGCTTCCGAACACGAAACCCCCGGTCTCGCGAGAGGCCGGGGGCTTTCTCTTTGGGTCCCGCCGAAAGATCGGCTGGGGCCTCGCCTGTCGTTCACTCCGGCGGCGCGAGGGCGGGCTTCCGGGGCTTCCTCCGCAGCAAGTAGATCCCGACCCCGACTCCGAGCGCGACCAGCCCTGCCAGCAGGTTTTCGGTCTTGGCGCTTGCCAGAAAGGCCAGGCACAAGAGGAGCGCGAGAACCGGGATCACAGGGCCTCCCGGCACCCGGAACGCCCCTTCCGCCGCGCCGAGCTTGCGGCGCAGGACGGGGACGGCCGCCGCCGTCCCCATATAAGTCGCCAGCCGGGCGATGATCGACAGCATCGCGAGCTGGACGAACGAGCCCGACAGCGCGAGCGCCAGCGCGACCGCCCCCTGCGTGACGATCGCCGCGGCCGGGGTCCGATACCGCGGATGGACGCGCGACAGGATCGCCGGCCCGTAGCCGTCAACGGCCAGGGCGTACAGGTAACGCGGCCCGGCCAACATGGTGTTGCCGACGTTGCCCTCGATCGAGATCGCGGCACCGATCGTCATCAGGATCCCGCCCCCCGCGCCGAGGAGGAGGACGGCGGCGTCGGCGAGCGGAGCCCCCTCGACCTTGTCCGCCAGGTCGGGGAGCACCCCGAGCGCCACGACCTGGACGGCCGTGTAGAGCGCCGTCACCACGACGATCATCGTCAGCAGCGCGAACGGCACGTCCCGCCTGGGATTCTTGAACTCGCCCGCCGCCGCGGCCGTGTTCTCGAAGCCGGCGTACGCGAAGAGGAGCAGGAGCGCCGCCTCGCCCAGCTGGTCGGTAGGCGGCGCGGGGGTGGGAAAGATCCGCTCCCACTGGACCGCGAACAGGCCGACACCGACCAGCACCAGGAGCGGCACGATCTTGGCGATGGTGAGGACGACCGCCGTCCGGGCGCCCGACTTGACGCCCACGACGTTGATCCATGTGAAGAAGAGGATCGGAAGCGCGATCACCGCGACCCGTGTCCAGCCGATCATCGCCGCCGGCCACAGGAAGGACAGCGCCTGGGCGAAGCCGTTGGAGAGCGAGGCGATCGACGCGATTCGCGCAAGCCACGTCATCCAGCCGACCTCGAACCCGATGAATTCGCCGAACGCCTCGCGCGTGTAGATGTAGCCGCTGCCCGGCTCGTCGAAATGGCTGCCCGCCTCGGCGAAGCAGAGGACGAGAAGAGCGACCGCCGCGCCCGCCAGGACGACCGCCCACACACTGGCCGGGCCGAGCAGCAGTGCGGCGGCCGCGGGCAGCAGATAGACCCCGCTCCCGATGACGTCGTTGAGGGCGAGCCCGACGATCTCCCACCGGGTGACCGCCCGCTTGAGGGCCGGGCCGCTGGCGGGGACGGGGCTCGAGACCGACCCGCTCAGCTCTCCCCCCCGTCGGTGTCCTCGCGCCGCGCGAGGAGCTCGTCCAGGAGGCCGTCCACCTCCGCGCGGGCAGGGCGCGGGTCCGCCTCGGCCCCGCTCATCCGGGCCGGTCGGCGGCGCGCGCCGGGCCGCGAGGGGGGCGCACCCGCAGACCAGCGCCGGTAGAAAGTCATCGCACCCATGACGGTGAAGCCGAGCTGGCGGGCGGGACCCTGGACGTCACGGTCGGAGGAGACAACCCAGGTCGATCCGGTGCGGCCGGCGTAGGGACCGCGGCAGAGCTCGAGGATCCGCTCGTCGGCGGTCCGGGAGGCATCGGTATAGACGACGCGGAGCCGGCCGCTGCGGGAGGCCGAGCCGGCGCCTTTCCGGCCATCCCAGACGATGACGCTCTCGGCCACGCGATGCCGGGCGGCGGCCTCCCCCAGCCACCGCTCGAGAGCATCACGCGCCTCGGCGACGTCCCCGCCGCGGGGCGCGAAGCGCGGTATGGCGTGAAGGACGTTATAGCCGTCGACCAGGACGGCTTCGGGCACTAGCGCGGCGTGGTCTGGTCGAGGAGCATCGGATCCCGTTCCTCGGACCCGTCCTCGAGAGCGGTCTGTGATCCGGCCACATCGACCTGCGCCTGCCGTGCGCGGTCGGCCAGCCGGAAGAGATCGGCCAGCGTATCGGCCTCGTTCAGCAGCTCGACCGCGCTCGCGAGCGGAAGATCCGCTTCCATGACCGCCTGCCGCGCCACCCCCTCGCCGTGGTATTGGCTGATCAGCGTATAGCGCAGGTAGTCACGGATGTAATCGATTTCCGCATCGAACGCCTCGTCGGAGAAATCGATGCCCTTTTCCTGACCGAGGTAGCGGCGAAAGTCCTCCATCAGCGCCTCGTCCGGCTCGAAGGTCTTCGGGAGAGACGGATGGCTGCCGTGGTAATGCACCGCAAAGCTGAAGAACGCGTTCTTCCGGAACGCCTGCTCGAGGAGCTGCGTGGAGACGTCGCTCAGCTTCTCCGCCTTGACCAACACGTCCGGCATGACGCCACCTCCGCCATAAACCGTCCGGCCCATGTCGGTATCGTAGGTCAGGCTGTCGGGGATCGAGGCCTTGTCGCTCTCCAGGGTCCCGGCCTCGGACGGCAGGCCGTTGGAGCTCGCCAGCTCGATCTCGTTGTTGCGCTGGATGCTGCGGCCGCTCGGCGTGTAGTAACGCGCCGTGGTCAGCTTCAGGAAGTAGCCGTCATCCAGGGAGAACAGGCTTTGGACCAGGCCCTTGCCCCACGAGGTCTCCCCGACGATGAGCGCCCGGTCGTGGTCCTGCAGCGCTCCGGCCAGGATCTCGCTGGCCGACGCCGAGCCGTTGTCGATCAGCAGCACCATGGGGTGCACGGAGAAATCGTTGTTGTCGCGCGCCGAGTACTGGCGGTCGCTGTCGGCCACGCGCCCCTTGGTGGACACGATCTCCACGCCCTTCGGCAGGAACAGGTCCGAGACCTCGATCGCCTGGTCGAGGAGTCCACCGGGGTTCTGGCGCACGTCGAGGATCAGGGCCCGCATCCCCTGCCGCTCCAGGTCGCGGATGGCGTCCCGGATCTCGTCCCGGCCATGCTCCGAGAACTGGGTGAACCGCACGTAACCGATCCCGTCATCGATCATGAACGCGTAGGGGACCGCCGAGAGCTTGATCGCCTTGCGCGTGATGTCGGCCTGGATCGGCTCGTCGAGCCCTTCCCGACCGATCGTGAGCTTGACCTCGGATCCCTGCGGACCGCGGAGCTCCTGAACGGCCTTCTCCTCGCTCCACCCCTCGGTGGACACTCCGTCCACGCGCAGGATGCGGTCGCCGGCCCTGAGCCCCGCCTTGTAGGCCGGGGTCCCCTCGATGGGCGAGATGACGGTCAGCAGGTTGTCGACGATATCGATCCGGATCCCCAGACCCTCGTAATTCCCCTGGGTGTGGATCCGGAGATCGTTGTACTCGCTCGGAGACAGAAGCTGGGAGTAGGGGTCGAGCGAGAGCAGCATTCCCTCGAGTGCCCGCATGTATAGGCTGTCCGAAGGAACGGGGTCGACGTACTTGTCCGAGACCTGGTGGATGGCCTCGTTCAGAAGCTTGATCGCCCGATACGGATCGTCGCCGTTGGAAGCCGAGAGGTCGTCGTAGATGACGCCGCCGGTCAGGACCGCCAGGAAGAACAGCAGGATGAAGAGGGTGCCGAAACGCTTTCTGATCATCACGGTTCCTTCCTTGGCCGGCGTCGTCGGGTGAGCAACATCTCCACCCGCTCACGGATCACCCCTTGAATCTCGTCAATCGGGCGTCCGGCGTCTACTACGAAGAATCGGTCGGGTTCCTTCCCCGCCAGTTCGAGGTATCCTTCCCGGACCCGCTCGTGGAAGGTCCGCCCCGCCCGTTCCAGGCGGTCCCGGTGACGACCCTCCAGGCGATCCGTCTCCACCTCGGGGGCGACGTCCATCAGGATCGTCAGGTCGGGCTCG
This sequence comes from Gemmatimonadota bacterium, assembly GCA_035708865.1. GTDB lineage: Bacteria > Gemmatimonadota > Gemmatimonadetes > JACCXV01 > JAHWKZ01 > DASRVA01. Next base: position 48,109 of record DASTFF010000030.1, on the reverse strand, counting down.
ATCCCGCCGGTCGCCCAGCGGTTCAGCCCGCGCACGTATTCCGGCTCGAGCCGGCGACCGTACCCCTGGTAGGCGACCGAGCTGTCGCCGTACCGGTCTAGCACCACCACCTTTCCCGCCTCGAGAGACGGGCGCACCAGCTCGGCCACCAGCTGGGCCCGGGCCGCCACGTAGAGCAGAAGCTCGGCCTCGGCCGTCAGGTGGTCCGGCGCCTCCTCGAGGAGAAGCCGGCGGACCGCCTCGCCGACCTGGGTGGTTCCCGGCTCACGGGCGACCACCGACTGATAGCCCTTCTCCTCGAGCCAGGTTCCGAGCAGCTGGGTCTGGGTCGACTTGCCGCCCCCCTCGCCCCCCTCGAAGGTGACGAGGGTGCCGCGAAGGGCGGCACTCATCCGCCGGGTTGCCCGGTCGCCACCCGGACGGTCGCCGGTGACCCACCTGAAGCGTCCTCGGATGCACGATCCGGGCCGGTGGGCTGGGCACCCGCCCGCTCCAGCACCGCCTGCAGGAACAGAACCCCGGCGTCGGGATCGATCGAGGCCGACTCGATCGGGGCCGGCGCGGCGACTTCCACGACGGTCTCGCGGCCGGTCAGGCTCACCTGCTCGCGCCGGCCGCCGCCTGGCCATTCGATCACCAGACCGATGTCCAGACGAAATGGCTCGCCGCGCTGGTGCTGCCGGACCACGAGGCGGGTCGGGTCGCCCTCCATCGGAGCCGCCGAGAGCTCGGGCAGCTCCGCCCGGCCCAGCCACTGGCGGAAGAACCAACCCAGGTCCTGGCCCGAGACCCCCTCGGCGATGCGCTCGAGGTCGGCCGTCCAGGCGGTGCCGTCCCGGAGCGCGGCATAGTAGCGGCGGATCGTCTCGAAGAACGCCTCGTCTCCCACCTGGCGGCGGAGCATGTGGAGCACCCAGGCGCCCTTCTGGTAGTTGTTGGCGGTCAGCAGGGTCTCATACTCGCGCGGCTCCTCGCCGTAGACCGGCTCGGGGTTCTCCAGGTAGAGGGCGACCACCTCGTCCCGCATCGCCCGCATCCGACGCGTCAGCTCGGACGGGCCCCGGCCCTCATGCCCACCATGGAACTCGAAGAAGACGGCCGCGAAATAGGTGGCGAACCCTTCCGAGAGCCAGAGGTGCCGCCAATCGGCCTCGGTGACCGCGTCGCCGAACCACTGATGGACGGTCTCATGGGCGACCAGCCCGGTGAGGTCGTCCACGCCCGGCACGCCCGCCGCACGGCCCGCCGCGTCCCCGTCGAGGGCGGCCTCGCCGATCGTCTTCTCGCCATAGAAGATCGCCGCCGCGTTCTCCATCCCGCCGTAGCGCGTGGTGGACTGGACGTGGGCCAGCTTCTCGTACGGGAACGGCCCGAACAGCGAATCGTAGAAGGCCACGATCTCGACCGAACGGGCGAACGCCAGCTCGCCGGCCGTCGAGTCCGCCGGATAGGTCCAGTGACTGACCTGGATCCCGGCCGCCTCACCGGCCTCGGTGATCGCGAAGTCGGCGGCCCCGATCACCATGCAGTAGGTCGGAATCTCGGCCGTCTCCGCCCACCGCGTGCGAGCCCGCCCGTCGCCGAGTTCCACACGGTCGACGAGCGAGCCGTTGGCCACGACCTCCATCCGGGTGGGAGCGATCACCTCGAAGCGCGCGGTGGCCTTGTCCGACGGGTGGTCCACGCCCGGGAACCAGTAGCGGGCCCGGTCGGGCCAGTTGTCGGCGAAAACCACGAAGTCGCCGTGGCGGTTGGGGCCCAGGATCAGGCCGTCCGCGGGCTCGCCATGGTACCAGACCACGGCCTCGCGGCGGGCTCCGGCGGCGGTCGTGGGGGTCTCGATCCTGAGCTGCTCGCCCTCGTGGCGGAAGACAGCCGGCCGGCCATCCACCCGCACGCTGTCGACCTCGAGCCCGCCGAAATCGAGGGCCAGCGAATCGAGCGCGGCGACCGCCTCGTACAGGATCCCGGTCCGCGCGGTGATCGATCGCCCCGATTCCGGCAGATCGATCGCGATGTCGTAGTGGAGGACATCCACCGCGCGCCGGCGCTCGTAGCCGTCCACGGGCTCGGCGGGGAGGCCCCACTCCGGGCCGGGGTCCTCCTGCCCCCATGCTGCCGTAGCGCTCACCAGAACGCCCAGGAACGGGAATACGAACCCGGAGGGGAACAAGCGCGGGGGAATGGCTACTCGGATGAAGTCGGCAACGGCTGTGTGCTGACGGGTGCGTCCCAGACGATCCGCCAGCCCTCGTGTGGATCCAACCGCCAGTATACGATGTAGTTGCCAGTGTCCCTGAATGGAGCCATCCCCTCCGGAGCGGTCTCGTTCGGTGCGAATTCGAGGGAATAGGATCCACGCTCGATGGCTGCAGGACCTGCCACCACAACGTCCTCCGTCTGCAGATCGAAGTTCCAGCCTCCCCAGCCCGTCGCGCGGGACCAGAAATCGTGGATGGCCACACGGCCCACGAGCGGGGGTGAGTTCGGTGGCATCTGCCAGGCGTCCTCCGCGAAGACCGTGGCTACGGAATCAATCTCACCCTTCGCATACCACTGCTCCAGCTTCGCGTTGTGGGCTTCGATGATGGCTCTGACTTCGGCGGGTTCCGTGTCCGCCGTTCTCGTGCAGGAGAGGGCGCTGAGAAGGAGACAAGTTGTCGCGAGAGAGTGGCTGGCGATGCCCGTCTTCACGAAGCTAGTCCTCGTAATACTCGAGCCCGAGGTGGGTGATCTGCTCCTCCCCCATCAGGTGCCGCAACGTGTTCTTCAGCTTCATCAGCTGGATGAACAGGTCGTGCTCGGGGTACAACTCGGGGGCGTGCATCGGGCTCTTCCAGTAGAACGAGAGCCACTCCTGGATGCCGCTCATCCCGGCTCGCCGGGCCAGATCCAGAAACAGCGCCAGGTCGAGCACGATCGGGGCGGCCAGGATCGAGTCGCGACACAGGAAGTCGATCTTGATCTGCATCGGATAACCGAGCCATCCGAAGATGTCGACGTTGTCCCACCCCTCCTTGTTGTCGCCGCGCGGGGGGTAGTAGTTGATCCGGACGACGTGCGAGATGTCCCCGTAGAGCTCCGGGTACAGCTCTGGCTGGAGGATGAAGTCGAGGACGCCCAGCTTCGACTCCTCCTTGGTCTTGAACGACTCGGGATCGTCCAGCACCTCGCCGTCACGGTTGCCGAGGATGTTGGTCGAGTACCAGCCGCGGATCCCCAGCATGCGCGCCTTGAACCCGGGCGCGAGGATCGTCTTCATGAGCGTCTGGCCGGTCTTGAAGTCCTTGCCGGCCACCGGAACGCCCATCTCGTCCGCCAGCTCGAGCAGGGCCGGGACATCGGCCGAAAGGTTCGGCGCCCCATTGGCGTAAGGGACGCCGCACTTGAGCGCCGCGTACGCGTAGACCATGGACGGCGGGATCGCGTCGTCGTCGGCGTCCAGCCCCTTCTCGAACGCCGCCAGCGAGGCGTGAACCGGACCGGGCTTCAGGAACACCTCGGTCGAACCGCACCACACCATGACCAGCCGGTCGCACCTCTTCTCCTCGCGGAAACGCTCGATGTCCTCGATCAATCGCTCCGCCCAGACCCGCTTCTTCCGGCTGTCGATCACGTGCGTACCGTCCAGTTTCTTGACGTAGCGGCGGTCGAAGGCGCCCGGCATGGGCACGACGGCGTGCAGGAAGTCGCGCAGCTCCTCGACCTGGGCCCGTTCGAGCACGCCCGCTCTGAGGGCCGCCTCGTAGACGGTGTCGGGGAAGACGTCCCAGCCGCCGAACACCAGCTGGTCGAGCCTGGCCAGCGGCACGAAGTCCGCGATCCGGGGGACCCGCTTCTCGGGCCGTCCCCCCAGCCGGACCGTTCCCATCTGGGTAAGGGATCCGATCGGCCTTGCGCTGCCGCGGCGGACGGCCTCGACGCCGGCGATGAAGGTGGTCGCTACCGCCCCCATTCCCGGGAGCAGGACCCCGAGGGTCCCGCCGGGGGGATCGATCGGGGTGGGCGAGGGTTCCGCTCGAGCAGCCTCGTGGCTCACGGCGGCGTTCCTTTCTTATCCTCGGTGGGGCCGAGCGCAGCGTCGAGCGGCACGCCGTGGGCGACCCGGTAGACCGAGTAGATCCTCTCCAGAGCCGTCAGGTTGGCCAGAACGGCGATCAGGCCGAGGGCGATCAGGAGCGGCCAGTATTCGAGCTCGGGATCGATCATCCTCGCGACGCCCGTCAGCAGGCCCCCCAGGCCGATCGCCACGATCCGCTCCGGACGCTGCATGAAGCCGACCTTGCAATCCACCCCGAGGGCCTCGGCGCGCGCGCGCGTGTAAGAGACCATCAGCGATCCGACCATGGCCGTGATCACCACATAGCCCACCCACCAGAATTCCTCCAGCGGGCGGAAGAAGGCGTACAGGCTGAAGTAGAAGACGATCTCGGAGACGCGGTCCAGGGTGGAATCGTAGAACGAGCCGAACTTGGAGGCCAGCCCCGAGCGGCGGGCGACGTTGCCGTCCAGGATGTCCATCAGGCCGCCCAGCAGGAAGACCACGACCCCGATGAAGAGGTGGCGGGCGAACACGATGGCGGCCGCCCCGAGCGTGATCAGGAACCCGATCGTGCTGATGACGTTGGGGTGGACCTCGGCGCGTACGAGGCTCCCCACGATCGGGTCGAGCAGGCGAACGAACGCGCCTTTCAGCCACTCCGGCATGCGCTACCCCCGGATGACAAAAGGCCCGCCGCCGGCAACCCGGCGGCGAGCCCCGCTGGTCCGCGGACTTCGGACGACCGCGTGCCCGATCCCGTTAGAGATGGGCCTCGATGACCTCTTCGAGGCGCTGCTTCCGGACGGCACCCACGACGGTCTCCACCACCTGTCCGCCCTTGAAGAACAGCAGGCTCGGAATCGACCGGACGGAGTACTCGAGGGCCGTCCGCTGGTTCGAATCGACGTCCAGCTTGACCACCTTGAGACGCCCATCGTACTGCTCGGCCAGCTCCTCGACCGTCGGCGCGATCATCTTACAGGGGCCACACCATTCGGCCCAGAAATCGACCATCGTCAGCGTTTCCGAGCCCTTGACGATGCGGTCGAAATCGTCGTCCGTGACAGCTTGCACTTGATGATTGGATGACATGCTCACAACTCCATGAAATCGTCGTCGCTGTTGTCGACGGCAGACCGGGGAAGGGGCTATAATAGCCGTTCGAAAATCGGGCTGTCAACCGGAACTACGCTTAACCACCGGTCCTTATTCCGTTCGCCGCAGGGTGGCCCTTTTGGACGTCCGCCTCGCCCACGTCGGGATCGCCGTCCGCTCGATCTTCGACGCCCGCGTCTTCTACGAAGAGGTGCTGGGGCTCGAGGTTCGGGAGATCGAGGAGATCCCTACGGAGGGAGTCAAGGTCGCCCTCATCCCCTTCGACGGCGGCGTCATCGAACTGCTCGAGCCCACCGATGCCGACACCCCCGTCGGGCGGTTCCTGGAGAAGCATGGCGAGGGCCTCCATCACCTGGCGTTCGACGTTCCCGACGTCCACAAGGCGATCCTGGCCGGGATCGAGCACGGGGTGGAGACGGTCGGCGAGGCGCCCCGCCTGGGAGCCGAGGGCCGGGAAATCGCCTTCTTCCACCCCCTCTTCACGCACGGCGTACTGATCGAGGTCGCCGGCCACGCGGCACGACACCAGCCCGCCCCCCTCGACCCTCCGTTGGAAGCCTAGGCTCAAACGCTGCGGCGGGCGTCGGAGTCCCGCTCGAACTCCGCGTAATCGGCCGTCAGCTCCTCTCCCGCCTCGATCCCTCACATCCGCACCCGCCGATTATTCGCTCGGCGGCGAAGACACCGATGCGATAGATGGGGCTGGGGCCGAGTTGGGTGGGAACTCGCAGCAAGCGAGCGGACGGCCCGACCTCCTAGACGGTCTCCGGCTCGAGAACGGGAGCCTTGGCGGGCAGGAAGGCCAGCGAACCGCCATCCCCGGTGACGTCCACGACGACGTGGTCGCCCTCGTTCAAGGTCCCTTCCAGGAGCCGCATCGCCAGCGAGTTCATGAGCTCCGTCTGCAGCACGCGCTTGAGAGGCCGAGCCCCGTACACGGGGTCGTAGCCGTGCTCGGCCAGGTACTCGCGGGCGGCGTCGGTGAGTTCGACCGATAGGCCGCGCCCGGTGAGGACGCGTTCCAGCCGCCGCACCTGGACGTCCACGATCGCCCGCAGGTCCTCGGGCTGGAGGCGATGGAAGATCACCACCTCGTCGACCCGGTTCAGGAACTCCGGACGGAACCGCTCGCCGAGCGCGTCCGTCACGAGCTCGCGGATCCGGGCCTCGTCCTGTTCGGTCGTGATGTACTGGCTGCCCACGTTCGAGGTCATGATGAGCACGGTGTTAGTGAAGTTGACCGTCCGCCCCTGACCGTCGGTCAGCCGGCCGTCGTCCAGCACCTGGAGCAGCACGTTGAACACCTCGCTGTGAGCCTTCTCGATCTCGTCGAGGAGGACGACCGCGTAAGGGCGGCGGCGAACGGCCTCGGTGAGCTGGCCTCCTTCCTCGTACCCGACGTACCCCGGCGGTGCGCCGATCAGCCGTGCGACGGCATGCCGCTCCATGTACTCCGACATGTCGATCCGGACCATCGCGTCCTCGTCGTCGAACAGGAACTCGGCCAGGGCGCGGGCGAGCTCGGTCTTCCCGACGCCGGTCGGACCCAGGAAGATGAAGCTCCCGATGGGCCGGTTGGGGTCCTGGAGCCCGGCCCGGGCGCGGCGGACCGCGTCCGACACGGCCCGGATCGCCTCGTCCTGGCCGACCACCCGCTGGTGCAGGCGATCCTCCATGTGGATCAGCTTCTCGCGCTCGCTCTCGATCAGCCGCGACACCGGGATTCCGGTCCAATGGGCCACGACCTCGGCGATGTCCTCCTCGTCGACCTCCTCCTTGAGGATCCCCCCGCCGGCCTGGGTCTCGGCCAGCTCGGACTCGAGCGTTTCCAGCCGCTTCTGGAGCTCGGCCAGCGTCCCGTACTGGAGCTCCGCCGCCTTCGCCAGGTCGCCCACGCGCTGGGCCTGCTCGGCCGCCGCCTTGGTGTTCTCGATTCGCTCCTTGAGCTCCCGGATGGCCTGGATGCCGGCTTTCTCGCGCTGCCACGCCGCTCGCAGGGCGTCCGCTTCCTCCCGCAGGTCGGCCAGCTCCTCTTCGATCCTTGCCAGCCGCTCGCGGGCATCCGGGTCGTCCTCCCGGGCGAGCGCCCGCTTCTCGATCTCGAGCTGGGTCATGCGGCGCTGGATCACGTCGATCTCGACCGGCACGGAGTCGATCTCCATCCGCAGGCGCGACGCCGCCTCGTCCACCAGGTCGATCGCCTTGTCGGGGAGGAACCGGTCGCCGATGTAACGGTCCGCGAGCTTCGCCGCGGCGACCAGCGCCCCGTCGGTGATGCGGACTCCGTGATGGACCTCGTAGCGCTCTTTCAGGCCTCTCAGGATCGCGATCGTGTCCTCGACCGACGGCTCGCCCACGAACACGGGCTGGAAGCGCCGCTCGAGCGCGGCATCCTTCTCGATGTGCTTGCGGTACTCGTCGAGCGTGGTCGCGCCGATCATGCGCAGCTCGCCGCGGGCCAGGGGCGGCTTGATCATGTTCGAGGCGTCGACCGCGCCTTCCGCGCCGCCCGCGCCGACCAGCGTGTGGAGCTCGTCGATGAAGGTGATGATCTCGCCTTCGGACTCGGTGATCTCCTTGAGAACGGCCTTGAACCGCTCCTCGAACTCCCCGCGGTATTTGGCGCCCGCAACCATGGCCCCCACGTCGAGCTGGATCAGCCGCTTGTTCTGGAGGCTTTCGGGCACATCACCGGCTACGATCCGCTGGGCCAGCCCTTCGACGATGGCGGTCTTCCCGACCCCCGGCTCCCCGATCAGCACCGGGTTGTTCTTGGTCCGCCGCGCGAGCACCTGGATGGTGCGCCGGATCTCCTCGTCACGGCCGATGACGGGGTCGAGCTTGCCCCGACGCGCGAGCTCGACCAGGTCGCGCCCGTACCGCTCCAGCGCCTCGTACTTCGCCTCGGGGTTGGGATCGATGACGCGCTGGGCCCCACGAACCTGGCGCAGGACGCCGAGGACGTCGTCCCGCCCGACCCCCGCCGTCTTCAGGATCTGGCCCAACGCCCCGAGGCCGGTTCCGACCCATGCCAGAAGGACGTGCTCGACCGAGGTGTACTCGTCCTGCAGCCCGTCGCGCTCCTTCTCGGCCGCGTCGAGCAGCCGTGTCGCCTCGCGCCCGATCCGGGGCTCGGCGCCACCGGCGACCTTGGCCAGCCGGCCGATCGTGTCGTCGACCCGGCTGGTCGTCGAGGCAACGTCCACCCCCAGACGGCCGAGCAGGTTGGGCAGCAGACCGCCGTCCTGCCGGAGGAGGGCCGCCGCCAGGTGTTCGCTCGTGATCTCGGGGTTGCCGTTCTGGCGGGCCTGCTCCTGGGCGGTGACCAGGGCCGCACGGAGACGCTCGGTCAGGCGTTCTAGGTCCATGAGGCCCTACCATACCCGGCCTTGTCGGTAACGGCAATCAACCTCCTGACGAGGGGTCGGGAGCGATCCGTCCCGCCAGCCACCAGACGGCCGGCACGAGGGCCAGCGTGACGTAGCCGTCGATCGCGTAGTGCCACCCCAGGTGGACCGACCCGACCAGGATGAGCGCCGTGTAGACGCCGAACAGGACGCCGAGCCGGCGGTCGATCCCCCACATTACGATGGTGAAGAGGACCGGGACGGCGACGTGAAGGCTCGGCATGGCGGCGATCCCTTCCACCAGCCGCTCGCGGCCGACGTATCCGTCCCAGAGGAGCGCTTGAACATCCAGCGCCGTCAGCGGATGGACGGCGTCCACCCGGTGGAGATACGCCATCAGGGGGGCGAACGGATCGGGTCCCGTCACCACCCGGCCGTAGTAGCATGGCCCGGCCGAGGAGAAGGCCACCGCCATGGCCGTACCGAGGAGGATCCACAGCCCGAAGAAGGCCAGGAAGAACCGGCTTCGAAGCCGGTCTGCGTGGCGCCACGCGAAGGCGATGAGGATGATCAGGTTGACCGGGAACCAGATGTAGTAGAGGCGGTCGAGCAGGGCGGTGCCCATCGGGGCCACGACCAGGGGCTGGAGCAGGACCCAGGGGTCTGTCCCGAAGTGGAGCGTCCGATCCAGGCGCATGAACGCCTCGTCCCAGGCGAAGGGGTGGAGGGCGGGGATCTGCCCCTTGATTCCGACGAAAGTGTCCATGAGGACGGCATACAGGAACAAGGTCACGAACGCGGGCACGACCCGCTCGGCCGAGAGGTGGGCTCGCCAGACGCTCCACGGGGTTCCGAACGGACGCGCATCGCTGCTCGAGCGGACGACCCGGCGGAGGAGCCAGGAGGCGGCGAAGACGACGAGCAAGCAGCCGATCACGATCAGAGTGGCCGTCAGCGCGACGAAGGCGGCGGAGAGCAAAGATCCCGGTCCCGGCCGGCTCGCCGGAGGAAGGTCCACGGCGCGGCCGATCCCCCACACCGCCCCGACGTAGGCGGCGGTTACCACGGCCAGGGGAAGCTCTTCCCGCAGCGCCTTCAGAAGGCCCCCTCTCCGACGTTCCGCAATCGGAGGCTCCCGTGGGTTGGATCGGATAGTTTCGACCATAGTTGAAAGGTAGCCTCGGGCTCGTCACCTCGGAAGTCTTACAACGCCCGTGCCGCGGGCGTGTATAATTAGCCACTTCGAGAGCGGTCCCCGCGCACGACAGGCCGCCCGCGCCGGACGACGGGTCTCCAGCCGAAGGGACGTCATGGAATACGCGCTGTGGAACACGATCGCGCTCTGCGTCATCGCCGCGTTCTTTCTCATCCTGACGCTCGTACTGATCTTCGTCGGGATCCCGGTGGCGCTGGACGTCAAGCGATCGGCGCGTCACATGAAAGGCACTCTGGACGAGGTCCGGGTCAAGGTCGATCCGATCCTGTTCCGCGCCCAGAGCGTGGCCGACGACGTCCAGGAGATGACGTCGACCGCGAAGCGCGAGGTGAGCCGCATGGGATCGTCCGTCGACCGGGTCAGCCGGCGCATCGACGACCTGGCCGCCCTCGTCGAGGTCGTCCAGGACGAGGTCCAGAAGCCGATCCTCAAGTCGGTGGCGACCCTGTCGGGCGCGCGCCGCTTTCTGTCGCGATACTGGTAGCACGGTGCCCGCGGCACCGGAAATCGATCAGCGTGGGAGGTCCACTATGAGCCACCGGAACATGGGATCGTTCGACTTCACCGCCGCGTTCCTGCTGGGTGCCCTGTTCGGAGCCGGCGTGGCGCTCGTCCTCGCCCCCAAGGCGGGCGACGACCTGCGTAAGGAGCTGCGCAAGGACGTCCGCAAGCGCGGCAAGCGCTTTAAGAAGGACGCCGGCCGGCAATTCGAGCGGGCCGCCGGGTCGGTCCGCGAGGCTGGGGGCGCCTGGCGCGAGGACGCCGGGGACCGGTTCGCCGACCTGCGGACCGAGATCGCCGCGGCGGTCGAGGACGGCGTGCGCTCGATCCGCGAGACCGCGGCCGAGGAGATGAAGGGCATCGAGAAGCGCATCCACCGCCGGAAGCGGGGACTGTTTCGCTGATCCCGCTGCTCGTCATCGCCGGGCTGGCTCTCGGCTTCCTGCTGGCGACCCCTGACCCGGCCTGGGCGTGGGGCCCGCCCACCCATGCCTTCATCGGGACGGCGATCCTGGAGAACCTGGCGGTTCTGCCGATCGTCGTGCGCGAGCTCCTGCAAGCCTATCCGCGGCAGTATCTCTACGGCAGCCTCTCGGCCGACATCGCGCTCGCCCAGCGCTACGTGGACTACAGTCGTCATTGCCACAACTGGAGGATCGGCTACCAGATCCTCGACTCCGCCGGGACCCCGGCTCTCAGGTCGTTCGCGCTCGGCTACCTGAGCCATCTCGCCGCCGACACGATCGCCCACAACCTCTTCGTCCCCCGGCAGCTGGCCGCGACGCCCCACGCCACCCGCCTGGGCCACACGTACTGGGAGTACCGATTCGACGCCGCGCAGGGGGAGGAGTACCTGCGCCTGGCCCGTGACATCGTCCTCGGCGAGCACGAGGACGAGGACGAGCTCCTCGAGCGGGTCGTCACCCGGGCGTTCTTCTCGTTCGCCACCAACAAGCGCATCTACCAGCAGATCATCCACCTTTCCAACCAGGAGCGGTGGCACTCCCTGTGGATGCGGATGGCGGACCGGTCGCGGTGGGACCTGCCGGACGACCGGATCGAGCGTTTGAGGCGGCTCACGGTCGCCTACGTCCAGGACATGCTGCGGCTGGGGTCGGAGAGTCTCTCGCAGGAGCTCGATCCCACCGGCGCCGAGCGCCTGGCGCTGGCGCGGCGCCTCCGCCGGCAGTCGTTCCGGAGCGCGCGGCGGGAGGCGCGGAGGGAGCTGGTCGGAACGTCGATCTCTTCGATCTCGGTGGAGGAGGCGGCGCGGATCGTGGCGACGCGGCCCATCCCACCGGAGGAGATGGAGGCGCTGGCGGCGGTCTTCTTCCCCGACCCCGAGTGGCCGGCCGAGGGGGCCGAGGGCAACGACATCCCCGCCGGAGACGAGCGTGATTTCTGGTCCGCCTTCAGCGGAACTCGCTCCCTGTCCGCGGCCAGGTAGAGAACCTAGAGCCGCTCCCGCAACAGCTCGTTCACCCGCTGAGGGTTCGCCTTGCCCCTCGTCCGGCGCATGACCTGGCCCACGAAGAAGCCCATCAGCCCCTCCTTGCCCGCGCGATAGGCCGCGACCTCGTCGGGGTGGGCCTCGAGGACGGCGTCGATCTCGGCCTCGAGCGCTCCGGTGTCGGAAACCTGCGCCAGCCCCCGCTCCTCGACGACCGCCGCGGGATCGCGGCCCGTGTCGACGACCGCCGCGAGGACCTCCTTGGCGGCGCTCCCGGAGATGGCGCCTTCGGATTTCAGCCGCAGGAGCGCGGCCAGGCGCTCCGGAGAGAGAGGCGACGGCTCGGGCTCGAGGCGAACCTCCTCCCCGCGCTCGTTGGCGAGACGCAGGACCTCGCCCATCACCCAGTTGCTGACCTCCTTGGCGTCCCCGAACCGCTCCACGACCGCCTCGAAGTACTCCGCCATCCCGCGCGTCGCGGTCAGGACCCCGGCGTCGTAGTCGGGGAGGCCGTACTCGTTCACGAAGCGGGCCGCCCGCGCGGCGGGGCCTTCCGGCAGCCGGCTCCGGATCTCCTCGACCCGCGCCGCCGGAACGGCCAGCGGCTCCAGGTCGGGCTCGGGAAAGTACCGGTAGTCGTGGGACATCTCCTTCGACCGCATCGGCCGCGCCTCGCCACGGGCGCTGTCCCACAGGAGGGTCTCGTGGACCACCGCGCGGCCGGCGTCCAGCGCCTCCGCCTGGCGCAGGATCTCGTAGGTCAGGGCGTCCTCGACATAGCGGAAGGAGTTCACGTTCTTGACCTCGGTCTTGGTGCCCAGCGCGCCCTCCCCGCGCGGCCGCAGCGAGACGTTGGCGTCGCAGCGCAGGCTCCCCTCTTCCATGTTGCAATCGGAGACGTCCAGGTACTGGAGGCTCCGCTTGAGCGTCGACAGGTAGAGATACGCCTCCCTCGGGCTCGCCAGGTCGGGCTCGCTGACGATCTCGATCAGCGGCGTGCCGCAGCGGTTGAAGTCGACCCGCGTGCCGTCGGACCCGTGGAGCGACTTCCCGGCGTCCTCCTCGAGATGCAACCGCGTGATCCCGATCGCCTTCCGGGTGCCGTCGTCCAGGACGATCTCGAGCCCGCCGGCCGTCGCCAGCGGCCGGTCGTACTGGGAGATCTGGTACCCCTTCGGGAGATCGGGATAGAAGTAGTGCTTGCGGGCGAAGATCGAGGTCGGTTGGACCTCGCAGCCGAGCGCCAGCGCGGCCACGACCGCGAGCTCCACCGCGCGCTCGTTCAGCACCGGCAGGGTCCCGGGATACCCCAGGCAGACCGGGCACACCTGCGTGTTGGGGGGCTCCCCGTAGCGGGTCGCGCAGCCGCAGAAGATCTTGCTCTTGGTCGCCAGCTGGACGTGGACCTCGAGCCCGATCACGGGCTCCCATCGTTCCAGGGCCCCCTCCATCCGCCCGACAGCCAGGGTCTCGCTCACGCCGCCGCCTCGCGCTCCAGGAACCGGGCCAGCTCGAACAGCCTGCGCTCGGCGCCGGCCGGGCCCATGAGCTGGACCCCGATCGGCAGCGCCGGCCGCCCGGGCGCCGGCGAGACACGCCCGAACGGCACCGTGACGGCGGGGATCCCGGCCAGGTTGGCGCTCACCGTGTAGACGTCGTTCAGGTACATGGCGAGAGGGTCCTCGGCCTTCTCCCCCACCGGGAACGCCGGTGTCGGCGTAGTCGGCGTCAGGATCGCGTCGACACGCTCCCACGCCGCCTTGTAGTCACCCCGGATCCGCCCGCGGACGACCGTGCCCTTGCCGTAGAAGGCCTCGTAGTAGCCGGCCGACAGAACGTAGGTGCCGAGCATGATCCGCCGCTTGATCTCGGCGCCGAACGCCGCCCGCGTCCGCTCGTACATGGCGTGCAGGTCGCCCGCCCCGCCGGCCCGGTATCCGTACCGGACGCCGTCGTAGCGGGCCAGGTTCGACGACGCCTCGGCGATCGCCACGATGTAGTAGACCGCGATCCCGTAGGGAGCGTGCGGGAGCGAGAGCTCGACGATCCCGGCCCCGGCCGCTTCCAGCCGGTCGCGGGCGCGCTCGCAGGCGGCTCGGATCCCGGGATCCAGGCCCTCACCGAAGAACTCGCGCGGCCAGCCGATCCGCGCCGCCGGATCCGCCTCGTCCAGGCCGTCGGCCAGCCCCCCGGGCCGACCCGGCAGCGTCGTCGCGTCCCGGGGATCGGACCCGGCGATGGCCTCCAGGACCCGGGCGGCGTCCTCGACCGTCGTTCCCAGCGTGCCGATCTGGTCCAGCGAGGACCCGAACGCCACCAGCCCGTAGCGCGACACGCGGCCGTAGGTCGGCTTGACGCCGACCGCACCGCAGAAGGCGGCCGGCTGACGGACCGACCCGCCGGTCTCGCTTCCCAGCCCGACCGGCACCAGCCCGGCCGCCACCGCGGCGGCCGAGCCGCCGGAGGAGCCCCCCGCCACACGCTCCGGGTCGTGCGGGTTCAGGGTCGGACCGAAGGCCGAGTTCTCGGTCGAGGAGCCCATCGCGAACTCGTCCAGGTTGGTCTTGCCGACCACGATGGCGCCGGCGTCGCGAAGCCGGGCGACCGCCGTGGCGTCGAAGGGCGAGACGTAGGGCTCGAGAAGGCGGGACCCGCAGGTCGTCACGCCACCCGCGACCGCGATGTTGTCCTTGACCGCGACCGGCACGCCGGCCAGAGGGAGCCGCTCGCCCGCGGCGACCCTGCGGTCGACCCGATCGGCCTCCTCCAGCGCCGGCTCCGGGCGGAGGGAAAGGAAGGCGTTCAGCCGGTCGGCGGAGGCCCGGTCGAGCGCGTCTTCGACGGACTGGCGGGCGGTGGTCTCGCCGGCGGTGACCCGGGCCGCAATCGCGGCCGCGGTGGCGCCGTTCCCGAAGGGCGTCATTCGACCACCCGCGGTACGAGGAAGAAACCGTCCCGCGACGGGGCCTGATCCAGAAACCACCGTGGGTCGGGCCACGCCTGGACGCGGTCCTGCCGGAGCGGCTGATCGGGGGGCTCGGGCTCGGCCGCGCGGCCGGGCTCCAGCTCCTCGAGCCGGTTCACGTACTCCAGGATCGCCGAGAGCTCGCGGCGGAACCGCTCGACCTCGTCCTCGGACAGGTCGAGGCGGGCGAGGTGCGCGATATGGCGGACGTCGTCGGCATCGATCGCCATCGGCGGCAAAGATAGGGACGGGGAGCGGGGCGTGCCGGTCGGTCCGAAGCGGACCGGGAGATCAGCGCAGGGCGGCGGTCTCGGGCCGCTCGTCGGCCGTCGGGACGGTTGTGCCGGTGTCGGCGGGGGGCGCGGGCTCAGCCGGTTCCTGGTTCGCCGGTGCGGCGTCCCTGAGCTGGGCCTGGTTCAGGGCCGGATCCTTGTAGACCACAATCGGCTGGCAGACGACCTCCTGGTTCCCGCACACCAGGCGTCCGACCGACGCCGCGAGCTGCCACTGGCCGTTCACGATGTACGAGCCATGGACGGTGACCAGGGCCTTGCACGACTCCTCGGGCAGGGCGTCCGGGATGTTGACCTGCACCTCCGACGTGACCGTGTACTCCTTGACCGGCTCGGCGACCGGGATCGGCTCCTTCTCGATCACCGCGGTGATGGCGTTCGCTAGCACCACCTCGCTCGGGAGCGCGAAGTCCATGGTGACGGTCTGGCCGGGGGACACGTCCAGATTGCGGCGGACCGTGCCGTAACCCAGATACTCGGCGCTGATCGTATAGTTGCCGGCCGGAACGTAGTCGACGAAGTAGGAGCCGTCGTCGCCCGTCACGTTGCCAAGGTTGGTGCCCTCGATCAGGACCATGCCGCCTACCAGCGCCTGCCGGGACTCGCTGTCGTAGACCGACCCCTCGACCCGTCCTGTCTCGAACGACGGCCTGGACGAGTGGGTCGACCCGGTCTGGGCGTGGGCAATGTCAGGCATCACCATGATCACGAATGTGATCAGAAGTGTGCAAATAGCTCTCAGAGGCATCCCCGAAGGTCCCGCTGGCGAGATGGATGGGTTCGTGTCGACGCCTCATTATGACGCAATCTTCAGGCCCTTTCAAGCGCGGTGCGATGGGACCACGGCCGGCCGAGTCGGCGGTGGCGGTTTGCGGGACGGCTTTTGCCGATCGCCGCGCTCATGCCAGCGATCTCACCACTCCTTCTCCAGGCGCGCGAAGCGCGCCACGAGCCGCTTCTCCCCCGCGCGATCGAACCGCACCGTCACCTTGAGGTCGCGCCCGCCGCCGCTCACCGACACGATCCGGCCGCCGCCGAACTCCCGGTGCTGGACGCGCTCGCCGGGCCGGTAGTCCGGGGCGAGGTCGGAAATCTCCTCGGGTTCGACCGTGCCGCCCGGCGGATCGTCGACCGCGATCGTGTCCCACGCCGGCGCGCCGCCCGCCCGGCCGCGCGAGACCCCGTCCCCGCGGGTCATTCCGGCACGGTCGCTCGAGCGGCCGCGGCCGCCCCACGACCCCCATCCCGACAGGGGCTCCTCCTCCCAGTCGACCAGCTCCCCCGGCAGCTCTTCCAGGAACGGTGACGGCCCCCCGGCTGAAGTCTGCCCCCAGCGGTACCGCTCGTGGGCGTAGGAGATGAAGACCTTGTCCCGGGCCCGGGTCAGCCCGACGTAGAACAGCCGCCGCTCCTCCTCGTACTCGCGCGGGGAGTCGAGGGCCCGGGCCAGCGGAAACAGCCCGTCCTCGCAGCCGGCCAGGAAGACGACCGGGAACTCGAGGCCCTTGGCGTTGTGGAGGGTCATGAGCGTCACCACGCCGCCTCGCAGGTCGGCCTGGTCGATGTCGGTCAGCAGGCTCACCTCTTCGAGAAACGCGGCCAGGTCGCCCTCGCCCGTGCCGCGCTCGAGGCTGAAGGTCTGAACCCCGGCCACCAGCTCGTGGAGGTTCTCGAGCCGGTCCTCCCGGCGCGGATCGTTGAGCGCCCGGTAGTGGGCGAAGAGCCCCGCCTTCTCGAAGTACTCGGCGACCCAGCCCGCGGCGGGCTCGTCGGCGGCCCGCGGGGCGAACTCGGCCAGCAGCCCGGCCACCTCGTGGAGGCCGGCGGCGGTCGGGGCGTTGACCTGGAGACGGACGGCCGGATCCACGAGCGCGGCGGCCAGCGATACGCCGCGCTCGTCGGCCACCGCCTCGAGCGTCTGCAGGGTGACGGGGCCGATCCCGCGCTTCGGAACCCCCAGCACGCGGCCCATCGACCAGTCGTCGGACGGGTTGACCAGGACCCGCAGATAGGCGATCGCGTCCTTGATCTCCTGGCGCTCGTAGAACCGGGTGCCGCCCACGATCACGTACGGCAGCCCGCGCCGCCGGAGACCCTCCTCGAGGAGGCGCGACTGGGCGTTGGTGCGATACAGGACGGCCACGTCGCTCGGCGTGTACCCGTCGGACTGCAGCCGGCCGATCGTGCGCGCCACCCACGACGCCTCCGTGTCCGCGTCGGCGGCACCGTAGACCTTGAGCGGATCACCGCCCTCGCGCTCCGTCCACAGCTTCTTGGGCTTCCGGTGCCGGTTCTTCTCTACGATCGCGTGCGCCGCCTCGAGGATCGTCCGGGTCGAGCGGTAGTTCTGCTCGAGGCGGATCGCGACCGCTTCCGGGAAGTCGTCCTCGAACGACAGGATGTTCCGGATGTCGGCGCCCCGCCATCCGTAGATCGACTGATCGTCGTCGCCGACCACCGTGATCGAGCGATGCTCGGCCGTCAGCAGCTTCACGAACTCGTACTGGGCGTGGTTGGTGTCCTGGTACTCGTCCACGAGGACGTGCCGGAAGCGGGCGCGGAACGAAGCCAGCAGGCGTTCGTCCCCGCGCAGCGCGACGACGGTCTGCATGAGCAGGTCGTCGAAGTCGAACGCCTTGTTCTGGCGCAGAATGCGCTGATAGCGGCGGTACGCCTCGGCGACCGCATCCTCCACGTGGCCGTGATGCGCGGCGGCGTACTCGTCCGGCGACAGGAGCTGGCTCTTGGCGTCGGAGATCCGGCGCCTGAGGCCATAGGCGTCCACCGACCCTATCGACCACCCCATCTCGGCCATGACCGTCTTCAGGATCTGGAGCGAGTCGTCGCCGTCGTAGATCGTGAACGAGCGGGGATAGTCGAAGCGCTCGGCGATCCGCCGGAGGATCCGCGCGCTGACCGAGTGGAAGGTGCCCATCCAGAGGCCCAGAATGCCGCCCGGCCGGTCGGCGAGGAGACGCATGATCCGCTCCCGCATCTCGCCGGCCGCCTTGTTGGTGAAGGTGACGGCCAGGATGCGCCCGGGATCGACGCCGTGCTCCTCGATCATGTACGCCAGCCTGTGGGTCAAGACGCGGGTCTTCCCGCTCCCCGCCCCGGCCAGGACCAGCAGCGGCCCGGGGCCGTGCCGCACGGCCTCGCGCTGCGCCGGATTGAGGTCCGCCAGCAGCCGCTCGGTCATGCTTCCACCTCGGGGCCTGCGTCGACCGGCAGGACGATCCGGAAGCGGGCGCCCGGCGCGTCCTCACCGCTGATCAGCTCGAGGCTCCCCTCGTGGTAGTCCTCGACGATCCGGCGGGCGAGCGAGAGGCCCACCCCCCACCCCTGGCGCTTGGTGGACACCCCGGTCTCGAAGATTCGCTTGCGGAGGGCGCGCGGGACCCCGGGCCCGTCGTCGGCAACCTCGATCCAGGCCGTCCTCGGCTCCTCCCCGGGCCCCACCGATAGCGTGATCCGGCCGCCCCTGCCCTCGAGCGCGTCGATCGCGTTCTTGATCAGGTTCTCGAGCGCCCACTCGATCAGGGTGCGATTCGCCGCTACGGGCGGCACCGGACGGCGCTCCAGGGCGAGACCGATCGGCTTGCCGCGCCGCGGCAGGCGGGCCCGGAAATACGCCTCGATCTCCGCCGTCAGCTCGTGGAGATCGATCGGCTCGAGCCGCGGCTGGCGGCCGATCAGCTCGAACCTGTTGGCGACCTTGCTGAGCCGGTCGATGTCCTGCTGCATGGCGCTCAGCGCCGCCCCCATGTCGACCTCCTCGCCGGCCGTCGAGGGCCCGGCCACGATCGCGGCAGCGCGCTCGGCGCGCAGCAGCTCCACCCAGCCGTACAGCGACGAGATCGGGGTGCCGAGCTGGTGCGCGCTCTCGCGCGCCATCGCGACCCACACGTGGCCGCGCTGCACGCGTACGTTGTAGCGGATCAGCCAGAAGGCGATCAGGCCGACCGCGATCAGCGCGAGCGCCTGGATGTACGGAAGGTAGCGGAGGAGAGTGATCGTGCCGGCCTCGCTCACGTGGATGATCTGGATCACCTCGCCCGACTCGTCTGTCACCGGATAGGGGGCGGCGATCCGGTCCATCCGCGCCGCTGCCTGGCGGAGCGCCAGGCGCTCGGCCGGCGACCACGGGCCCGTCTCCCGGTCCAGGTCGAGCTCGTCCAGGTTGCGGAACGCGGTCGGGTTTCCCTCGGGGTCGGTCAGGATCACCGGATACGGGAAGCTCTGGATCACCTCCTCGAACAGGAGGAGCTGCGCCTCGTCCGGCGATCCCACCCGGAGCGCACGGGCGTAGAGCGTGGCCAGCCGCTCGGTGTCCTCCCTGATGTCGGAGACGAGCGCCCGGGTGTACCAGACGTAGCCGCCGAACAGCGCGATGGTGGCCAAGATGGCGACGAACGGCCAGACACGCGGGCGGGGGTGGGTATCCCTCGTGGGTGCCTCCTCTAGCGAGTCGTTGAGAAAGGGAGCAGGGCGTCCATTTTCAACGTCCTGCCGCGAGCCGCTCCATGCCTCCCATGTAGGGTCGCAGGACATCCGGCACGGTCACGCTGCCGTCGGCGTCCTGGAACGTCTCCAGAACCGCGATCAGCGTCCGCGGCAGCCCCAGCGCGCTGCCGTTCAGCGTATGGGGATGGCGCGTCCCGCCCTCCGAGCCGGCACGGGCGCGCAAGTTGGCGCGCCGCGCCTGGTACGCCTCGCAGTTCGAGCACGACGAAACTTCGAGCCACTTTTCGACTCCAGGCGCCCACGCCTCCAGGTCGTACGTCATGGCGGCCGCGTTCCCCATGTCGCCGGCGGCGAGCAGGACGACCCGGTACGGAATGCCGAGCGCCTGGAGGATCCCCTCGGCGTCGGCGGTCAGCGACTCGAGCTCGTCGTAGGAGGTCTCGGGAGTAGTGATCTTGAAGAGCTCGACCTTGTCGAACTGATGGACGCGGATCAGCCCGCGGGTGTCGCGCCCGTGGGCGCCGGCCTCGCGCCGGAAGCATGGCGTGTGCGCGCAGTAGCGGAGCGGCAGATCGCCGTCGGCGAGAATCTCGTCCCGATGCCACCCCATGATCGGCACCTCGGCCGTCGGGATCAGGTACAGATCGTCGCGCTCGACGGCGTAGAGCTGGTCCTCGAAGCGCGGCAGGTGTCCGGTCGCCGTCGCGGTCTCGGGGTTCACCAGGTACGGCAACCCGAGCTCGACGTACCCTTTGGCGCGGTGCACGTCGAGCATGTAGGCGATCAGGGCACGTGACAGCGCCGCCCCCGCGCCCGTCAGCCCCACGAAGCCGGACCCCGCGACCTTCGCCGCCCGCTCGGGATCCAGCGCCCCGACGATCTCTCCCACCTCCCAATGGGGGCGTGGCTCGAAGTCGAAGCCTCGCGGCTCCCCCCAGCTCCGGATGACACGGTTGGCCGAGGCGTCGCCGCCGGGCACCGAGGGATGGGGCGGATTCGAAAGCTCGAGGAGCCGCGCCTCGAGCGTCTCCCTGAGGACCGTGCCCTGCTCGTCCAGCTCCTTGATGCGGTCGCTGACCTTCCGCATCTCGGCCTTGAGCCCTGCGGCCGCGTTCTCTTCGCCGCCGGAGACCAGACGGCCGATCTCCCTGGAGGCGGTGTTGCGCTCCGCCTTGAGGCGCTCGCTCTCGGCCAGCAGCCGCCGGTGCTCGACGTCCAGCGACACGAGCCGGTCGATCTCGGCGGTCTCGCCCCGCTTTTCGAGCGCCTCGCGCAACGCATCCGGATCGTTGCGCAGCATCCGGACGTCGATCAAGCTAGTCGTCCTCCAGGCGCCGGTTCTGGGGCTGGTTCTGGTAGCTCCACTGGAAGCGGACGAACCGCGACAGGGGGTCGTCAGGGAACTCTGTCCCGGTCTCGAGGACGACGAGCTTCGCATAGTTGATCGGCACGACACCCGACTGGAGGCGGGTGATCCGGAAGGCGTAGACATGGCCCTGGACGACCGGCAACCCGGCCGAGTCGTCGACCGCGATGTAGCCCGACTCGGGCACCTCCAGCACGGCGTCGAAGCCGACCGGGCCCAGATCCTGGATGCCGGTCCGCGCGGCGGAGAAGTCGACCAGCGACGAGAACGGCCTCAGGATCAGCGTGCCGTCGGCGCGTGAGTCCAGGAGGAAGTTCCCGAGCGAGCTGGCGAACCCGCCCTCGCCGACGAAGAAACGCTGCTCGCTGTTGAAGTCGAACGCGCTCGGGAAACCCGGCAGCGAGAACTCCCACACCTGGGACGTCCCGGTCGACACCACGTCCGAGATGTTCCGGAACGGGTTGTCCTCGTCGCAGGCCGGCGCCGCGAACAAGAGCGCCGCCAGAAGCGCGGCTGCGGCGTGGGGGCGGTCAGCCACCGGCGGTCTCCGTCGCCGCCGGCGAGGCGTCCGCCGCCATCCGGGCCCGCGCGTCCTCCAGAAGATCATTCGCCGTCTCCCTCCATCCGATCTCGGGCCGCCACCCGGTCTCCGACCGCAGCTTCGACGGGTCGCCCACCATCCACGCCGCGTCGGCCGGCCGGCGCCGTGAGCGGTCCACCTCGAGGCGGACGGGCACGCGCGCCAGACCGCACATCTCCTCCAGGGTCTCGCGGAGGCTCCGGCCGAGTCCCCCGCAGACGTTGTACGCCTCACCGGCCCGCCCGCGTTCCATGAGCAGCAGGTAGGCCCGGACCACGTCGCGGACGTCGAGCAGGTCGCGGACGACGTCGACGTAGCCCACCGTCACGGTGCCCGGTCCCCGGCCCCCCTCGGCCTCGGCGATCCGCCGCGCCACCGAGGGGAAAAGATAGGGCTCCTTCTGGCCGGGACCCGTGTGCGGGAACGAGCGCACGCGCACGACGTCCAAGCCGAACGTCCGGGCGTATTGCTCGCCGACCAGCTCCTGGTCCGCCTTGCTCCCCCCGTACGGGCTGATCGGCGCCATCTCGCGGGTCTCGGCCGCCGGTCCGGCGGCCGGATCGAGGTCCCCGTAGATCTCGCACGAAGTGATCAGCATCACCCGTCCGACGGCCGCCCGCCGGCACGCCTCCAGTACGTGAAGTGCTCCGCCCGCATTCACCTCGTAGACCTCGACCGGGCGGTCGAACGACACGCTCACGCTGGCCTCGCCCGCCAGGTGGAACACGACCTCGGGCCGGGCCTCCCCGATCGCCCGCCGGACCTGGCCCTCATCGCGGACGTCCATCGTGACGAGCCCGTCCCCGGCGCCCGCCCTCAGCACGGACCCCGCCACCTCGTGACCGGCAGCGCGCAGCGCCGGGGCCAGGTGCCGCCCCACGAACCCTTCGATGCCGGTGATGAAGACGCGCATGACGGCGACGGGACGGAAGTGGGGTCGGATCGGGCTGGGCCGGCGTCGGGCGGACACGGAGAGATCCGCCCTGCGAGAGAGCTCGTCAGGCGTCGAAGTTAGCGTCCGGCGTCGGAGCCGAGCAAGCCGAAAGCGCCCGCAGGATCGCCTCCTCGCCGGGCTCGAGTCGTTGCTTCCGGCGCGCCATCGCCGCCCGGGCAGAGCGCAGGAAGTCGTCCAGCCGGACCGGCTCGCGCCGGGCTCCGTCGAACCAGCTGAAGGCCGGCAGCCAGGCCGGAGAGACCGCGCGCCCGCCGAAGAAGTGGGTCGCGACCCCGAGCCGGGCTCCGGTCGTCAGCAGCGATCCGATCCCCGTCCGGACGTGGTCGCCCAGGAAGGCACCCACCTTGAGGAGCCCCGTGTCCACGCGCCCGTCGGGCCCGGACAGCCGGACCGGCCCATACGTGTTCTTGAGATCGCTGGTCGTCGTGCCGGCGCCCAGGTTCACCCACTCGCCGATCACCGAGTGGCCGACGTACCCGTCGTGCGCCTTGTTGCCGTAGCCTTGGAAAAGGCTCGCCTCGACCTCGCCCCGGACCTTGCAACATGGCCCGAGCGAGGTCCCGCCGCCGACCTCCCCGCCCACGACGCGTGTTCCCGGACCGACGTAGAGGGGGCCCCGGAGGAGGACATGGCCCGCGATCAGGACGTCCTGGTCGAAGAGGATGGGTCCCTGGCGGCCGTCCAGGACGACGAACGGACCCACCTGGACGTCCCCGCGCGCGCGCACTTCGCCCACGGCAACCGACCGCTCGCCCGGATCTAGCGGCTCGCCGTCGAAGTCGGCCGCGTCGTCGGTCAGGATCTCCGCGTTGGCCTCGACCAGGCCCCACACCGAGGCCACGCGGCGCCCGCCCGCCTCCGCCGCCGGCAGATCGAGCCGGGCCAGCTCCGCGCGGGCGGCTTCGGCACCCGGCCCGACGGTGGCCAGCCGGGCGGCCTCGTCGCCGTCGATCCGCCACGCGACCGGCTCCCCCTCGCAGAGGAAGACCGCCGGCCGGTCGCCGAAGGCCCACCCTGCGCGTGGGATCCAGGCCGGGCTCGCGAGCCGCCAGCCGGCCCCCGGGTCCGGCCACACGTTCCGGGCCGGCGCGGGTACCTGGCGACACGCGCACCCCTCGACCTCGGGGTCGCAGAGGAGCGCCGCCACCGGCCCGTACCGCTCCTCCCACCGGACCCGGAACGCGCGCGTCCCGGCCAGCAGCTCGGCCACCGGCCGGGTCGAGGCGAGCGGCCACCAGGGGTCGCGGGGTGGATCGACCAGGAGAAGGGGCGGGCTCACCCTAGGGGGCGTGGACAGTTGTCCGGACGGCCCACGCCTCCGTCCACCCGAGCTCGACCAGCCGCTCCCGAAGGGGCTCGGCCGCGTCCCGGGTCGCGAAGTCGCCGACCCGGACCTTGAACCACGGCCCTTCGGCCTCGACGTAGGCGGGGATGCCGGCCACGGCCTCGCCGGCCCGCCGCGCCACCTCCCGGGCCGCCGCCTGGTCGCGGGTCGCGAAGACCTGGATCCGCCAGCCGGGGGCTGCCGCCGCGATGCCGGCTCCTGCCGCAGGCGGCGCGTCCGACTCGGCCGGAAGCGGGCCGTTCAGCGGGGCGGCGGGCGGCTCGTCCCGGCTGGCGTCGCCGGGCGCGCCCGGCGGGCGCACGTAGCCGGTCACCACGGTCTCGCGGTCGACCGTCTCGGCGGCGGGCGCCTGGGCAAGGGTGTCGGCCTCGAGCCGGCCCTCGGGCGTCACATGCCCGATCACCGTCCGCGCCGTGTCCCCGGCGGCCGGCGCGGGGCGGCCGGCCGGGGCCGCGTCCGCCGGCGGGCGGCCGGTCGTTTCGGACCCAGGCGGCCGCTCGGCGTACGGCCCCGCACACGCCAGCGCGGCCAGCGCCAGCAGGATCGCGGCCGGCCGCGCCCTCATGCGCCGTTTCCGCCGGTCACCCGGCGCACGAAGGAGCGGATGTCGTCCAGGTGGTCGCGGGCGGCCACCAGCGTCGCCTCGCCCGAGCGGACGATCACGACCCCCGAGACCCCTAGCGCCGCGATCAGGCCGCCGTCGCTGAACGCGATCACCTCCCGGCACCCCTCGAGCCGGCAGTCACCCATCGTCACGTTGTCTTCTCCCGAGGCCGGCAGCCACCGCGCCAAGCTTTCCCACGATCCCACGTCGTCCCATCCCCAGTCGGCGGCTGGAAGGACGACCGCGCGGTCGGTCTCCTGCATGATCGCGTAGTCGATCGAGGTCGCTTCGACGGCGCCGTAGTACCTGTCGAGCGCGCGCTCCGGATCGGCATCCCACTCCGCCACCGCCTCGTCGATTGCGCGCCGCATGAGCGGCAGGTGGCGGGCGTACTCCTCGAGGAACACGGCGGCCCGGCCGCAGAAAAGACCGCTGTTCCAGTAGTGGGTCCCGCTCCCCCAGAGCCGGCGGGCCGTTTCGGGGTCGGGCTTCTCCAGGAACCGCGCGACCTTCCAGGCGACGCCCGCGCCCGGCCCGTGGCTCTGGCCGCGCTCGACGTAGCCGTAGCCGGTATCGGGACGGGTAGGCACGATCCCGAACAGGACGAGGACCGGATCCTCGGCGGCGATCTGGAGCGCCGCCGCTGCGCTCTGGCGAAAGGCGTCCGCGTTGCCGATCGCATGGTCGGCGGGAAGGACGAGCATGGCGGCGTCCGGGTCGGCCGCCGCCAGCAGGCCGGCCGCCAGGCCGATCGCGGGGGCGGTGTTCCGCGCCTCGGGCTCACCCACGATCCGCTCGGGCGCGATCTCCGGGCATTCGGCCGCCACGGCGGCGGCGAGCGTGCGGCTCGTGATCACCCAGCGCCCTTCCGGGGGGACGACACCATCCAGGCGGTCGGCGGTCTCACGCAACATCGAGCGGTCGGAGATCAGCGGCAGGAGCTGCTTCGGGCGCTGCGGCGTCGAGACCGGCCAGAACCGCTCCCCCACGCCCCCCGCGAGGATGATCGCGTGGTCCACGGCGGCGAACCTAGGCGCGGGCTCGCGAGCCGAGCAACCAGCGGCGCCTCATCCCTGGCGCGCGATCGCCGCGTCCCGCTCGGTCAGCCGCCGGACCCGCTCGGCCAGCCCGGCGTGCTCGGGGCGCTCGAGGCCGGGATCGGCGTCGGCGATCCCGAACGCGGCGTCGCGGGCGGCCGCCAGGAGGTCCACGTCGCGCTCGATGTCGGCGATCCGGAAGTCGGGGACCCCGTGCTGGCGGGTCCCGAAGACGTCGCCCTGGCCCCGCAGCCGAAGGTCCTCCTCGGCGATGACGAAGCCGTCGTGGGTCCGGGCGATGACCTCGACCCGCTCGCGGGCCGCGGCCCCCGCTTCGGGCGACACCACGAGGAAGCACCACGCGCGACTCTGCCCGCGGCCGACCCGGCCACGGAGCTGATGCAGCTGGGAGAGGCCGAACCGCTCGGCGTGCTCGACGACCAGGAAGGTCGCCTCCGGGACGTCGACCCCGACTTCGATCACCGTGGTGGCGACCAGGAGGTCCACCGCGCCGGTCTCGAAGCCGCGCATGACCCGCTCCTTCTCCTCCCCGGGCATCCGGCCGTGGACGAGCGCCACCCGGGCGTCCGGGAACCTCCGGGCCAGCGTCGCCGAGCCGGTCGTCGCGTCCTTGAGGTCCGTCGCCTCCGACTCCTCGACCAGCGGATAGACGACAAAGCCGCGCTCTCCGGCCGCCAGCCGCTCCCCCAGGAAGCCGAACATGTCCTCGCGCCGGGCCTCGGGAACGACGTGGGTCCGGACGCGGGTCCGGCCGGGCGGGAGCTCGTCCAGGCGCGACACGTCGAGGTCGCCGTAGAAGGTGAGGGCGAGCGAGCGCGGGATCGGCGTCGCGGTCATGACCAGGACGTCCGGCTGTTCCCCCTTGCGGGTGAGGGCGAGCCGCTGGGCGACGCCGAAGCGGTGCTGCTCGTCCACGACCGCCAGCCCCAGACGTCCGAGCTCCACGCCCTCCTGAATGAGGGCATGGGTGCCGATCACGAGGTGGATCTCGCCGGCCGCCAGGCCGTAGCGGATCTCCTCGCGCGCCGAGCCCGACACCCGTCCGGTGAGGAGCGCGGTCCGGACGGGGAGATCGCCGAGCAGGCCGGCGACCGTCCGGTGGTGTTGCTCGGCCAGGATCTCGGTGGGCGCCATGAGCGCTCCCTGGTAGCCGCTCTCGACCGCCTTGAGGAGCGCGAGGAGCGCGACCACGGTCTTCCCCGACCCCACGTCCCCCTGGAGGAGCCGGTTCATCGGGCGTTCGGACCGCATGTCGCGGAAGATCTCGGTGAGGACGCGGCGCTGGGCGCGGGTCAGCGCGAAAGGCAGGCTCCGGCCGAGCGCGGGCACGAGCTCCCCCTCGACCCCCATCGCGATCCCGGCGTCGGGGCGCCGGCGGGCGACCGCGCGGAGCGCCATCCGCAGCTCCCACCAGAAAAACTCCTCCCACGCGAAGCGGCGCCGCGCGTGGTGCCGGCGATCGGGGTCGCGGGGATAGTGGAGGTCGCCGAGCGCCTCGCCGAGCGGCGGAAGCGCATGCTCCTTGCGGAGTCCCTCCGTGAGCGGGTCCTCCACCTCTTCGAGCCGCTCGAGGGCGGCCCGGGTCCAGGCGCGCAGGTTGCGTTGGCCGAGGCCCTCGGTGAGGGGGTAGATGGGGAGGATGCCGGCTTCGGGCCGCTCGTCGCCGGCCAGCGGCTGGACCTCGGTCGGGGCGATCTGGAGCCGGCCCCGGTAGCGGGCGACCGGGCCGATCACGTGGATCCGCTCCCCGTTCTGGAGGTTTCTCGCGACCCACGGCTGGTTGAACCAGACGAGCGTCACCGTGCCGGTGCCGTCTTCCAGCAGCGCGGTGGTCTGGAATCTCGCCCCGCGGCCCCGGAAGCGGCGCTCGTGAACCGACCGGACGGTTCCCTGGACCGCCACCGTCTCGCCCTCACGGAGCTCGGCCAGCGGCACGGTCCGGCGGACGTCCAGGTAGTCGCGCGGGTAGTGGTGGAGGAGGTCCTCGACGGTACGGATCCCGAGCGCGTCCAGACGTTCGGCGAGACGCGGGCCGACCCGGGGGAGCGAGCGGACGTCGCTCTCGAGCGTGAGCCCGGCCGGGGCCGCCACCCGACGGCTCAGCGGAGGAGACCCTCGGCGAAGGCCTCCGGGTCGAACGGCGCCAGGTCGTCGGCGCCCTCCCCCAGCCCGGCCAGCTTGACCGGCACACCCAGCTCCCGGCGGACCGCGACCACCACCCCGCCGCGTGCGGTCCCGTCCAGCTTGAGGACGGCGATCCCGGTGACCGGCAGCCGCTCGGCGAACGTGCGCGCCTGGACGATCGCGTTCTGGCCGGTCGTCGCGTCCAGGCATAGGAGGACCTCGTGGGGGGCGCCGGCCAGCCTGGAGCCGGCCACGCGGGCCACCTTGGCCAGCTCCTCCATCAGGTCCTTCCGGGTGTGGAGCCTGCCCGCCGTATCGGCCAGGACATAGGTGTGGCCACGGGTGGCGGCCGACTCGATCGCGTCGTAGACGACCGCCGCCGGGTCGCCGCCCTCCGCGCCGGCAACGACCGGGACGCCCAGCCGCTCGCCCCAGCGCTGGACCTGCTCGATGGCGCCGGCCCGGAACGTGTCGGCGGCGGCCATGAGAACCGACTCCCCGCGGCTCTCCAGGAGACGCGCCAGGCGCGCCAGCGTGGTCGTCTTGCCGACCCCGTTCACGCCGACCAGGAGGACGACGGTGGGCGGCTCGGCCGCGCGCGCCAGCGAGCGGTCCTCGTCGCCGCCCAGGAGCTCGACGATCCGCTCGCGTGCGAAGGCCCGGAAGTCGTCCTCCGTCCGGAGCTTCCCCTTCTTCGCCTCGGCCTCGATCTCCGCCACCAGCCAGAGCGTGGCGGGGACCCCGAAGTCGGCCTCGAGCAGCCGCTCCTCCAGCGCCTCGACGGATCCTTCCTCGATCCCCTTGACGAGGACCGCGACGTCCATGAGCGCGATGTCCTTGATCCGCCGCCAGAGTCCCCGGCGGGGCCCGAACGCTCGATCGGTGTCGGCCTTCTGGATCGATTCCTTCATCCCGCTAGCTTCGCGAATTCGTGGCCGCCATCTACTTCCTCTCGGACGTCCATCTCGGCGCCGGCCCGCCCGCTCTCGACCGGGCCAAGGAACGCGACGTCGTCGCCTTCCTGGACCGGCTGGGTCCAGGCGACTTGCTGTACCTCCTCGGCGACGTGTTCGACTTCTGGTTCGACTTCCGCGGCGACCCTCCGGATCTCTACCGGCCGCTCCTCGCTGCGCTGGCGTCGGCGGTTCGCCGCGGCGCCCGAATCTCGTTCATGGGCGGCAACCACGACTACTGGGCCCGCGCCGGAGGCGGCCCGGGACGGCTGGAGCGCGAGATCGGACTCGAGGTGCTCGGCGACCCCCACCGGGTCCGGCACCAGGGGCTCGATCTCCTGCTCACCCACGGCGACGCCCTGGGGGGCGTGGTCGGTGGCTACCGCGCCGTCCGGGCGGTCCTCCACCACCCGGTCTCGATCCGGCTCTTCGGCCTCCTGCCTGCCCGGCTGGGCTACGCGGTCGCCGACCGGACGTCCCGGTTGAGCCGCGGGCGCCACGACGAGGCGTTGACGCGGGAGCACGCCCGCCGGCTCCGCGAGGCCGCTCGGCGAGCCCTCGAGGAGGAGCCCGTGGACGCGGTCGTGGCCGGCCACGTCCACATCCCCGAACGTCTCGAGACCCCGCACGGGATCTACCTCAATCTCGGCGACTGGATCCTCCACCGCACGTACGGGCGGCTGGAGGACGGGCGGCTCACGCTGGAGAGGTTCGAGGGAGCTTCGCGCGCCTGAGCCCGGCCGGTCCCGCCGGGCGCCCCGAAAGGTGGACCCGCCGGGCAGCGTGTGCAATTCCATTTGAACAAGGTCCGAGGAGGACACCGTCGGCTCGCCCCGGGCGGAGCCGTCGCCCCGACTATCCCTCCCCCGCCGTCGCCACCTCGACCCCCTCGATCCTGCCGCCCAGGAAGCGCTGCCCCACCTTGAGGAACTGATCCGGCAGGTCGCTCACGAGATACCGGTAGTCGGGCCGCCCGTCGGTGCGCGCGAGGCGGCGCTCGGCGAGGAGATCGGCGGTCTCGCGCGCGGTCTCCTCGGCCGAGTCGATCAGCATCACGTCGGGCCCCAGCGTCTCGCCGATGACCCGCTTGAGGAGCGGGTAGTGCGTGCACCCCAGGATCAGCGTGTCGATCCCGTCGTCGCGGAAGGGCGCGAGGTACTCGGCGGCGATGAGCCGAGCCGCCGGATGATCGGTCATCCCCTCCTCGGCCAGCGGCACGAAGAGCGGACACGCGCGGCTCACGATCTCGAGATCGGGGCGGATCGCATTCAGGGCCTTCTCGTAGGCGCCGCTCCCGATCGTGCCGTAGGTCCCGATCACCCCGACCCGGCCGCTCCGCGTGGCGGCCGCGGCGGCCCGCGCGCCGGGCCCCACTACCCCGACGATCGGCAGGTCGAACCGCTCCCGGAGCGCGGGGAGCGCGTGGGCGGTGGCCGTGTTGCAGGCGACCACGACGGCCTTGATCCCGCGACCCGTCAGCAGCTCCACGTTCTCGAACGAGAACCGGACGACGGTCGCCGGCGACTTGGGCCCGTAGGGGACGCGGGCGGTGTCGCCGAAGTAGACCAGCGACTCGTGGGGGAGCCGCTCCATGAGCGCGTGCATCACGGTCAGGCCACCGATCCCGGAGTCGAAGACGCCGATCGGCAGCTCGCGCGCGGTCACGGGCCGCGCGGGTCGGGATCGCGGCCGACCGGGAGCCTCAGCTCGGCTGTCACGCGGCCGTTCGCGTCGCTTCCCACCCGGATCGGATCGAGCTGCGCCGAGACGTACGCGTCGACGGCGGCGAAGATCGTCGCCAGCGCGAAGTACGCGTACCAGTCCTCCCGCCGCTCCTCGACCTGCTCCAGGTCGGACCGGATCGTGATCGCCTCCGCCGTCCGGTCGAACGCCTCCTCGAGCGCGACCGGGTCCGCGACCAGCGAGTCGGGCGCCATCGCGATGAACGCCTCGCGGGCGGCCTGGAGGTCGTCCTGCAGGTCGAGCGACTCCCGCTGCTTGGAGTAGCCGAGCGCGAAGAACCCCGTCTGGGCGGTGGCCCACATGAGGCCGCGCCAGGGGTGTCCCGTGTAGAGCGACCCCCAGCCCGGGATCAGAAAGGCGCGGATGGCGGCGTTGCGCGGGTTCCTGGGAAGCACGTCCTCGCTCGGGACTCTCGACAGCCGTTCCGGGCCCCCGCCCTCGCGGAAACGCGGCTCGAGAACCGGGACGGTGTCGACGGGGATCGAGTCCACAGGGTCGAGCGGGATCGGCTCGGAGGGGCGGACTTCCTGGGCCCCCGCCGGCGAGGCCGCGAGGGCGGCCGCCAGCGTCAGGCCGAGGATCATCCCGGGAAGAGAGATCGATCTCAGCGTACGCGGATGGCGCGAGGTCGGACCCAATGATTGAGGTACCCCGGGGCGTCGGGATCGGGTTCGTGGGGCTGGGTCCGGCCCTCGCCGTCGACCGCGCGGGCGGCCAGCCCGTGGACGCCCGGGTCGGCCTCCCAGGACCAGCGCCAGAGCCGCCATCCCCACCGGGTCTCGGGACCCTCCAGCCGGGCCTCGTCCCAAGTGCCGCCGCTGTCCGTCGAGACCTCGACCCTGGCCACGGGAGAGCGCCCCGCCCACGCCGCTCCGGTGACCTCGACCGGCCCGGCCTCGAGCTCGGCGTTCTCGGCCGGCCGGGCGATCTCGGCCTTCGGGAGCACCCAGTCGAGCGCCTCCTGGCCCCCGTCCGCCGTCCGGCGCGTGTAGTCGCCGGCCATGAAGTGATCGCCGACCTCCCGATCGACCGGCTCGATCGCGACCAGCCACTTGATCGACGCCATCCCGTACCAGCCGGGGACGAACAGCCGGGCCGGGGCGCCGTGGGCGGCGTTCAACGGCTCGCCGTTGAGCCGCAACGCGACCAGCGTGTCCGGCTCCAGCGCCTTGGCGTGCGGGACGCTGCGTCGGAAGTGGATCTCGCCCGGGACCCCGGGCACCGTTCCCCGGTCGGCACCGGTGAAGGCATAGTGCTCCGCATCCCGCGCCCCCGCCGCCTCGAGGACGTCCCTGAGCACGGGCCCGCTCCACTCGCCGTTGGAGACCGCTCCCTGCCCCCACTGGACCCCCTGTACCGGAGAGTCGTTGTAGCGCCGCCCGTTTCCGGCACACTCCAGGACCGAGGCCACGGTCCGCGCGGGCAGGGCCTCCAGGTCGGCGAGCGAGAGCGCGCTGTCCCCGACCTCGAGACGCCACGACGCGGGGTCGATCTCCGGGACCGGGAAGTGGTTGCGGACGTAGAAGCGCTCGAGCGGGGTGAGCCAGGAGTCGAGCTCGGCGAACGGGAACTCGCTGTTCTCGGGGTCTGTGGTGACGAGGATGCGGTCCGGCATGTTCAAGTCTCTGTAGCTTCGATTTCCCAGGTGAAGACCACTTCCCCGGCCACGTCCGCGCACTCGAGATCAGCCGAGAAGGAGATCTCGATCGTGGTTCCGCTGAAGGCCCCTGTGAACCGGTCCTCACTGTCGACCACGACGCATCCGAGTTCAGCCGCCAATTGCGCCAGCGCCAGCAGGTCGTCCTCATCGAGCAGGATGACGATGGCCCCGCTATCAGAAATGGTCCCCATCATCGGCCCCGATGCCGCCTCGAGGTCCAAGAGGGGGCAGTCGCCGATCGAGACCGTGCCCGAGAACTGGTTTCCGTCCACGCTAGAGACGGTCAGCGAGGCCGGACACTCGATCCCATCTCCGATCGTGCCGATGCTGAGAAGGAATCTGTGGACACCTTCGTAGGTGCCGAGGAAGTCCTCGTTGCCGTTCCCCGGAGTCATCGGGCCGCCGTTCCCGCTGCTGCTGCAGGCGGCGATCGTGAGCGTCAGGAGGACCTGGCCGATCTTGCTGCGCATCTTCGCCTCCTTGCCTCGTGGGTGAGCGTGAAAGATAGCGTCTCCCCGGCGCGGCGCGATAACCTCGACTCATGAACGTCGGATGCCTCGGATGGCGTCGCCATGCGGTGGCTGCCCTGGTCGCGGTCATGGCCGGCTCTGGATGTGGATCCGCATCGCGCTCCGGTCCCTCCCACCCGATCCCGCCGCGTTCGTGCCTGGTGGTCGGGTTCCTGGGCGGAAACGACCGCCGGGAGGACGCCACCAAGGGCGTCCGACGGCTGGCGCTGGAGCTCCGCGGTGAGCCGGGCATTCACGCCGAGACGTTCGAAAACCGTCGGCTGCGGGACGCGCTCGCCTACGTCGAGGCGGCGCTGGACGCAGACGGGGACGGCACTCTCGACCGGGACGAAGCCCGGCGGTCGCCGGTCGTGGTCTACGGACAGAGCCTGGGCGGCTGGGCCGCGCTCGTCTTCGCGCGGCTCCTCGGGACGCGCGGCGTCCCGGTCCGGCTGACCCTCCAGATCGACAGCGTCGGCTGGGACGACGAAGGGGTCCCGCCCAACGTCCGCTGGGCGGCCAACCTGTACCAGGACGACGGCCGGGTGATCGCCGGGCAGCATCCGATCCGGCCGGTCGACCCGCATCGCACGACGGTGGTCGGCGAGTGGGAGTTCGACTACGACCGGCCGCCGGGAAGCCGGATCCAGATCGACGGGCTCCCCTGGCACAAGACCTTTCTGCGCGCCGATCACGCCCGCATGGATCGCGATCCCAGGGTCTGGAGGATGGCCGGGTGGCTGGTGCGCGATGCCTGCGCGGGGCGGAGCCCCGGCGCCGCGGCCGCGCCGCGATGAGCGGCGGAGTGGCGGGAACGTGTGGGAATCGAACCCACCCCGGACGCGACGCGCGCGCCCGATGACGGTTTTGAAGACCGCAGAGGCCACCAGACCCCATCCGCTCCCATGAGGCGGCCCGCTCAGGCTTCCGAAGTCGCACCCGAAGGGACCTCCAGCCAAGATAGCCGCACGATCCGGGTTGTCCCGCGGCGCGCGCGCGGGTAACGTTGCGCCACTCGAACGAGCGAACGAGAAGGGAGGATGCATGGAGCCTAAGCGGTTCCGCGACATGGAGACCGGCCAGACCCTGATGCTCGCCAGCGAGATCATGGAGCGCACCAGCGTGAGCCAGGTGTACGAGAAGATCGACGACCGCACGGTCCGCGAGGTCAAGACCGGCCAGACCCGCGAGGTCGGCGACGAAGAGCTGGTCTACCCCTTCCAGCCCGACCACGCCGCACCACAAGTCTGATCCTTCCGCCTAAAGCCGCTCGTCCAGGTACCTGAGCACGCGGCTCATCGTGATCGCCACGAACGGCATCATGCCGCTCGTGTAGTGCCCCCATGGCAGCACGACCGCCCGGTGCGGCAGCGCGTGCTGGCGCCAGGCGCGATGGAACCGCTCCGAGAGGTCGTACGGAAAGGTGAGGTCGTAGCGCCCGCTCAGGAGGAGCGCGTGGGCTGCGCGCGGGACACGATGCACGAAGTGGATCGGGCTGATCGGCGCCCACACCCGCCGCAGGGTCGCCTGCGACACGTGGCCCTCCAGCTCGGCGCGAACGTGGCGGGTCGAGATGCCGCGCCACACGACGTCTCCGAAATCGCTCGACACGTGATGCAGAACGGCCAGCCTGAGACGGGGGTCGTGAGCCATGGCCAGGAACGAGATGCAGGAGCCCAGGCTCGTCCCCACCAGCCCGATCCGGCGGAACCCGCGCTCCTCCAGCCAGGCCCGTGTCCGCCGCACGTCGCTGACCGCCTGCCGGCCGGCGTGCAGGGTCCGTCCGAGGTTGGCGCTGACCGCGAGATCGGCCCGCGGCTCGTCGGGGGGCCGGCGGTCCTCGTGGTAGGGAAGCGTGAGCCGTGCGGCGGCGATCCCGCGTCGGGCGAGGAGCCGGCAGAGCCCAACGTGGCTGTCCGGCCCGGCGTTCCATTGCGGCACGACGATCATCGCGCGGCCGGTCACCGCCCGCGGCTCGAAGAAGCGCACCGAGACCGTCCGCGCCTCTTCCTCCGGCGGCGTGATCGCGCTCGGGAAACGGAACCGGCCGGGCGCCGTCTCACGGTAGGCCTCCGGTGGCCCGGGGTCGGCGAAGAAATCGGTCCGGCCGTGGAGGACGTCGCCCGAGAAGGCGAGGAGGGCGCGCCGCGGATCCGGGCTCGGGTCGAGCCCCAGAAGGTCCAGCCCCCAGTCGAACGCGTGCCGCCGGCGGGCTTCGTCACGGAGCGACAGGCGTCGCTCCCAGCGCAGCATCAACGGCCTCAGCACGGCGGGCCTCCCGGCCGGGCCCTCACGACCCGATCGGCACCGCCATGTTGCGACAAGCCAGCACGCGCTCGATCGTCTCGCCGGTCTTGTTGTTGGGGGTCGAGGCCCCGGCGGTCAGCCCGATCTCGACGGGCCCCTCGGGAAGCCATCCCGCCTCCAGCACCTCCTCGTTCCGGTCGACCGGCTTGTGGCGAATGGCCTCCGGTCCCTCGATGCACGAGGGGTCGTCGATGTGGAAGGTCGGCACGACCTGCGCGCAGATCCGCGCCAGGTTGTTCGTGTTGCTCGAGTTGTAGCCACCCAGGACGATCATCAGGCCGGGCGGGTCGGCGAGCAGCTCCACGACCGCGTCCTGCCGCTCCTGGGTCGCCGAGCAGATCGTGTCGAGGGCCCGGAAGTGATCCTCGAGCGCGGCCTCGCCGTAACGGACCAGCATCGCCTTCCGGAACTCCTCGGCGACCGCCTCGGTCTCCCGCATGAGCATGGTCGTCTGGTTGGCGACCCCGACCCTGACCAGGTCCCGCCGCCAGTCGAAGCCGGGGCTCGCGGCGTCGGCGAAGCGCCGGGCGAGCACGTCCACCTCGGTGTCGGCCGCCGCGTCCCCCTGCCGGATGAAGGCTGTGACGAGCGCGGTCTCCTCGAGGTCCCGGACGATCAGATAGGCACCGCCGGGGTGCTCCAGCGCCCGGGACGCGGTTGCCCGCGTCTCCTCGTGGTAGTACTTGCCGTGGATGATCGCTGTGTAGCCCTCACGGGCGAACCGCTCGACCGTCTTCCACACCAGGAGCACCGAGCCGCACGTCGTGTCGACCAGCACGCAGCCGGTCTCCTTGAGCCGGCGCATCTCGTCGGTAGGGGCGCCGAACGCCGGCAGCAGGACGACGTCGTCCGGACGCAGCGTGTCGAACCCCGTCTCGCCCGCATACCGGCCGGTAAGGAAGCCGATTCCCTTGGCCACCATGTCGCGGTTGACGTGCGGGTTGTGGATCAGCTCGCCGGTCAGGAAGATCCGCCGGTCCGGAAACCGCCGCCGGGTCTCGTAGGCGTACTGGACCGCGCGGTCGACTCCGTAGCAGTTGCCGAACTCGCGCGCCAGACGGATCGCGACGTCGCCCACCTCGAGCCGGTGGCCCTCGGCCACGATCCGGTTGACCAGGTCCGAGTGGTACGCCTCCGAAAGCTCGCTCGAAACCTCGTCCTTGAGGCCGAACCCCTTGCGGTAGTAGAGCTGATCCTCGCCGATCAGGTCGTTCATCGGGGTGAAGCTAGGAACGGCCATGGAGGCCGACAACCGAGCCTCAGACGCGGCCTGGCAAAAGATCGGCTTCCCGTCCGCGCGCGAGCGCCTCACCGGAGGGGGCAGATCGCGCCGGCCGCAGCCGGTGGCACCGGAGCGAGCCATAGATCGCGGTCGGCGGCCACGACCAACGAGTCGCGGGCGACCGCCAGCGCGGTCGGCGGTCCCGGCACGCCGAGCCGCCACGCGCGCACCTCGCGCGCGGCGAGGTCGGCCCGGAGCAGGACCGAGCTCGCCGATCCCGGAGGATCCATCCGGACCAGCCAGAGGACGCCGCCGGTCAACGCCGCCGCTGCGTAGAGGGGGACGATCGAGACCCGGCCTTCGATCCGGATCCGCCTCACGCAGAGCCGGCAGCGATCGCTGTCCCGCCTCGTCTTCCCATCGACGCGCACCTCGCCCCGCCTTCCCTGAGACAGCTCGAGGACCCGTCCGTGACCCCCCGCAGCGTCCAGCACGGTGACGGGATCCTTGACCGCGGGCACGTGGACGACCCGCGCGCCGTCGGACACGAGCGTTCCCTCGTCCTCGTGGAGCCGGCGGGGACCTTCGAGAAGCGTCCGGAAGAGGTCCCGCTCGACGGGAAGCGCCCGTCCCACCAGGGCGCCGTCCCTGAGCGACCGCCGGAGGATCAGCGCGTCGTCGTGGAAGGCGGAATGGACGAACAGGTCTCCCGCCGCTAGCGCGATCGCCGCCTCGTGCTGCCCGGCCGGCAGCGAACGCCGGAGGACCGGGGTGCCGCGCGGGCCATAGCGGTACAGATCGATCCGGCTCGCCCCGAGACGCGCCAGGAGGCCGCCGGCGAGCGCCCAGTCCTTTCCGCCCGGCAGGATACGGACGGTCCTTCCCTCCGCCCTCCGGTAAAGCCCTTTCGGGGTGGCCAGCAGCAGGCCGTCCCGGTCCGGCAGGATCCGCGTGATCCCGCGGCCGGCCGGCTGGCGGGCGAGGCTCAGCCGGGGCGGGTCGTCCAGGCACCCGGCCCGCAGCGTGTCGGACGCCGCCGGGCCCGCCAGCGGGGCCGCCTCTCCGCGATCGGTCTCGATCCGGCACCCGGCGGCCAGCAGGATCGCCGCGCTCAGGAGCCACGTCCGGCGGATCTCAGCGAGCCGCGTGGCCGGGTCCCTCCGCCGCGAGGATCACGACCGCCGGCTCCTCCACCTCCCCCCGGGCGCCGACCGCGAAGCTCCGCGTGCCCGCCCCGGCGGCCGAGACCAGCAGGAGATCCGGCGGACCCCAGGCCGTGCCGGGCTCCGCATCGTCCCCGCGCCAGGTGATCAGGGCCTGACGTCCGTTCCCATCCCGCCGGTGGGTCAGAAGCATGAGCCGGCCCTCCAGCGGCAGGAACCCCAGCGTCCCGGCCGGACGGCGCGGGGCCCGCTCCAGGTGGCGCTCGCCACGATCCCGCTTCTCGATCCGCGCCCGGACGGGCTCCGGGTCCGGGGCATCGAACTCGATGAGCCGCTGCAGCCGGCCCTCCGGACCGTAGACGGCGACGAGCGGCAGGTAGAGATGAGCCGCCCACAGCTCGCCATCGACGACCGCCAGCCGATAGATGGCGGGGATCCGTCCGCCCGCGGACGCCAGCTGGCGGGCCCGGCGCGCCAGCTCGGCCCCGAACACGAAGGACCGGCCGGCCGGCCCGATCCGGACCAGGGGGCGCTCCCCGAACGGGAGCGCGCCCACGAACGAGCCCCGCCACCGGACCATGTCGACCGGGGTCGGGAGCCCTTCGGGGAGAGCGTCGGACCGGAGATGGGCGCCCGAGGTGGCGAAGTGCTCGATCCGGCCGTTGCCGACGTCGAGGATCCACAGGGTGTCTCCCGCGACCCCGAGCGCGAGCGGGTCCTGGAGCTCGCCCGGGCCCCGCCCCTTCCGGCCGATCGCCGTCTGATACCGGCCGCCAGCGTCGTAGCCGAAGACCTGCCCGGCGCCGGCGTCCAGCACCCATATCCGCTCGCCATCCGCCGCCACGTCGACCGGGGCCCAGAAATACCCCGCCCGGGGCGGCTCGAAGACGCCGACCACCCGAACTCCGACCTCGCCGGCCCCCGCCTCGCGGCCGCAGGCCGAGGCCAGGACGGCGGCCGTCAGCCAGGCCCGGAGGACCGCTCCCGCGGTCCTCCGGCAGCCCCCTCCCGGCGCGCTAGCGGCGCGCACAGTACTCGACGCAGACCGTTCCCTTCCACACGTAGATGTCGATCTCCGAGCAGACCTCGATCTTCCACTTGCAGCTCGCCGCTTCGGCCGGCTGGGGCCCGATCCCCGGCACCTGGCCGACCTGCCCGACGGGCAGGACGAGCAGCACCACGGCCAGGACCGCCGTCCGGACCATTCTCGTCGTCGTCATTCGCGTGCTTCCTTTCGTGTTCGCTCCCCCGTTGCCGCTCTCCGAACCGTTGGGCGAGGGCGGCCGCGCGCTTCCGCCAGCCGGGCCGGCCCCCTCCCTGGCCGACCCTTTCGTTTCATCGCGCGGCCCACCCGTCGCCGATCCGGCCTCCGATCGCGCCGCTCCCCGTGACGTGCCGGAGGCCGTACCCGGGGGCCAAGCACGCCCCGGGCCAGTCGGTCCCGGGTCCGGCGGCACGTCGCCAAACAGGTCTATATCACTGAGTTACAGGGTTACGTGCAGGACCGGTGCGAGGCGGCCGTGCGGCCGCGGTCGTCAATCGCCCGACGGTCGGTCCGCGGCGCGAGGTACGGCCGCCAGCACCCACTGCGGGAAGTCCCAGGTCGCCAGCCGTGAGTCGTGGGTGAACAGGAGCACCTGGTGCCGTTCTCCGATACGCGCCAGCGCCTCGCCGGCCCACGCCAGCCGCTCGTCATCGAAGTGCAGGAAGGGGTCGTCCAGGATGAGGGGGAGAGCGCGCTCGGGAGCGAGGGTCTCGAGGATCGCCACCCGGAGCGCGAGCCAGAGCTGGTCGCGGGTCCCGCGGCTCAAGTCGGCCGCCGCGACGTTCAGCCGCTCCGGGCCGTCCACCGACAGCTCGAGCGTTCCTGGATCGATCCTGACGGCCGTGTAGCGGCCGGCGGTCAGATCCGCGAACACCTCGGAGACGACCTCCGCGAGCCGGGCGGAGGCGACGTGGACGAACTCGTCCTTGCAGCCGAGGAGCGTCCGGTGGGCGAGCTGCACGGCGTCGCGCTCGAGCTCCGCGTCCGCGCGCTCGCGGTCGATCCGGGCCAGCTCGAGGTCGAGGGGCGCCGGATCGTCGGCCGGCGCCGGCAGCGTCATCAGCCGCCGTTCGGCCTCGAGGGCGGCCTTCGAGAGATCGTCCCGTCGCCGCTCGGCGGCCCGGGTCTCCTCCATGAACTGCCGCTCGTAGTCCGGGTCGCCGGCCAGGTACGGGTGCTCGTCGAGGATTCGCCGTTCCTCGAGCCGCAGCACATCCAGCCGGCCCTCCTTGAGCTCACGACGGCCGGCCTCCAGGGTGGAGCGGTCCCCCAGCGCGCCGTGGGCCTCCTTCATCCCGTCCAGCCGGTCGCGCAGGCTCAGCGCCCGCCGGAAGCGCTCACGCTCCGCGGAGACCGACTCGCCGTCCGGCAGGCCGACCCGGGCGGCCAGCTCCTCCCGGCGTCGCTCGACCGCGGCGATTTCCTCGACGCGCCGCGGGTCGGCGTCCGGCGGGAGCGGGCGGCGGGCGTAGAGGGCGATCCCGGCGGCGGCCAGGAGAAGCACCGCGCCGACGGCCGCTACCCCTGCCGCGATGTAGAGCGGCGCCCCCAGGAGCCCGGCCGCCCCCCCGCCGATCAGCCACGCCGCGCCGCTCAGCGCGACCACCAGGCTGCGGTGATCCTCGGAGCGCCGCTCCTTCGCCGGCGGGCGCGCCGGGCGGCTCCGAAGCTCCCGGATCTCGCCGTCCAGCCGCTCGAGCTCGGTCAGGCCCGCGTCGTAGTCGGGCGGCTTCTGGAGGTAGGACGCCACCGGCCTGAGCTCGAGCTCGCGGGCGCGGAACGTCTCCTCCCATTCCTGGAACCCCCGGATCCGGGCGTCCAGATCGGCGAGCCGCTCCTCGGCGGCGGCGATCTCCGAACGGGTCGCCCGCAACCGCTCGATCGCCGTCCGGGAGCGGCCCCGCTCCTCGAGCTCGCGGTCGACCCGGACCTGCTCCTCCCGCACCCGGGCGAGCGCCTCCTCGGCTTCGCGGCGCGCCTGCGACCGGGCCAGCGATTCCTCGCGTCGCCGGGCCAGGTCGCGCCGGCGGCCTTCGAGCTCCTCGATCAACCGCGGCTTGTGTTTGGCGCGCCGGGAAGGGTCGCCCAGATCGGCCTGGGTGATCTCGTACCAGGCGGCCTCGAGCGCCTCGAGCGCGCTCCGGAAGTCGGCCCGCTCGCCTCCCGAGAGGAGCCTCAGGAGCTCCACCTCGAGCGGTTCGATCGCGGCCGATCCCGCCCCCACCAGCGCGGTCTGACGAAAGATCCGGGGCGACGAGAATCCGAGGAGGCGCTTGATCTCGACCTGGTACTCGTCGAGCTCGACCGAACGGCCGCGTGGATTGGGGGCGCCCTCCCACCGCCCCTCGAGCACCGTTCCGCCGCCGTTCTCGCGGCGCCGCCACTCGATCTGGACGGACTGGCTGTCGAAGTCGCGCTCGATCGTGCACAGGGTGTCGCTCCCGAGCTCCCACGAGAGCGCGACCTTGAACGGCCCCGCCTCCCACGGCCGCCGGGCGTCCTCGCGGGACTTGTCGTCGAACCCGAACAGCCCGCGGTGGATGCTCGAGACGAGCGTCGTCTTGCCGGCCTCGTTGGGGGCCAGGATCACCGTGCCGGGGACGGACTCGGGCTCGAACGCGAAGTCCTTGAGCCGGCCGTACCCCTCGAGCCGGACCCGGACCAGCCGGAGCGCCGGCCCAAGGTGGCTCATCCGAGGACCCGCATCGCCAGCTTGAGCGCCCGGTCGGCGACCCGCCGGTCGCGCCCGTCGGTCGCGCGGTCGCGTTCGCTCACCAGGCGCCGGAAGAACTCGCCGCGGACGGTCCGCTCCTCGCAGAGCTCGGCCACCCGCCGGCTGGCGACCACGGTCGTCTGGTCGACCACCTGCAGGTGGCCATAGTGGGCCTCCAGGTCGGCCGCGATCGAGTCGGCCCGAAGCGGCGCTTCGGGCTCGCCGACCAGCACGATCCGCCACAAGCTCTCACGCGGAAACCGCGCGCGGATCCGCTCCCCCACCTCCGTCTCCGAGGCCGCTCCGCTCACGTCCAGCTCGCCCGTCTCGAGGACCCGCGAGTGGACGGGGATCGGCCGCAGGGTCGTGCCGGCGGCTTCGGCCCACTCGACCAGCAGCGCCCGCCGGGGCCCCGTCTCCGTCCAGTCCCGGCCCTCGACCGAGCCCGGATAGGCAGCCAGGACGCGGCCCGCCTCGCTTTCGAACACGCGCGGGTTGTGGTAATGGCCGAGGGCCACGTAGTCCATCCCCAGGCCGGCCAGGTCGGCGGCTTCGAACGGCAGGTCCTCGGGCGCGATCGCCCAGTCGGGCCGGTCGCGGCAGGCGGCGTGGGCCAGCGCCACGTGGAAGCCCGCCCCGGGACCGCGGGTCAGGCTCCGCCACCCGCCCGGCCGCCGCGGATCGGCGGCGATCCCGTAGACCCAGACCGAAGTCCCGTCGGCGTCTACGCGCTCCGGACCGTCGAAGTACGGCGTGTCGAAGAGGCGGTCGATCGGCAGGTCCTCACGCCGGTACACGCAGTCAGGCTGGAGCAGCGAGTCGTGGGTACCCGGGACGGCCAGGACCGGGATCCCGGCCTCCCTGAGGCGGGCCAGCTCGCGGCGCGCGAGATCGACCACCCGCGGCTCCGGCCGGTGCGTGTCGAACAGGTCGCCGGCCAGGAGCACGGCGTGGACGCGCTCGGCCAGCGCGGCGTCGATCGCCCGCCGGAACGCCGCTTCGAGGTCCTCCCGGCGGCGCGCGGCGAAGCCGCCGAAGTTGCCGAGCGGGGCGCCCAGGTGGACGTCGGCGAGGTGAAGGAGCCGGACGTTCACGAGCCCCCTCCGCTCAGCCGGTGGCGGGAAAGGGGCTCGTGGCGGGCGCCTCCCGGACCGAGCTCGCTCCGGTAGAGCACCATCTCCTCCAGCGTCTCCTCGCCGGTGTCCGGGCGCCAGCCCTGGACGGCCTCGACGATCGAGGCCGCCGGCCGGAAGCCCCGCGCCCGGCCAAGGGTCAGGTGGGCGGTGAACGGCCGCGACTCCTCGGCGAAGCCCGCTCCCCGGGCGGCCTCCTCCACGGCCGCCGCCAGCGGGGCCAGCCCGCCTCCGTCCTCGAGGCCGAGCCACAGGATCCGCGGCCTGCCCCATCCCGGAAAGGCCCCCGTCGCCCCCGGGCGCACGGTGAGGGGGGGCGTGGCCGAGGCCGTCCGCCCCAGCGCCGCCGCGAGCCGGTCCAGCCGGTCCGGGCCGGCGTCATCCCCGAGAAACCGCAGCGTCAGATGGAACCCCTCCGGCCGCGACCACCGAACCGACGCTTCGGTCCGCCGCCATTCCTCCAGCGCCTCCGCCAGCGCGGCCCGCAGGCGCGATGGACACGGGAGGGCTACGAAGGCGCGCATCGGTCGTCGAACCAGCCGCAGATCCGCTCGTACACGGGCTTCCTTCCCAGGTCGTTCAGGATCTCGTGATAGGCGCCCGGCAGCTGCTCGACCGTGACGTCGCGCGAGGCGACGAAGCTGGCGTACGCGAGCGCGTCGGCCCCGCTCACCACCTGGTCGGCGCGGGCGACCAGGAAGAGCAGCGGAATCTCCACCTTCTCCGGCGTCGTCCGGACATCCTTCATGGCGGCCAAGATCCCGAGCAGGGCCCGCGGCGTGATCCGGCGGTGGCGGAGCCGGTCGTCGCGCATGGCGGCCAGCCGCTCCGGATCCCGGGTCAGCCGCGCCGGGTCCGAGCGCCTGGGAACGGGCATCCCGGGCGCCACACGGCCCAGCGTCCGGACCCCCCATTCGACCCACGGCGGGATCCGCTCGGCGAACTCCAGGAGCGGGGCCGAGAGGGCCATCCCGGCCAGCGCCGGATGCGGCCCGCGGCCGGCGTACGCGAGCGCGACCAGGCCGCCCAGGCTGTGGGCAAGGACGAAGACGGGAAGGCCGGGATAGAGATCCGCGCTCACTCCCACGCAGCGCCCGAGATCGTCGACGAGCGCGTCGAAGGCGAAGTCTCCCCGACGGCCCGGCGTCCGGCCGTGGCCCCGCTGGTCGTGACCGCTGACGTGATAGCCCCGCTCGAGAACGCAGTCCGTCCATTCGCCGTACTTCCCCAGGTGCTCGCCCATGCCGTGAACGGTGACGCACACGCCGCGGGCCTCCCGCGCGCGACGGGTATCGAAGTGGACCAGCGCCCCGTCCGCGCCCCGGAGCCAGTACGTCTGGGCCCGCAGGATCAAGGCCGTTCCGCCGGCGACGGGGCCGGACGAACTTTACGCATGAGGAGTGACAGGGTCGCGATCGTGGCCCGCCGGCGGATGCTCTCCCGGGATCCCGGGTACTCCACCTTACGGAGCCACGCGCGCTCTGGGGTCTCGACCCCGAAGAACACCAACCCGACCGGCTTTTCGGGGGTCCCGCCGGCGGGACCGGCGATCCCGGTGACGGCCGCTGCCACGTCGGCGCCGAGCCGCGACCGGGCTCCCTCCAGCAGGGCCCGGCAGGTGGCCTCGCTCACCGCGCCGTGGGTCGCCAGGACGTCGGCCGGAACCCCCAGGATCCCCTCCTTGATCCGGTCGGCGTAGGCCACCACGCCGCCCACGAAATAATCGCTCGACCCGGGCACCCCGGTGATCTCGGCGGCCACCTCTCCCGCCGTGCACGACTCGGCCACCGCCAGCGTCCACCCGCGGGCCCTCAGGGCGTCTCCCAGCGCGCCGGCCAGCGGCGCGTCGCCCTCGCCGAAGCACCATTCGGCGATCCG
This sequence comes from Gemmatimonadota bacterium, assembly GCA_035708865.1. Taxonomy (GTDB): domain Bacteria; phylum Gemmatimonadota; class Gemmatimonadetes; order JACCXV01; family JAHWKZ01; genus DASRVA01. The sequence continues at coordinate 4,357 of DASTFF010000030.1, read as the reverse complement.
TTCGCGGATCGCCGCCGCCAGCGCGCCCAGACGCAGATCGGCTTCGGCCGCCGGCAGCCCGGTCAGCGTGAGCCGGAGATCGACCTGCCCAAGGTCCGGGAGGAAGGCGACCTCGATCGGGGCCGCCGTCTCGACCAGATCATCGATCCGCTCGGCCAGCGCCGACTCGCCGATCCCGGCCGTCCTCAGGACCCGCGAGCGGACGACCGGCGCCCCGTGGCCCAGATCGGCCGCGATCTCCGGGAGGACCCCGCTCTCGAGAAGGGCCTTCATCTCGGCCGGGACCCCCGGCAGCGCGAAGAAGGTCGTCCCGCCGTCTTCGACCACGATCCCGGGCGCCGTTCCGTGCGGGTTGGGGATCGCCCGCGCGCCTTCGGGCAGCTCGGCCTGGCTGCGGTTGGCCTGTGGCATCCGGTCATAGCCGAAGCGGCGGAACCGGGCCTCGACCTCGGCCAGGAGATCGGGATCCAGCCTCAGCTCGCGCCCCACGACGGACGCCAGGACCGGCCGCGTCAGGTCATCCCGCGTGGGACCCAGCCCGCCTGTGATGATCACCCAGCGCGCACGCCCGCGGACCTCGCGGAGCACCGCTCCCAGCCGCCCGGCGTCATCGCCGACATGGGTCGTCCGGACGACCCGCACGCCGATCTCCGAGAGGCGCTTGGCCGCCCACGCGCTGTTGGTGTCCACGGTCTCGCCGAGCAGGAGCTCGTTGCCGACGGCCACGATCTCGGCCTCGGCGGAGCTCCCGGCCGGCGTGCTCAAGACCACAGGGCGCGACCGACGCCCGCCAGGAGCGCCGCGGCCGCACCGGCCGCCAGGTCGTCGGCCATGACCCCCCAGCCGCCCCGCAGATCCTGGGCGCGGCCGATCGGCGGCGGCTTCCAGATGTCGAGGATCCGGAAGAGCGCGAACGCGATCCCCGCGCCGGCGAGGGTATGGGGCACGGCGATCGCGGCGAGGCCCATCCCCGCGACCTCGTCCACGACGATCCGGCCGTCGTCCCGTCCGAGCTCGGCCTCGGCCCGTCCGCCGGCGACCAGGCCGACCAGCGAGACGATCAGGACCCCCGCCAGCCAGACCCAGCCGGGCGCCGGCAGCCGCCACCACAGGAGCGCCACCAGTGCCGAGGCCAGCGTGCCCGGCCCCCACGGCCAGTGGCCGACCGGACCGACTGTGGCGATCCGGCGCGCCGTAGTCACGCCGGGGCGTCCGAGAGCACGTCCCGGTGCTTGACCAGATAGTCGATCAGCGAGAGCACGGTGAGAACGACCACGAACCAGAACGAGACGCCGACCACCTCGCGCGTGTATCCCTGCCAATGCTCGAACCACGGGCCTCCCCCAGCCGGGCGGTAGCCCAGGTTGAGGCGCAGGACGAGGAGCGATCCGACGAACCAGTTCTGGACGAGCGCCTTGCTCTTCCCCCAGCCGCTGGCCGCGATCACCACGCCGCGCGAGAGCGCCATCCGGCGGAACACGGTGATCACGACCTCGCGCCCCAGCACCAGCAGGACCAGCCACATCGGAAGCAGCCCGACGCCGTACAGCGGGATGAAGGTGACCAGCACGAGCAGCTTGTCCGCGATCGGATCCAGGAGCTGCCCGAAGCGGGTGATCTGGCCTTTGTCGCGCGCCAGCCGCCCGTCGATGATGTCGCTGATGGCCGCCGCCGAGAAGGCGAGGAAGGCGAGCCAGCGCTCGACCAGCCCGTCCTGGTAGATGAGGCCGGCGATCACGGGCGTCATCGCGATCCGCCCCAGCGTGATCTTGTTCGGCGTGTTCAGCGGTCTAGATGTCGCGGCGAGAAGTCAGCGCCTCTCCCACCGTCAACTCGTCCATGAACTCGAGACTCCCCCCCATCGGCACGCCGCGCGCGATCCGCGTCACCCGGACCCCCGACGGCTCGAGCGCCCGCCGGACGTAGAGCGCCGTGGCCTCCCCCTCCACGTCCGGGTTGGTGGCCAGGATCACCTCCCGGACCGCACCCTCGCGGACCCGGCCGAGAAGCCGCTCGACGGTGAGCGCCTCGGGGCCCACGCCGTCCAGCGGCGAGAGCCGGCCGTGCAGGACGTGGTAGCGCCCGCGGAACGTGCCGCTTTTCTCGATGACGTGGATGTCGCTCGGCTCCTCGACCACGCACACGATCGAATCGTCGCGTCGCGGGTCGCGGCAGAACGCGCATTGCGGGCCCTCGGCGATGTTCCCGCAGGTGTCGCAGAAGACGATCCGGTCCTTGACGCGCTGGATGGCTTCGGAGAGCCGGTAGGCCGAGTCGCGCGGCTGCTTGAGCAGATAGAAGGTGAGACGGCTGGCCGTCTTGCGGCCGATCCCCGGGAGCCGGGAGAGCTCCTCGATGAGCTGCTCGACCGCGTCCGCCACGACCTCTAGACGATTCCCGGCAGCTCGAGCCCGCCCGTCAGCTTCCTCATCCGCTCCGCCGCCATCTCGCTGGCCCGCGTCATAGCCTCGGAAACCGCCGCCACGACCAGGTCCTCGAGCATCTCGACGTCGGACGGATCTACGACCTGCGGATCGATGCGCACGCCGAGCAGCTCCTGGCGGCCGTTCACGATCGCGGTCACCATCCCGCCCCCGGCCGAGACCTCGACCCGTTGCTCGCCGAGCTCGGCCTGGATCTGCGACACCTGGCTCTGGAACTTCTGAGCCTGCTTGAGGAGGTTCCCCAGATTGTTCATCGATTCGCTATCGCGCTCCTTTCCCATCCATCAGGGCTGCGCCGGGCTGGATCCCTGGACACGCACCACGCGCGCGTCGAACAGGTCCACCACCCGACGCAGCAGGGGATCGCCATCGAGCCGGGCCTGCATCTCCCGCTCGGCCAGGTCGCGGCCGTTGGGACGGCCACGCGCAGGCGACGCCGCGGGCTCCTCGGAGGTCGAGCCGGTCACGCGGATTCTACCCGCGAAGCGCCATCTTTGATTCAGGACGGCGGCCAGGGGGTCCAGAGTCCCCCGCTGGTGAAGCTGCTCCATCCTGAACTCGGCCTCCGGCGAGACGGTCAGGACGACCTCCTCCGCCGAGCAGACCGCCGGCCTGGCTCCCCGCAAGAGCGCGGCCACCCTGGGCCGCGATCGGTGGACGGCCTCGACGACCTCGTCCCACGCTTCCAGCAGGGCCTCCAGCGTGAGGGGCCCGGTGGGAACCGTGGAGGTGGTCGCCAGGGCGGCGCCCGGGCCCTTGCCGGCCGGAGCGGTCCGCCCGCGGGGGCTCGCGGAGCGCGACGCCTCGCTTCCGCCGGTCGGGGCCGTTCCGCCGCCGCCCTTGCTCAGGGCGGCCAGCGCGGCCTCCACGTCCACCGCCCGGTCGAGGAGCGCCAACCGGACCAGCAGGACCTCCAGGACCAGCGCCTGCTGGCTCGAGCGGCGGAAGGTCTCCTCCTCGTCGGTGGCCAGCGTCAGCATCCTGAGCAGATCTTCCGTCCCGAGCCGGGCGGCGGTCTCCCGGTACGCCTCCCGGAGCCGCTCGGGGATCTCCTCCAGCAGCTCCTCACTTCCAACCGCGGCCAGCAGGCAACACCGCAGATGCTCCAGAAATCCCGCGTAGAACTCCTCCAGGTCGTAGCCCGAGGCGCGCAGGTCGCGGGCGAAGGCTAGGGCCCTCCCGGCGTCGCCCGCGGCGAGCCGGGCGGTCAGCTCCAGGTAATGCTCCTCGTCCGGCATCCCGATCAGCCCGCGCAGCGCCCCCAGATCGAGGTCGTCCCCGCCGAACGCCACCGCCTGGTCGAGCAGCGAAAGCGCGTCCCTGAGGCTCCCGTCGGCCTTTTTGGCGATCGCCCAGGCCGCCTCCTCGCCCAGCCGGATCTCCTCGCGCTCGGCGATCCAGGCCAGCCGCTCGCGGATCTCCTTGAGCGGGATCGGCCGGAAGTCGAACCGCTGGCAGCGGGACAGAATCGTGGACAGGATCTTGTGCGGCTCCGTGGTCGCCAGCACGAAGACGACGTTCCGCGGCGGCTCCTCGAGGGTCTTCAGGAACGCGTTGAAGGCGTCCTTCGAGAGCTGATGCACCTCGTCCACGATGTACACCTTGTAGCGGCCCTGGGCGGGGGCGTACTTGACTGTCTCGCGAAGCTCCTTGATGTCGTCGATCCCGCGGTTCGAGGCGGCGTCGATCTCGATCACGTCGAGCGAGCGCCCGGCCGCGATCGTCAGGCAGTTCTCACACTCGCCGCACGGCTCCCCCGAGACGCCGGCCTCGCAATTGAGGGCTTTGGCCAGGATCCGCGCCGTGGTCGTCTTCCCGCTCCCCCTGGGCCCGGCGAACAGGTAGGCATGGGCGACACGGTTCTGGTCGAGCGCGTTTCTGAGGGTGCGGGTGACGTGCTCCTGGCTGATCAC
>DASTFF010000029.1:0-13453 GCA_035708865.1 Gemmatimonadota bacterium | reverse complement strand
GTCGGCCATGAGGCGTCACGGTCGTTCACGACGGGGGCTCGCACGGGCCAGTCGATCGCAAGCGTCGGGTCGTTCCAGCGCACCCCGCGCTCCAGCTCCGGGGCATAGTACTCGGTGCACTTGTAGGCGAAGTACACGCTTCGGCTGAGCACCACGAAACCGTGTGCGTAGCCGGGTGGGACCCACAGCTGGGCGCGGTTCCGGTCGGAGAGGTTCACGGCGACGTGGCAGCCGAAGTTCGGTGAGTCGGGGTCCGCGTCCGCCACGACGTCGAAGACCTCGCCCTCGATCACCCATACGAGCTTGCCTTGGGGGCGTTCGATCTGGAAGTGAAGGCCCCGCAGGACCCCACGGACTGACCGCGAGAGGTTGTCCTGGACGAAGCAAGCCGGCACGCCTGCGTCGGCGTAGCGTCGCGCCTCGAAGGTCTCCAGGAACAGGCCCCGCTCGTCGCCGAACACCTTCGGCTCGATGAGCAGGACGCCCGGCAGCTCCATCTCCCGTACCTTCACGGGGCCCCGATGGCGGTTCGTTCGGTGGCGTCCGCCAGACGGCGCAGGTAGGCCGCGTAGGGATTTCCCTCGCTGAGCGGCGCGACGAGCCGGCGCAGTCTGTCCGCATCGATGTGCCCCAGCCTGAAGGCGATCTCCTCGACGCAGGCGATTTTGAGTCCCTGCCGCTCCTCGATCGTTTCGACGAAGTTCGCCGCCCGCATGAGCGCGTCCGGGGTGCCGGTGTCGAGCCAGGCGATGCCCCGCCCCAGCTTCTCCACCGTCAGCTCGCCCTGGTCCAAGTAGATGTTGTTGATGTCCGTGATCTCGAGCTCGCCGCGTCCCGAAGGTCGGAGCGAGCGTGCGATATTGACCACCTTCGAGTCGTAGAAGTAGAGCCCGGTCACCGCGTAGCTCGAGGGTGGATCGGCGGGCTTCTCGAGGATGTCGACGACCCGGTCGTCGTCATCGAAGACCACGACCCCGTAGCGCTCCGGATCCCTTACCCAGTATCCGAAGACGGTGGCGCCCTCGGTGCGCGCCGTGGCCCGGCGCAGCGAATCGACGAGCCCGTGCCCGTAGAAGATGTTGTCGCCCAAGACAAGTGAAACGGGCCGCCCCTCGATGAACTCCTCCCCGATCAGGAAGGCCTGGGCGATCCCCTCGGGCCGGGGCTGCTCGGCATAGGCGAAACGGAGTCCCCATTGCTCCCCGCTCCCGAGGAGCTTCCGGAAGAGCGGCAGGTCCTCGGAGGTCGAGATCACGAGGATCTCGCGGATCCCGCTCAGCATGAGGACCGACAGCGGATAGTACACCATCGGCTTGTCGTACACGGGGATGAGCTGCTTGCTGACGGCCTGGGTGAGCGGATACAAACGGGTTCCCGAGCCCCCGGCGAGGATGATGCCGCGCCGGTCGGTCTCGGGCGGCTGGATCCGGAATCCGAAGGGGTAGTGGCTATCGAGCATGGTAGTTGACCTCGACCCAGCTCTCGAACTCTTGCCCGCGGACGGCCCGCAGCCAGTCCCCGTTCTGGAGGTACCACTCGACGGTCTTCCAAAGCCCGGTCTCGAACGATTCGTAGGGGGCCCAGCCGAGCTGATCGGCGATCTTCGTCGTGTCCATGGCGTACCGCCAGTCGTGGCCCGGGCGATCGCTCACGAACTGGATGCGGGAGCGGTGGGAGCCCGCGTAAGGGTGGGGGGCGATCTCGTCGAGGATGTCGCAGAGGAGCGAGACAACATCGAGGTTGGAGCGCTCGCTGTCGCCCCCGATGTTATAGGTCTCGCCGCTTACCCCCCAGTGAAAAACGAGATCGATCGCCCGGCAGTGATCCTCCACATAGAGCCAGTCCCGAACGTTGGACCCATTCCCGTAGACAGGCAGCGCGTTACCCTCGACGGCATTGGTGATCATCAGCGGGATCAGCTTCTCGGGGAACTGGTACGGACCGTAGTTGTTGCTGCAGTTGGTGATCACCACCGGGAGCGCGAACGTCCGGTGATAGGCCCGGACGAGATGGTCGCTGCCGGCCTTGGAGGCCGAGTAGGGGCTGTTGGGGCTGTAGGGGGTGGTCTCCTGGAAGGCTCCCTCGGCGCCCAGCTCGCCGAACACCTCGTCGGTCGAAACGTGATGGAACCGGACATCTTGCCGACCCGCCCAGCGGGAGCGGGCCACGTCCAGGAGTGTCGCCGTCCCGAGCACGTTCGTGCGGACGAACTCCAGCGGCGCCACGATTGACCGGTCGACGTGCGACTCCGCGGCCAGGTGGAGGACGCCATCGATCTCGTACTGATCGAAGAGCATCTCGACCAGCTCCGCATTGCAGATGTCCCCGCGAACGAAGCGATAGTTGGGCAGCGTCTCGAACTCGTGCACGCCCTCGCGGTGCCCGGCGTACGTCAGCCGGTCCAGGTTGACCACCAGGTGGTCCGGATGCTGACGGACCCAGTGGCGGACGAGGTTCGTGCCGATGAAGCCGGCCCCCCCGGTAACCAGGATGCGGCGTGTCCAGGCCGCCGGCTCAGCCATGGGTGATGAGGACGGCCGCGGACTGCAGGCGCTCGAGCACCTGGTCGAGGGCCGCCTCCCAGGGCCGGGGAGCGAGCCCGAAGGTCTGGACGAAGCTCGTCGTGTCGAGCACGCTGTACGCCGGGCGGGGGGCGGGCAGGGCGAGGTCGGCGGTCGCGATCCGTTCGATCCCGCGCGCGTGGGGAGGGGCTCCCCGCGCGACGATCCGCTCTGCGAAGCCGTGCCAGGTGGTCTGTCCGGCGTTTACGAAATGATGGGTGCCCCAGCCCTCGCCGCTGTCGCGGGCATGCTCCAGCGCGGTGAGCGCGGCGAGTGCGAGGTCATCGGCGGCGGTCGGCGAACCGACCTGGTCGTCGACCACGCGGAGAGGACCGTTCTCCGCCGCGCGCAGCAGGATCGATTTCACGAAGTTGCGGCCCTGAACTCCGAACACCCAGGCCGTCCTGAGGATGATGTGGCGGTCGGTTTCCTCGCGGACCGCCTCCTCGCCCTGCCATTTCGACCGACCGTAGGCTCCCAGAGGCGAGGGCGGATCCTCGGGGCGGTAGGGGCGGCTCGACCGGCCGTCGAAGACGTAATCGGTCGAGAAGTGGACGATCGGAATCCCCTCGTCGCGGCAGGCCTGCGCCAGCGCCCGTGGCCCCTCCGCGTTCACCCGCATGGCCAGGCCGGGCTCGCGCTCGGCTTCATCGACACGGGTGTAGGCGGCCGCATTCAGAACAGCGCTCGGCCTGATCTTCCCGATGGCCCGCACCACCGCGTCCCGGTCACCGATGTCCAGGTCCGTCCGGGCCAGGGGCACGACCGGCCAGCCTCGCTGCAACGCCTGCCGGACCAGCTCGCTGCCCAGTTGGCCGCGGGCGCCGGTCACCAGAATCCTCATCGGTGCATGCCTGTCCCCGACCAGGGCCCTCTCGAAGTGCGAGACCGCCTCCCCCGCCAGAGACACGTATGCCCTCGATGGGGGACGTAGAGACCCGACGCGATCTTGCTTGTGGTCCGCGGCCGAACCCCTGGATGGCCGCATTTGCTCAGATTCGTCCACATTGTCATCGAGGGCGGCCTTGCAGATCCGGTCGCCAGCGAGACTCGTATCCTCTTGGTGTGCAAGGTTCTCGCCACCCACCTCGTGGTTGGTGTCCACCTTTCCCCCATTCCGCCGGTCGTCCAACGACCGCTTGAGGAGGTGCAGGTACTCGTCGCGGCTGTCTTCGGCCCGACGGAGACTCAGGTTGCCGCCGTGGATCCGGCGGCGGACGAGGACCTGTGGGATCAGCTCGCCGAGAAGACCCCGCGCGCGGGCCCTGAGGAACCACTCGGTCCCATGGGAAAAGCGGCGCTCGGTGTCGAAGGTTCCTCCCCGCCGGAAGGCGTCGCGTCGGACCAGGAGGGTCTGCGTGACGTAGCCGGGAAGGGGGCCGCTGCGGCTGGCGTGCAGACGGTACGTCGCGGGGAATCCCGAAGTCGTCTCCAGAAAGTTCTCGAGCAGGGTGACACAGTAGTCGAGCGCTGGATCCTCGAGAGCCCGCATCTGGATCTCCAGCTTCCCGGGATGCCAGAGGTCGTCCTGCTCCAGGAAGGCCAGGAAACGGCCGCGACTCTGCCTCAGGCCCCGGTTGCAGGCCGCGGCGGGGCCGGTGTTCGGCTGCCATAGATAGCGGACGTCATGACCGTAGTCCGCGATGAGATCCGCGGTCCCGTCCGTGGAGCCGTCATCCACCACCAGGACCTCGAGGTTGGGGTAGGTTTGTGCGAAGATGCTGTCGAGCGCGGAGCCGAGGAAGTCCTCGCCGTTGAAGGTGGGAATGATGCAGCTTACGAGAGGCGAGGGCATTCCCGAGCTTTATCCATCGTAAGGATCGTAGCGGTTCCCCGCCCGCGAAGCGTCCGTCGCCCAACGAAGGGGCCAGTGCCGGATCCCAAGGTCACCATCGTAACGCCGACCTATCGGCGGGACGCGGCGATTCTCGCCCGCTGTCTCGGTTGTGTACGTGCGCAGACCGAAGCGGCGTGGCGGCACGTCGTGTGTTCGGACGGCGTCCACGAGCCCGACGTCGAGCGGCTGCTGGCCGGGGAGAAGGATCCCCGCTTCGAGTACCGCGTCTCGAACGTGCATCACGGCGGGTTCGGTGCCGGTGTTCGCCAGGAGGTGCTCACGAGCGATACAGGCACGGAGTTCATCATGTTTCTCGACGATGACAACGTGATCCTGCCGCACTATCTGGAGAAGATGATCGCCGCGCTGGACGGGGCCCGAAACGGGGAGCAGTTCGCCATTTGCTCGATCCTCCATTACGGCCCGCTCCCATTCTTCATGGACCGGCCACCCGTCATCCTACGAGGCGAACCGCTGGTATGCCAGATCGACACCCTGCAGGTCCTGGTCCGGACCGACGCCATGAGGGAGATCGGCTGGCGGGACCACGGGTATCTGTCGGACGGCTTCACGTATCGGGCGCTTGGTGATCGCTTCGGCTACGTCCGGGTGGACGACTGCCTGGGGATCCACTTCTGACGACCTGCCGCGGCCTGGGCCGAGAGCGTCGCCACCGGATCCAACCCCGACGCCCGGCCGGCGGCGAGCCAGCCGTAGCGGCCCAGGAGCGCCCCGGCCAGGAAGGCGCCGGCCGCCCACGGAATGGCTCCGATGAGCCGGAGGACGAGTGCGATCGGGCCGGTCAGCAGCCCCGAGCCCCGCAGGAGGCCGCCCGGATGGCCCTCCCGCAGGGCAGCGTCGGCCGGACCGTGCTGTCGGAGCTCGATCCAGCTGCCGAGCACGATCTCGACCCCCGCCGCCCCGAGGCCGATCGCGTGGAGGGCCGGCGACCGGAAGCCCAGCAGCTCGAGCGCCGCCGCGGCCGAGCCCAGCGCGGACACGCCGAAGTGGAGGGGCAGGTCCCGGTGGTGGGCGAACCAGGCGGGGATCGCGGTCGCACCGATCAGCACGCCGGTGTAAGTCGCAAGGACCGGACCCAGGACGCCGGCGGCGACCAAGGCCACGGTGCGAAGGGATGCGAGGGTGGTGGGCGCCCCGGGGCGAAGCGACCACTCCGTCAGGAAGAGCGCGAGGGTCACCGCGGCGCCGAACAGGAACAGGATCCAGGCGCCGACCGACATGGGCGACTGCCATTTGAAGACGCGCAGCATGTGGAGAAACCGCCGCGGCCGGCCGAGGTCCATGACGAGCAAGGCCGGCGAGATCACCGCTCCGCCGAGAAAGGCGAGCCGGAGAGCCGGGCGCATCACGGCTCCCGGATCGCCGGCCAGGTGCGCGGCGAGTGCGATCGCCGCGGCCATCCCGGCCGTGCCGCCGGTGAAGAAGTAGAGCGGAATCTCCCAGGTCCAGACGGGCGGCTTGACGATCGGCCGTCCGTAGTATCCGGGGCCATCCGCGGCCGCGGGCATCGGACCGCCGGCCGCACGCGTGCCCGGGCCTGCCACCGAGCCCCGTCGCCGAGCCTCCTCGCGGAGCTCGTCTAGACGTTCCTCGAAGCTGTTCACGTGAGGAGGAAGGCCGCGAGGGAACCGGCAAGCGCACCGGCCGCAGTGAGGACGGCCGAGGTCCAGGCCGTCCGGAGGCGGACGGTCGGGATCTCCGGTGTCGGCGGCAGGCCCCAGGACGACGGAGCGCCGGCGATCAGAAAGATCGCGTGAACGCCGCCGACCGAGGTGTCCACCGGATCGTACACGGCGACGTCCCGGACGCCCCGCTCGGCGAGTTCCCCCACCCGCCGCTGCGCGCGCGCGCGCATCTCCTCGACGGGACCGAACTGGATCGACTCGGTGGGGCACGCCTTGGCGCACGCGGGAGTGAGCCCGGCGACCTGGCGGTCATAGCAGAACGTGCACTTGAAGGCTCCTCCGGCCCCGGGAAGGGGCTCGGGCCGGCGGTCGATCACGCCGAACGGGCACGCGACGACGCAGTAGCCGCAGCCGTTGCAGACGTCGTCCTGGACCAGCACCGAGCCGATCTCCGTCCTCACGATCGACCCGGTCGGGCAGGCCTCGAGGCACCCCGCATGCTCGCAGTGCTTGCAGACATCTGAGAGAAAGAGCCAGCGGAAGGGGTCCTCGGCTTCAACCGCCGAGACCGTCGGGTCCGGCGGTCGCCCCAGCTCGAGGAACTTCACGTGCCGCCACGCCGACGCGCCTAGGGCCCCGGTGTGGTCGTAGGAGGTCCCGGTCCAGCCCGCCGGCGCGGCCGGAACCCGGTTCCACTCCTTGCACGCCACCTCGCACGCCTTGCAGCCGATGCATACGGTCGGGTCGGTGAAGAACCCGACCGTGACGCCATCCGCCACATAGGTGTGGTGCGCCTGGTTGGTGCTGACGAGGCCTTCCCCGATCGTCATCAGATCGGGGAAGGCTAAGAGGTCCTCTTCAGGCCGGCGACCGCCAGGTTGCTCCGGCCCGGCGATCACACCGGTCGGACTAGACCGCGCGTCGCCCGGACACCAGCTGCCAGACGATGACGATCGCGGCCACCACGAGCAGGACGTGGATGAGCCCTCCGGCGGCCTCGAAGGCGAGCCAGCCGACGAGCCAGAGGGCCAGCAGGATTGCGACCAATGTCCACAGCATGACAAGCACCCTCCTCTCGGTTGGCCCCACGACCGTCCCGGTCGCGGGGACTGCACGGCATGATCCTAGGGGACCGCGGCGTCCGCCGGTGTTAGAGAGGTGACACGTTCCGCGTCACGCCTTGCCTTCCTGCCCATGACCCCCGGCATCCCGAGCGGCATCCGGGCCACGCGGCGGCGACCCTTCCGTGGCCGCGACATCCTCTCCCAAGGTCCGCTCGAGCCACGCGCCGAGCTCGGCGTCAGGCGGGCGGCGGCCGCGGATCACCGCGCACACCAGCGCCTTCGACTCGTGGATCGTGACGTTGGGTTCGCCCGACAGCGGGATCAGATCGTTGACGACGTCTCCCCGGCTCGGCCCCGCGAAGCCCCAGTGAAACGGCATCGCGACCTGGTGGACGGTGCGATCCGCCAGCCGGATCGGGCGCATCCGAGGCGTCACCAGCGCCCGCGCCTCGATCGCCCCTCGCAGGTTCGCGACCGTAACCCAGTCGCCGCTGGCGATCCCGAGCTCGTTCGCCAGCTCGGGCGAGATCTCCGCGAACAGCTCGGGCTGGAGCTCGTCCAGGTGCGAGAGCGTGCGGCTCATCCCGCCCGCGGTGTGGTGCTCGGTGAGCCGATAGGTCGTCAGGACGTGGGGAAACCGCGGGTCGCCGAAGGCCGAGAACGGATTGTCGGGGCGCCGGAACCACCGCGCGGGCGGGTTCGTCTGCTGCGCGTACAGGGGGTTCGGCAGCGGCGACTCGAGCGGCTCGAAGTGAGCCGGCAGCGGACCGTCCTGGAGGCCTTCCGGGACGAAGATCCAGCCGAGACCGTCCTCGTGCATGAGGAACGGCGCGTCGCCGGGATGGGCGTCCACTCCGCGCGCGTCCGCGGGCGGGGCATATCCGGGCGGCTTCGTGCGCGGGAAGTCGGGGACGTCGTCCCCGGTCCACTCGCCGGCCGTGGAATCCCACCACACCAGCCGCTTGCGCTCGCTCCACGGCGAGCCGTCGGGACGCGCGCTGGCCCGGTTGTAGAGGATGCGCCGGTCTCCAGGCCAAGCGAAGCCCCAGCCGTGGCCGTAGGGTCCATGCGGCTCGCGTCGGTTGGCGCGATTTACGTCGTCCGGCCCGTACACCCCCGAGTAGATCCAGCAGCCGCAGGCGGTCGAACCGTCGTCGGCGAGATCGGCGAAGCCGGTGACCTGGGCTCCGTGATGGCGACGCCCCACCCTGTCCAGCGGCCAGATCGCCCCCGGTGGATCGCCGTCTGACGCCGGGAGATCCGAGCCTTTCGACGGGTCGGCGTACCAGCCGTTGATCTCCGCCAGGACCGCGAGCATGCGCGGCTCGCCGTGGGCGTCCTCCGGATACCACCAGTCGAGCGCCCGGAGCGGTTCGTCGTCGGGGTCCTCCGACCCTTCGGCCTTCGCCTTGAGCCGGAGGGCGAGCTGGTGGATGAACCACGCTTCGCTTCGCGCGTCGCCCGGCGGCTCGACCGCCTTCTCGCGCCACTGTAGCATCCGCTGCGTCTGCGTGAAGGCCCCCTCCTTCTCGGCATGGCCGGCGGCCGGCATCAGGAAGACCTCGGTCGCGATGTCGGGGGTCGCGAGCTCGCCGCGCCGGACCTCGGGCGAGTCGGCGCGCCAGAAGATGGCCGGCTCGATCTCGACCAGGTCACGGACCACCAGCCACTTGAGCCTGGCCAGAGCGCGCCGCTCGAGTCGCGCGTTCTGGGCCCCGACCGAGGGGTTCTGACCCATGATGAACAGCCCCTCGACCTTGCCGTCGGCCATCTCGGTCCAGTACGAGAAGTGGCTGTGGTCGCGGGTCACCCTGGGGAGCCAGCCGTAGCCCCAGTCGTTGGCCGCGGCCGCGCGGTCCCCGTAATACGACTTCAGGAGGCTCACCATGTAGGCCGGCGTGTGGAACCACAGTCCGGTCTCGCGGCGATGGTTCTCGAGGTAGCCGGCCAGCGTCGTCTCGCCGCGGCCGGCGCGCGGCATCTTGAGATAGCCGGGAAGGATGTCGAACAGGGTCGGGATGTCGGTCGACCCCTGGATCGACGCGTGGCCCCGGAGCGCCATGATCCCTCCGCCGGGGCGGCCGATGTTGCCGAGGAGCAGCTGCAAAATGGCTGCCGTCCGGATGATCTGGACGCCCTTGGAGTGCTGGGTCCAGCCGACCGCGTAGCAGATGGCGGCCGTCTTCTCGGGGCCCGAGGCGTCGGTGAGCGCTTTCGCCACCTGGTGGAAGCGGTCGGGCGGAATTCCCGCCACCCGCTCCACCATTTCCGGCGTGTAGCGGGCGAAGTGGCGCTTCAGGATCTGGAAGACGCAGCGCGGATGCTGGAGGGTGGGATCCTTTTTCGGACGGCCGAGGTCGTCGCCCTCGTAGCGCCAGGTGGTCGGATCGTAGGATCCGGTTTCGGGGTCCCAGCCGGAGAAGAGGCCCTCGGGTAGACCGTCAGCGCCTGACAAGTCCTCCGTGTCGCGGAAGTCCTCGCGCAGGATGACCGGGGCGTTCGTGTAGTGGACGACGTACTCGCGGAAGTCGAGCCCATTCTCGATGACGTGCCGGACCAGCCCCCCCAGGAACGCCAGATCTCCGCCGGCCCGGATCGGGACCCAGATGTCGGCCAGCGCGCTGGTCCGGGAGAAGCGCGGATCGACATGGATCACGGTCGCCCCGCGCTCCCTGGCTTTCACGACCCAACGGAAGCCGACCGGATGGGCCTCGGCCATCGAGGAGCCCTCGATCAGGATGCAGTCGGCGTTGGCCAGGTCCTGCTGCGCCGTCGTTGCTCCGCCCCGACCGAAGGAGGTGCCCAGACCGGGCACCGTGCTGCTGTGTCATATCCGGGCCTGGTTGGAGACGGCCACCATCCCGAGGCCGCCCGTAAAGAGCTTCTTGATGAGATAGTTCTCCTCGTTGTCGAGGGTGGCGCCGCCCAGGTGGGCGATCGCCGTCGTGTGGTGGACGGGCTCGTCGGCCGGAACGGTCGCCGCCTGACCCTCCGCATCGAGGTCCGCGCCAGTCCGCACGAACGTGCGCCTGCGGGCCTCCCACACCAAGTCGGCGATCCGCTCCATCGCCTCGTCGAGGCCGATCGTCGTCCACGCGGTCGCATGGGGAGCGCGATGGAGCACCTTGGTCAGCCGGCCCGGGTGGGTCAGGAGCTCGTAGGATGCCGAGCCTTTCGGGCAGAGGGTGCCCTGATTGATCGGGCTCTCGGGGTCGCCCTCGATCGCGACGAGCTTCCCATCCTTATGATGGACGAGCTGTCCGCAGCCGACGCCACAGTAGGGGCAGATTGAGCGCGCGACCTCCGCGCCCTGGATCCGGGCGGACATGGTTCGCGTCCCGTCGGACATGGCCTCGGGCCCCGTCCCGTCAGCGCGGGCGCGGAGCTGCCTAAAAAGTGGCCAGCGATCGACGCCAAGCATGGATGACTATGTAGGACGGTTGGCTCACCGCGTCCAGTCCGTGAGGCCGCGGGGCTGAGCGCACAGGGTGGCGTTCGACCAGGATTCACCGATCGTATCCGGCAAAGCGTGCATGATGATCGCGGGGCCGGAGGCTGGAGGCGGCCCTCCCAAGCCCACTGCGTCGAGCAGAGCGTGGAAGCGCGGCTCGGAATGAAGCGGATTTAAAGACGGGGGTCACCCTCAGAGGTGACCGAACGCGTTTCGGGGGAGCTGACCGCACCGTTCGTCGATCTCGGTACGGCGACGGGTCGAGGCGCGGCGTCCAGACCACTCCCTGGCGCGGTTCTTGATGCCCCGGCGCAGGGCAGACTTGCTGCGCATGCAACCGTCGGGATATCGTCGGAATGAGGGGGAGCGTGCCCGGGACGGAGTTGACCGAGGGATTGTTGACGCTTGAGGAGTTCGAGCGGCTGCCGGAGGAGAACGAATACCTCCTCGAGCTCGTGCGCGGGCGACTCGTTCGTGAGCCACGCCCGGGGGCCGAGCATGGCTTGCTGGCGGGTGAGCTCGTGGGACGGCTCTATCATCATGTGCGTCACCACGGTCTCGGGCGGGTCGTCACCGAAACGGGGTTCCTCCTAGCCGAGGATCCGCCCACCGTTCGCGGGCCTGACGTGGCGTTCATCTCGGCGGGGCGTTTCCCCAGGACGGATGTTCCACAAGGATTCTGGCGGGTCGCTCCCGATCTTGCAGTCGAGATCGTTTCCCCATCCAACAGCGCGACGGAGATCCAGGAGAAAGTCCTCGAGTACCTGGAGGTCGGGGCAGCCCTCGTCTGGGTCGTCGATCCTCGCATCAGGACCGTGACCGTATTCCGGTCGAAGACAGACGTGCGGGTACTGACCGAGGAAGGTGTTCTCGAGGGGGGCGACGTTCTGCCGGGCTTCCAGCTCGCCATCGCCGAGCTCTTCGAGCCTTAGAGCGATTTCTTGGCTGACTGGTTCGTCACCGCCAGGAGACACCCGTCCGCCGTGCTGCTGGCCGTCCAGCTCCTCGGCGTTCTCGCCTACCCCTTCATGCACGACAGCGCCTCCGGCCGAACGCTGCTGTCGCTGTTCTCGATGACGGTGCTGCTGCTGGCCGTGTGGGCCGTCCGCAACACGCCCGCCCTGGGGTGGGTAGCGATCCTGATCGGCGTGCCTACGGTCGCGTTCACCATCCTGGAGGCATTCTACGTAGAGAACGGATCGGTGATCCTGGCGTCGTCGCTGTTACACGCGACCTTCTACTTCTATACCGCGAACGGTCTCATCCGCTACATGTTCGACGACCAGAGGGTCACGGTCGACGAGCTGTATGCGACCGGCGCCGCCTTCACCGTGGTCGCGTGGGCGTTCGCGTATCTGTTCATGGCGGTCCAGATCGTATGGCCGGGATCCTTCATCGCGGCCCTCGATTCGGACGCTCCCCGTACATGGTTCGAGCTCCTCTACCTGTCGTTCACCACCCTCACGAGCACCGGCCTCGCGGACGTCCAGCCCGTTCGCCCCCACGCCCGCTCCCTGGTCATGCTCGAGCAGGTCGCCGGGCTCATGTACGTCGCGCTGGTCGTGACCCGCCTGGTCGGCCTCACCCTCACCCGTGCGCGGAGCAGATGACCGACCTTCAGTCGAGGCGGTCGAACGCCTTCATCGCCAGCTCCTTCGAGGCCTCGAGCTCGTCCATGCCTTCCGCCGGGCTCGCGTCCACCTGGACCATCAAGCCATCGTCATAGACCTGGAGCATGCCCCCCGCGAACTCCTCGCCGACCCAGACGCCGAAATCGCCTACATCCGGAATGTGCTGCCAGTCCTCCTCCCGGAATTCGATGTCCATATCTTCCATCTGGCTCCGGGAGATCTCGATGAACTCCTCATAGCTCGAGTGACCCCCCCGCGTGACCAGGATGGCGGCGAGGATCCGCCCGCTCCCGTCTGCGGCGGGCCAGTGGCACATGGGGAGCTGTCCCTGAACCTGCGAAACGTCCTCGGGCTGCGCGGACGCCATCCCGGTCGCGGCCTCGACCTCGGCGGCTGTAAGCAACTCGCACGCCCTGACGTCGGAAAGATCCTTCATCTCCCGGGCCATCTCGGCTGCCTCGTCCTCGCTCATCGAGGCGATCTCGTCGAGATCCGGAGGGTCGTTGCGGCCGCAAGCGACCAGGAGCATCGCGAATAGAAGACCGACCGTGCAGAGAGCGTTTCGCTCTATGGAGCCCGTCCAGTTCGTCATGGCAGACCTCCCGTCCATGCGCAAGAGGAAACGGCGTTTCGTTGCCGATCGCGAACCGTTACTCAGGCGGACCGCTGAGCCCGGACTTGACGCAAGGCCCGCAGGTAACAGCTACCAGCGTGTCGTCCGAGACGTTGGTGCCGGGGTAGATCGACTTGGCGTTCAGAACGCCGAAGTTGGGAATCCGATGTTGGTGCTTGGCAAACTGCTCCTGGTTCGCCTTCATGGACAGCCGCAGAGACTCCAGGGCCGCCTCGAGCCGCTTGACTTCCTGCTCGAGGCTCTGGACACGTGCCTGGAGCGGGTTGACCATGGCTTCGAGGACTTGGGGATTCGGCGGTCCGGCGACGTGGGTCGTCGGCTGCCCCCTCTGGACCTGGGCCTCAGCGGTCCCGGGTCCGGCGAGGAGACCCGTCGCGACGACGAGCAACGCGGCCAGTCCCGCGTGTCGAATTCCCAGCCGCTTTCCGGTCATTTGGTCCTCCTTCTCGGTCCAAAACCCCTGCAGTCGCACCCGCGGCAGCGGCTCACGGCGAGCAGCGGTATGCGTGCGCGACATCGGCCGGCGAGGCCTCCTTGCACTGGAGCGTCGTCGACAGCTTGACGTCGCCCTTGTTGCTGGCGTAGTCGCAGAACACGTGGTTCCCTTTGGCGCCGGAGTCCTGGAGGTA
>DASTFF010000028.1:0-3817 GCA_035708865.1 Gemmatimonadota bacterium | reverse complement strand
GCCGCGCGAGCCGAGGGGGTCACGCGGGAGGCCTACGACCGCGCGATCGACAAGGGCGACCTGGTGGTTGCCCACATCGTCCGCGGCGCCATTCACGCGCTCGCTCCCGAGGACCACGCGCTCTACGGCCGTGCCCTGATCGCCGGGGATGACGACGAGCTCGCCGCGCAGCTCGGCCAGCAGGTCAAGCGTCTCGCCGCCGAGAAGGGATTCGCGCCGACCGAGGCCCTCGCGGAGGTGGCGACGGCCACGAAGGACGCGCTCTCGAACGGCCGGAAGCTCGACAAGAACGAGCTGCACGCGGAGCTCAGGGAGCGCGTCCACAAGGACCTCATGCCCTGGTGCAAGGGGTGCAAGAGCCACCACGTCGCTCCGATGCTGTGGCGCTACGGGACGGTCAAGGCGGGTGCCCGGCTCGACTCCGAGCGCCGCTACACGATGGCCAAGCACGGTCGGACGCCCGCCGCGAGCGAGGCCGTGCGGCGGTTCCTCCACTTCTACGGACCCGCCACGTCGGGCGACTTCGCCGAGTGGGCCGGGCTCGCGAAGTCGCATGCGAAGTGCCTGTGGGACGAGGTGGAGGAGGACCTGGCCGAGGTGCGGGTCGGGAAGGGCAAGGGGTGGCTCTTGAAGGAGGACGTCAGCGCCCTCGAATCGCCGCCCGCCGCGGAGGGTATTCGCCTGATCCCGCCGGGCGACCCCTATCTCCAGAAGCCCAACCGGCCGCTGCTCGCCCCGGACCAGGTGCTCCGGAAGCGGCTCTTCCGGCCGGTCGCGAGCCCGGGGGCGGTGTTGAGGGACGGCCGCTTGGCGGGGCTCTGGCGGGTCAAGGCGAAGGGGAAGAAGTCCGAGATCACGGTCGAGAAGCTCGGCCGTCTCGCACGCGCGGACCTCGAGGAGGAGTCCCGGCGCGTGGCGTATCTGCGGGAGGCGGCCGAAGCGGAGATCGTCTTCGCCTGACCCGGACTACCGGGCTCGATGTCAGGTTCACCCCGCTGTCCGCTGGCCCGCCATCTGCTGGCTTCCACCTCCCGACCCTTCCGACCGGCAACCCTCCGACAGTCTTGCTCTCGGGTGTCCCTTTCATTACTGTCTAGTCTGTCCAGACGGAGGTAGGGACTCCATGGCATGGCAGCTCCAAACGGCGAAGCAGAAGTTCAGCGAGCTGGTCCGAATGGCGATCGCCCGGGGGCCGCAGTTCGTGACACGCCACGGCAGGGAGACGGTCGTCATCCTGTCGGTCGAAGACTATCGGCGGCTGACGAAGGGCGAGGACGACTTCAAAGCCTTTCTCCTCGAGGGTCCGGATCTGGGTCGTCTGGACATCCGGCGCGACAGCGGACGGCCCCGCCCGGTGGAGCTTTGAGCTACCTCCTCGACACGAATGTCCTGTCCGAGGCCCGGAAGCCAGCCGGCAACCCCAACGTCAAATCGTGGTTCGAATCCGTCCCGGGGAGGGACCTGTACCTGAGCGTGCTGGTCGTGGGAGAGATTCGTCAGGGGATCGAAAGGCTCCGGCGGCGCGATCCCGAGCAGGCCTCCACGTACGAAGACTGGCTGACCGGACTTCGACGGCGGTTCTCCGAGCAGATCCTCGATGTGACCATCGAGGTAGCCGAGGAGTGGGGGAGAATGAATGTTCCCGATCCGATCGCCACGGTCGACGGGCTGCTGGCGGCCACCGCCAAGGTGAACCGGTTCACGCTCGTCACCCGCAACACGGCCGATCTCGAGCGTACTGGGGTCGCGCTGCTGAATCCGTTCGAACCGGCCTCCTGAGGCGGCCGCTCAGCCGCGGCTGGCTTCAAGTTCATTTGCACATAGGTCCGGCGAAGCATCCCCGAACCGCGGCGCTTCCGCTTCTCTCCCGGTCTCTCGCTGCAGCATTGCGCCTCACGACACTTTTTCCCGCAGGATAGCATCCCTCACTGGGTGCGGATCGCCGGCCTCGTCTCCATCGCTCCCTCCAGCAGATAGGTTCGCATCCGGCCCCGACCCTTGATATCGACCTCACCTCGGGGTGCGAGGTGGTAGCAGTTCCGGAGCCGCTTCCACACCGCCTCGGTGACCTGGATCGCCCCGGGCTCGCCGTGGGTCTCCATCCGGCTCGCCATCGTCACCGGGTCGCCCCACAGGTCGTAGATGAACTTCTTCTCGCCGATCACGCCGGCCACCACGGGACCGGTGTCGATGCCGATCCGGAAGGCGACGGGTACGCCGGGGCCGTCACCCTGGACTCCGGCCCGGACCGCCACACGCCGCATCTCGAGCGCCGCCTCGGCGATCCGCTCGAGATGGTCCGGGCACGCCACCGGGACCCCGCACACCGCCATGTAGGCGTCGCCGATCGTCTTGATCTTCTCGAGGCCGTGCTTCTCGGCGATGTGATCGAACTCGGTGAAGAGCTCGTTCAGGAACGTCACCAGGTCCTCGGCCTCCATCGCGCCCGACATCGCGGTGAAGCCGGCGACGTCGGCGAACAGGATCGACGCCTCGGGGAAGCGGTCGGCGATCGGGGCGGGGTCGGTCTTGAGCCGGTCGGCGATCACCTTGGGGAGGATGTTCAGGAGGAGCCGCTCGGAGCGCTCACGCTCCTCCTCGAGCCCCTTTCGCGCCACGAACTCGAGCCGCGCTGAGCGCTCGATGTGCCATCCCGCGAAGGCGCCGAGGAGGAGGCAGGTGACGAGGAAGAAGGTGGCCACGAACAGGTTCTCGAACGGGTAGAGGCGGCCCAGGACCTGATAGCCGGCCAGCATGAGGAGGGCATCTGCGAGCGCGAGCGGGAACAGGATCCGGAAGAGCGCGAACGTGCCGATGATGGCGATCCCGATCCCCGGGTAGAAGAGGGCTTCGTGCTGGGGCTGGAAGAGCATCATGGCGAGCATGCCGCCTGCCGCGGCGAGGGCGCCGATCGAGAGGATCCAGGAATGCATCCTGAGAAAGACGGGGTGCCAGGTGAGCGCCAGGATCGCGCTCATGACGGCGACGACCGTGATCCGGATCGGCAGGTTGGTCGCCACCGTCCCTGTCTGGAGGTCGAGGGCGAGGTAGCCGATGTAGAGCGCGATCACGAGGGCCGTCGTCGCGCGCGCAGGTCGGATCGCCGACCGCGCGTACACGGCGCGAAACTCCCGTTCCAGGTCGTCGGAGTAGAAGCGCAGGGCGAGGGGACGAATGGAAGCCACGGGCGGCGCGAACGTTAGCGGCAGCCGGAATCGCGCGCCCGCCGGCCTGGATTTACGGACGGCTGCGGCTGTTCCCGCTCCGCGTCCAGGCGGGGCATAGCCCTCTTCGGGGCATGTTCAAATCCATTTGATTTCAAATCCAATTGAACATGGGTCTGCGAAGGGAACCCTCCGCCGGCCGGCCCACCCGCCGGTGCCCGGCAGGCAAGCCGGCGCCCGGCCCCCTCTCCTTGCCGCCCCCGCCCCGGGCTTCCATACTCCCGCCCCCATGGCCCAGCCTCCGCGCCTCTTTCTCCCCGGTCCGACCGAGGTCGCGCCCGAAGTCCTCGCCGCCCAGACCCGGCGGCTGATCGGCCACCGGGGCCCGGAGATCTCGGCGCTCCTGGAGTCCGTCCAGACGCGCCTGAGGGCCGTCTTCCAGACCTCTCACCGGGTCCACGTCTCGACCTCCTCGGCCACCGGGCTCTTCGAGGCGGCGGCCCGCTCGTGCGTCAAAGAGCGCGCCCTCTGCTGCGTGAACGGCGCCTTCAGCCAGCGCTGGGCGGAGGTCGTCGCGGCCAACGGGAAGGCCCACGCGCGGCTCGAGGTCGAGTGGGGAGAGCCGATCCTCGCCGACCACATCGACGAGGCGC
>DASTFF010000027.1:0-17044 GCA_035708865.1 Gemmatimonadota bacterium | reverse complement strand
CTCCCGCCGCGCGCGAACCTGATCACGCGCGACGCCGAGCTGCCGCGGATCCAGCAGCGTCTCTCGGGCTACAGCCGATAGCTCCGCGCCGATAGATTCGGGGGATGACCGGCCAACGTCCGCCGGTCGGGCTGACGATCGCCGGCAGCGACTCCTCGGGGGGCGCCGGGATCCAGGCCGACCTCAAGACCTTTCACGCGCTGGGCGTCTACGGGACGAGCGCGATCACCGCGCTGACCGCCCAGAACACCGAGGGCGTGACGGGGATCTTCCCGGTGGACCCGGCGTTCGTGGCCGAGCAGATCGCGACCACCGTCTCCGACATCCCGGCCGATGCCGTCAAGACCGGCATGCTCGCCAATCGCGCGATCGTAGCGGCGGTTGCCGAAGCCGCCGACCGGCACGCCTTTCCGGCGCTGATCGTGGATCCGGTGATGGTGGCCAGCACCGGGGCCCTCCTGCTCGAGGCGGATGCGGTGGAAGCGATCCGGACGTGGCTCCTGCCGCGGGCGACGCTGGTGACCCCCAACGCCCCCGAGGCGGCCACGCTTCTCGGCTGGGAGATCCGCGAGCCAGGGCAGCTTCCGGCCGTCGCCCGCGTTCTCGTCGAGGAGCTCGACGCCCGGGCCGTACTGGTCAAGGGCGGGGATCTCCCCGGCGAGGAGCTGCTCGACGTCTTCTACGACGGGGAACGGATCGAGCTCTTCCGGTCGCCCAGGATCCGGACCACCAGCACCCACGGATCGGGCTGCGCTCTCTCGTCGGCGATCGCCGCCCACGTCGCCCGCGGTCGCGAGATCCTGGACGCCGTACGGCGGGCCCGCGAATGGGTCCAGCGGGGGATCCGGGATGCGCCGCCCCTGGGCCGGGGACACGGCCCGCTCGACCTCTTCGGCTAGGGCGTTGAACATGGCCGCGACCCGCTTCGCGGGTACCCCGTGCGTTGTCCTCCTTCGGCGACCCTGCGGCGTACGCGATTCGTACGCCCCGGGTCTCCTCAGTCCGACGCCTTGATCTCGGCCATGTTCAACGCCCTGCTCCTCATTTCAGCGACCGCCGCAACCGCCACGCCGTCCGGATGAACCCGGCCAGGTGGTCGCGATTCCGGATGTGGCTCGCCTCGCCGGCGTAGATGGTCCGGATCGGAACCCACTCGATCGGCCACCCGCGGCGCAGACACTCGGCGATCATCTCGACCTCGAACTCGAAACCGCTCTCCGCGCTCGACGCCATCGCCTGCATGACCGGCCGGCCGACCACCCGATAGCCCGACTGGTTGTCCCGGATCCGGACTCCCAGCGCCAGGCGCAGCGTGAGCGAGCCGAGCGTGTTGGCGAGCCTCCGGAGCGGCGGCATCGCCCGGAAGTCGCGGCAGCCGATCACGAGCTCCGGTCGCGCCGACCGGAAGGCGGCGATGAGCTTCGGGATCTCGGCCGGATCGTGCTGGCCGTCGGCGTCCAGCGTCACGACCGCCTCGGCGCCTTCGCCGAGCGCGAGCCGGAAGCCCGCCCGCAGCGCCGCTCCCTTGCCCTGGTTGGGGATCTGCCGGACGACCCGCGCCCCGGCCGCCGCGGCGGCCGTCGCCGTGCCGTCGGCCGAGCCGTCGTCCACCACCACGACGGGGAGGTGACGCGCCGCCTCGCTTACGACCGCCGCGATCCGTGGTTCCTCGTCGTGGGCGGGGATCAGCGCGAGAAGGGTCAGAGCCGGTGGATCGTGGCGTGTGGCCGGGCGATCACCGTGCCTCGCGCCGGGCCGGCCGGCGCCGGGGAGCGGTCCGGCCCGCCTTCCACCTCTCCGGCCGCAGCCGGCTCGGCCCCGTAGCCGCGCTCGGGCCCGGCCCCGTTGCCGTGCGCGATCCGCACGCCGGCGCTGGCGCCGATCCGGGTCGCCCCGGCCTCGATCATCCTGAGCGCGGTCGGCTGGTCCTTGACACCGCCCGCCGCCTTGACACCGATCTCCGCGCCGACCACCCGCCGCATGAGACGGATGTCCTCTTCGGTGGCGCCCCCCGGCCCGAACCCGGTCGAGGTCTTGACGAAGTGCGCGCCGGCCTCGCGGGCGAGGACGCACGCCTTCACCTTCTCCTCGTCCGTCAGCAGCGCGGTCTCGAGGATCACCTTCACCCGCGCCCGCCCCTGCGCGGCCTTCACGACCGCGGCGATGTCGCGCTCGACGTCCGAGTAATCGCCCGACTTGAGCGCCCCGACGTTCTGCACCATGTCGAGCTCGCCCGCGCCGTCCTCGACGGCGCGGATCGCCTCGTACGCCTTGGTCTCGGTGCGGTTGGCCCCGAGCGGGAAGCCGACGACCGTGCATACGCGGACGGGGGTCCCCGCCAGCCGCCGCGCGGCCAGGCGGACCCACCAGGGGTTCAGGCACACGGTCGCGAAGCAGTTCGCCGCCGCCTCCTCGCACAGCTCCTCGATCTGGCGGCGGGTGGCGGAAGGTGCGAGAAGCGTGTGGTCGATCATCCGCGCCAGCGCGTTGTCGCACGCCCCGACGCCGGGGCCGGCGGTGAAGCGCTCGGCCCCGCAGGCGGCCAGCCGGCTGATCCGGTCGCCGCAACGCGAAGCGCAGCACGAGCCGTCGCACCCGCCGTCGCAGCCGCAGGCTGCCGAAGCGCCGGTCTGTCGGAGGAGCTCGGCCGCGATCATGTCGGCGATCCGATCGAGGCGCTCAGCGCGGCTGCCTGGCGTCGGGCTCACGCGGGCCCGCGGCCCCCTGGAGATCCGCCGTCGATCCGGTCGATCCGGTCGACCACGCCGATCACCAGGTTCTGGAGTGGAATAAGGTCGCGGCCGGTGACCTGACGGGCCGCGTTCCCCTCGCGGGAGATCAGCACCCGCTCGCCGACCCCGGCATCCACGCGATCGACCGCGATCACCTCGTCCCCGTCCGGCTCTCCGTCCAGGTCGAGCGGCTGGACGACGAGCAGTTTGGTCGACCGAAGCTCGGGGTTCTTGTCGCTCGCGGTCAGGGTTCCTACGACCCGGGCAATGATCATGGAGCGGCCCCGCGCGGTCCGAGGTCCAGGATCGCGGCTCCGTCTTCCAGGTCGACGCGGTCGACCTTGCCGACGACGGCCGCGTCGACGGGACAGAATGGATCACGGAGCGGCAGGGAGGCCTCCCGGCTGGTGACGTAGAAGACCCACTCGTCGTCCCCGTACTGCCCGGTGTCGACCGCGACCAGCGGAGCCCCCGCGGCTTCTCCTCGAGCCGTCGTGGGCTCGATCAGAAGCAGCCTGTACCCCTCGAGCGGCGGCACCTTGCGGGTGCTCACGACGCGGCCGATGACGCGGGCGAAGCGCACGTGGGCGAGAGTACCGCGCCGCCCCGGGCGCGTCAATCGAACCGCGGCGGATCTAAGGCTCCGGCCCGGCTGAGACCGGCTCGAAGGTCGTAACGCGGTGGCGGACGGGCTCGACGGTCCGCAGGTACTCGTAGATCGCGGCCAGGTCCTCTTCGCGCATGCCCGCAAAGTTGGCCCACGGCATGACGGTGGGGGGCGTTCCGGGAGGCTTCGGGCCGCCCGTGGCGGCCCCTGCGCGGAAGGCCTGGAAGCGCCCCAGGAACCGCTCACGGGTCCAGCCGCCGATCCCTGTCTCGGCGTCGGGGGTGATGTTGGCCGACCGTACGACGCCGTCCGGGACCTCGAACTCGTGACCGCCGGCGAACGTGAGCGCTTCCACCGCGCGGGGTGGAGTCCCCTCGAAGGGAGTGTGACAGAAGCGGCAACCGGCGACCTCGACCAGGTAGCGTCCCCGCTCGAGCCCCGACCGCGGGGCCGCCGCGGGCGGACGGGCGGGTCGCGGGGCGAGCCGCGCGATCAGGTTGAGCGGGAGCGGGAGCCGCTCCCGCTGGTGCTCGACCGGGAGGGAATCCAGTGTCCGGACGTACGCCACCAGAGCCTCCAGGTCCGGCTGCGCCAGCTTCCCGTAGAGGTCGTACGGCATGGCCGGGAAGAGCGCGACCCCGTCCCTGCGGATGCCGCTCGCGATGGCGCGGATGATCTCCCCGTCGGTCCAGTCGCCCAGCGCGGCCGGTGTCAGGTTGGGCGGAAAGAATCCCGCCCTGGCGCTCCATTCCTCGTAGTTCTCTCGGCCCAGGCCCCCCGGCACGACCGGATCGCCGAGCCGGGTCCGGTCGTGGACCGCGTGGCATTCGGCGCACGCCGTCACGTTGTGGAACAGGTATCGCCCGTGCTCGATCCGATCGGGGGTCGCTTCGACGACGATGTCCGGGGCCGGCTCGGCCTTCGGAAACGCGACCAGGAGATACAGCAGAGCGAGCAGGGCCGCGCCGAGGACGACGGCGGCCACCCCCCCGAGAGCTTGCAGGATTCTCCGCATGGGGGCGGCAATCTGGCGTGGCCGTGATTTCTCCACAAGCCCCTTCGACAACCTGCCACAATGGCGCGAAATCGAGCGGCACAGCGCTTGCACCTAGAAGCAGGCGGATTCTTATCGGGGCCGGCGGACCGCCGAAAATGCAGGTCCGGTCCCGTCATCTTCACATCTGCGAGGGGCAGGCCATGAGCAAAGTCATAGGAATCGATCTCGGCACGACGAACTCGGTCGTGGCGGTCATGGAGGGGGGCGACCCCGTCGTCATCCCGAATGCCGAGGGCTCCCGCACGACCCCTTCGGTAGTGGCGTTCACCAAGGACGGCGAGCGGCTCGTCGGACAGGTGGCCAAGCGCCAGGCCATCACCAATCCACAGAACACGATCTTCTCCATCAAGCGATTCATGGGACGGAAGTACGAAGAGGTCGAGGCCGAGCGGGGGCAGATGCCGTACGGGATCGAGAAGGGATCCGACGGCCAGGTCGTGGTCACGATCGGTGACAAGACCTACAGCCCGCCAGAGATCTCGGCGATGATCCTTCAGAAGATGCGCCAGACCGCCGAGGACTACCTCGGCCAGAAGGTCGAGAAGGCGGTGGTCACGGTGCCCGCCTACTTCAACGACAGTCAGCGCCAGGCCACCAAGGATGCCGGCAAGATCGCCGGCCTCGACGTGCTGCGGATCATCAACGAGCCGACCGCCGCTTCGCTGGCCTACGGGCTCGACAGGAAGCAGGACGAGCAGATCGCCGTGTACGATCTCGGCGGCGGCACCTTCGACATCTCCATCCTGGAGATCGGGGACGGGGTCTTCGAGGTCAAGGCCACCAACGGCGACACGCACCTCGGCGGCGATGACTTCGACCAGCGGGTCATCGACTGGATCACCGAGGAGTACAAGAAGCAGGAGGGCATCGACCTCAAGAAGGATCCGATGGCCCTGCAGCGCATCAAGGAGGCGGCCGAGAAGGCCAAGATCGAGCTCTCCTCGACACAGCAGACGGACATCAACCTGCCGTTCATCACGGCCGACCAGTCGGGCCCCAAGCACCTGCACCTGACGCTGACGCGCGCCAAGTTCGAGCAGCTGATCGACGACCTCGTCGAGCGCACCGTCGGTCCCGCCAAGCAGGCGCTCGAAGACGCGGGCATGAAGCCGTCGGACATCGACGAGGTGATCCTGGTCGGCGGCTCGACCCGGATCCCCAAGGTACAGGAGACGGTCCGGAGCCTGTTCGGCCGCGAGCCCCACAAGGGGGTCAACCCGGACGAGGTGGTGGCGGTCGGGGCCGCGATCCAGGGCGGCGTCCTGGCGGGCGACGTCAAGGACGTGCTGCTGCTCGACGTGACCCCCCTGTCGCTCGGCATCGAGACGCTCGGCGGCGTCATGACGACGCTCATCGCCCGCAACACCACGATCCCGACCAAGCGCACCGAGGTGTTCTCGACGGCCGAGGACAACCAGACCACCGTCGAGATCCACGTGCTGCAGGGAGAGCGGGACATGGCCGCGGACAACAAGACGATCGGCCGGTTCCAGCTCACCGGGATCCCGCCCGCTCCGCGCGGCGTACCCCAGATCGAGGTGACCTTCGACATCGACGCCAACGGCATCCTTCACGTCTCGGCCAAGGACAAGGCCACGGGCAAGGAGCAGAAGATCCGGATCGAGGCCTCGAGCGGCCTCGACGACGACGAGATCCAGCGCATGGTCCAGGAGGCCGAGTCGCATGCCGCCGAGGACAAGAAGCGGCGCGAGCGGGTCGAGACCCGGAACCAGGCCGATGCGCTCGCCTACCAGGTCGAGAAGGGACTCAAGGATCTCGGCGAGAAGATCCCCGCCGACGAGAAGGCGCGGGTGGAGGGCTCGGTCGAGCGCATCCGCGAGGCCCTCAAGCACGACGACGACGACGAGCTCAAGTCGGCATTGGAGGAGCTGCGCGGGCGCTGGAGCGAGGCGGCGGCCAAGGCCTACCAGGCCGCCGAAGCTCCCGCCGGGGCGCCGGAGGGCGCGGGTGCCGAGGACTCCGCAGGCGCCGCGCCCGAGGAGGACGTCATCGAAGCCGACTACGAGGTGGTCGACGAAGAGAAGTAGACGTTCCGGCACGGGCTTCCGCGAAGGGTCC
Organism: Gemmatimonadota bacterium; assembly: GCA_035708865.1. Classification (GTDB taxonomy): domain Bacteria; phylum Gemmatimonadota; class Gemmatimonadetes; order JACCXV01; family JAHWKZ01; genus DASRVA01. The sequence continues at coordinate 10,569 of DASTFF010000027.1, read as the reverse complement.
GGGATCTCAGCATCCCGGACCCTTCGTTCGTATATTGCCCCGCGTCGCGGGCGCCGATCGCGCGGCCGTTCCCTATGGGTATGCCGAAGAACACGAGCTTGCGGCCGCGGGTCTGGGCGCTGGTCGGAGGGGCCGTCGCGCTCGCCCTGGCGATCGTGGCGTTCGACCCGTACCTGTTCACCGGCGGGGACAATGGCCAGTACTACGCGCTGACACGCGCGCTCGCGACCGGCCGTGGCTACGTCGACCTGGTACGGCCGGGGGCTCCTCCCCACACCCTGTATCCGCCCGGCTTTCCCACTCTCCTGGTTCCGTTCTACCTCCTCTCGGGCGGGAGCATCGTCGCCATGAAGCTCCTCTCCCTGCTGGCGGGGGCGGGTCTCCTGTGGGCGACGTACGCCCTCGCGCGCCGCGAGCCCGCCGTGCCGGCATGGGCTGCGGCGGCGGTCGTTCCGCTGGTCGGCCTCTATCCCCCCTTCCGCGCGTACACGCACTGGGTCCTCTCCGACATGACGTTCGCCGCTCTCGCCGTCGCCGCCCTGCTCGCCTTTCAGCGCGAGACCGATCCGGCCCGCGGGGAGGGCGGATGGACGGGCTGGATCCTCGCCTGCGCGCTCGCGCTCGGCGCGTTCTACGTCCGGTTGGCCGGCGTGGCGCTGTTCGCTGCCGTCGTGGGATGGGCGCTCCTCGAACGGCGCTGGCGGCGGGCCGCGTCCGCCGCGGCCTTCTTCGGGCTGGGCGCACTCCCCTGGATCGCCTGGTCCCGGCGACCGGCGGGGGTGGGAGCCGGCTATGTCGAGCAGGCGGCCGCCGGATCTCCACTGTCCGCGCCCGCGGGCGACCTCGTGCGTGTCCTGGGCGAGCGGCTGGTGGAAATCGTGGTCGAGTACGGAACCTACCAGCTGCCGGGCCTCTTCTGGCCCGCTTCCCCGCCTCCGGCGGCGGCCCGGGCCTTCGGCGCCACGCTGGGAGGCGCGCTCGTCCTGCTCGGCGCCTGGCGCCTCCTGCGCTCGCGCGGGCTCCGCCCCTGGGACCTCTGGGTCGCGGCCACCGTGGGCCTCATCTATCTGTGGCCCTGGCTGGGAGAGCGGATCTTCCTCACGCTGGCCCCGTTTCTCTGGCTCTACGTGCTGGCCGGCGCCGACGACGTCGCGCGCCGGCTCGGCCGCGGCCGCGTTCCGGCCATCGCCGCCACCGGCCTGGTCGCGGCGGCTCTCCTGGCCGGCGGCGTGGCTGCCGCCGGCCGCCAGGTACCGCGCACACGGGCCTGGCTCGCGGGCGACGAGCTCGCCGGCTACCCCTCCTTCTGGCGGGAATACTTCGACGCCGCGCGTTGGATCGGCGCGCATGCGCCCGACGCGGTCGTCCTGGCGCGCAAGCCGACCCTGGCCTGGTACTGGAGCGGGCGCCCGGCGGTCGTCCACCCGTTCCATGCCGGCACCGAAGAGATCTGGCGCTTCGTCGACGAGAACGGCGTCACCCATCTGCTCCTCGACCCGTCCACCGAGCAGACGCTGAGCCCCGCGCTCGAGTCGAGACGGGACCGGCTCGAGCTCGCGTATCGGTCCCGCACCGGGCAGGCGGCGGTCGTTCGGCTGACGACCTCCCGCGCACGTTGAGGAGCGCCGGCTCCAGGCCACCGGCCGCGAGGCGCAGGATCGCCGGGGTGGCCCTCGCGGCGGCTGCGGTCGCGGTCGCCGTTCTCGTCCCGGAGAGGTGGTTCGCCCCCGATCCCGGGATGACGGTCCGGCTGGAGCCGCCGTTCCTCCCTATCTCGCTGTTTCGGAGCCTGCTGGCGATCGACGCGTTGCTGGCCTTCGGGTGGTCGGCCGGCTGGTCGCCTTGGCCGTCCACCCGCCGCGACGGGGGGAAGGACGCCGTCTGCGGGCCCCCGCCGGCCGACTCCAGGCGAGGGCGGTCATCCCTATGGCTCGGCCTGCTGGTGCTGGGCGCCGCCGGACTCAGGCTTTACGGGCTCGACGCGCAGCTCTGGCTGGACGAGGCCGCCGTGCTGGTGGGACTCGGGGACCGCTCCCCTCGCCAGCTGCTGTTCGCCACACCGACCCTCAACAACCATCTTTTGTACACGCTGTCGATGCTCGTCACCACCGCTCTGTTCGGCGCGGAGGCATGGGCGGCGCGGCTGCCGGCGGCGCTGGCGGGGATCGTCACCGTGCCCATCGTCTACGCGCTCGGCCGCTGCGCCCTCGCCGAGAGGGATGCGTGGCTCGCGGCCGCCCTGGTCGCCGTATCCTACCACCACGTGTTCTTCTCACAGAACGCCCGCGGCTACAGCATGCTGCTGATGTGGTCCATGCTCGCCACCTGGCTGTTCCTGCGCGCGCTCGAACGCGGCCGGGATCGCGACTGGGCGCTCTACGGCCTGGCCTCGCTGCTGGCGTCGGCGACGGCGCTGTTCGGAATCTTCGTTCCCGCCGGTCACGCTTTAGCGTGGGCGGCGCTGTGGGCGGGTCGCCGGCGATCGGGAGCGCGTGGGCTGCCCTGCGGGGGCCGGCCGCTGGTGACCTGGGCCCTGCTCGGGCTGGCGGTTCTCCATATCTATGCGGGAACCTTCCCCTGGGTGCTGGCCATGGCCGCGGACGAGGTCTCGGGCGCACCCCTCGTCAAGGTGCTCTCCCAAGCCGAACGGCTGGGGATGCTCTGGCGGGGGCTCCGGGACGGGCTGGGCGGGATAGGGCTCGCCGTCCTGGGCGCGCTCCTCGTTCCGATCCTGGTGGCGTTTCCGGCGTTCGTTCGGCGGCAGCCCGTGTTCACGCTCGTTCTGACGGCGCCGCTCCTGCTCGAGGTCGCCGCGGTCTCCCGCATGGCCTGGTCCCCACGCTTCTTCCTGCTCGCGCTGCCGATCGGCTCCCTCCTTGTCGTCGGCGCGGCTTCGGCCTGGCGCCGCGGGAGGTGGCTCCCCGTCCTGGTGGCGGCGGCTTTCGCGCTGGCCTCGCTTCTCTCCCTTCCCCGCTACTACCGGATTCCCAAGCAGGCCAGCCGCGATTCCGTCGCCTGGGTCGCGGCGCGGGCGCGGCCGGGGGACGTCCTGGTCCCCGTGGACACGGCGCGTTGGGGAGCCATGTTCTATGCCTCCAGGGTGGCGCCCGAGCTCGATCTGCGCGCGGTCGAGACCCTGGCCGAGCTGGAGCTCGTGGAACGAGATCACCGGGAGGCGACGGTGTGGTTGCTGACGTCCTTCGAACCCGCCCTGCGCGTGGAGCGCCCCGCGCTACACGCGTCGATCGTGCGCGGCTACAGGCCCGCGCGACGGTTCCCGGCAACGATCGAGGACGGAGAGATCAGGATCTGGGCCTCGGCGCCCGGAGCGGACGACCGGTGATCCGGACGGCGATCGTCGGGGCGGGACTGATGGGACGCTGGCATGCGGACGCGGCGGTCCGCTCGGGCGGCCGCGTGGTGGCGGTCGTCGACCTCCGGCCCGAGCGTGCGCGGGCGCTCGCGGCAGCGACGGGGGTCGCGCCCGCCGCGTCGTCGCTCGCGGAGGTGGACCTCGCCGAGGTGGACGTCGTCCACGTCTGCACGCCCACCCCGACCCATGCGGAGCTCGCGCGCTCGATCCTCATGGCCGGCTGCCCTGCGCTCGTCGAAAAGCCGCTTGCGGCGGACGCCGCGGAGACCGAAGGTCTCCTCAAGCTCGCCGAAGAGCGGGGACGGCTGCTGTGCCCGGTCCATCAATACGTCTTCCAGCACGGAGTGGCACGGGTCGCCGGTGGGCTCGACCGGCTCGGAACGATCCGTCACGTCGAGGTCACGATCTGCTCGGCCGGCGCCGAAGGCCTGGCCGGCGAGGGGCGCGACGGAATCGCCGGGGAGATCCTGTCTCACCCCCTGTCCCTCCTGGCGCGTCTCTTCGACTGGCCGCTCGAGGACCTTCCATGGCACGTCATGCGGCCGGCGGCCGGAGAGATCCGGGCCGTCGCGTGCGCCGGGGGCGGAACGATCGAGATCTTCGTGTCGATGAGCGCCCGCCCGGCGCGGAGCACGCTGGCGATCCTGGGGGAGGCGGGGAGCGCCCACGCGGACCTCTTCCACGGCTACGCGTTCTTCGAGCGGGGTGGCGCGTCGCGCGGCCGCAAGCTGGCGCGGCCGTTCTCGCTGGCGGGCCGGACGCTCCTCATGGGGGGGTCCAACCTCGCCCGCCGGGCAGCTCGCCGTGAGCCCGCCTTTCCCGGCCTGCGGGAGCTGGTGGGCCGGTGCTACACGGCCGTTCGCGGCTCCGCTCTGCCCGGGCCGATCCCGCCCGGCGAGACGCTCGCCGTCGCGCGAGCGCGGGACACGATCCTGCGTCCGCCGGGATGATCTCGGTGGTCCTGGCCGTGCGACGGCGGAGCGGCCTGCGCGATTGCCTGGATACGCTGAGGCCGCAGGTCGCGGCCATCGGTGGAGAGCTCATCGTGGTGGCGGCGGGCCGCTTCGGCGAGCGGCCTGCCGGACCGGCGGTCGAGGTCCGGGTCGAGGCTGGAGACGACGCGCTCGTGCCACGACTGTGGGGAATCGGCATCCAGCGAGCGCGCTACCCGTGGGTCGCCCTCACCTCGACCGATTGCGTTCCCGCCGACGACTGGATCGCGGCGATCAGCCGGGCGGTCGGCGAAGACCCCCCGTGCGCCGCCTTCGGCGGACCGATCGATCCCCCGCGCCACGGATCGTCGACCGATTGGGGGCTCTATTTCGCCCGCTTCCATGCATTTCTGAACCCGCCCGGGGAGGGACCCGACGCAGGTTTGCCGGGGGAGAACGTGGCCTACCGGCGGGCCGCTCTGGAGCGGGCCTGGACCGACCGCGACGACGGGTTCTGGGAGGCCTTCGTCAACCGGCGGCTCGCGGCGCTGGGCGAGACCCTGGGCGGACACGCCGACCTGCGCGTTCGGATGGCGGACGGCAATCGGCTGACCGCTCGCGCCCGCGAACGGATCCGGCACGGTCTGCATTTCGGCTCGCATCGGGCCGTCGGGGGCGGTCTCGAGAGAGGTCTCCGGATCGCTGCCGCGCCGGTCGTGCCGCTTCTGCTCACCGCCCGCGCGGGGCTGCGGGTCGGCCGATGCCGCCCGGCGCTCCTGGCGCGGTTTCTCGTCGCGCTGCCCTGGACCTTGATCCTGTTCGGGGCGTGGTCGCTGGGGGAGGCGCGCGGCTACACCGCTCAGCGGAACCGGATCCGTGTCCCGACGAACGAGACCCCCTGGACCGGCCGGTGATCGGCCCCGAACAGCGCGCTCGTCTCGGGATCGACGGCCAGCTCCGCGATCTCGTCCCGGAAGGGTGTCCGGATGAGGTCGAAGTCGATGACGAAGACGACCCCTCCGTCCTGGGAGGATGGCTGGAGTCCGCCATGGACGAGCAGGAAGTGATCCGGCGTCTCGGCCACACCGCGGCCGGCAGCGAAGAACGGCGCCGTTCCCTGGGATGGATAGCTTCCCCCCGCCACGCTGCGCACTCCCAGGAGATCGGGCACGTCGACGAGCTCCACGTACGCCATCGTGACCCCCGGCTCGACGTCCACCGCCTCCACCTCGACCACCAGCGAGCCGAGCTGGCAATCGAACGAGAGCAGAGAGACCACGATCGCGTTCGAGCGGGGGGCGCTGCCCGTATCGAGCTCGATCGCCTCGGGACAGGCGCGAGCCTCGACCTCGTCGAAGAACTGGCCTTCTCCGCAGCCGGCCATGACGACGAGCCCTCCAGCCAGGGCCAGGGTACGGGTCATCCTCATCGCGGGTCCCCCAGCGCCTGCAGGACGATGTTCAGGTCGTTCAGGTCGGTGGTCCCGTCGGCGTTGAGGTCGAGCCGCGGGTCGTCGGTGGAGATCGCTTCCAGCACGCGCGCCAGATCGTAACCGTCCACCCGCTCCGCCGAGCCCGGAGAGGTCGTGTCCACGTTGGCGGTCGAGGAGCGGAAGGCCGCCGTGACCTCCACGTCCGTGGCGGGGGTGAGCATGCAGGCCCCCGACCCGCTGCACGCTCCGCGCCAGCCGGTGAAGTTCCAGTCCGCCCCGGCGGTCGCCGTCAGCTGGAGGGTGGTCCCCCCCGCTACGCTGGTCGCGCACTCCCCCGGGCACGCGATCCCGGGAGGCGCGGAGGAGACCGAGCCGCTCCCGGTCACGGTCACAGTGACGGTGACGGTCTCCGGGCGGAACGTGGCCGCTACCGAGAGCGGTCCGGTGACCGGCACGGAGCACGGGCCGGCCCCCGTGCATGCGCCGCTCCACCCTTCGAGCTCCCAGCCGGCCGCCGGGCTCGCGGTCAGGGTCACGTTCGCGCCGTCCGCGAAGCTGGCCTCACACTCGTCCGGGCAGTCGATGCCGGCCGGCACCGAAGTGACGCTCCCCTCCCCGACCACCGAAACCTGCAGGGGGAACGCCTGCTGCGCGAATCTCGCGGTCACCGACCTGTCCTCGCTCATCGACAGCGCGCACGATGTGGTGCCCGCGCACGCCCCCTCCCAGCCGCCGAACAGCCACTCCGGGGCGGGGATCGCGGTCAACGTCACGGCCGTCCCGCCCGGGTATCCTTCGCTGCAGTCGGTCGGACACAGAATCCCGGCCGGCGAGGAGCGCACCGTGCCCTCCCCGACGATGTTGACGCTCAGGTCCTGGGTCGGCCCCGGGAAGAGCGCTCCCACGCGCCGTTCACGATCGAGGGTCACCTGGCAGCTCCCCCGCCCCGAGCAATCGCTGGACCATCCGCCGAACGACGAGCCGGGTCCCGGCATGGCGGTAAGCGAGACGACCGTGCCGAAGTCGTACTCCTCGGAGCAATCCCCCGGACACGCGATACCGGCCGGAGACGACGTGACGGTGCCGTCGCCCGCGATCGAAACGGTGAGGGGTCGGGCCTCTCCGCCGCCGAGCGGCCGGAAGCTCGCGGACACGACCTTGACCTGGTCCATCGTCAGCGTGCACGACCCGGTCCCGACACAGTCCCCGCTCCAGCCGGCGAACTCCCATCCGCTCGCCGGGGTCGCGGTGAGCTTGACTTCCGCGCCCGTGGCGATCGAGGCCGCGCACGCCCCGCCGGGGCAGTCGATGACGCCCGAGTCCGGGGTGGGCTGGTCGCTGGTGACCTCCCCCTCGCCGCTGATCGACACGAATAGGGTGAAGTGGAGCCGGGCCTTCGTGGCACTGTCCGGAGCCGCCGCGGCCGCCGACCCGGCCACCGTCCCGAGGAGGATCACGGCGAGCAGCGCCGGCCGGGAACCGCCGCCCTGGCCCGCCGGGCTACTCGTGCGGATGCTCAACCTCCGCGGGCCGGCCCGGGGCCGGCGAGAGCCGCAGAAACGAGAACCACCCCACCGGACGGGTGGAGCCGTACATGTCCTCCAGGTCGTCGGGGAGGACGGACAGCGACGCCCCCAGCCCCAGACCCGGCCGGATCCCCCCGATCGTCGGCAGGCGACCCTCGATGCCGGCAGTGGCCTTACCGATCCTGAACAGCGTTTCCCGGTACACGTCGACGTCCACGCCGAGCGGAATCGCCAGGTCGTGATCCGACTTCTCGACCAGCTCGCCACGGGCGAAGAAGGCGAGGAGCCCGCCCGGATCGACGCTGGTCTCGACCAGCAGGCCCTGGGTCTCCCGGTGTCCCTCCTCGTAGTTGCGACCGTAGGCGAGGGTGGTATCCCAGTGGCCGCTCCGTCCGAGCGGACGCTGGTGGATGACGGATGCCGTTCCACGCACGACGTCGAGCTGGGCGTCGTCGATCTGTCCGATCGGATGGCAGGCCACGCTCGCCGGGCACAACCGTCCCGGAGTGGGGACCCCGACGTGAACGTGGGCGTCGGCCATGCGCCCTGCCGACACCTGGATCGCCCAGCGGTCGCCGGGAAGCAGGGTCAGCCGTCCGCTGTACGAGTCAAGCGGCCCGACGTCCAGACCGTAGCGATCCTCGTCGGGCTCCCGGCCGTTGAACGCCGAGCCCTCGATCTTCCAACGCCGGCCGTATAGCCCGAGCGTGGCGACCCCGAAGGAGATGTGGCTGGCGTCCATCCAGTGGTGGCTGATGGGCGCCACCGGGTTTGGCATGGCGCTCGGCCGGTGCGGAAAGGCGACCGGACCCAACGCCGGCTCGCCCGCGGCTGCGGCGTAGAGCTGCACTCCGAGGCCGGGCGAGAGGCCGCGCTCCCAGGTCGCGGCCAGCTCCATGATCAGGTCGTGAGGATGCTGACCGTTGACGATCGGACGGCCGTTGCACAGCTCGCCGGTCTGCAGCATGTTGGGATAGCCGCACTTGCCGACCGTCAGCGGCTCCAGGCTCAGCATGCCGCGCAACCCGAGCCTTCCGCCGCCGAGGTTGCGCTCCGCCATTCCCATGATCCAGTTGAGGCTGCCGAAGTGGCGGCCCCCTCGTTCGCCGGTCTCGTCGATGTAGTGAAGGAACACGTTCTCGTGGAGCATGAGGTTCCAGCGACCGGCGCCGGCGTGATGAGCGAAGACGAGGGTCTCGTCGGGAAGCCAGCTGGTCCCCGACCCGTCACGCGCGTGAGCAGGGAGGTACGCCGTCGTGGACGTCGTGAGATCGGCCGGAGGGCCAGGCTCCTGGGCGCCGACCCCCGGAGGTGAGATCGAGGCCATGAGAGCGAGCGCGGCCACGGCCCTTGCGTCGATGCGCTGCTTCATGGAATGAAGAAGATGCCGTGGGGAGCGAGGGTCGGCAAGAGCGGGGCGACCGGCCTTGGCTCGCCCGGGCGCATTCCCTATCCTCTGGCGGTGGCCCGTCCGATACGTACGCAAGCACGCTCGCTGCCCACGAGGAAGCTGTCTGCGCGTCGGGATTGACCTCGCGACCTGGTCCGATCCGCGCGGCTACGGACGCTTCACACGCGGGCTCGTGAACGCCGTTCTGGCGAGCGACACGGCGCACGAATTCGTGGTCTACGTGGACGCCATCACCGCGCGCGAGCACAGCCTTCCGGCGGGATCGCACGTGGTGACGGTCGAGACGGCCGAGGCGCCGACCCGGGCCGCCTCGGCGAACGGCCGTCGGCGGCTCGCCGATGTCCGGGCCATGGCGCGGGCGGTCGCGGCCACCCGCCCCGACGTACTTCTCTTCCCCACCGTCTACACCTGGTTCCCGGTCTGGACCCGGTGTGTCGTCGTGGTGGGCATTCACGACGTCATCGCCGAGGAGCATCCGGAACTGGTCTTTCCCGAGCGCAGCCGGCGCCGGCTGTGGAAGCTCAAGAGCCGGCTCGCCCGCTGGCAGGCCGATTACGTGCTCACGGTCTCGGCGTACGCGGCCCGCGGCGTGGTCGAGCGTCTGGGATGGCCGGACGATCGGCTGTGGGTGGTCGAAGAGGCCCCCGACCCGGTGTTCAGGCCGCTGGCACCCGGGGAGGTCCGCACCGACCTCGTGCAGCGGTACGCCGGCCGGCGACCGTTCGTCCTCTATGTCGGGGGAGTGAATCCCCACAAGAACCTTCCCCTGTTCGCCGAGGCGCTGGCGGCGGTGCGCTCGGAGGGCGCCGATCTCGGATGGGTCATCGTGGGAGACGTCGAGGGCGACCGCTTCACGCCGGGCATCGCCGATCTGCGGGCCCGGCTCGAGGCGCTGCGGCTCGACACCGCGGTCACCTTCGCCGGGCGTCTCGAGGACGGCGAGCTCGTCCATCTCATGAACGCGGCCCGCGCGATCGTTCTGCCTTCCCGCTCCGAAGGCTTCGGGCTGCCGGCCGTCGAGGGCGCCGCCTGTGGAACGCCCGCGCTGGCGACGCGGAACAGCCCGCTGCCCGAACTGCTCGGCGACGGGGGCGTCTTCTTCGATCCGACCGACCAGCGGGGGATGGAGAGCGCCCTGCGACGGATCCTCGACCCGGACGTGCGAGCGCGGATGGGACGCGCCGCGCTCGAGGCGGTCCGACCCCTTGGATGGGATCGCTCGGCGCGCCGCCTCCTGGATCGGCTCGACGCCCTGGCGCCGGCCCGCCCCGCCCCATGAGCGGCGGGATCGCCGCCGTCCGGGTTCCGGTGATCGCCTATCACGCCCTCGGCGACGGGCCGGCCCCCATCTGGACCTCACTCGACGAGTTCGAGGCCGAGATGGACGCCTTCGGTCGCGCCGGCTATCGGACGGTCCGCCTAGGCGAGCTGGTGGAGCGCCTGCGGGCAGGGCGCGCCCTGCCCGCGGCGGCGTTCGCGATCACGTTCGACGACGGCTACCGGAGCGTCCACCGGGAGGCGCTGCCGCGGCTCGCCCGGCGCGGCTGGACGGCCACTGCGTTTCTCGTCACGTCGCGCTGCGGGGACACCAACCGCTGGCCCGGCCAGGCCGCCATCGTGCCGGAGGCACCGCTCTTCGACTGGGACGCGGCGGGCGAGCTGGCCGACGCGGGTTGGGAGCTGGGCGCCCACGGCACCACCCATGCGCCTCTCACCACTCTGTCCCTCGACCGGGTCGAGGACGAGATCGCCGGCTCCCTGGAGGCGATCCGGAGCCGGGTCGGCGTTCACGCGCGGCTGTTCGCGTACCCGTACGGGGTCTCCAACCGTCAGGTGCGGGCCCTCACCAGCCGGTTCGTCCAGGGCGCCGTCGGTACCGTACCCGGGCTGATCCA
>DASTFF010000026.1:0-123684 GCA_035708865.1 Gemmatimonadota bacterium | reverse complement strand
GATCGAGGAGATGGGGTTCGCCGACTACTTCCTGGCGATCCGCGACATCGCCCGCTGGGCGGTCGACCACCACATCCCGACCGTCGGCCGGGGCTCGGCCGCCAACAGCCTGGTCTCCTTCTGCCTCGGGATCACCCACGTGGATCCGCTGAAGCACAACCTCTTCTTCGAGCGTTTCCTGAACCGGGAGCGGGAGGACCATCCCGACTTCGACCTGGACTTCTGCTGGCGGCGTCGGGACCTCGTGATCGAGTGGGTCTACGAGCGGTTCGGCGAGGACCGCGTGGCGATGGTGGCGACCTTCTGCCGGCTGGGGGCGCGGGGGGCGCTCCGCGAGGTGGCGCGGGCGCTGGGCGTTCCCGACCGCGAGATCTCGAAGGTGACGAAGCGGATCCCCCACTTCTCGAGCGTCCGGATGCTGGACGAGCTCAAGGACACGCTCCCCGAGTGCCGCGGGCTCCCGCTCGAGGAGCCGCCGTGGGACGAGGTCCTGACGCTGGCCCGGCAGATCGACATGTACCCGCGCCACATCGCGGTCCACCCGGGCGGGATCGTGATCGGCCCCGAGCCGATCGAGTCCTACGTGCCGCGGGAGATGTCCGCCAAGGGGGTGGCCGTGGCCCAGTTCGACATGCACCCGATCGCCGACATCGGCCTGGTCAAGATCGACCTCCTCGGCAACCGCGGCCTCTCGGCGATCACCGACGTCTGCGACGAGCTGCGCGAGGAGGGGATCGAGATCGTCTGGGCGCACGACGAGGACTTCGAGGCCGATGGCGTCATCAACCCGTTCCGCGATCCGGAGACCCGGCGCATTATGCGCGAGGGGCGGACGATGGGATGCTTCTACATCGAGTCGCCGTCCATGCGGGCGCTTCTCAAGAAGCTCCAGTGCGACTCGTTCGAGATGCTGACCGCGGCCTCGTCGATCATCCGCCCGGGGATCGCCGACAGCGGAATGATGGATGCCTTCATCCGCCGCTTCCACGGCGCCGAGCCGGTCACCTATCTCCATCCGGTCATGGAGGAGCTCCTCTCCGACACCTACGGCGTCATGATCTACCAGGAGGACGTGATCAAGGTCGTTCACCGCCTGGCCGGGATGACGCTCGGCGAGGCGGACGGCCTGCGGCGCTCGATGACCAAGAAGGGGGAGTACGAGGACATCGAGGTCTACCGGCGGCGGTTCCTGGAGGGGGTCCACCGGCACGGCGTCGACGAGGCGACCGCGCACGAGATCTGGCGCCAGATCGAGTCGTTCGCCGGCTACTCGTTCTGCAAGGCGCACTCGGCGTCCTACGCCCAGGTATCCTTCCAGTCGGCGTACCTGAAGGCCCACCGGCCGGCCCGCTTCATGGCGTCGGTCCTGGCCAACGGCGGCGGCTACTACCCCGCCTTCGCCTACGTCGAGGAGGCGCGCCGGATGGGCCTCGAGATCCGGCTCCCAGACATCAACCGGAGCGGCGCCACGTGGAAGGCGGAAGGGGAGAGCGCGATCCGCTGCGGGCTCGGCCAGGTCGCCGAGGTGGAGGCTACGACGGTGGAGGCGATTCTGGCCGAGCGGAAGGCACGCGGCCCGTTCGTCTCCCTGGCCGACTTCTGCCGCCGGGTCCCGATCGGCGTGTCGGAGATCCACCGGCTGACCGACGCCGGCTGCTTCGACGCCTTCGACCTCACCCGCCCCCAGGCCAAGTGGAAGGCCGAGCTGACCATCCGCGGGTGGGGCTCGGGGAGAACCCCTCCGGGAGCCGTCCCGCGCGGGAGCGAGGGGAGACCCGCGAGGTTTTTCCGCGGGGCTCCCCGAAGCGGAGCGCCGGCTCCCGGAGGGGTCCTCCCCGAGCCCCGGTCACGAACGGTCACCACCCTCTTCTCCCCCGGCCCGTGGCGCGAGATGGAGGCGGAGGAGCGGCCCGTCCCCGCGCTGCCCGAGTACCCCCCCGCCGAGCGGCGCGAGCGGGAGTGGGAGCTTCTGGGCGTCTCGGTCCACCACCACCCGGTCGAGTTCTGGCGGGACGAGATCGCCGCCGTCCGCCGCCGGCGCTACCCGGGCGCGCCGGCGATCGTGGCCGCCGATCTCGCCCGCCACCGCGGCCGGCGGGTCACCTTGATCGGCTACCTGACGACGACCAAGCGTGTCCGCACCAAGCACGCCGAGCCGATGATGTTCCTGACCCTGGAGGACGAGACCGCGCTCTACGACGTCGTCCTCTTCCCGCGCGCCTACCAGCGCTACGGCGGTCTTCTGGGAAGCCACGGACCATTCGTCGTGACCGGCCGGATCGAAGACGACCCGCACCCGTCCAGCGTGACGGCGGAGCGGCTGAAGCGGCTCGAGGACATGCCGTGACACGCGTCATCCCCGTCCCCCCCTGGGTCCCCGACCTCCCCGCCGCTCCCGGTGTCTACGAGTTCCAGGCCGACGGCGGGACGACGCTGTACGTGGGGAAGAGCGTCAACCTCCGGCGTCGGGTGCGAGGCTGGTTCTACGGCGGGGGACCCAGGGACGAGCGGCTGGCCGAGATGCTGAAGCTCGCCCGCCGGGTGGAGGTCCAGCGCACGGGAAGCGACCTCGAGGCCCGCCTGGTCGAGGCCGAGCGGATCGTCGCCGGCCGGCCGCGCTACAACCGGGCGCTCAAGAACCGCGCCCGCGGCTGGTACCTGGAGATCGACCGCGCCGACCCCTTCCCGCGGCCGCGGACGGTGCGGGCCCCGCGGAAGGCCCGCGCCCGGTACTTCGGGCCGTATGCGGGACGGCGGCTGCCGGACGAGGTGGCGCGGCTCCTCGAGCGGATCTTCGGCCTCCGGAGCTGCTCCGGCCGCGTCGTCCCCGATCGCGACGCTTCGCCCTGCCTGGCCTACGGGATCGGCCTCTGCTCCGCCCCCTGCATCGGGGCCGAGCCGATCGACGGCTACCGCGACCGGGTAGCGCTCGCCGAGCGGCTGCTCACCAACCCCGGCTACGGGCTCGAGCTGAGGGAAAGGTGGTCAGGTCGCCGTGACCGGGCCTCGGCGGCGCTGCGGTTCGAGCAGGCGGCCCGCCTCCAGCGCCGCCTGAACGACCTGGACGAGCTCGAGTCGCGGCGGGGTGCCCTGGATCACGCGCTGGCCGGGCGCTCCTGGATGATCGCGCTCCCTCACGCGCGCGAGGGAATGGCCGTTCTCTTCGCGATGGTCGGCGGATGGGTCCTCCCGCGTCGCGAGGTCCTCTGGGACGCTCCCGACTCGCGGCGCCGGACGGCCGATGTCGTATATCAGGCGCGGGTGGCCGGGCTCCGGCTCCGGCAGACGTTCGAGCCGGCCGAGATGGTGGCCAGCCTGATCGTGACGGGGTGGCTCCTGGACGGTGCTCCCGAGGGGCTGGCGGTCGAGCTGGACGGGCAGGACGATACGCGGGTCGTGGAAGAGCTCGCGCGGCGAGTACCGGCCGGCCCTACCTCTCGTTGCGCTTCTGCTGCCGGCGGCTGACCCGCTCCTCGATCGCCTTGGAGTCCGGATGACGCATCGTCCACGAGCGCCCGCAATCGGGGCATTCGTAGACGACGTGGCCGGTGTCGCTCTCCTCGGCCTTGTGGGGCCGCTCCTTCCGCCCGCAGTATGGACAGACGGGGGAGGTGAGGGGCCCGGCGGGCCAGGTTGGGTCCTTCGGCTCGGTCATCCGCTTCTCCTTCCGCGCCGCACCAGGGCGGCGCCGTCGCGTCCTACCCCGCGTCCGAGCCCGAGGTTCGCGGGTCGCCCGGGTCCGCTGCCGTGGCACGCTAACGCCTTGGCCTCTCCGGATTCCGTTCGCTATCGTACGCCCCCGCGACGATCACCGCCTGTAACTCCATTCACACCCGAAAGGGCGTCGATGGTCCGACTGCCTCCGATCGATCACCTCGACATCAAGGACGAGCGCGTCCGGAAGGGGTTCGACGACATGGCGCGCCGGATGGGGGAGGTGACCGAGAACCTCCGGATCCTCGCCCACAAGCCCCTGTACGTCGACCTGATCCGGGTGGTCTCCAACACCATCGACGAGCCGACCGAGATCGAAGCCGAGCTCAAGCAGATGGTCGAGCTCAAAACCGCGCGCCTGACCGGCTGTGAGTACTCGGTCGACCTGCTCGAAGGGAATCTGCTGCAGAAGGGGGTCGGGGAAGCCAAGCTCCGGGAGCTCGATTTCTACGAGGAATCGAGCCTCTTCGACGAGCGTGAGAAGATCGCGCTCAGGTTCGCCGAGCGGATGGTCCTGGACGCGGTCGACGACACGTTGTTCCACGAGACCCGCCGGACGTTCACGATCGAAGAAATGCTGGAGCTGGTGATGTCGATCGCGCTGGAGAGCTTCTACAGCCTGCTCAACCGAACCCTCGGCCTGAAGCCACAGGGATTCCGGGACCGTGCGCTGGCCGAGATCGAGGGTCCGGAAACCGGCCCGGACGACTGAGCCGCGTGGCCCCACGGCCCGTCGTCCTGGACGCCGCCGGCACGCTGCTCGAGCTCCGTCACCGGGTGGGCGAGACGTACGCCGGGCTGGCCCGCGAGGTGGGCGTCGAGGTCGATCCGGAGGCCGTAGAGGAGGCGTTCCGGCGGGCCTTTGGTGCCGCGCCGCCGCTCGCCTTCGGGGATCTCGAGCCGGATCTCCGCCGGGTCGCCGAGCGCGACTGGTGGAGGCGGATCGTGCGGGAGTCCGTCATGGCGGCCGGCGCGCCCGCCGACCTGCCGTTCGAGCGCCTGTTCGATCTGGCCTGGGAGTGGTTCGCCGTTCCCGCCGCCTGGCGCGTCCCCAACGACGTGCGTCCCGGGCTCCGGGCGCTGCGCCGGGCGGGTCACCCGCTGGCGGTTCTGTCCAACTGGGATGGCCGCCTGGCCGGGCTCCTGGAGGGGGTGGGTCTTCGCGGCTACTTCGTCCGGGTCCTCGTCTCGGCGGACCTCCCGGCCGCCAAGCCGAGCCCGGACGCCTTCCGGGCGGCGGCCAGGGCGCTGGCCGGCCTGGGATCGGAGGCCCCCATCATGGTGGGGGATCGGGTCGACCACGACGTCGGCCCGGCGCTGGCCGCCGGCTGGGACGCGATATGGCTCGACCGCGAAGGCCGGGGAGGCGCGACCGGCGGCGCCTCCCGGGTCTCCACGCTGCGCGCGGTCGCGCTTGACCCCCTCTGCCGTGATTCCTAGACTCGCCCGCGCCGTGACCTTCTTCTCCGGTCCCATCCCGCGCCCGTTCGCCCACCGCGGCGCGAGCGGAACCCATCCCGAGAACACGCTGATCGCTTTCCGGAAGGCCCGCGAAGAGGGCGCCGAGGGGTTCGAGCTGGACGTCCACCGGACCTCGGACGGCGAGATCGTGGTCTTCCACGACCCGACCCTAGAGCGCACCACCGACGGGAGCGGGCCGCTCGCCGCGCTCACGCTGTCTGAGCTCCGGGAGCTGGACGCGGGGAGCCGTTTCACCCCCGATGGAGGGGGAACGCACCCCTTCCGCGGGCAGAGCGTCCGGATCCCCACCCTGCGCGAGGTCCTCGAGGAGTTTCCGGAGGCCCCGGTCATCATCGAGATCAAGCAGGTGGACCCGCCGCTCGAGGAAGAGCTGCGCGAGGAGATCGCGGGCGCCGGCGCCCACGACCGGACGCTCGTCTTCTCGCTCGCCCAGGCGCCGCTCGACCGCTATCGCGCGCTCGACCCGGAGCAGCCCACCGGTTTCGGGCCCGAGGACGTAGCCGACTTCCTGGCCCGCCTTCGCGACGGCGCGTGGGACGGGTACGAGCCCCCCGGCGCCGCGTTCGCGGTCCCCGAGTCGTGGCACGGCATCCCGATCGTGAGCGCGCCGTTCGTCGAAGCCGCCCACCGGTTCGATCGCGAGGTCTACGTCTGGACGGTCAACACCGAGGCCGAGATGGAGCGGCTCCTTGAGCTCGGCATCGACGGCCTGATCTCCGACTTCCCGGGCCGCCTGGCCGAGGTCGTGCGGCGCCGCCGGGCCGCCGTTTAGGCGCGGCCCGCCGGTGGCGGTCCGCTACCTCGACGGGATCCGGCTCCGAAGGGCCGCGGCCGCGGCCGCCCGCTGGGTCGCCCAGCGCCAGGAGAACCTGAACGGCATCAACGTCTTTCCGGTCCCGGACGGAGACACCGGAACCAACATCGCCGCGACGCTGGTGAGCGCGGTCGAGCGGGCCCAGCGGGTGAGGGACCGCGCGCTGGGCAAGGTGAGCCGCGCGCTCGCCGACGGCGCCCTGTACGGCGCTTCGGGAAACTCGGGCGCGATCCTGGCACAGTTCTTCGAGGGGTTCGCCGAGGCGCTCGAAGAATCGGACCGGGCCGGCCCTGAGGAGCTCGCGGTCGCGGTGTTGCGCGCCAACCGGTCGGCCCAGGCGGCGCTCGCGCGGCCGCGCGAGGGAACGATCCTGACCGTCATGCGGGCCTGGTCGGACCGCTTTCGGGAGCGCGCGACGACGGACGGGACGGATCTCCTGGCGGTGTTCGGCGACGCCCTCGAGACTGCCCGCGAGGCCCTCGCCAGGACCCCGACCCAGCTCAAGGAGCTCGCCCGGGCCGGCGTCGTGGACGCAGGCGCCCAGGGGTTCGTGTACTTCCTCGAGGGGATGCTCCACTTCGCCGAGGGCCGGATGGCGGGGATGGTGATCGAAGCCGGAGACCACGCCGCGCCGCTCCAGCGGGCGACGATCGTCGAGGACCCCGGGTCGATCCAGTTCCGCTTCTGCACCGAGTGCCTGGTCGAGGCCGAGGCGCTCCGCGTGGCCGACCTTCGCGCGGCCGTCGAACCGCTCGGTGACTCGGTCGTGGTCGCCGGCTCGCCCCGGCGGATCCGGGTCCACGTCCACACCGACCAGCCCGAGCGGGTGTTCGAGGCGGTCGGCGCGCAGGGCCGGATCGTGCACCGGAAGGCGGACGACATGCGCGCCCAGCACGCCGACCGGTTCGCCCGCGAGCGGGTCGCGATCGTCACCGACACCGCTGCCGACATCCCCGAGCGGGACCTCCAGCGGCTTCGGATCCATACGGTTCCCCTCCGCGTCTACCTGGGCCGGGAGGTGTACCTCGACAAACAGACGCTGAACCCCGACGAGGTGTACGAGCGGTTGACCCGGGGCGAGGCCGACGTGCGGACGTCCCAGCCCCCGCCTGGCGACTACGCGGCGCTCTACCGCTACCTGTTCGAGCACTACGGGTCGATCGTCGTTCCGAGCCTGTCCGCCGCGCTCAGCGGAACGATCGACGCGGCGCGTAGAGGAGCCGATCTGGCGGATCCCGCCCGGGTCGAGGTGTTCGACACGGGGACGGCCTCGATCGCGCAGGGGCTGGTCGTACGGGCGGCGGCCGAGCGAGCGCTGGCGGGAGCCGAGCCGGCCGATGTGGTGGCCGCCGCGCGCGACGCACGTTCGCGTGTCCGCCTCGTCCTGGGTGCCCCGACGCTGGAGTATTTCGAGCGCGGCGGTCGTGTCGGCGGCCGGAGGATGCGTCTGGCGAGGTGGCTGCGACTCGTGCCGCTGCTTACCATCCCGCCCGAGCGCGGCCGGCCGCGGCTGGCCGGCGTGGCGCGCCGCGGCCACGTGCACCGGAAGATCCTCGAGCGCGCCGAGGCGGCGGTGAGGAAGGAGCCGCGGCCGCCCGAGCGGATCTGGATCGCCCACGCCGCGGCGGCCGAGGTGGCCGATGCGTACCGCGCGCGTCTCGCCGAGCTCGCCCCGGGTGCGCGGATCGAGGTCGTCGAGGTGGGGCCGGTCCTGGGCGCGCACGCCGGGCCCGGATCGGTGGCGGTGGCGTTTCTGGGCGCGGGCGGCGGCGCCGGGGAGGTGCCGGGAGGGATGGCCGATGGATGAAGGCAGAGGCGTGGTCCTCTACACGACCGTTCCGTGCGGGTACTGCCGGCGGGCGAAGGAGCTCCTGGTGGCGCGCGGGATCGCATTCCGCGAGGTCGTCCTGCCGCGGACGGCCGAGGGCCGCGAGCGGCTGGCCGAGGTGGCGCCCCACGCGCGCACGTTCCCGGTCATCGTGATCGACGGCGTGGCGCTCGGAGGTTACGCCGACCTGGTCGAGTGGGATCGCGCCGGCCGGCCGGCCGTGGGGGCCGTGTGAGCCCGGTCGTCGAGCGAGTGCGGGAAGCGCTCGCGGCCGGTGGCTGGGACGGCGTCCTGGCCACGCCCGGCGTCAACCTGGCGTGGCTGACCGGCGTCGCCAACCACGCCACGCTGGAGCGCTCGGAGCGTCTTGTGTGCCTGGGAGTCCCCGTCCGCGGCGAGCCATGGATCGTCTGCCCCGCCTTCGAAGGCGAGCGGATGGGGGGCGCCGTCCCGTGGGCCCGGGTCGAGACGTGGGAGGAGGCGGAGGACCCGTTCCCGCTCGTCGCACGCCACCTCGAGGACGACGAGGCGTGGGCGCTCGAGCCCAGCACCACCTTTCACGACGCCACCCGGCTCGGGGACGGAACGGCTGCCCGCCTGGTCGACGGCGCGGCCCTCTTCGAGACCCTTCGCCGCGCCAAGACGGGGGCCGAGATCGAGATCCTCGGGCGGGCGATCGACGCGGCGTGGGACGTCTTCGACGAGGTCGTCGCCTCGCTCGCCGAGGGTGAAAGCGAGCTGGAGGTCGCCGGCCGGATCGCCGACGCGTTCGGGCGGCGCGGGTTCGATCCGTGGTCGCTGGTCCAGTTCGGTCCCTCCAGCGCGGTGCCCCATGGCGAGCCGGGCGAGCGCCGGCTCGAGCGGGGCCAGGTCGTGCTGCTCGACTGGGGCGGCTGGAAAGACGGGTTCTCGGCCGACCTGACACGCACGTTCTGGTGGGACGGCGGGGCCGTGGCGGCCGGGGAGTCGCCGGACGAGGTCCGCGCCATCCTCGAGATCGTGCGCTCGGCTCAGCAGGCCGCGCTCTCGGTGATGGGGCCGGAAGTGAGGTGCGGGGACGTGGACGAGGCGGCGCGATCGGTCATCCGCGAGGCCGGGTACGGCGAGCGCTTCACCCACCGCCTGGGGCACGGCCTCGGCCGCGAGATCCACGAGCCGCCCTATCTCGTGTCGGGCAGCGACGTCCGGCTCGCGCCGGGCGACGTCGTGACCGTCGAGCCCGGGATCTACCTGCCGGGGAAGTTCGGGGTACGATGGGAGGACGACGTGCGGGTGACCGACGACGGGATCGAGATCCTGTCCGAGCGCGGACCCTAGTAACGGCCTAGGGCCGGATCCCTTCGGCGCCGCAGATCCATTCGTAACTGCCGTCCGGCGGACCCGCCGGGACCAGCCCGCCCAGGAACGTGTTCAGGTTGTCGGTGTCCGGGCTCGTGTTGCCGGGCGAGCGGCTGTAGACGATGTCGCCGGTCCGGCGGTCGAAGAGGGTCAGGTCGTCGACCGTGACGGTCGGCCTCATGAGGCTGGAGGTCGAGCCGTTCATGTGGCCCATCCCCATCCCGTGGCCGATCTCGTGGGCGAGGACGGCATAGCGGACGCCCGGGTCCCCGATGGCGCCGAAGCGGAGCCAGATGTGGACGCTGGAGATGGCCCGCGAGCCTTGAGACCAGAATGTCCGCGCCAGGCCCACCGCCTGCGGCCCCGCGTAGCGGCCGGGATCCTCGTCGAACGCGATCACGATCACCCCCGGGGTGCCCTCAGCCGGCGGTGAGGCGGTGACGGTGACGCTCGCCGAGAGCGTTCCCGCCGACCAGTCCTGGACGATGTCGCGGGCGGCGTCCGCGGCCTCGTCGATCCAGGCCTGGGGAACCGGACCCCCGCCCGGGAAGTTGTGGGCGGTCGTGTCGATGTAGATCTTCGGGTTCTGCGTCCAGCGGATCGTCCGCGGCTCGTACTCGCGCGCCAAGTCGTTGAAAGGCTGGATACCGAAGCTCGTGGGGATGACCTCCCAGCGATCGTCGCTGCTCCTGGCGAAGGTCTGGCGGGTGTGGATCGAGCCCCCCTGGATCTTCAGGTCGCGGAGCGA
Organism: Gemmatimonadota bacterium; assembly: GCA_035708865.1. Taxonomy (GTDB): domain Bacteria; phylum Gemmatimonadota; class Gemmatimonadetes; order JACCXV01; family JAHWKZ01; genus DASRVA01. Next base: position 113,760 of record DASTFF010000026.1, on the reverse strand, counting down.
GGACGACGGATCGCCAGGGACCTCGAAGTCGCCGTTGCCGTCGGTGGTCGCCGTCTCGCCATCGAAGGTCACCGTCAAGCCCGAAACCCCGGCCCCGCTGAACTGGTCGACGATCCGGCCGGCCAGCGCGACGGAGCCGCCCGGCGGCGGCGGATCGTCGGGGGGCGGGTCGTCCGGGGGCGGGTCGTCGGGAGGCGGCGAAGCCGCCCCGACCTGCATGCGGACGACGAGGTCCCGCGAGCCGGCGTTCGACGAGAACGTGAAGCGGGTCTCGTACGATCCCTCGGCCAGGCCCTCGCGCGAGACCGTCACGACGACCGGCTGGGTCTTGTGGGGCTCTACCGAGCCCGAGGTGCGCGAGAGGGTCGCCCACGGCGCCCCGCCGCCAACCGTCCAGGTGAGCGGCTGCCCGCCCGTGTTCATGACGCCCATGGTCTGGCTGGTCGTGGACGTACGCAGGTCGAGCGAGGACGGCGAGAGCGTGAGCTCGGCCGGCGAGGCGACCTCGACCAGCATCTCCAGGGTCGCCGCCCCGCCGTTGGACGAGAGCGAGAGGGTCGCCGCGCGGGTCCCGTCCTGGAGCCCGCTCCGGTCGACCTGGATCGTGAGCTCGACCCCGTCGTCCGGAGAGACGACGCCGCCGTCCGGGCTGACGGTGACCCACCCGGGCCCGGTGAGGGTCCAGCTGAGCGGCGCCTCGCCCAGGTTCGAGAGCGTGGCGCTGGCGGTGTCGACCTCGGACCCGAGCCGCAGGCTCTCGGGCTCGAAGCGGGCCAGCGCGATGCCCGCGTTGACCGCCGTCACCGTGACGTCGAAATCCGTCGCCCCGAGCGTGAATTCGATCTCGCCGCCGAACGTGCCGAGCTCCAGGAGTTGTCGCAGCACACGCACCGAGACCGCCGTCTGGCCGGGCTCGAGCATGCCCGAGGCGGGCGAGACGAGGAGCCACTCGGCGGACGCCTCGGCGCTCCATGGGACCGGGCTCGGGCCGCGGTTCTCGAGCTCGACCGCATGCTCGGTCTCGCCGGCCTCGAACGCGAGGCGGGTCGTGGAGATCCCGAAGTTGCCGGGCGGCTCCTCGGGGCCGGCCGGCCCGGCCTTCTTCCCGCACGCGAAAAGGGTCAGGACGAGGAGCAGGCACGCCGGGGCGTGCCGGATGAAGGGGGAGAACGCCATGGCGACGGTCACAATCTGCATCCTCCGTGCCACGTGCCGTGAACCGGCCGCCGGGGAGGGTCTTGACGAAGGGTCTCGCATCACGCTAGGCTGGCCCTTCGATGCGCGCGACCCACGTCCAGATCGCGGGGTTCGTCTACGGCGGGTGGTTTACGCCTTCCCGGGTGGGTGTCGTGTAGCGCGCGGAACGACTCGTGACCGACCGACCCACCCGGAGATACCGGGTGGGTTTTTTGTTTCCCTCGGCGTGCCCACGACGGGCACGAACAGTCCCGCAAGAGGGCGATGGCGCGACCCTTCGATCCCGCCCATGAGATCGCGGCGGATCTCGAGACGCCGGTCTCGGCGTTCCTCAAGCTGCGCGACCTGGAGCCGGTGTTCCTGCTCGAGAGCGCCGCCGGCGGGGAGCGCCTCGGGCGCTACTCCTTCATCGGGCTGGGCGCCCGGCACCAGATCCGGCTCGGACGGGACCGGATGGCGGTGGACGGGATCGAGGCCCCGATCGAGGGCGATCCTCTGGCCGCCCTCCGAACATGGTTGGCCGAGGCCGGCCTCGCGGCGAGCGGGCTCCCGCGCGGCCCGGCCGGGCTGGTCGGGTACGTCGGGTACGAGGCGGCCGGCTGGTTCGAGCGCCTGCCCGAGGCAGGGCGTCCGGTGCTCGACCTGCCGACCGCCGCCTTCGTCGTCCCGGAGGGCATCCTGGCGTTCGATCATCTGCGCTCGACGATCCGCTACCATGCGCTGGGAGGTGGGAACGGGGGCGACGGGCGGCAGCGGGAGGTGCACCGGGCCCTGGCCGGGCAGATCCCGCGCCCGCGCCCGGGAGCCAGCGCGCCGTCGGTCCCGCACCTCGGGGCGGAGCCGTTCCGGGAGGCGGTCCGGCGGGCCCAGGAGCACATCCTCGACGGCGACGCCTACCAGATCGTCCTCTCGATCCGCTTCGAGGGCGAGACCCACGCCGACCCGTTCGCCGTCTACCGTGCGCTCAGGATCCTGAATCCCTCTCCTTATCTCTATTTCCTGCAGGTGGCGGGCGCGTCGATCGTCGGCTCGAGCCCCGAGGCCCTGGCCCGGCTGGAAGGGCGGCGGGCGCTCCTGCGGCCGATCGCCGGAACGCGGCCTCGCGGGGCCGGGGACGACGAGGACGCTGCGCTGGCCGAGGAACTGGCCGCCGACGCCAAGGAGAACGCTGAGCACATCATGCTGGTCGACCTCGCCCGGAACGACCTCGGGCGGGTGGCCGCCAGCGGGACGGTCGAGGTGTCCTCGCTCATGGAGATCGAGCGCTACAGCCACGTCATGCATCTGGTCAGCACGGTCGAGGGGGTGCTCGGGCCGGGCGCGGACCAGTTCGATCTCTTCCGCTCGACGTTCCCGGCCGGAACGGTGACGGGCGCCCCCAAGATCCGCGCGATGGAAATCCTGAACGCGCTCGAGGGTGCCGCGCGGGGGCCCTACGCGGGCGCGGTCGGCTACTTCGGCGCCGACGGCAGCATGGATCAGGCGATCGCCATCCGGACGCTGGTCTTCCGCGACGGGCGCTACGCCTTCCAGGCCGGTGCCGGGATCGTGGCCGACAGCGTTCCCGAGCGGGAGCATGCGGAGGTCCTCAGCAAGGCCCGGGTGATGGAGCAGGCCCTCGAGCTGGCGGCCGAGCCGCTATGAGGATCCTCGTCATCGACAACTACGACTCGTTCACCTGGAACCTGGTCCAGGCGCTGGCGGGGGACGGGCGCGAGGTCGTGGTCCGGCGCAACGACGCGGTCGTGCCGAACGCGATCGAGGCGCTCGAGCCGACCCACATCGTGATCTCGCCCGGGCCGGGCCGCCCGGCGGAGGCCGGACGGAGCTGCGCGATCGTCGAGCGCTGGCAGGCCCGACTCCCGATCCTCGGGGTCTGCCTAGGCCACCAGGCGATCGGCTACGTCCACGGCGCCCGCATCGAGCGCGCCCCGCGGCCCGTCCACGGCCGGGCCTCACGGGTCTATCACGACGGGCGGACGATCTACGCCGGACTCGCGAACCCGTTCGCCGCCGGACGATACCACAGCCTGCTGGTCGACGAACACGGCCTGCCGGCCACGCTCGAGGTCTCGGCCTACACCTCGGACGGCGAGATCATGGGGCTGCGCGTGGCCGGCACGCGGACGGAGGGCGTACAATTCCATCCCGAATCGATCCTGACCGCCGACGGCCGCCGCCTGCTCGAGAACTTCGTCCGGGGGACCGCGTGAAAGCGGTCCGGGCGATCCGCGGGGCGGTGCAGGCGGCCGAGGACGCGCCCGCCGCGATCGAGTCCGCCACCCGCGAGCTGCTGTCCGCGATCATGGATCGGAACGGGCTCGTGGCGGACGACCTGGTCGCCGTCTGGTTCACCCAGACGCCGGACCTGACCGCGGCCCATGCCGCGGCCGCGGCCCGCGGACTCGGCTGGACCTCGGTGCCGCTCCTCAGCGCGCTGGAGGTGCCGGTCGACGGCCAGCTCCCGCGCGTCGTCCGCGCCCTCGTCCTCGCGCAGCGGGAGGGCGGCGTACCGGAAGTCCGCCACGTCTATCTGGGCGGGGCGAGCGTGCTCAGGGAGGACCTCGCGTGATCGTGATCCTGAAGCCCGGCGTGACCCTCAAGGCGATGGGCGAGCTCGTCCACTTCATCGAGAGCCAGGGACTCAGGGTCGGCCGTATCGTGCGCGGGGAGGAGCGGACGGTTCTCGGGATCATCGGCGAGGAGCGGCACGTCTCGATCGACCGGCTGCGCGCCTTCGAGGGCGTCGAGGACGTGGTCCCGGTCCTCAAGCCGTTCAAGCTCGTGAGCCGCGAGCTCCAGGCCGCCGACACGGTCGTCCGGGGCGACGGGTTCGCCTTCGGCGGCGGCGGCTTCTCGGTGATCGCCGGCCCGTGCGCGGTCGAATCGGCCGGGCAGATCCTGGAGACCGCCCATTTCCTCAAGGAGCACGGCGCCCAAGTTCTGCGCGGCGGCGCCTACAAGCCGCGCACGTCGCCGTACTCGTTCCAGGGGATGGAGGTGGCGGGGCTGGAGCTCCTCGCCCGTGCCCGGGAGGAGACGGGGCTGGCGATCATCACCGAGGTCGTCTCGGCCGAGGATGTCCCCGACGTGGCGTCGCTGGCCGACATCCTCCAGGTCGGCGCCCGCAACATGCAGAACTTCCGGCTCCTGCGGTGCGTCGGGCGGAGCGACCGGCCGGTCTTCCTCAAGCGCGGGCAGAGCGCGACGCTCGAGGAGTTCCTGCTCGCGGCCGAGTACATCGTCGCCGAGGGGAACCCCAACGTGATTCTCTGCGAGCGTGGGATCCGGACCTTCGAGCGCTACACCAGGAACACCCTCGACATCGCGGCGGTGCCGGTCCTGAAGGGCCTCTCCCACCTGCCGGTGGTGGTCGACCCGAGCCACGCCACCGGGCGCCGGGAGCTCGTGCCGCCGCTCGCGCTGGCCGCGCTCGCCGCCGGGGCCGACGGGATCATGGTCGAAGTCCATCCCGATCCCGAGAACGCGCTTTCGGACGGCCCCCAGAGCCTGACGTTCCCGCAGTTCGCCGGGATGATGGGCGAGCTCGAGCGGCTGCGCGCCGCGCTGCGGAGCCAGCCGGTCGGCGTGTGACGCGGATCCGGCTGGCGCGGCTCGACCCGCCGCGTGGGACACTGCGGGTTCCCGGCGACAAGTCGATCGGACACCGGGCGCTCTTGCTGAACGCGATCGCCGAAGGGCGGAGCGTCGTCCGCGGGCTGCCTGCGGGACAGGACCTGGCCGCGACCCTCGGCGCGCTGCGGTCGCTGGGCGCGTCGATCGCTGAGGTGGCGGGCGGAGGCGTCCGGATCGAGGGCGGCGCGCGGTGGCGCGCGGAGACGGCCGTCGACTGCGGCAACTCGGGCACCACGGCGCGGCTCCTGCTGGGGATCCTGGCGCCGCGGGCGGCGGCGCCGGTGACCCTGGCCGGCGACGCGAGCCTGAGCCGGCGCCCCATGGCGCGGGTGGTCGAGCCGCTGAGGAAGATGGGGGCCCGGATCGATCCCGGGGCGGGCTCCGCCGGTCCCGTCCCCGACCGCCTTCCGCTGGTCGTGACCGGCTCCACGCTGAACGGCGGGACCCACCGGCTCGCCGTTGCCAGCGCGCAGGTCAAGTCCGCCCTCCTCCTGGCCGGTCTGGCGGCCCGCGGCCCGACCGTGGTCGAGGAGCCGGAGGCCAGCCGCGACCACACCGAACGGATGCTGGAGCGGATGGGCGCCACGATCCGGCGGGACGAAACGCGCACGGAGATCGAGCCGGGTGCGCTGGCGGCGCTCGACCTCCAGGTGCCGGGGGACATCTCGTCGGCGGCCCCGTTCCTGGCGCTGGCGGCGGCCCGTGAGGGGTCGCGCCTGACGGTCCGCGGGGTCGGACTCAACCCGACCCGGACCGGGTTTCTGGAGGTCCTCGGCGACATGGGCGCCCGGGTCGAGATCGAGGTCGAGGCCGAGGATCCCGAGCCGCGGGGGACGGTCCGTGTCGAGGGCCGGGGCCTGAGCGGGATCCGCCTGGGGCCGGCGGCCATCCCGCGCCTGATCGACGAGCTGCCGCTGGTGGCGGTTCTCGCCAGCCGCGCCGAGGGCGAGACAGTGGTGACCGGCGCGGCCGAGCTCAGGGTGAAGGAGAGCGACCGGATCGAGGCGGTCGTGCGCGGCCTGCGGGCGCTCGGCGCGACGATCGACGCCCTTCCTGACGGGTTCGCGGTCCGGGGTCCGGCGCCGCTCCGGGGAACCCTGCTCGACGCGGCGTCCGATCACCGGATCGGGATGGCGCTGGCGGTCGCGGCCGCGCTCGCCGAGGGGGAGAGCGCGCTCGACGGCGCGGAGTGGGTGGACGTGTCGTTCCCCGGGTTCTTCGAGCTGCTCGCGGCCGGCGCTCCGGTCCCGACATGAAGAAGAGCCTGCGCCTGGCGATCGCCGGCTGGCCGGTCCAGCACAGCCTGAGCCCTCCCCTGTGGGAGGCGATGGGCCGGCGGCGGGGTCTCGCCGTCCAGTACGGGACCGTCCCCGTCCGTCCCGGGGACGACCAGGCGTGGGCCGCCCTCTGGTCGTCCGACCTGGACGCCTTCAACGTGACCGCCCCCTGGAAGGAGCGGGCGACCCGGCGCTGCCGGCTCGACCCACGGTCGAGCGCGATCGGCGCGGTCAACACCGTCGTCCGCTCCGGGGACGCCTGGGAGGGGCGCTCGACCGACGGGTACGGGTTCACGCGCAGCCTCCTCGCGCTCGGCGAGCCCCTGCGGGAGCGTGCGGTCGCGATCCTCGGGACCGGCGGCGCGGGGCGCGCGGTCGCGGTCGCGTCGGTCGATGCGGGCGCCCACGTGACGCTCGTGTCGCGCCGGCCGGTGCGCGTGCCGCAGGGGTGCGAGCGGTGCGCGGTCGTGGGGTACGCCGCGCTCCAGGACGCCGGCCTCGGGCCGTTCGACGTGGTCGTCAACGCGACCCCGCTCGGCCGCGAAGCCGGCGCGCCGCTGCCGGCCGTCCCGGCGGGCCTGTGGGAGCGGGCCCGGCTGGTCGTCGACCTCAACTACGCGCCGCTCGCGACGGGCGTCATCCGTGCCGCCCGGGCGGCCGGCGCGCGGACCCTGAACGGGCTCGGGATGCTGATCCACCAGGCGTGCCTCGGGGCGGCCATGATCCTGGAAAGGGACCCGGCGGCCGCCGAGTCGTACGAGGAGGACTTCTGGGCGGCCGCCCGCGAGGTCGTGCGCGGCCCCGACCCGTGGATCGAGCTCCAATGATCCGGTTCCTGACGGCCGGCGAATCCCACGGCGCCGAGCTGGTCGGCATCCTGGAGGGGATTCCGGCCGGACTGCCTCTTTCCGAGGCCGACGTGGACGGCTACCTGCTGCGCAGGCAGGGCGGTGTCGGCCGGGGCGCCCGGATGAAGATCGAGCGCGACCGGGCCCGCATCGTGGGGGGGGTCTGGAAGGGCGCGACGACCGGGGCGCCGATCGCGATCGCGATCGCCAACCGCGGGGAGATCCCGCACGCCAGCCACCCGCGACGCACGGTCCCCAGGCCCGGTCACGCCGACCTGACCGGCATGCTCAAGCACGGGTTCGATGACGCCAATCCGGCGATCGAGCGGTCGAGCGCCCGCGAGACCGCGATGCGGGTCGCGCTCGGCGCGGTCGCGCACGGCCTCCTGCGGCGGCTCGGGATGGCGGTCGTGGGGCACGTCGTCGCGATCGGCGGGATCGAGGCGCGTCCCGACCGCTCGGACTGGGGCGGGCTGGTCGAGGAGCGGGACCGCTCGCCCCTCTACTGCGGCGACCGCTCCGTCGAGCCGGCGATGCTGGCCCGGATCGAGGAGGCCCGCGAGCGCCAGGAGACGCTCGGCGGCGTGGCCGAGGTGGTGGCCCTCGGCGTGCCCCCCGGGCTGGGGTCCTACGCCCAGTGGGACCGCCGGCTGGAGGCGGCGCTCGGCCGGGCCCTCCTCTCGATCCAGTCGGTCAAGGGGGTCGCGATCGGCGATGGGATCGAGACGCCGTTCGAGTTCGGGCGCGCCGCGCAGGACGAGATCTTCTGGGAGGAGGGGGTCGTGCGGCGGACCAACCGGGCGGGCGGGATCGAGGGCGGGATCTCGAACGGAGAGCCGGTGGTCGCGCGCGCCTTCTTCAAGCCGATCTCGACCCAGCGGCGACCGCTCCGCTCGGTCGACCTGGAGACGGGCGAGGAGCTGGAGTGCCGATACATCCGCTCCGACACGCTCGTCGTCCCGGCCGGCAGCGTGGTCGCCGAGGCGATGGTGGCGCTGGTGATCGCCGAGGGGTGTCTCGAGAAGTTCGGCGGCGACCACGTGGACGACACACGGGCGGCGCTCGAGCGGTATCTGGAGCGGATCCCGTGGCGACCTCCGCCTCTGCCGGCGTCGCTGCTGCGGCCGCCGGCAGAGCCGGCCGCGGCGATCGAGCCGGCCGAGGAGACATGAGGGACGGGGCCAGGGTCTCGGGGGGGGATCGTGAACTCTTGTGCAAATGGATTTGAAGTGCCGTTGGAGTCCATGGGTGGATGCTTTCAGGTTCCATTGAACATCGCGCGGGAAAGAAGCCTGTGATGGGTCAGGCCCGGCTCTATCTGGCGGGCCTTTCGGGCACCGGGAAGACCACCGCCGCCGAGCTCGTCGCGCGCTGGCTCGGATGCCCGTGGGCGGACGTCGACCGCGAGGTCGAGCGCGCGACGGGCCGCTCGGTGGCCGAGATCTGGGCGGCGGAAGGAGAGGCGGCGTTCCGGGAGCGCGAGCGGGCTGCGGTCGAGCGGCTGACGGGGAGGGACGGCCCGCGGATCCTCGCGCTCGGGGGCGGAACGCTCGAGGACCCGGTCAGCCGCGAGCGGCTCGCCGGCTGGGGGACGGGCGTTCACCTCGACGGCCGGGTGGAGACGCTCGCCGAGCGGATCGCGGACCAGCCTGGGATTCGCCCGATCCTGGCGGGTGGCGAGCCCGTCGCGGTGCTGGGCGCGCTGGCGGTTCGTCGCGCGGCCACGTTCGCGGGCCTGCCCCACCGGATCGAGATCGAGGGCCGTCGGGTCGAGGCGGTGGCGGTGGAAGTGTTGCGCCGTATCGGCGGCAATGAGCCTCGGGAGGTCGCGCCGCGGGTCTGGGTGGGCCGCGGGCTCCTCGCCCACGCCGGACGGCTCCTCGGCGATCTCCTTCCCGCCGCGCCGCGCGGGACCGTCGTCGTGGCCACCGACCGGAGGGTGTGGGACCTCCATGGCGACGCGCTCGCGGCCGGCCTGGAGGCCGCCGGCTGGACCGCCGAGCCGTGTCCGCTCGCGGCCGGCGAGGCCGCCAAGTCGACGGCCGGGCTCGAACGGATCTGGCGGGCCTTCCGCGACCGAGACGCCGACCGCGACACGCCGGCCCTGGTCCTGGGCGGCGGCGCGGCGGGGGACGTCGGCGGGATGGCGGCGGCCACGTTCAAGCGCGGCCTTCCGCTGGCCCTCTTTCCGACCACGCTCCTCGCCCAGGTGGACGCCGCGATCGGCGGCAAGAACGCGATCGATCTGGACGGGCTCAAGAACGTGGTCGGGAGCTTCCACCCGCCGCTCCTGGTGGGCGCCGATCTCCTCTGCCTGCTGACGCTGCCGGAGCGCGAGTGGCGCTCGGGGTGGGCCGAGATCGTCAAGGCGGGGCTGATCGGCGATCCCGACCTCTTCGAGCTCTGCGAGCGCGAGGCGGCGGCCCTCCTCGACCGGCGGCTGGACGCCGTCGAAGGGGCGGTGGAGCGGGCGGTCCGGGTCAAGGTCCGGATCGTCGAGGAGGATCCGCTCGAGGCCGGCCGCCGCCGCGTCCTCAACCTTGGACATACGCTGGGGCACGCGATCGAGGCCGCCGGGCGGGGACGCTGGACCCACGGCGAAGCGATCGCGATGGGGCTCGTGGCCGAGGCCCGGATGGGAGAGCGAATGGGGATCACCGACGCCGGTCTCGCGGGCCGGATCGAGCGGGTGCTCGCGGGGCTCGGCCTTCCGGCCGGTCCCGACGCCGACCTGGACCAGGCCGGCCTGCTCGACGCGCTGCGCCACGACAAGAAGCGCGCCGGTGGAAAGCTGCACGTGCCGCTCCTGGTCCGCGCCGGCGAGGTCAGGATCGCGGAGCTCGACGAGGCGGAGCTCGGGGCCGCGCTGCCGTGAACGTCCTCGTTCTCAACGGCCCCAACCTGAACTGGCTCGGCCGCCGCGACCCGGCGCTGTACGGAACGAAGACGCTGGCCGAGATCGAGCGCGACCTCGAGCCCGTCGCGAAGGAGCTTGGCGTCGTGCTCGAGTGGTTCCAGTCCAACCACGAGGGCGCGCTGATCGACCGCATCCAGGAGCGCGCCGACTGGGCGGACGGGGGGCTCGTGAACGCCGGCGCCCTCACCCACACGTCCTACGCGCTGGCCGACGCGCTCCGTGACTTCGCGAAACCGGTTATCGAGGTTCATCTGTCCGACTTGAGCAAGCGCGAGAAGTGGCGCCGGACCTCGGTCCTGGCCGATGCCTGCGTCGGCCGGGTCCAGGGGCACGGGCCCGACTCGTACCGGATCGGGCTGGAGGCGCTCGTCCGCAACGTGAGCGGCCCGTGACGGTCCGCCGTTCGAGAGCCGGCGCGAGCGCACCGGGGGTGGTCCCGTTCCGCGATCCGTCGGGGACCGCGCTTCCCCGGATCGTCGCCCCGCCGCCCGCCCGCAAGAGCCGGCGGCTGGCCGGGTCCGGCGCGCGGTTCGAGCCCCGCCCCTCGCTCGGGGTCGTCGACGGCAGGATCCCGATCGGGTGGCTGGGCGCTCGCGGAGCCAACGTCGTGGACGTGGACGGGAATCGCTTCGTCGACCTGACGGGCGGCTTCGGCGCGGCCATGGTCGGGCACCGGAATCCGAACGTCGTGAGCGCGATCCGGGACGCGACCCGCCGCCTTCTTCACGGGCTCGCCGACGCCGCGCCTCACCCGCTCCGGATGGCCCTCGCCGGCGCGCTCTCCACACAGGGTCCGATCGGGAACGGACGCGTCCTCTTCGCGACCTCGGGGGCCGAGGCGATCGACCTCGCGCTGAAGACGGTCCACCTCGCGACCGGCCGGACCGGGGTCGTGGCGTTCGAGAGCGGCTACCACGGGACGTCGCTGGGCGCCCTCCGGGCGACCGGCCGGCCGGCCTTCCGCGAGCCGTTCGAGGATGCCCTCGCGCCGGCCACCCTGCGCGTGCCCTACCCCGATTGCTACCGCTGCCCCTACGGCCTGCACCGCCCCGCGTGCGGCTTCGCCTGTCTGGACGCGGCCCTGGCCGAGGTAGACGCGTGGAACGCCGATCTCCAGAAGCCGCGGATCGGGGCCTGGGTCGTCGAGCCGGTCCTGGGGCGCGAGGGCGTCGTCGTCCCGCCGCCCGGGTGGCTGGCCGCGCTCGGAAGGGCCGCGCGGGAGCGCCGGATCCTGATCGTCGCCGACGAGATCCTGACCGGCGGGGGTCGCACGGGGCGCGAATGGGCGAGCGGCCCGCTGAAGCCGGACCTGGCCACCGTGGGGAAGGGGATCACCGGCGGGATGCCCCTCGCGGCCCTCATCGGGCGGCCGGCCCTCATGCAGGTCTGGGAGGGCGCGGGCGAAGCCCGACACGCGGCGACGTACATGGGGAACCCGGTGGCGGTCGCGGCTTCATGGGCGGCGCTGGCCGAGATCCGGCGGCTGGAGCTTCCCACCCGCGCGCGTGCGATCGGCCGCCGCTTGAAGGCCGGGCTGGCCAGGATCCGGCGCCGCCACCCCGTGATCGGCGACGTCCGCGGCACGGGGGCGATGTGGGGAATCGACTTGGTCACCGATCCCGCGACCCGTGAACCGGACGCCGTGATCGCGGCGGCAGTGTCCGCCGGGCTGGCCCGCCGCGGATATCTCGCGCTGGCCGGCGGCCGGCACGGCAACGTCATCGTCCTCACCCCTCCGGCGGTCATCACCGATCGACAGCTGGACGGGTTTCTCGAGGCGCTGGACGCGACCTTGTCCGAGTGAAGAGACGGGTCCTCGCCACCGCCGGGTGGTACCTCGGGGGCCGCGCCGGTTCGCCGAAGGTGAACCAGGAGCCCACGGCGGGAGTTTGGGCGGCGATGCGAAGGGTCCTCTCCCGGTTCCTCCCGGCGCTGGCGCTGGCGGCCTGCGACAGCGGCCCGTCCGCCCCCGCCGAACCCGATCCCGGCCCGGGGGCGATCGCGATCGCCTGGCAGGGGGGCACGGTCGACTGGGGAGCCCCGGAGCCGCTCGCCGCCGTTCTGGAGGAAGGATCAGCCGAGGACGTCGTCTGGCGTTCGCTCGACGACCGCTATCGGGGAGAGCCGGTCGTCCTGGGAACCGGGCCGTCGATCACCAGCGCCGCCCTCCGGCCGGGGTCGACCCGTGTCGAGGCGGTGCTGAGGGTGGAGGGGGTCCCGGTCGCCCGCGACACCGTTCAGGTCGCCGTCCGCTACCGGGAGAGCTGGAACCTCGAGCTGCTCGCGCAGGTGCCGTATCCCGACGGCACGGTGGGGGACGTGTGGGTCGCCGCGGACCGTGCTTACGTGGCGCGGCGGCGCGCGGGCGGAATCTCGATCGTCTCCCTGGAGGGGGGTATGGTCGAGGTCGGTCGCTTCACCGAGGTCGGACAGTTCACCCAGGACGTGAAGATCGCCGGCGGCATCGCCTACGTCTCCCACGAGCCCGTCCTCGGGTTCGACAACTATCCGTACAGCGTCCGGATCGTCGACGTCTCCGATCCCGCGAGTCCGGTCGCGATCGGCGGCGTTCCGACCGCCATCGCGCCGAGCGTGCACAACATGTGGCTCGACGGGGATCTCCTTGCGGTGGCCGCGGTCGGAACCGACTTCTCTCTTTTCGACGTCTCGGAGCCGGCCGCGCCCCGCTTCCTGAGCCGGCTCGATCCCGGCCCGTCGACGGCCCACGACATCCACGTCCGGGATGGGGTCCTCTTCGGCGCGAGCATGGGGTTCAACAACAGCCGCGGACAGCTCACGGTCGCGTCGGTGCTGAATCCGATGAGCCCGGCGATCGTAGGCGTGGTCGAGTTCGATCCGTTTTCCTTCACCCACTCCTCCTGGCTCTCACAGGACGGCCGGTATCTGTATGTCGCCGAAGAGGAGGTGAACGCGCCGATCCGGATCTTCGACGTTTCGAACCCGGCGCTGCCGCGGCTGGTGTCGCAGTACCAGCCCCGCCTGGGGACCATCCCCCACAACTTCCAGGTGCGGGACGGAGCCGTCGCCTATCTGTCCCACTACAAGCACGGGATCGAGGTGGTGGATGTCTCCGATCCGGAACGGCCGCGGCTGATCGGCTTTTATGACACCCATGCCGGGCCCGACGTGGAGCCGGCCTCCCTCCGGCCCGCCCACGACGCAGGACAGGACACCTTCCAGGGAGTATGGGGGGTCCACTGGACGGACGACGGCCGGATCGTCGCCAGCGACATGAATCGGGGGCTGTTCGTCTTCCGTTTCACCGGCCCGCCGGACTGACGGGCCGGGAGCGGCCTACTCCGACTCGCCGAGGGCGGGGCTCTCGGCGGGCTGCTCGAGCACCATCCGCAGCCTGGCCACGCGCATGCCGTCCAGCGCCTCGACCTTGAGCCGGCAGCCCGGCGCCTCGACCTCGTCGCCGATCTCCGGCCGGCGTCCCAGGAGGCCGAACACGTAACCGCCGATCGTGTGGTAGTCCTCCTCGTCCAGCTCGAGGCTGAACATCTCGTTGACGTCGGGGATCAGGAGCAGCCCGTCGATCAGCGCCTCGTTATCCGAGACCGGGACCACGTCCGGCCACTCGGTCTCCTCGCCGCCCCGCACATCGCCGACGATCCGCTCGAGGAGGTCGCGCAGCGTGACGATCCCCGCGGTTCCGCCGAACTCGTCGATGAGGACCACCATGTGCCGGCGGTCCGCCTGCATGGCGGCCAGCAGCCGAAAGACGCGGATCGACTCCGGCATCACGATCGGGGTCCGGAGCACGCTCCGCAGGTCGAGCGGCCCGTCACGCTCCTGGAGCAGCGGCAGCAGATCCTTCACGTTGACGATGCCGACGATGTTGTCGAGCGATCCGTCATAGACCGGGTAGCGGGTGAACCCGTGCCCCTTGAGGATCTCCTGCACGGTTTCGCGCGACGCGGTGATCGTAAGCCCGATCACCTCCGTACGCGGCACCATCACCTGGTTCGCGGTCAGATCGGCGAACTCGAACACACGGTGGATGAGTTCCTCCTCCTCGGGCTCGAGGACACCCGCCTCGGTGCTCGCCGAGACGATCATCTTGAGCTCCTCCTCCGTGTGCGCGAAATGGTGACCGGGTCCGACGGGCTGGACGCCGAACATCCTGAGGATCAGCCACCCCATGCTGTTGAGGAACATGATGAACGGCTTGAACAGCATGAGGAACCACTTGGTCGGAAGCGCGACCGCGAGCGCCGTCTTCTCGGAGCGCTGGATGGCCATCGACTTGGGCGCGAGCTCGCCGAGGACGATGTGTAGCGACGTGATGATCGCGAAGGCGATCACGACCGCCATCGCGTGGGCGCTGATGACCTGCCAGGCTGGAGGCAGCCAGGTGAAGAGGGGTTCGAGGAGCGCGGCCAGGGCGGGCTCGCCGATCCACCCCAGGCCGATCGAGGCCATGGTGATCCCGAGCTGAGTGGCCGCCAGATAGGCGTCCAGGTCGGCGAGCGCCTCCTTCACGGCGCGCGCCAGGGGCTTCCCCTCGCGGACGAGCTCCTCGATTCGCGTCCTGCGGACCGAGACGAGGGAGAACTCGCTGGCCACGAAAAAGCCGTTCGCACCCACCAGGACGAGAACGGCCAGCAGACGGAAGAGGATGTCCAGGCCGGATAACTCAGTTTCCATGTTCCAAGTCACGAAAACTAACGTGAGCGGCGTGGAAAATCACCTCTGGCCACGTTGACGCCCTTGGAGGGGGCGTCTACCCTGGGGCTCCTGGATGCGAACGGACGAAGTCCTCCGGCGGGTGGCAGGGCTCGATCGGGCGACGATCGACGCATGCACGGCAGCCGGCTGGGTCACGCCGGAGGTCCACAGCGGCGGCGAGGACCCGCGCTGGTGGTCGGAAGGCGACGTCCACCGGCTGCGCGACATCCAACGATTCCGCCGCCAGGGGATGTCGCTCGAGGAGGCGTACCGTCGTGCGCGCGAGGACAGGTTCTTCGGCCTCTGCCCGTGCGACTGGCGATGAGCCTCAGGAGGAAGGAAAGCGCATGAACGTCACGATCGAATACTGCACCGCTTGAAACTACGAGCCGCGGGCGACCAGTCTGGCCGCCCTCATCGAGAGTGAGATTCCCTCCGCCGAGGTCGAGCTGATCCCCAGCGGTGGCGGCGTGTTCGAGATTCACGTGGACGGAGATCTGATCCACTCCAAGAAGCGGACCGGCGAGTTTCCCGAGTTCGATGACGTCCTCGCGGAGCTGCGGAGGCGCTGAGCGCCGACAGGATCGACTTCCTGATCGTAGGTTCGGGCGCCGCCGGTGTCCGGGCCTCGGAGACGATCCGCCGCCGGGACCGAGAGGCGCAGATCGTGGTCGTGTCCGCCGATCCGCATCCTTTCTACAATCGCATCCTCCTCTCGAAAGACTTCCTGAAGCGGGACGACCTCGCCCCCGACGACATCGTGATGAAGCCCCTGCCGCTCTGGGAACGGCAGGGGATCGAGCTGCGGTGCGGCCGGCGCGCCGTCCGGCTGGACGCGCAAGAACGCAGGCTCCGACTGGACACCGGGGAAGTCCTCCTTTACGAGCGGTGCCTGGTCGCCACCGGCGCCCGTCCGCGGCGGCTTCCCGTTCCCGGTGGCGACGACCCCGGACTCCACACGCTGCGCTCCCTGGACGATGGGCTCCGGCTGCGGCGGGCCGCGCGCGAGGCGTCGCGTGCGGTAGTGGTGGGCGGGGGGTTGCTCGGGGTCGAGGTCGGGGCCGCGCTGGCGGGCCGGGGGCTGCCGGTGACGGTGGTGGAGTGCGAGGCGTGGCTGTTCGGGCGGATGGCCCCCGAGGCGGTGGGCCGCGCGCTCAAGGAGATCCTCGAAGGCGGTGGCGTCCGGGTCCTGACCTCGGTCACCGTGACCGGCTTCGAGCGCGACAAGGATGGGTACCGCGTCGCGACCCGGTCACCCGGCGGATCTCCCGGCCCGCTCCTCACCGCTGAACTCGTGGTCGTGGCGGTCGGGGTCGTTCCGGAGACCGCCTTCGTGCACGGAGCGCCGCTCGCCGCCGACGGCGGAATCGTCGTCGATGCCGGGCTGCGGGCTGCGCCCGGGCTGTGGACGGCCGGGGACGTGGCCGCCTGGCCCGACCCCATCGCCGGTCTCCGCCATCGGGTCGAGCACTGGGTCCACGCCCAGCGCCAGGGCCGGGTCGCGGGCAACAACATGACCGGCGGGAAAAAAGAGTTCGCCGAGCTCACCTCCTACGACACCGAGCTCTTCGGGACGCCGGTTCAGGTCGTCGGCGCGCCCCTCCGCGCCCGCAGCTGGGATGTCGAGGGTCTGGCCGTCGAGGGCGTAGCATGGGGCTCATGCAACGGTCGAGTTGTCGCAGTCTATAGTATTGGAAGGACGGGACTTACAAGATCCGAGATGCGAGAGCTGGGGCGTGGCGCCCCCGATCTCGAGCCGCTCTAGCCTTCTTCCGGAAGGCCCAGAAAGTCGCGCGTCGCGCGCTCGAGGATCTCCTGCGCCCGCGGGTCGCTGAGATCCAGCCGGTTCTCGTTGATCACCATGACCTGGATCCGCTTCGCCTCCTCCCAGCAGTCGGCGCAGATCTGCTCGGCGATCCGTCGGCCCAGGGCGTCCGGGTAGGGCGGCCTTGAGAGGCCGGCCTTGGTCTCGCCGCAGCGGAGGCACGTCACATCAGCCATCGTCGTTCTCCTTCCCGGCCGGCGTGTCTCCACCCGTCCGATCGGATAGCGTTTCCCCGTGCACGGTGACGATCTCGACGACCAGGAACCCCCGGTCGCCAGCCGGCGCCTGGAGCTGGACCTTATCGCCCGGACGGGCGCCCAGAACGGCGCGGCCGAGCGGGGAGCCAAGCGAGATCATGCCGTCGTCGAAATCGGCGAACTCGGCGAACACGAGCTGCCAGGAACGGCACTCGCCGTCTTCCCCCTCCAGGCGGACCCGCGACCCGAACCCGGCCCGGTCTCTCGGCACCTCCCGAAGGTCGATCGAGCTCAGCTCGCTCTGGCGCCGGGTAAGCTGAGAGAGCCGGGCACGAACGAACTCCTGGCGCTCGAGCGCCGCGCTGTACTCGGCGTTCTCGCGCAGATCACCGAGCGCTCTCGCCTCGGCGATGATCCGCGGGAGCTCGATCCGAAGCTCGCGGTCGAGCTCGGCGATCTGCTCGTCGAGACGCTGGCGGAGTTCCTCGAGCACGGCCGGTTCTCCGGTCTGGGGCCTCGCCTGGAGAGCGAAAAAAACGCGGCCCGCCCGGGCCGCGCGTTGCGGAATCAGGTTCCGATCAACGACGGAGCCAAGATAGGGGAAGTGCGGCGGGGCGGCCAGACGTGAGGCCCGGGCGGCCGGAGGGTCTCTGGGAGCGGGCCGCCGCACGGGAGACGCTCGAGCGGAAGTCCTGGGACGTGGTGGTGGTCGGCGGCGGCGTCACCGGCGCCGGCGTGGCCCGGGACGCCGCCCTTCGCGGGTTGGCGGTCGCGCTCGTCGAAGCCGGCGACTGGGGGGGCGGGACCTCGTCCAGGACGACCAAGTTCGCCCACGGCGGGCTGCGCTACCTGGAGCATCTGGACCTGGACCTGGTCCGGACCGCGCTGGCCGAGCGCGGCGTTCTGCTGTCGATCGCACCCCACCTCGTCCGCCCGGTGCCGTTCCTGATCCCCGCTCTCCGCGGAGGCCTGCCGCTCTGGAAGGTGCGGTCCGGGCTCGCGCTCTACGACGCCCTGGCGGGCCGCGCCCGGCTCGGACGGCACCGGATCCTGGACGCGTCGCAGGCGGGCGCGCGGGAGCCTCTCCTCGCGGCCCGCGCGCTGGAAGGGGCCGGGCTCTATGGGGACTGCCTGATCCGCGACGCCCGGCTGGTGATCGAGACGGTGGCCGACGCCCGCCGGGCCGGCGCGGCGGTCGCCAGCCGACTTGCCGTGCGGGACCTCGAACGATGGGACCAGGGGTGGATCGGCGACGTCGAGGATCGGAGGGACGGATCCCGGCTCACGCTCCAGGGAAGGGTCTGGGTGAACGCGACCGGTCCGTGGTCCGACCGTCTGCGCCGCCTGGCGGCACCGGGATCCACGGCGATCCTGGAGCCCACCAAGGGGATCCATATCGTCCTGTCCTCGAGCTCGGTGCCGGTCCGCGACCCCGTGGCGCTGACGGCGGGGGACGGCCGGCTCGTCTTCGCGGTGCCGGAAGGCGGGTGGACGTACGTGGGGACCACCGACACCCGGGATGGCGGGGATGTCGACGACCTGGAGGCCGGAGAAGGCGACATCGGTTACCTGCTTTCGGTTCTGACGGCCGCCCTCGACGTCGACCCCGGGACGGCCGACGTGGCGGGCGCATGGGCCGGCTGGCGGCCGCTCGTCCGGAGCCGGCGATCGGACCCCGGCGCCATACCGCGGGACGAGGTGATCGAAGAGACCGCTCCCGGCTTCCTGACGGTGGCGGGCGGGAAGCTGACCACGTATCGGCGAATGGCGGAGGAGACGGTGGATCGGGCCCTCGATCTCCTGGGCCGCCGTGCCGGGCCCTGCGTGACCGCCGCCCGGCCGCTGGTCGCCCCGGGACGATCGGGATCCGGTCCACCGCCGGGCGCGGCGCCGGAGGAGGTGGCGCGGGTGCGGGAGCTGTTCGGCCCGGCGGCGGAAGGGGTCTTCGCCGAATGGCGGAGGGATCCGGAAGCCGCCGAGCCCCTCGGTCCCGGCTTCCGGTGGACCCCCGCCGAGGTCCGCCGGGCCGCGCTGGAGATGGTCGATACGCTGGAGGACCTGATTGATCGGCGGCTGAGCGCGCTCCCGGGTGGCGAGCCGGTCCCGGCCGACTCCCTCGCCCGGGCCGCCTGGGCGGCCGCGCCCGTGCTCGGGTGGGACGAGCGGCGGGTGCTCGACGAGATGTCCGGCTTCCGCGTCCCGGGGCGCATGGAGGCCACGGTTTGACGCCCTCCGGAGGCCGGGGACAGATTCCCCGCCATGATCACGATCGGCAACCTCCCCCTCCACCGCCCGCTCCTGCTGGCGCCCATGGAGGACGTCTCCGACCAGCCCTTCCGGCTCATGTGCCGGCGGCTGGGAGCCGACGTCGTATACACCGAGTTCATCTCGTCCGAGGGGCTCGTCCGGGACGCCGGGAAGTGCCTGGAGAAGCTGCGCCTCGCGGACGGTGAGCGGCCGGTCGGGATTCAGATCTTCGGGTCGACCGTCGAGGTCATGGTCGAGGCCGCCCGGATCGCCGAGCAGGCGGGCCCCGAGCTGATCGACATCAACATCGGCTGCCCGGTGAGGAGCGTGGCGTGCAAGGGCGCCGGCGCCGGCCTCCTCCAGGATCCGGCGCTCATGGAGGCCATCGTCGGGGGCATCGTCGGCGCGGTCCGGCTGCCGGTCACCGTCAAGACGCGGCTCGGATGGGACGACCGGTCGATCCGCATCGTCGAGAACGCGCGGATGTTCGAGCGCCTCGGCGTCGTGGCGCTCGCGATCCACGGCAGGACCCGCTCCCAGCAGCGCAAGGGGGTGGCCGACTGGGAGTGGATCCGGCGCGCCAAGGAGGCGGTGTCGATCCCGGTCTTCGGCAACGGCGACGTCCGGACCCCCGAGGAAGCCGTCGGGATGTTCGAGGAGTATGGCGTGGACGGTGTCATGATCGGCCGTGGGGCGATCGCCGATCCGTGGATCTTCTGGCGCGCCA
This sequence comes from Gemmatimonadota bacterium, assembly GCA_035708865.1. Taxonomy (GTDB): domain Bacteria; phylum Gemmatimonadota; class Gemmatimonadetes; order JACCXV01; family JAHWKZ01; genus DASRVA01. Next base: position 94,197 of record DASTFF010000026.1, on the reverse strand, counting down.
AGGTCTATCGTGACACCGGGCGGGTCCCGGTGATCGAGCCCGGCGAGCGGATCGGGACCGCCCTGGAGCACCTCGAGCTGTCGGTCGGCTTCAAGGGGACCCCGCGCGGGGTGATCGAGTTCCGCAAGCACTGGAAGGGATACCTCCGCGACCTGCCGAACGGCGCCCAGGTCCGTTCGGATATCATGCAGCGGGTCGAACACGAGCCGGTGGTCGATCGTCTGCTGGCCTACGCGAGGGAGCTGGCGGTCGAGCCGGTCGGGACCGAGCGCGCCGCTTACGGCGCCGCCGCATGAGCCCCTAGTAAACGGACCAGGAGGTCATCGAATGACAACCGGAAAACGACCCCGTCAGACGCCCCCCGCGCCCTGGGGGCGCTGGGCCCTGATCCTGGCGGCCCTGGTGGTGGCGGGGGGCCTCGTGTGGTGGATGGCGCGGCCTTCCTCGGCGGGCGAGGACGCAGGTGCTGCGGAGGACGCCGCCGCCGGCCCCGGACCCCGCCCCCTCGACCTCTCCTCGGGTCCGACGGTCGAGGCGGCCGCCGCCGTCGACGCCCCGCCCGAGAGCCTGGCCTCGGCGGGCTCCGAGATTCCGGGTGGGGTCGACATCTCCAACGACCCGCGGCTCGGCAGCGCTACCGCGCCGGTTACGGTGGTCGAGTTCTCCGACTTCCAGTGTCCGCACTGCGCGACCTTCCACGACCAGATCTTTCCGGCCCTCCAGCGGCTCTACGGCGACCAGGTGCGGTGGGTGTTCGTGAACCGCTTCTTCCCGCAGCACGACATGGCCGAGCGGGCCGCCATGGCCGGGGAGTGCGCCGCCCGGCAGGGCAAGTTCTGGGAGTTCGCGGATCCGGTGTTCGCGGGCCAGTCGCGCCTGAGCCGGTCCATGCTGGATGAAGTCGCCCGTGACATCGGCCTCGACATGGCGGCCTACGGCACGTGCATGGAGAACGCCGAGACGGCGAGCGAGGTGGCGGCCGATCAGGCCGAGGGCGAGCGGCTCCGGATCGACGCCACGCCGACATTCATCGTCAACGGACGGCGTCTCGTCGGCGCCCAGCCGATCGACACCTGGAACGAGGTCCTGGCGCCGTACTTCAACCGGTAAGAGGGTTTCATCCCCGCCCTCGAGCGCGCCCTGGAGATCCTGCTGCTCGGGGCGGTGGTGTGGCCCTTCCTCAGGCTGGCCGTCGAGCCGGGAGTCCGGCGGAGGTTTCGGGCCTTCCCGCGAATGCAGGCGATTCTCACGGGATCGCTCGCGGTCTACGCAGCCCTCGTGGCGGTGATCGCGCTCGTGGAACCGATATGGCTGCGTGCGGCTGCGGCGATCGCCGCGCTCGTGGTTGTGGCGGAGCGGTGGCAGGCGCGTCCCCGACATGGGAGGAGACGCGGCTTGGCGCCCGGATCGCTTGCCATGGCGCCCCTCTCTCCGTGGCGGGATCCCACGTACTTCGCCACGCAGGCGGCCCGGCACGGGCCTGTCTTCAAGTTCCGGCACTTCGTGTTCCCGGCGGTGGGTATCGTCGGGCTCGAGCGCGCCGCCGATTTCCTGCGTACCCAGGCCGGGAGCCTGTTCGTCCCGCCGGCGCCGTTCAACAGCCTCGTGCCCGGCGGGTTCGTGCGGTACCTCGAGGCGGGCCAGCATCGGGACGTCGCTTCTGTCCTGCGGGACGCGATGTCACCGAACGTCGTCGAGGCGTTCCGGCCGGAATTGGCCGCCGAGACCAGGAGCGCGGTGGCAAGGCTGGCCCGGGGGACGGATGGCGGCGTCGATCCTGTGCCCGTGCTGGACGGCATGGTGTTCCACGTCATGATGCTCACCTTTTACGGGATCTCGCCGGGACCGCTGCTGGAGCGACTGGAGGCCGAGTACGGGATCGCGGACTACCGCCACCTGGCCCGGGTCGGACGGGCTCGTGCCGCGGCGGCCGTTTTCGAGATCGTGCGCCAGGTCCGCGAGCTCGCGGTCGGGCTCGCCGCCGGCTCCCGTCCGTCCTTCCTCTCCGAGCTGACGCGCCTTCACCCGGAGCTCCTCGCGGACGACGAGGTGATGGGCAACTTCGTCTACACCCTCCAGACCGCGCGGCTCGACGTGAACGGCCTGCTGATGTGGCTGCTCAAACAAGCGGGTGAGCATCCCGACTGGATGACGCGGCTGGCGGAGGAGGCCAGCCGGAACGCCGTGGAGGTTGGCCGACCGGACGGTCTGGCGGATCGCATCGTTCGTGAGACGCTGCGCCTCCACCAGAGCGAGTTTCTCCTCCGGCGGGTGAAGCGGCCGATCCGGTGGGAAGGGTTTGACATTCCGGCGGGATGGTTTGTTCGCGTCTGCGTGCAGGAGAGCCACAGGAGCCACGACGCGTTCGACGATCCGGAGCGCTTCGATCCCAGCCGTTTCCTCGATCCACCTGATCGGACACGCTACTCACCGTTCGGGGTTTACCGTCGTCTATGCCCCGGCGAGCACCTCTCGCGGGCGATCGCCAGACAGGTCGTGGTCGCGGTGGCGAGCGGCTATGACCTGGAGGTCGTGGACGACGGGCCGCCGGAGTTCAGTGGTTTCCACTGGCGCCCCAGCGCGCGCTTTCGGGTGCACCTGGTTCCCCGGCCGTCCGGCGACGAGCCCATGGAGCACACCGCTCGGCGATCGGCCGCCCGGGGTTGAAGGAAGAGCCCGTGGGGATCCAGAACGTCGTGATCGCCTGCGCCGCGGACGACCGGTTCATCCGTCCACTGGCGGTCATGCTCCAGTCGGCTCTGAGCCACATGGGGTCCGATCGAACCCCGGTCGTTTTCATCCTCCATAATGGAATCGGGGAGGCCGACCAGAACCGGGTCGTGTCGCGGTGGGAACGTCGCGCCAGGGTGACGTGGCTGAGGCCCCGCCCCCACGAGTTCGAGGATCTTCCGTTGTGGGGCAGGATGCCCGTCACCACGTACTACAAGCTCGCCTTGCCGAAACTGCTGCCTGACTCGATCTGGAAGGCGATCTGGCTGGATTGCGACCTGATCGTGAACCGGGACCTAGGAGAGCTCTGGGACCTGCCTCTGAACGGCCATCCCGTGCTGGCCGCCCAGGACGCGATCGTGCCCCTCGTATCGTCACGATTCGGAGTCGCCGGGTTCCGGGATCTCGCCATACCGCCGGACGCTAGATACTTCAACGCCGGAGTCATGATGGTGGACCTCGACTCGTGGCGCAGGGAACGGGTCGTGCCTCGCACGATCGCATACTTGAAAGCGCATGAGAAGGACGTGTTCTTCTGGGATCAGGAGGGATTGAACGCCATCCTGGCCGGCCGCTGGGGCGACCTGGACCCGCGCTGGAACCGGAGCGCGAGCGCGTCGACGGCCGGAGAAGAGTGGATCATCCACTTCACGGGCGGTCTAAAACCGTGGAGATATGAAACCACGCATCCCCACTGCGAATCATACTTCCGTTATCTGGACATGACGGCCTGGAGCGGATGGAGGCCGGAAAGCACGATCCGGAGCCGGGCCCTCGGCCTCTATGCGGGCTCACGATGGAGACGCTACCTGCGACCTGCGGAACGGTGGCGCATGCAGCTCACGAGGAGGCTGACACGCGAACGCTACCGGCCAGGCCATAGCGCGCATCCCGAGGACTCGCGGGCACCGTGTCGGGACGGTGGCCCGGATCTTCGAGAAGCTGGGAGACGTGAGGATCAACGTGACCGCCACGGATGGGATCGCCGGCGGAGACCGGTTCGGGATACTCGTCCGGGTTCGCCGCGACAACATCAAACGCGCCGCACGGGTGCCAGGAGCGAGGCGATAGAGGTCGTCCCCCCCAGAATGTCGGGGGTCTTCGCCGCGGACAGCTGGACGACGATCCTTCCGGTCATCCGGCGCCTGAAGGGGCAGACGGCAAGGAGCGAGCTCGAGATCGTGCTCGTCCTGCCGGCCGGAGAGGCCGGCGCTGTGGAAGCCGCGGATCTGCGGGAGTTCGCCGGCTATCGCCTCGTCGAGGTTCAGTCCGTGATTCCACTGGGGCAGGCCCGCGCTAGGGGCGTGAGGGAGGCGACCGCGCCCCTCGTCTTTATCGGCGAGACCCACTCGTTCCCGCATCCCGGGATGGTGCAGGCGCTGATGGACGCGCACTCCGCGGGGTGGGGGGTGATCGTGCCCGCCTTCTACAACGCCAATCCGGACGGCGCGCCGAGCTGGGCCGGGTTCCTGGCCGGCTATGCCGCCTGGACCGACGGGGTTCCCCCGGGCGAGATCGAGGGGGCGCCCCTCTTCAACGTCTCCTACCGCAGATCCTTCCTCCTGGAGCTCGGCGATCGTCTTGGACGCGCCCTGACAGAGGGCGAGGACATGGCGAGCGAACTCCGGGCGGCCGGCTGCCGCATCTGGTTCGAGCCGGCGGCGGGGATCGATCATGCGAACATCTCCTTTCTCTTCCCTCTGCTCCGCCAGCGGCTCCTGGCCGGTCGAGTGGTCGCGGGGGGGCGGAGCGCGCGCTGGCCCTGGCCGCGCCGCCTGGCGTACGCCCTGGGCTCGCCCCTGATCCCGATCGTGCTGCTGGCACGCTACCGCAGCGGGATCTCGCGGACGATCCGCCGACAGCGACCGCCCGCCGCCACTCTCCCGGTCTTCGTTCTGGGCAGCGTCATCGAGGCCGCGGGCGAGATGCTCGGCTACGCCCGCGGCGAGGGATCCACCGCGCGAGCGCGCTACGACGTGCTCGAGGTTCGCAGGCTGGCCGACACGGCGATCAAGACTGATCGATAGCTGCGATGCGGGTCCTCCTCGTGACCGACTGGTACCCCCGCCACCGAGGGTCGGAGGGCTACGTCGCTTGGCTGCGCAACGGGTTGCTCTCGGCGGGCGACGAGGTTCGCCTGCTGACCAGCAGCGCCGGCCGGGATTTCGCCGGAGATGGAAAGGCCGACTACGTGGCGTTCGGCACCGAGCGCCGACCCGTCCAGGCGTTCCTGCAGATCGTCAACCCCTTCGCGGTGGGCAGCATCCGATCGGCACTCCGGGACTTCGTCCCGGACGTCGTCTTCGTGAACCTCTTCGAGCATCAGCTATCGCCCGCGATCCTGCATGTCCTGCGCGGTGTTCCCACCGTGCTCGGGGTGACGGACTACAAGTGCATCTGCCCGATCGCGAAAAAGCTTCTTCCCGACGGCTCCATCTGCCTCGTTCAGGCGGGATGGGTGTGCTGTCGTGGAGGGTGTGTGAGCCTGCCGCACTGGATCCGGGACCGGCCGCGTTACGCGCTCCTCCGGACGGGGCTCGATGCGGTCGATCGGGTGCTCGCCTGCAGTCGCTGGATGCAGCGCGAGCTGGCGAGCGCCGGGATTCTCTCGGAGTGGGTGACGTTGCCGATCCCGCGTCCGGCGATCGGCTTCAGCCGAGCGCCGGCGCGGGAGCCGCTCTTCTTGTTCGTGGGGCGCCTCGAGGTCCAGAAGGGCGTTCCCGGACTCTTGCGCGCCTTCGCTCGGGTGCGGGTCGAAGTCCCCTCCGCGCGGCTCAGGATCGTCGGTGATGGCTCCCAGAGGGCTGTTCTAGAGCGTATGACCGGCGCGCTGGCGCTTCAGGATTCGGTGCGGTGGACGGGCTGGCAAGACCCTACCGAGGTGGAGCGGGAGCTCGCGGCCGCCTGGGTGCTCGTCGCGCCCTCGCTATGGGCCGAGCCGTTGGGTTTCGTGGCTCTCGAAGCGATGGTGCGCGGCGTTCCGGTCGTGGCGAGCGAGAAGGGGGGGTTCGGGGAGACAGTAGAGCATGGGGTCAGCGGGTTCCTGGTCCCGAACGGCGACGAGGAAGCGCTCGCCGGTCGGATGCTGGACATCGCCAGACGACGCGCCTTCCGGAGTCACGTCCTGCCCAACCACGCGGTCCAGCGCGTGACCGAACGGCACAGCATGGAGAATCACGTGGAGCGCATGCGAGGGATCTTCCGGGAGGTCGCCGGACGCTAGGAGTGGGTCGAGTAGAGCTCGTTGTGGCCCGTGCCCCCGGGCTCGCGTTGACGGCCCCGTGGTGCGGCCGTACTTTTTCCCTCGCTTTCCGCCTGGGTAGCTCAGTTGGTAGAGCACGTGACTGAAAATCACGGTGTCGGCGGTTCAATTCCGTCCCCAGGCACCACATTCGCGTGGCGCGTTCGTTTCCCGTCGATCCGCCGGGGGCCCGCATCCCGCCCGAGCCACCGTAGCTCAGATGGTAGAGCAGCTCACTCGTAATGAGCAGGTCCGCGGTTCGAGTCCGCGCGGTGGCTCCATGGTAAGCTCAAGCCAGCTGGGAACTTCCGAGCAGTGGGAGTTGATCACCGTCGAGTGAGCTTGAGCAGGCGATTTCGGATCGCGATCCCCTGCATGCCGGCGATCCTGGCGCCGGAAGCATCGACGATCTCGGCGCCGGTCGCGCGGGTTGCGAGCTTTCGGAGTTCCGCCAGCAGGCCCATCGATCGAACGATCGGTAACGCCGGCCCGCGAATGTCGACCACATTGCCGCTCGACCGCTGCCCCTTCGCCTGCTCCACGACAGTCGCCTTGAAGCCGAACCGCAGCAGCCAATGCGTTAGGGTTGCACCAGCGATCCCCGCACCCGAGATCAGTACGCTCCGCATGCCCACGATTCTGCATGGCGTGCAAACTTGCTTCAAGTGCGACTTCACATGGGTTGAAGCCGTCGTGCCCTGGTTCTCAGTTGTTTTGATCGTGAAGACGCTGCCCGGAGGTTTCGACGGCCGTCCCGCCCTCTCCTCTTTGCGTATCTGCCACTCGAAATGAAAGCGGTGGCGCCCGCGACCGTTGCATCAGTCGGCCTCCGCTCGCGCCGATCGTCCGGCGGCCGCGGCGAAGCGCATCGCTGTCCGTTTAAGCCTCACTCGACCCCGTTGCCGTGATCGATGTGCCCCCGGATCTCGCCACCCGGGTTGGCGAGCGTGTGAACGTTCGCGTAGGTGCCGCCGCTCCTCATGCGCTCGATCAGGTCCTCGAAATCGGCGATCCCGCCCGGGCATTCGGGCGAATCCGGACGCGGGATCAGGCCGGCGGGGGTCAACGTCCCCTGCGCCAGGATGCCGTTGGAATCGACGCCCGCCGGGTCGAAGCCGAACAGGAAGATCACCACCGGGCCGTTGACGCCGGGAGCCCCGCAGTGGATGTGCGCCTGGGTGACGCCCTCGATGTGGGAAGCGATGAGCTTGTAGCCCAGGCTCGTGCCGTCCTTGCTCAGCTTGAACTTCGCCAGCCCGGTCGCCCTGGTCTCTACGGGGGGAACCTCCTCCCGACCCTTGAGCGGGGTCACGAAGTTGGCGACGGGACCGGGCCCGGAGAGCACGAGCTCGGCGGTCGAGTCCAGCGGAGCTTCGCTTTCGGTGCAGGCCAGCAGAACGGTGAGCGTGATCGCGGAAAGGAATACGCGATTCATGGAACCCTCCTCTCAACCACACAGTCCTCGGGAGGGGGACGTTCAGGGTAGCACGACGGCGGTTCGCAGATCAAACTCCGGGTCGGGTTGGGGCCCACGGGGGGTGTGAGGGGCCACCGGCGCGGGGCGGATGTTGATTTTTGGCGTGCGGCAGCGCATTTAGGGCCCGCGCGTAACCAGCGCGATCTTTCGTGGTCGACCACTCCGAGTCGCCTCGGGTCGATCGGCGGGACCCCAGACAGGAGCCGAGGAGCATGACGACCGCAGCTCAAGCGCCAGCCATCCCGATCGAGGGCCTCGCTCTGGAGATCGTGCGCCGGGGGCCTGCCGAGGCCGCCAGGTATCTGGAGCCGTACCCCGCGGAGGCCGTGGCCAGCGCCATCGAGCGGGTGAACCCGTCCGTCCGGTGGGCGCTCCTGAAAGCGCTTCCGGAGGCGCGGCGCTCGGCCGTTCTGGAGGCGGCGCCGCCCGCGGTCCGCCCCACCTGGCGCCGGAACCTGCTGCACGCCGGGAACACGATCGGAAGCCTGATGGATCCGCCGGTGGCGGTGTTCGGTCCCGACACCACCATCGGGGAGGCCGTGGACGAGCTGCGGACGCTCGTGAAGCGCGCCTTCGTCACCTACCTCTTTGTCACCGACCGCGACGGCCGCCTGATCGGGGTCGTCGTGATGCGCGAGATGCTCCTTGGCCAGCGATCGCAGCGGCTCCAGGAGATCATGCTGCGCGATCCGTTCTACCTGACGCCCGACATGACGCTCACCGACGCGATGCGCTCGGTGCTGAACCGGCATTTTCCGGTCTACCCGGTCTGCGAGCCGGACGGGCGCCTGGTCGGCCTCGTCAGGGGGCAGACCATGTTCGAGGCTCAGGCGATAGAGATCAGCGCCCAGGCCGGGAGCATGGTCGGCGTCGAGAAGGAGGAGCGTCTCTCGACCCCCTGGCCCCGGAGCCTCAAGTTCCGCCATCCCTGGCTCCAGCTGAACCTGGTGACCGCGTTCGTCGCCGCGGCCGTCGTGGGGGTCTTTCAGGACACGATCGACCGAATCGTCGTGTTGGCGGTCTTCCTCCCCGTGCTGGCGGGGCAGTCCGGCAACACGGGATGCCAGGCGCTCGCGGTGGCGCTGCGGGGAATGACCCTGGGGGAGCTGAAGCCGGGTCGCGAGAAGCTGCTGCTGGTCAAGGAAGGGTTCCTCGGGTTCCTCAACGGCGGGCTCGTGGGGGTAACGGCCGGGGTCGGCATGTACCTCTACTCGAACTCTCAGGAGAACCCGCAGGCGTGGCTCCTCGGCCTGATCGTCTTTTTCGCCATGACCTCCAGCTGCGTGATCAGCGGCGTCTTCGGCGCGTTCGTGCCGCTGGCCCTGAAGCGCGTGGGTGCCGATCCGGCCACGGCCTCGAGCATCTTCCTCACCACCGCCACCGACGTGGCCAGCATGGGGATCTTTCTCGCTCTCGCGACGTGGCTGATGTGACGAGCCGGCTCATCATCAGCGTCTCGGGGATCCGCGGCATCGTCGGCGAGTCTCTGACACCCGAGGTCGTGAGCCGCTTCGCCGCCGCCCAGGGGGCGTGCCGGCGGGAAGCCACCGGCGGACGGGCGATCGTACTGGGGAGGGACGCCCGGACGAGCGGGCCCATGTTCGTGGCCGCGGCCGAGTCCGGTCTCCGCTCGGTCGGCTGCGACGTCGTTCATGTCGGGATGGCGTGCACACCGACCATCCTGCTGGCGATCGAGCGCGCCGGCGCGGCCGGCGGGATCGCGGTGACCGCGAGCCACAACCCGGCTCCCTGGAACGCGCTCAAGCTGGCGGGAGAGCGCGGCATCTTCCTGACCCCCGCCGAGGCGCAGGCGGTGGTCTCGCTGGCCGAACGGGACGGGGTTCCACGCGCCGCCTGGGACGCGCTGGGCGAGGATTCCCGGGTGTCCGACGCCACCCAGCGCCACGTCGAGGCGATCCTGGCCGACCCGATGGTGGACGTCGACGCAGTGCGCGCGCGGGCGCCCCTGGTCGTCCTCGACGCCTGCGCCGGGGCTGGCGGTCTGGCGGCGGTCCCGCTCCTCGAGGCGCTCGGCGCGCGGGTCGACGGGCTGCACCTGGAGCCGACCGGCCGCTTTCCGCGGAACCCGGAGCCATTGCCCGAGAATCTGCAGGAGCTCGGCGGACGCGTGCGCGAGGCCGGCGCCGAGCTCGGGCTGGCGATCGACCCCGACGGCGACCGGCTGGCGCTGGTCGACGATCAGGGGCGGCCGATCGGCGAGGATCTGACGCTGGCGCTGGCCGCCGACTACGTCCTCGGGCGGGCGGCCGCGGAGGGAGCCGCTCCGGGTCCTCTGGTGACCAACCTGTCGACCAGCCAGGTCGTCGAGCGGGTCGCCGAGCGGCACGGAGTCCCGGTCGAGCGGACGGCCGTGGGCGAGGTCCACGTGGCCCTGCGGATGATCGAGGCCGGCAGCCGGATCGGCGGGGAAGGGAACGGCGGGGTCATCTACGGCCCTCTTCACTACACCCGCGACGCGCCGGTCGCGATCGCGCTTGTCCTGTCCTACCTGGCGCGCTGGGAGTGCTCGCTGGCCGAGGCGGCGGCGCAGCTCCCCCGCTACGCGATCGCCAAGGCGAAGCTGTCGTTGGACCAGACCGATCCCGATGCGCTTCTGGAGCGCGCGGCCCGGGCCTTCGACGGCGCGGTGGCCGACCGGACCGACGGCTTGCGGCTCAGCTGGCCGGATCGGGGGGAGTGGATCCAGCTCCGGAAGTCAGGCACCGAGCCGATCGTCCGCCTCATCGCCGAAGCCCCCGACCGGGAGCGCGCCGAGGCGCTCCTCGACCGGGCGCGCGAGCTGGCGTCGGCCTGAGTCCTGCCGGAACCTCCTGCCGTGGCCGCAGGTAGGAGGATCATCTACACTTCGGCCACGCACGTCTCACGCCGGCCCCCTCCGGCCGAATCGGTCTCAACTCAAGGTCTTGGCCATGTGCGGGATCATCGGCTACGTCGGGCTTCGACAGGCTACTCCGATCCTCATGGAGGGGCTCCGGAGGATGGAGTACCGGGGCTACGACTCGGCCGGCCTGGCGGTCATCAACGGCGCCGGGTTGAGCATCTCCAAGCTGCCCGGACGGATCGAGGAGCTGGCTCGCGAGGTCCAGGCCAACCCGCTGGAGGGGACGCTCGGGATCGCCCACACGCGCTGGGCGACGCATGGTCCTCCGACCCAGATCAACGCCCACCCCCACACCTGCTGCCACGAACGGGTCGCGGTCGTCCACAACGGCATCATCGAGAACGCCGGGCCGCTGCGTCAGGCCCTGAAGGTCCGCGGCCACACCTTTCGCAGCGACACCGACACCGAGGTCATCGCCCATCTCATCGAGGAGGAGCTGAACGGGGATCTCGGCGACGCCGTTCGACGCGCCCTGAGCCACGTGGAGGGGACGTACGGGCTGGCGGTCGTCTCGCTCGACCACCCGGACCATCTGGTGGCCGCCCGCATGGGGAGTCCGCTGCTGGTGGGGGTCGATGACGCCGAGCTCTTCGTCGCCTCGGACGCCGCCGCGGTCGTGGGCCACACGCGCAAGGTGATTTACCTGGACGACGGCGATCTGGTCGAGCTGTCGCGTGACGGATACCGCCTGAGCGATCTCGAGAACACGCACGTGGACAAGACGATCGACGAGATTTCGTGGGATCTCAAGGAGATCGAGAAGGGCGGCTATCCGCACTTCATGCTCAAGGAGATCTTCGAGCAGCCGGAGGCGATACGGGACGCCATGCGCGGCCGGCTCCTCCCCGCCGAAGGGACGGCCGTCCTGGGCGGACTGTCGGAGATCACCGATGCGGACTGGAAGGCGTTCACTCGTATCGTCCTGACCGGGTGCGGGACATCGTGGCACGCGGCCCTGGTCGGGGAGCACATGCTCGAGGAGACGACGCGGCTGCCGGTCGAGGTCGAATATGCGAGCGAGTTCCGGTATCGCAATCCGATCCTGGACGACCGGACCGTCCTGTTCGCGATCAGCCAGTCGGGCGAGACCGCGGATACGCTGGCCGCGCTCAGGGAGGCGAGGCGCGGAGGCGCCCGCGGGCTCGGCATCGTCAACGTGGTGGGCTCGTCGATCGCCCGCGAGTCCGACGGCGGCGTCTACATCCACGCCGGCCCCGAGATCGGCGTCGCCTCGACCAAGGCGTTCACCTGCCAGCTCACCGTGCTGGGCCTGCTCACCCTGTACCTCGGGCGGCGCCGCGGCCTGGATCGCGATCGCGGCCGGGCGCTGGCGCGGGCGATGGAGACCCTGCCGGACAAGGTGGAGGAGGCGCTCCAGCGCAGCGACGGGATCCGCCGCCTGGCCGAGCAGTACGCGGACGCCCACAACTTTCTCTATCTCGGACGCGGGCTGAACTTCCCGGTGGCGCTCGAGGGAGCGCTCAAGCTGAAGGAGATCAGCTACATCCACGCCGAGGGGTATCCGGCCGCCGAGATGAAGCACGGCCCGATCGCGCTGATCGACGAGAACATGCCGTGCGTGGTGGTGGCGACCCGGGATTCCGTGTACTCCAAGGTGCTCTCCAACGTCGAGGAGATCAAAGCGCGCAGCGGACGGATTCTCGCCGTGGTGACCGAGGGGGACACCGAGGTCGCCGCGGTCGCCGACCACGTCATCGAGGTGCCATCGACGGACGACCTGCTGACGCCGATCCTGAACGTCGTCCCGCTCCAGCTCCTGGCCTACCACATCGCCGTCCTGCGTGGCTGCGACGTCGACAAGCCGAGGAACCTCGCGAAATCGGTGACCGTCGAATAGCCGTGGGCGGCCGGGTTTCGCCGCCGTGAAGCTGCCCCTTGGATTGGAGACCCGGCTCGGCGAGCTCCTCCGTGAGCGACGGAGGACGCTCCTGCTCGAGACCATGCCCAGGCACGGAGTCTGTGCCGAGATCGGTGTGTGGAAGGGTGACTTCAGCGAAAGGATCCTGCGGGTCGCCCAACCCCGCGAGCTTCACCTCGTGGATCCGTGGAGCTACGAAGCCGGGTCGGAGCAGTGGCATGGCACGGGCGCGGCCGGGAGCCAGGATCGCATGGACCGCATCTACGACGCCGTCCGAGACCGCTTCCGCGGGAATCCACGGGTCAGGATCCACCGCGCCGATTCGCGCGCCTGCAGCGAGCTGTTCGCCGATGAGAGTCTGGATTGGGTGTACGTCGACGGCGATCACCTCTACGACGCGGTCCTCTTCGATCTGCGGACGCTCGCCCCCAAGGTCAAGCCCGGCGGGTTCATAGCCGGGGACGATCTGACGTGGGGTGAGGAGAACGGCTACCCGGTCCTCCGCGCGGTGGCCGAGTTCGTTCGAACCGGCCCCGCCGAGTTCCACCACGTGGCAAAGGATCAGTTCGTGCTCGTCAGAACCCATGAGAGAGCCTAGCCGTGCGGGTAGTCGTGCAGCGCGTTCAGGAGTCCTCGGTCCATGTTGTCGAGCAGTCCGGCCGCCGCGCGGCAGGGGCGATCGGCCCGGGAATCCTCGCCCTGGTCGGCTTCACCGCCGGTGACGGGGAAGAACCCCTCTCGTGGATGGCCGGCAAGATCGCGGATCTGCGGATCTTCCCCGGTGCGGCGGGGACGATGGACCGCTCGCTCCGCGAGACCGGTGGCGGGCTCCTGCTGGTCAGCCAGTTCACCCTCTACGCCGATACGCGAAAGGGCCGCCGTCCCGATTTCACCGCGGCCGCCCCGTACGCGGAGGCCGAGCGGCTCTTCGCGCGTTTCCGGGAGGCCTGCGAGGCCGAGCTGCCTGGCCGGGTGGCGACCGGGCTCTTCGGTGCCCGCATGGAGGTGGCCCTGATCAACGACGGTCCGGTCACGCTGGTGATCGACCGGTGACCTCGGGCGCGCCCACGATCGTGCTCGCGTCGGGGAGCCCCCGCCGCCGGCAGCTCCTGGCTGGTCTCGGTCTCCACTTCGAGATCGACCCGCCACGGGAGGAGGAGGGGGCCTGGTCGCCGGGCGAGCCCCCGAACGCCTATGCCGCGAGGGTCGCCGCCGACAAGGCGGCCGAGGTCGCCGTGCGCCATCCCGGCGCCCTGGTCGTGGCCGCCGACACCGTCGTGGTGCTTGAGGGAGACATACTCGGGAAGCCCGCCGATCCCACCGCGGCGCGGGCCATGCTTACCCGGCTGTCCGGCCGCGAGCACCTCGTCCATACCGGCGTAGCCGTGCGGGCGCCGGACGGTGGCCGCACGACCGGGACCGAGGTCACGGAGGTCCGTTTCCGGGCCTTCGGGAGCGAGGAGATCGAGGCGTACGTGGCGACCGGCGAGCCGCTCGACAAGGCCGGCGCGTACGGGATCCAGGGGTTCGGCGCGACGTTGGTGGAAGCCGTTCGCGGCTGCTACTTTAACGTCATGGGCCTGCCGGTGGTCCGGCTCCTCGCGCTGCTGCGCGAGGTCGGCTGGGCGTACCGGGTCCCTGGACGCCTGCAGGTGGTGAGCCCGGCGTCCCCGCCGCGTTCCGTCCCGAACCCCTGAACCCGAGCCGGGAAAGCGCCATGCCTGTCGAGACCATTCGCTGGGAGGGCGATCACGTCCGGATGATCGACCAGACCCGGCTTCCCGCCGAGCGGGTCGAGATCGAGATCCGGACCGTGCCGGAGATGGTGGAGGCGATCCAGAGCCTCCGGATCCGCGGCGCCCCGGCGATCGGGATCGGGGCCGCGATGGGGCTGGTGGCGGCGCTCGTCCCGCACCGGGACGGCGAGCCGGACGCCTTCCACGAGCGGCTCGAGGCGTTCGCCGACGAGCTCGCGGTGGCGCGGCCGACGGCGGTCAACCTCAAGTGGGCGATCGACCGGATGCGGCAGGTCGCCAGGGGGCATCACGGGATGGCGGTGCCGGCCCTCTGGGAGCGTCTCCAGGAGGAGGCGCTGGCGATCTTCGAGGAGGATCGCGAGATGTGCCGGAAGATCGGCGAGGCCGCCCAGGGCGTGATCCGGGAGCGGGCCGGGATCCTCACCCACTGCAACGCCGGCGGTCTGGCGACCTCGGGCTACGGGACGGCCCTCGCCTGCGCCTACGTCGCGCACGAGCAGGGAAAGGCGATCCGCGTCTACGCCGACGAGACACGGCCGCTCCTCCAGGGAAGCCGGCTGACGGCGTGGGAGCTCATGGAGAGCGGCGTCGACGTGACCTTGATCTGCGACGACATGACGGCGGCCACCATGGCCAGGGGTGACATCGACCTGGTGATCGTGGGCGCCGACCGGATCGCCGCCAACGGCGACACGGCCAACAAGATCGGCACCTATGGGGTGGCGATCCTGGCGCGCGAGCACGGCATCCCGTTCTACGTGGCGGCGCCGCGCACGACCTTCGACTTCGACACGCCGACGGGCGCCGGGATCCCGATCGAAGAGCGCGCGCCGGAGGAGGTGACCCACGGCTTCGGGCCCGCCACCGCGCCGGCCGGCGTCAAGGTGTTCAGCCCCGCCTTCGACGTCACGCCCCACCGCTACATCGCCGGGTTCTTCACCGACGCCGGGCTCCTCGAGCCGCCGTACGAGTCGTCGCTCCAGGTGCTGCGGGGGGAGACCGCGGCTCCGGTTCGGTAGCCGGGAGAGACCAACCCCGGCCGGTGGCTCACCGGCGGGTTGTCGGGCATGGGGGAAGATCGTATTTTAGTGCTTCTCGTCGGAGGCCCCCCGGCCCTTTCGTTTGACGGGCCGGGCGGGCTTTTCTATCTTTAAAAGCTGGACTGGAAGCGACTTCCGGCCGGTGGCACCCGGTCGCGATCGGAGACACGCATGAGAACGCATTCGGTCACGCCCGATCAGATCACGCGGCGCTGGTACCTCGTCGACGCCGAGGGCCAGACCCTGGGCCGGCTGGCGAGTCGGGTCGCCCAGATCCTGCGCGGCAAGCACAAGCCGATCTACACGCCGTACCTGGACACCGGCGATCACGTCCTGATCGTCAACGCGGAGAAGGTCCACCTGACCGGCAAGAAGGCGAGCCAGAAGACCTACTACCGCCACACCGGCTATCCGGGCGGGCTCAAGGCGACGCCGATCCGGCGCGTGCTCCGCGACCACCCCGAGCGGGTGGTAGAGAAGGCCGTCTGGGGGATGATGCCCAAGGGGAAGCTCGGGCGGAGCATGTACAAGAAGCTCAAGGTCTACGCGGGGCCGGACCATCCCCACCAGGCCCAGCAGCCGCAGCGGATCGATCTCGACCGCTGGCCGCCCCAGACCCAGGAGGATACGCAGTCATGAGCAAGCAGACCGTCGGCATCGGGCGCCGCAAGACCTCGGTCGCGCGCGTCTACCTGCGGCCGGGCAAGGGGCAGTGGACGATCAACGGTCGCCCGCTGAGCGAGTACTTCCCGCGGCCGCTCCACGTCACGCACTGCCAGAAGCCGCTCGAGATCAGCAAGACCGGCGCCCAGTACGACATCGTGGTGAACGTCAAGGGCGGCGGGCTCACCGGGCAGGCCGGAGCCATCCAGCTCGGACTGGCGCGGGCGCTCGTCCTCACCGACGACGAGCTGCGAACGCCACTCAAGGCGGCCGGGATGCTGACCCGCGACCCGCGCATGGTCGAGCGCAAGAAGTACGGCCGTCCGAAGGCCCGCAAGCGCTTCCAGTTCTCGAAGCGCTGAGCCGCGACGAGCTGGGCCGACGGCGAGCGCCGGGCGGCCAAATCCACACACCGGCGGAGGGGTCCGCGGGTGTCCGGAGCCGCAAGCCTGCGGCTTCGGATCGTGGGGCCCCGTCGAACCCGGTGGAGGCTGAACCCAAGGAGGAGGAACCGCCCATGGCGGTCAGCGAACAGCTCCGCACCCTGCTCGAAGCCGGAGTGCACTTCGGCCACCAGACACGCCGCTGGAACCCCAAGATGCGGCGCTTCATCTTCGCCGAGCGCAACGGCATCTATCTCATCGACCTGAACAAGACCCTGCGCCAGCTCGAGCACGCCAGGGAAGTAGTGAGGGATATCGTCGGGCAGGGCAAGCGCGTCCTGTTCGTCTGCACCAAGCGCCAACTCACGCACATCGTGCGCGAGGAGGCGGAGCGGTGCGGCCAGTTCTACGTGACCAACCGCTGGCTGGGCGGCACGCTCACCAATTTCCGGACCATCAAGAAGAATCTGAAGCGCCTGAAGGAGATCGAGCGCATGCGCACGGACGGCACGTTCGAACTCCTGCCGAAGAAGGAAGTCATCGAGATCGAGCGCGAGTTCGACAAGCTGTATCGCAACCTGTCTGGCATCGCCGATATGGAAGAGCTGCCGGGCGCGGTCTTCGTGGTCGACGCCCGCAAGGAGCGGATCGCAGTCAACGAGGCGAACAAGCTGGGGATTCCGCTGATCGCTATCGTGGACACCAACGCCGATCCCGACCTGATCACCGTGCCGATCGCAGGCAACGACGACGCGATCAAATCGGTCCGCCTGATCGCCGGTCAGATCGCCGACGCGGTCCTGGAGGCCCAGGCGCGGCTGGTCAAGGACGAGGCCGAGAGCGAGGAGGGCGAGAAGACCGCCGTCTCCGCGGCGCCGGACATGCCCCGCCGCCCGCGCCGCCGCGTCCGCGCCCGCCTGCCGGTCGAAGCCGACGAGGCCGCCGAGGCCGAGGCCGAACCCGAGGAGGGAGAGGAAGCCGAATGACCACCGTATCCGCATCCCAGGTCCAGGAGCTCCGTCAGCGGACCGGGGTCGGCATGATGGAATGCAAGCGCGCCCTCCAGGAGGCCGAGGGGGACATCGACCGCGCCATCGACCTGCTGCGCCTCAAGGGACAGACCAAGGCGGCGATGAAGGCCGGGCGGGTCGCGAACGAGGGGCGTGTTGAAGCCTACATCCACCTGGGCGGAAAGATCGGCGTCCTGATCGAGCTCGACTGCGAGACCGACTTTGTCGCCAAGACCGATGATTTCCGTGATCTGGCGCGCACGCTGGCCATGCAGGTCGCGGCGACCAGTCCGCTGGCCGTGCGGCGCGAGGAGATCGACCCTCAGGTGGTCGAGCACGAGGCCGCGATTTACCGTCAACAGGCCGCGGAGTCGGGCAAGCCGCCGGAGATCGCCGAGAAGATCGCCACCGGCCGGCTCGACAAGTGGTATCAGGAGGTCTGCCTGCTCGAGCAGGCCTTCGTCAAGGACCCCGACCGGAAGGTCTCGGATGTCGTCACGGAAGCGGTCCAGCGACTCGGGGAGAACATCGTCGTCCGGCGGTTCGTCCGGTTCGAGGTCGGCGGCGAGTAATCCGCCCGACCGCCCGGACGCGGGATCGGAGCTGCGGTACCGGCGGATCCTCCTGAAGCTCTCGGGGGAGGCGCTGGCCGGCGACCGCGGCTTCGGCATCGACCCGCCCACCGTCGATCGCCTGACCGACGAGATCGCCGACATCCTGTCCAGCGGCGTCGAGCTGGCGCTTGTGGTGGGGGGCGGCAACATCGTCCGCGGCACCGTCGCCAGCGAGCACGGCATGGACCGCGTGTCGGCCGACTACATGGGCATGCTGGCGACCGTGATCAACGCGATCGGTCTCCAGGACCTGCTCGAGCGCAAGGGCGTAGACACCCGGCTCCTGACGGCCATCCGGATGGACGAGATCGCCGAGCCGTACATCCGCCGGCGCGCCATCCGTCATCTCGAGAAGGGGCGCGTCGTGCTGTTCGCCGGGGGCACCGGCAATCCCTACTTCAGCACCGACACCGCCGCGGTCCTGCGCGCCATCGAGGTCGGCGCCGAGGTCATCCTCAAGGCCACCAAGGTGGACGGCATCTACTCCGCCGACCCGACCACTCATCCCGACGCCCGCTTCATCGATCGGATCTCGCACCAGGAAGTCCTGAACCGCGACCTCAAGGTCATGGATGCGACGGCGGTCGCGATGAGCCGGGAGAACGACCTGCCGATCATCATCTTCAACATCGTCGCCAACGGCGCGGTGCGCAGCATCCTCGCCGGCGAGACGGTCGGCTCGGTCGTGATCGGCTGAGTCCGGACCAGCGGCGGGGTCCCAGAGGAGGAAGGCAGGGGAATGGAAGACAAGGACCTGAAGGAAGTCAGCGCGCACATGGACAAATCGGTGGAGGCCATTCGTCACGAGCTGGCCACGGTGCGTACCGGCAAGGCGGCGCCGAGCCTGCTCGACCTGGTGAAGGTCGAGGCATACGGGCAGCAGATGCCGCTCAACCAGATGGCTACGATATCGGCCCCCGAGCCGAGGCTGCTCGTCGTATCGCCGTTCGATCCGAGCCAAATGGGAGTCATCGAGAAGGCGCTGCTGGCCAGCGACCTCGGTCTCACCCCCTCCAGCGACGGCAAGGTGATCCGGCTCCCGATCCCGGCGCTGACCGAGGAACGCCGCAAGGAGCTCGTCCGCGTGACCCACAAGATCGCCGAAGAGGGAAGGATCGCGATCCGGAACATCCGGCACGATGCGAACAAGAAGGTCCAGGCCTCCAGGAAGGCGGGCGAGATCAGCGAAGACGAGATGCATCGTCAGCTCAAGGAGATCCAGGACCTGACCGACAAGCACATCAAGACGATCGATGAGATGCTGGAGAGAAAAGAGCGGGAAGTGATGGAGGTCTAGCGCGGACCGCTCGTCCCGCGTTCCACCCCTCCGACCCCGCATCTCCCACGGATTGGATGATGACCGATCGGACTCGAGAGATCGCCGCCCAGGGAAACCTGCCACGCCACGTGGCGGTGATCATGGATGGCAACGGCCGCTGGGCCGAGCGCCGGGGCAGGCCGCGTATCGCCGGCCATCAGGCCGGGATGAAGGCCGTCCGCGAAGTGATCGAGACGACCGCCGAACTGGGTATCCCGTACCTGACCCTGTACGCCTTTTCGCAGGAGAACTGGAGACGGCCCCGGACCGAGATCGAAGCGCTGATGGGCCTGCTGAGCCGTTACATCCGCGACGAGCGGACGAACCTGATCGAAAAGGGGATCCGGGTCCGGGCGATCGGCGACATCGAGCGGCTCGCCCGCGGCTCCCGGGCGGAGCTGGATGAGCTGATCACCGAGACCGCGGCCAACGAGCGGCTCACCGTGACGCTGGCGCTCTCGTACGGCGGCCGCAGCGAGATCCTGGAAGCGGTGCGGCGGATCGCCCGCGAGGTTCGGGCCGGGGAGCTCGAACCCGACGCGATCGACGAGGAGGTCTTTGCCGAACGCCTCTACACCGCCGACCTGCCGGACCCGGACCTGCTCATCCGGACCAGCGGCGAGCTCCGGATCTCGAACTTCCTGCTGTGGCAGATCGCCTATACCGAGCTGTACGTGACCGAGGTCCTGTGGCCCGATTTCGACCGCGACGCCTTCCTGGACGCCGTCGCTGCGTACCAGGGACGTGAGCGGCGGTTCGGCCGCGTGCTGGTTTGACCCTCGATCAGGGGCTCGGCCGCCGGCTCGCGACGGCCGCGGTCCTCCTGCCCCTCTTCGTCCTGACGATCGTCGTCGGCGGCTGGGTCTTTCTGGTCGTCGTCGTCGCCCTCGCGGTGGCGGGGATCGCCGAGCTCTATGCCTTCGCGCGCGAGAAGCCGTACCGGCCGCGCTGGGTGCCGGGCATGGCGCTCGGCGCCGCGTTGCCGGTCCTGCTCTACGCCGGTCCCGCCGACCCGTGGGTCTGGATCGCGGTCATGACGGCGGGCGTGGCCGCGGTCGCGGCCGCCCAGATGCTGGACCCGGACGGGACGGAGGCGATGGCGAGCGTCGGGTTCACGCTGCTCGGCGCCCTTTACGCAGGGCTCCTGTTCGGGCACATGGTCCTCCTCCGTGAGATGCCCCGCGAGATGGCAGGCGCTTCCTACCGGCTGGGAGCAATCCTCCTCATGGTGCCGCTCGTCCTCACCTGGCTGAACGACACGGTGGCGTACTTCGCCGGCCGACGCTGGGGGCGCCGGCGGCTCCTGCCCCGGGTCAGCCCCGGGAAGTCCTGGGAAGGGGCGCTCGCCGCACTGGTCGGGTCGGCGGTGGCGGGGACCTTGCTCCTGCCGGCGCTCGGTCTGTACGGGGCCTTCCACGGCCTGGCGGTGGGCGCGCTGGTGGGCGTCGTGAGCCCGCTCGGCGATCTGGTGGAATCGGCGTTCAAGCGCGACGCCGGGGTCAAGGATTCCTCGGGCCTGGTGCCCGGTCACGGCGGCATCCTCGACCGCTTCGACGCCGCGCTCTTCACCGTGCCGGCCTTCTACTGGTACCTGCGGTGCTACGCCCCGTGACCGGCGAAGGCCTCGTCCTGCTGGGTGCGACCGGCTCGATCGGCGCGAGCGCGCTCGAGGTCCTCCGCGACCTGGGCGACCGCTTCCGGGTGGTCGGCCTGTCGTGCCTCGCGAGCTGGAGGGAGCTGGACCGTATCGCCTGCGAGACGGGGGTCGAGGCGGTCGCGATCGCCGATCCCGAGGCGTGGCGGCAGGCACGCGCGGCGGGCGCCTTCGGTGGGGTCGAGTGCCTCCAGGGTCCGGAAGGGGTCGCCGAGCTGGCGCGGATGCCGACGGCCGCCACCGTTCTCAACGGTATCGTGGGCGCGGCCGGCCTGGTGCCCACGCTGGCCGCGCTGAAAGCCGGGAAGCGGGTCGCCCTGGCCAACAAGGAATCGCTGGTCGTGGGCGGCGAGCTGGTCGTGCGGGCCGCCGGCGGGGATGGCCGCCTGCGGCCGGTGGACAGCGAGCACAACGCGCTCTGGCAGCTCCTGGACGGGCGCTCCAGGGAGGGCGTGAGGCGCATCGTCCTGACCGCGAGCGGCGGCCCCTTCCGGGAGCTGTCCGCCGAGCGGCTCGGCCGGGTCACGCCCGCGGAGGCGCTCGCCCATCCCACCTGGTCGATGGGCCCCAAGATCACCATCGACTCGGCGACCCTGGCCAACAAGGGCCTGGAGGTGATCGAGGCGCATCATCTCTTCGGCTTCGGCTACGACCGGATCGACGTGGTGATCCACCCTCAGTCGATCGTTCACGGGATGGTCGAGTGCGTGGACGGCACGCTCTTTGCCGAACTGGGTGAGCCCGACATGCGCTCGCCGATCCGGGCCGCCCTGACGTGGCCGGAGCGGGTGGCGCACGGTGGCCGGGTGGACGTCACGAGGCTCAGCGGGCTCACGTTCGAGACGCCGGACGAGGAGCGGTTCCCGGCGCTTCGTATCGCCCGCGAGGCCGGCAAGGCGGGGGGAACGGCCCCGGCTGTATTCAACGCGGCCAATGAGGTCGCCGTCTCGGCGTTCCTTGCCGGGCACATCGCTTTCCCGCAGATTCCGGCGATCTGCGATCAAGTCCTCGGCGCGCACGAAGTGCAGCCGGCGGACTCGGTGGAGACGCTTCTGGACGCCGACCGGTGGGCCCGCGAGCGGGCCGGCGAGCGGACGGGGTTCGCGTGGACCCCGACCGGAACGCGAGGGTAATTCGGAGATGCAGACCTTCCTGCTGACCGTCCTGGTGCTCGGCCTGCTCGTGTTCGTCCACGAGCTGGGCCACTTCATGACCGCCAAATGGGCCGGGATCTCGGTCCCCCGCTTCTCGATCGGCCTCGGGCCGCGGCTGGTGGGGTTCCGCTGGGGCGAGACCGACTACTGTCTGAGCGCCGTCCCCTTCGGCGGCTACGTGAAGCTGGCCGGCATGGAAGGGGAGGAGGCGTTCGAGAAGCTGGAAGGCGGGCCCGATCTCCAGGTCGACGATTCGAACGTCCCACCCGACAAGCGGTTCGACAACAAGCCCATTCGATGGCGCCTGCTGGTCATCAGCGCGGGCGTGATCATGAATTTTCTCCTCGGTTGGCTCATCTACGTGTTCCTGGCCTTCGGAGAGGGGATCCCGACCACCAAGGGAACGCGCGTGGCCGGGGTCGACTCGGTCGCGCTGGCGGAGTATCCGGCCCTCGAGCCGCTTGCCGACGGCGGGGTCGACGTCGCGGCCGTGGATGGCCGGCCGGTCGCCAACTGGTACGAGATCGACCGCGCCCTCGACGAGGCGAGCGGCAGGCGCGCCGAGATCGCCCTCGCCGACGGGCGGACGATCGAGGTCCCCGTCCCGGAGGAGGACCAGGGCGGCTTCGCTGCCGGCCTCCTCCCGCTGACCGAGCCGCTCATCATCGATGTCGAGGACGGAAGCCCGGCCGCGCTGGCGGGGATCCAGCCCGGGGACCGGATCGTGTCGATCGACGGCGAGGAGGTCCACTCGTTCGCCGAAGTGGTGGAGTTCGTCCGCGACCGGCCCGACCGCCGGATCGCCGTCCAGGTCGAGCGTCCCGGCGCGGACGGCGAGCCGGTACGGCTCTCGCTCACCGTCCATACGGGCTCCGAGCAGACGCCGCGCGCCAGCGACGGAAAGTTCGTCGCGACCGGCTGGCTGGGGGTGACCGCCGAAACCGAGATCGTGGAACTGGGCCCGATCGAGGCGCTCTCCACGGGCACCCGCACCGCGCTGCAGGCGAGCACGCTGATCGTGGGCGGCCTGTACCAGCTCGTCACCGGCAACGTATCGGTCCGCTCGCTAGGCGGGCCGGTCGCGATCGGGCAGCTGACGGGCCGGTTCGCGCGCCGCGGCTGGCAGAGCCTGCTCGGCTGGATCGCCCTCTTCTCGATCAACCTGGCGATCCTGAACCTGCTGCCGATCCCTGTGCTGGACGGCGGCCACATCCTGTTCCTGGCGATCGAGGCCACCCGCGGCCGGCCGCTGTCGGCGCGGCAGAAGCTTCGCCTCTCCCAGGTCGGGCTGGCGTTCCTGGTTCTGTTGATGGCGCTGGCGTTTACATCCGACATGCTCCGCCTGATTGGCCTTTAGGGCGTTGAAAACGGGCAAGCTCCGCGTTGTCCTCCTTCGGCGGTCTTGCGGCGTACCTATTGCGTACGCCTCAGGCCTCCTCCGTCGGACGCCTTGATCCTGCCCGTTTTGAACGCCCTCCCCGTCTTTTTCAAGACCTTAAAACCCAGCATCCGCCGCGCCCTCTCGGGGCCGCGCCATCCCCACCTGGCTAGCTTGGCGGCGTGAGCCGCCCTCGACCTCCCCAGCGCCCGCCGCGCCGGCCCCCACGCCGGCAGTCGCCGCGGGGCGCGGGCCGGCGCCCGGTGACCCGCGCGCCCCGGCCGCAGGTCGCCGTGTTCGCCCGGGCGCCCGAGCCGGGGAGGGTGAAGACACGGCTCATCCCGATCCTGCACGCCGCCGAGGCGGCCGAGCTCTACGAGGCGCTCCTCCTGGACACGATCGAGGTCGCGGAGTCGTGCGCCCGCACGGTCATCGCGTTCACCCCTTCGGGAGGCCGGGGCGTGCTCGACCGGCTGCTCGGACGACACCGGCGGCTCCTTCCACAGGGGCCGGGCGATCTGGGCGAGCGGCTGGCGCGCGTGTTCGAGATCCTGTGTGAGAAGGGACAGCCGGCGCTTGTCGTGGGAAGCGACTGCCCGGGGCTCACCCCGGCGCGGATCCGGGCCGCCGCCGAGCGGCTCGCCCACGCCGAGGTGGTGCTGGGGCCGGCGCTGGACGGAGGCTACTATCTGATCGGCCTGCGGAGGCCGCACCCCGAGCTCTTCCGTGACATTCCGTGGGGTACGGGCGCGGTCCTCGAAGCCACCGTGGGCCAGGCCCGCGAGGCCGGCCTGGAGCTCGAGCTCCTCGAGGTCGCGCGGGACCTCGACACCCCCGAGGACCTATACGAGTGGTACGCCGGCTCCCGCTCGGAGGAGTTCGCGGCGAACTATCCGAGGACGTGGCGTGCCCTCCACGCCCTCCTGCCGCCGGCCCGCTTCGCAACGCTGGAGGAGTCGATCGGAGAGCGCTCCGGTCCATGACGGAGGCGGCGATCCACGACTTCGGCGACGACGAGACCCTCGGCGTCCGGGTGTGGCGCGGCGAACGGATTGAGTCGCTGCACGCCGTCCATGCCGTCGTGGCGGACCGTGAAGGGCACCTCAAGTCGGTCCACGGGGACCCGGGGCGAAGGGCCTGGATCCGCAGCTCGGCCAAGCCGATCCAGGTCCTGCCGCTGGTCGAGGAAGGGCTCGTCGAGCGGTACGGATTCACCGGGCCCGAGCTGGCGGTCATGGTGGCCTCTCACGGCGCACAGCCGTTCCACCTGGAGGCGGTCCTGAGCATTCTGCGGCGGGCGGAACTCGATCCGGAGCTTCTTCAGTGCGGGCCCCACCCGCCCCTCGACGAGGAGGCGGCGGCCGAGCTCCGCCGCAGCGGGCGGGAGCCCGAGCCGATCCACAACAACTGCAGCGGCAAGCACGCCGGGATGCTGGCCGCCTGCCGCGCGATGGGGTGGCCGCTCGAAACGTATCTCGAGCCCGATCATCCGCTTCAGGAGCGGATCCATCGGACGGTCGCCGATCTGGCGGGGCTGACGCCGTCCGAGGTGCCCCTTGCGGTGGACGGGTGCGGAGCCCCCACCTTCTACCTTCCCGTGGCGGCGATGGCGACCGCGTTCGCCCGGCTGGCCGCGGCCGATCGGGAGCGCGGCACCGACCGCGGGCGGGCGATCGGGCTCGTGCTGGACGCGATGGCCTCCCATCCCGAATACGTCGCGGGCACGGGCCGCGTCGACACCGACCTGTTGGCGCGCGCCGGAAGCCGGGTGGTCGTCAAGACGGGGGCGGAAGGGGTGTTCGTGGCGGCCCTGCGCGAGCCGGGACTGGGCCTGGCGCTGAAGGTCGCCGACGGCGCCAGACGGGCCCAGGATGTGGCGCTGATCGAGCTGCTCGTCTCGGTCGGCGCCCTCGACGAGCCGGCGGCCGCCGGGCTGGCCGGGCACCGGCGGCCCGACATCCGCAACCATGCCGACCGCATCGTGGGGAGGATCGACGCCCGGCTTCCCCTGGGGATCGAGTCGTGACGGCTGGCGAGGCGATGGTGATCGGCCTCCTCGGTGCGGCCGCGGCCGGCGGCGACCCGGAGCGCCTGAGGGCGGTTCTCGAGCGCGCCGACTTCCTGACCGGGCACGACGTGGAGGAGCTCCTGCTCCAGACCGTCCTGTTCGCCGGCTTTCCGCGGACGATCAACGCGTTCGTGGTGTGGCAGGCCTGGGCCGCGCGCCGCGGCCGGCGCGACGGTCCGCGGGTCGAGGCGGTCCAGCCGGAGCTCTGGCGGAAGCGCGGTGAGGCGCTCTGCCGGCTGGTCTACGGAAACAACTACGAGGCCCTCCAGATCCGCCTGGGGCGGCTCCATCCGGCGCTCGCCGAGTGGACGCTGATCGATGGCTATGGAAAGGTGCTGAGCCGCGAGGGCCCCGGCCCGGCCGTTCGCGAGATGTCGGCGGTGGGCGCGCTGATCGCGATCGGGGAGGGACGCCAGCTCGCCTCCCACCTGCAGGGGGCGCTGCACGCCGGCGTCGAGCCCGCCGTCCTCCGCACCGCGGCCCGGGCCGTGGCCGGCGAGTGGGACCGGACGCGCATGGTGGAGGACCTTCTGGCGGGCCTGGACGAGAGCCCCGATGCCTGAGCCGGCTCCGGTGGCCGGAGCCGTCCACCGGACCGCGGTCGAGGTCCGCTACGCCGAGACCGATCAGCAGGGGGTCGCCTACCACGCCCACTACCTGGTGTGGATGGAGGTCGGACGGACGGCGTTTCTGGAGGCGCTAGGCTTCCCGTACCGGGCCCTGGAGGAACGCGGGGTGGTGTTCTCGGTCGTGGACGCGCGCTGTCGCTACGTGGGTGCCGCTCGGTACGCCGACCGGGTCGAGATCGCCACGCGGGTGACTCGGCTCCGGAGCCGGACGGTCGACTTCGGGTACGAGATCAGCACCGGGGGACGACCGGTGGCGCACGGCGAAACCCGGCTCGTGGCGCTCGGCGGGGACCGGCGGCCGTGCCGGATCCCGGCCGACGTCGAGAACGCGCTGCGGCGGGCCGGGCCCGGCTAAACCCGTCCCCGGAGCGAGGGGTTTTGTCCGAGCGGGTTGCCTCCGGCGCGGAACCTGCGCATCCTTCGTGGGGGCGGCGGGATCGCGGATCGAACATCTTTCCCGGGAGCGGACACTCAACGATGACCCATCGCCGACCCGATCCCGCGAGCCGCGCCGGAATTCTCCTCGCCACCCTTCTCTTCCTGCTCGCGGCGGCAGCCCCCCTCAGCGCCCAGTACTCCCGCTTCGGCAAGAACAAGGTCCAGTACGACGACTTCCAGTGGGAGATTCTCACCGGGGAGCACGTCGACCTGTACTACTATCCGGAAGAACGGGACCTCGCCCTCGTGGCGCTGGACTACGCCGAGGAATCGTTCCAGTTCCTGGAGCAGAAGTTCTCGTACAGCCCGAAGGACCGGATTCCGCTGGTCGTGTACGCGAGCCACCAGCACTTCGAGCAGACCAACATCGTTCCGTTCTTCATCCCCGAGGGTGTGGCGGGCTTCACGGAGTTCCTGAAGGGGCGCGTGGCGCTGCCGTTCAACGGCTCCTACGCCGACTTCCGGCGGGTGATCCGCCACGAGCTGGTGCACGTCTTCCAGGCCCGCAAGGGATCGCATTTGAAGCGCCTCCACCCGGGGGGCTACGAGTGGAACTCTCCGTTCTGGTTCTCCGAGGGGCTGGCCGAGTACTGGTCGGGACCGTGGGGGGCCGAGGGGGATCTGGTCGTGCGCGACCTGCTCTTGAACGGCCGCGTCCCCCACGTCGCGAAGCTGGATCAGTACGCGGGATCGTTCGCGGCCTACAAGCTGGGCCAGAACCTGTTCGAGTTCCTGGGCCAGGAGTTCGGCGAGGAACGCGTCGTCGAGCTCATGGAGAGCGAATGGAAGTACCGCAACTTCTCGATCGCCTTCCGCCGGATCTACGGGATCACGACCGACGAGCTCACCGAGCGCTGGCATCGCCATCTCATGCAGCGCTACTTCCCGACGCTGGCCGCCGAGAGGTCGGTTTCCACGGTCGCCGAGCCGGTGATCACCAGGGGGCGGCTGAATTTCACGCCCGCCATCGTGCCGGCCGGGGTGCGCGACGACGAGGGAGCCGGGATCGCGTTCCTGTCGCTCGAGAGCGGCTACACGACGATCAACACCGCCGACTTGATGCGGCCCAACCGCCACGTCGACACGGTGGTGACGGCGGGACGTTCGGGGGACATGGAGTCGCTGCATCCGCTTCAGAGCCTGATCGACGTCAGCGAATCCGGTTGGCTGACGTTCGTGGCGGAGTCGGGCCCGCGGGATGCCGTCTATGTCTACGACCTGGAGTCGGGCGACCGCGAGCGGGAGATCTCGTGGGACGACCTGGTCGTCCTCTCCTCGCCCACCTGGTCCCCGGACGGAAACCAGATCGCCTTCGTCGGGCTGGCCGAGACCGGCTTCTCCGACCTCTATGTCTGGAACTTGGCGACCGGACGCAGGGAGCGGCTCACCGACGACAGCTATCTCGAGGTCACCCCAAGCTGGTCCCCCGATGGCGACGCGATCGTCTTCTCGAGTGATCGCACGCCGTTCGGGGCGGACGGCGCCCGCAACCTGTTTCTGATCGATGTCCGTAGCCGGGAAACGCGCCCGCTCACGTTCGGACGGTGGGTGGATCGCGACCCCGACTGGTCGCCGGACGGGCGCCGCATCCTCTTTTCGTCCGATCGAGCCGGCACGCTCGACCTGTATGTGGTGGACCGTGAGGGGAAGGGTTCGCGTGCGGCGGCGCTGGCTTCGGGCGTCATGCATCCGCGATGGTTCCGGGCCGACGGCAGGGACTACGCCGTCTTTACGGCCTATGAAAACCTGTCGTACGGGATCTACCGGGCTGAGATCCCGGCCGATCTTCCGGTCACCTTCTCGCTTGCCGTCGATCCCAACGTGCCGGAGTGGACGTGGGAGATTCCCGACGCCGGCCTATACGTCCAGCGCGAATACGAGAAGGAGTTCGGGCTGGATTTTGCCAGCGCGGCACTTGCCTTCGCCGAGGACGGCACCCGGGCGGAGGGCGCCCAGGTCTTCTTCAGCGACCTGCTCGGCGACCACGTCATGATCGCCCAGGTGAACTCCCAGCAGGGACGAACCAACCTGTTCTCGGGCTTCACCGGGGCCTTCACCTACGTGAACCTCAAGAACCGGCTCAACTGGGGGGTCAGTGGCTACCGGTTCAAATCGTACTTCGAGTCCCTTCTGGGCGATGAGTTCGGCGGCGGCTCACGGTCCGGGAGCGAGGGGGTGGGTTTTCGCAGCGACTTCTTCGAGGAGCGGTGGGGCGCGAGCGGGATTCTGATGTACCCGTTCTCGAAGTTCCAGCGCATCGAGGCCGAGTTCACGGTCGAGCGGAACTCGATCGACGAGTCGTCGGACAGCGGGGATTTCTTCCGTGACGCCTGGCTGGCAATCCCCTCGCTGGGGTATGTGTTCGACAATGCCCTGTGGGGCCCGGCGGGCCCGATCGATGGCCAGCGTCTGAACGTCACGGTTTCGCCGGTGACCAACGTGAGCGAGGGTGGCATGGAAACGCTGGACGTTCTCCTGGACGCCCGCAAGTACTTCCGTACTTCGCAGCACACGACGCTCGCGATCCGCGCCCGCGGCCGCTACTCCCACGGTGACCTGCCCACGTTCTACTACCTGGGCGGACCCCTCTCCCTGCGCGGTTACCCGCGCTACACGCTGAGCGGCAGCCGGACGCTCCTCCTCAACCAGGAGTGGCGCTTCCCGATCCTGCCGCCGGACCGGTTCCGGAGCGGGACGGCGGTGCTGCTGGCCAACGGAATCTGGGGCGCCTTCTTCGTCGACCTGGGCAATGCCTGGGTCGAAGACACGCGCGTCGAGAACGACCAAGGGGATCTGGTGAGCGTCGACTGGCCGGGCCTCCTGGGGGCGTACGGGGCTTCGATCAAGTACCCCCTGATCGGCCCCCTCATCCTGCGCTTCGACTGGGCCCGGCGGTTCGACATCGATGACCGGCGCGGCCTGTTTCCGGGTGAGCAGGACGACGTCCACTTCTCGTTCTTCGTCGGGTACGACTTTTAGGTCGGTGCCGGGGGCCGGCGGGGGTTCGCGGCCGGGAGCCGGCGCTTCGCTGCGGGAAGCCTCCTCGGCGCTTCGCGCCTGCGAGGTCTTCCCTTGCTCTCGCGCGGGGGACGGCTCCCGGCCGCGAACCCCCGCCGGCCTCGACCGTCCTCTATCAATCCGACGAAGCGGGGAGTTTCCTCTAACCGGGCGCCTGCGGGGTCTTCCCTTGCTTTCGCGTGGGGGGACGGCTCCCGGCCGCGAACCCCCGCCGGCCTCGACCGTCCTTCATAGACGTCGACGAAGCGGGAAGCTCGTTTACCGGGCGGCGCCGGCGGGGCGGAAGCCGTAGAGGGTGCCGCGCTCGGTGAAGACGAAGAACTCGAGCTCACGGGCCAGCGGGCGTGAGGTGATCGCGCCATCGAGGCGCGTCTGCCAGAGCGTGTCGCCGGTCGCCAGATCGAGCAGGTAGAGGTTGCCCTCGAGGCTCCCCAGGGCGAGCACCTCGCTCGACGCCCGCGGAGCCGAACGCAAGGTGGCCTCGAGCTCCCGGTGCCAGACGACGCTCGCGCCGGCCCAGTCGTAGCGCCAGACCGTCCCCTCATGGCCGATCAGCAGGAGATCGCCTGCTACCTCCTGGGGGCCGGCCGTGAAGCGGCTAGGGAAGGACCGTTGCTGGACCACCTCGAGATCGGCGTTCACCTCGACCAGCAGGCCGTCCTGCGTAGCGAAGATGGCCGTTCCCCGGGCCGGGCGGACGAGTGGGTCCCCCCATACGAAGCCCGCGCCGGGATCGGTCGAGTCGCGCACCGCGCCGCTTCTCGCCTCGACCGCATACAGGTGGCCGTTCGAAGCGGCGATCACCAGCACGCCGTCGAGGAGCGCCGCCCCGGCCTGGACGCGGGTGCCCAGCTCGGTCGACCACTGCAGGACCCCCGCCCGGTCGAACGCCCTGACCTCGCCGATGGAAGAGATCGTGTAGAGCCGCTCGTCGGCCAGGATCGGCGGCGCCATGAGGTCGCCGGCGTCGGCGGTCCACAGCGTCTGATAGGAGTCCCGGTCGAGCGCCACGAGCCGGGCGCCCCGGCGTGTCTCGGACAGGTAGATCCGGTCCTCGGTCACCACCGGCGCGGCCTCGAACCCGCCGCGGTAGTTCTCCTTCCATACGATCCGCGGTCCGTCCAGGCTGACCAGGTGGACGTTGCGGTCCAGGCTCGCCACCAGGATCCTGGAGTCGAACCACACCAGCGGCGCGGAGCCGCCGCGCGAGATCCCCATGCGCAGGGATTCTGACCACCCCGAGGGGAGCGGGGTCACGCGGGGGACCGCCGGGATCGACGACAGCGGGTCGGGGACGGGCGAGGAAGGCGCGGTCTCCTGGGCGGTCGCCGGCGGAACCAGGCACACCGCCATCAGGGCGAGGGCCGTGAAGGAAGAGAAGCGATTGCGGGGCTGGCGGTTTGACAAGCCGGACCTCCGGGCTACTTTGCGGGCCGCGTGAGCGGACCAAGATACGTTCGGATCTCGGAGCTGGCCGACCACGTGGGAGAAACGGTCGAGCTCCGGGGATGGTTGTACAACAAGCGCTCGAGCGGGAAGATCTCGTTCCTGCTCGTGCGTGACGGCAGCGGGATCGCCCAGTGCGTCCTGGTCCGCAACGAGGTCGACGCCGAGAGCTGGGAGGTTTCCCAGCGGCTGACCCAGGAGTCCTCGCTGATCGTCACCGGATCCGTGCGCGAGGATGCCCGGGCTCCGGGCGGGTACGAGCTGTCGCTGACCTCGATCCGGCCGGTCCAGATCGCCGAAGACTACCCGATCGGCCCCAAGGAGCACGGCCCGGGCTTCCTCCTCGATCATCGCCATCTCTGGCTGCGCTCGAGCCGACCCTGGCACGTCCTGCGGGTCCGCGACAGCGCCATCCGGGCGATCCGCGGCTTTCTGCACGAGGCCGGGTTCCTTCTCCTCGACACGCCGATCCTTACCCGCGCCATCGGTGAAGAGGCGGGCACGCTCTTCGAGACCGAGTACTTCGACCTCGGCATGGCCTCCCTCGCGCAAACCGGGCAGCTGTACGTCGAGGCCGGCGCTATGGCCTTCGGTCGCGTCTATTGCTTCGGGCCCACCTTCCGAGCCGAGAAATCCAAGACCCGCCGCCATCTGACCGAGTTCTGGATGGTCGAGCCCGAGATGGCGTGGTTCGACTGGCAGGACAACATGGACCTGCAGGAGGAGCTCGTCGTCCACATCGTGCAGAGGGTTCTCGAGGAACGCCGCGCCGACCTGCAGGCGCTGGAGCGCGACCTCGGCCGGCTGGAGGCGATCCGCCCGCCCTTCCCACGGCTGTCGTACGACGAGGCGGTCGAAAGCCTCCGTGAACGTGGCTCGTCGATCGAGTGGGGGCAGGATCTCGGCGGGGAGGACCAGACGCTGCTCACCCAGGCGTCGGACCAGCCGGTCTTCGTCCACTCGTTCCCGAAGAAGGCCAAGGCGTTCTACATGAAGGAGCACCCCGAGCGGGCCGATGTCGTCCTGTGCGACGATCTCTACGCGCCGGAGGGGTATGGGGAGATCATCGGCGGCTCGCAGCGAGAGGACGACTACCAGCGGCTGGTGGCCCGGATCCGCGAGGAAGGACTTCCCGAGGCGGCGTACTCCTGGTACCTCGACCTGCGCCGCTACGGCTCGGCGCCCCATTCGGGGTTCGGGATGGGCGTCGAGCGGACGGTGGCCTGGATCTGCGGGCTGTCGCACCTGCGGGAGGCGATCCCCTTCCCCCGGCTCATCAATCGTCTCGAGCCCTGACCTCGGCGCTTTTGACCTCTTCCCAGAGAGCGTCGAGCCCCTCCAGGCCCTGCTCCTCGAGCACGAGCCCACGCTCGGCGGCCAGCGCCTCCAGCCGGCGGAAGCGTGATTCGAACTTGCGGTTGGCGCGCTGAAGCGCGGTGTGCGGATGGACGCCGAGGAGGCGTCCCCAGTTGACGGCCGCGAACAGGAGATCGCCGAACTCCTCCTCCAGCCGCTCCGGAGCTTCGTCGCCGGCCGCGCTCCAGACCTCGGCGATCTCCTCCTCGAGCTTGGCGCCGGCGCCCCCGGGCTCCTGCCAGTCGAAGCCGATGGTCGCCACCTTCTGCTGGATGCGGTAGGCGCGCACCAGCGCCGGGAGGCCGTCGGGGAGGTCGCCGATCACGCCCGCGCCGCCGCCCTCGTCCGGGCGCTCCTCACGCTTGAGCCGCTCCCACATCGCCTGATGGCCATCGCCGGCGTACTCGGCTTCGCCGAAGACGTGCGGATGGCGACGGATCATCTTCTCGATGAGGCCGCCGGCCACCGCCGGCTCGTCGAAGGCCCGCGTCTCCTCGGCGATGACGATCTGGAAGGCGAGGTGGAGCATCAGATCGCCGAGCTCGTCGACGGTCCGGTCCCGGCGGCCGGCCTCGATCGCCTCGGCGGCCTCGTGCGCTTCCTCGAGGAGATGCGGGACCAGGGACCGGGGGGTCTGCTCGCGGTCCCACGGACACCCGTCGGGCCCCCGCAGCCGGCGCAGCAGGTCGAGGATCCCCGCGAAGTCGCGGGTGAACGATAGCGTGCCGCTCATGACACCGAAGTTAGCAGGGCCCCAGGCCGACGTGCAGACGCCGCCGCCCTGCGGGCCGCGGCTTGCTGGGCTCCCATGGGCTCCCTATCGTCCCGCCCCGTGATGCCCGCCCCCGGCCTCGAGCCCGAGACGTCCCGCACCTGGGTCGACGTGGACCTCCAGCGGATCGCCGACAACGTCGGCGTGCTCCGGTCGCGCCTGCCGGCGACCACCGGTCTGCTGGTCCCGGTCAAGGCCGACGCCTATGGCCACGGGCTCGTGCCCGTGGCCCGGGAGCTGGAGGCGGCGGGCGTGTGGGGCCTGGGGATCGCCGCGTTGGACGAGGCGGCGGTCCTGCGCCGTGCCGGCATCCGCGCGCGCCTGATGGGGCTGATGCCGATCCAGCCCGCCGAGGCGGCGCGGGCGCTCGAGCTCGACGTCATCCCGGCGGTCAGCGAGCGGCCCCAGGCGGAGGCGCTGGCAGCGGCCGCGCGTGCGACCGGCCGCACGGCGACCGTCCACGTCGAGATCGACACCGGCATGGGTCGGTGCGGGGTGTGGAACGGCGAGTCGGTGGCGTTCGTCGAGGCGCTTCGCGAATTGCCGGGCCTAGAGGTCGAGGGTATGTTCACTCACTTTTCCAGCGCCGACGAGGCCGAGCGGACCCACACCGACCTCCAGCTCGCGCGCTTCGACGCCGTGCTCTCGGCTCTGGCCGAGCGCGGGTTCCATCCCCGCCAAGTTCACGTCGCCAACAGCGCGGCGGCGCTCCGGTTCCGTGGAGCGAGCCGGACGCTGGTGCGGCCCGGGATCGCGGTCTACGGCTCGGTGGAGGAGATCGCGGCCGATCCCGAAGACGGCGGAGGGGGATGGGTGGGGGCCGAGCTGGCTCCCGCGTTGAGCTGGCATGCCCGGGTGGTGGCGGTGAAGCGGCTTCCGGCCGGGGAGTCGGTGAGCTACCACCGGCTGTACGTGGCGCGCCGGGAGGAGCGGATCGCGCTCCTGGCGGTGGGGTATGGTGATGGCTGGCCGCTGGGGCTTTCGAACCGCGGCCACGCGTTGATCCGCGGGTGCTGGGTGCCGGTCCGCGGCGCGGTCTGCATGGATCTGACGATCGTCGACGCGACGCCGTTCCCGGATCTGCGGCCCGGCGAGGTGGCGACGCTGATCGGGCGCCAGGGTCCGGCCAGCCGGTCCGTGGTCGATGTCGCCGCCGAGTCCGGCCTCACGAGCTATGCCGTGTTCACCGGTATCACCGCGCGGGTGCCCCGCCGGTACCGGAAGGGAGATCAGCATGTCGGAGGGTGAGGGCAGATTCCGCGAGCGCCGGTCGGCCTACACGACGGAGAAGGAGTCGCGCCCCGAACCGCCGTCCCAGGCCCCGCAGCCGGGCGAAGCGCTGGACGATTCCCGGTCGGAGGAGGCTGTCCGGACGCCCGCTCCCGACATCCCGGCTCCCGAGCCGCCCGCGGGGCCGGCCGCGCCCGCGCCCGAGCCCGGCCGCAAGGTTGCCGAAGCCGCCTTCTTCGACGTCGTCCAGTACATCGTCCTGAGGGCCAGCCAGTGCCTCGGGGAGATCCCTCTCGACGAGACCGGCGAGCGGCGGATACTGCGGGTCGAGGCCAAGCAGTACATCGATCTGCTGACGCGGCTCCAGGAGCTGCTTCGGAACGAGCTGTCGGCACAGGCGGTCGGCGCGCTCGACGGCGTCCTCACGGACCTCCGGACCCGCTATCTGGAGCTCGGGTGAGCGGCGACCCTCTCGAGGCGCGGGCGCACGCCGCGAGGGAGCGCGCCCACGCCCCGTATTCCGGCTACCGCGTGGGAGCCGCGCTGGAGACCGGGGATGGACGGATCTTCGAGGGGTGTAACGTCGAAAACGCCTCCTACTCGGTCACCTGCTGCGCGGAGCGGGTCGCCCTGTACACCGCGGTGGCGGCCGGCGTCCGGGATTTCCGGCGCCTGGTCGTCTCGGCCTCCGGTCGAACCCCCTACCCGTGCGGAGCCTGCCGGCAGGCGTTGAGCGAGTTCGCGGCGGACGGCCTGGCGATCACCGTCGTCGGCGACGGGGGCGAGCGTCACGAGTTCACCCTCGGCGAGCTGCTGCCCAAACCCTTCCGCATGGAGACGGGACGGTCATGAAGATGGGACGCGTGGTCGGCAGCGTCGTGGCGACCCGCAAGGACGAGAAGCTGCAGGGGCTCAAGCTCCTCGTGGTCCGGGACCTCGATGTCGAGCTGGTGCCTGAGAAGGGGTACGTGGTGGCCGTGGATGCGGTCGGGGCGGGAGCGGGAGAGGTCGTGCTCTATGCCACCGGAAGCTCGGCCCGCCAGACCGGCCTCACCGATGGCCGGCCCGTGGACGCCGTCATCATGGCCATCGTCGACGAGTACGACCTCGGCTCGGGGGTCGTACGCACGTGAGAGGATTCGTCATCGCGTGGATGACGTGCGTGTGGGCGTCGGCCTGCTCCGGAGACGGCGGCAGCCCGGTCGGAGACGATCTGCTGCCGGGAGGGGTGCTGGGCGGCGATCTCGAGATCGTGACGCTCTCCGAGTTCGAGCTGGCCGAGGACTACGCGATCTTCCCGGCCGATCGGGGCGACGCGGACCGCATCGTCATGGCCCACGAGTGGCCGGGTCCGGGCGGCTTCGAGGCGCGGCCGCTGATGCGGTTCTCGCTGACGGCGGCCGACAGCTTCCCCGAGGACAGCCAGATCATCGAGGCATCGCTCGAGCTTCGCCTCCAGGCCATCGAGGAGCCGGTCGAGCTCGCCGTCCACCGCGTGACCGCCGCCTGGACCGAGGAAGCGGCCACGTGGGAACGGCGTGACCTCGGGGAGTCGTGGACCCTCGCCGGCGGCGACTTCGACCCCGTTCCGCTCGCCGTGTCCACCATCCCGGGCGGCGGTGAACAGGATTCGGCTGCGATCGACTCGATCAGCATCCCGCTCCCGAGCGACCTGGTGATCGAGTGGCTCGAAAACGACGCGGGGAACCACGGGCTCGTCCTGCTCCAGCGCACTCCGGGGGCCGGTGTCGAGTTCGTGTCACGCGGGGTCGGCGGGGTGAACTCCAACGGTCCGCGCCTCGAGTTCGTCGTCCAGCTGAGCGCGCCGGGAGCCCCGGCCGCCGAGATCTCGGTGCTGGCGCTGGAGGACACGTTTCTGGCCGACGGCGGCGAGGTCCCGGCCGGCGACCTGAGGGTGGGCGGCGGCCCCGAAGTCCGGCGGCTGGTTCTCGTCCCCGACCTCGATCCCCTGCCGGTCGGCACGGTCGTCGCCCGCGCCCAGCTGGTGCTGCCGGTGGAGGCGGTGAGCCTCCCCGGCGATTCGATCGCCCTGGTGGCCGGTCGCGTGGCGAGCGAGTTCCTGGGGGAGAAGACCATTCTCGCGGTGCCGTCGGGGTCGGACCTC
Source organism: Gemmatimonadota bacterium (assembly GCA_035708865.1). GTDB lineage: Bacteria > Gemmatimonadota > Gemmatimonadetes > JACCXV01 > JAHWKZ01 > DASRVA01. Next base: position 57,915 of record DASTFF010000026.1, on the reverse strand, counting down.
TACGGCGTCGCCCCGGTCGTGAGGGACAGCCTTCCGATCGACTCGCTGGTCTTCGAAGGTCCCTTCCTTACCCAGGCCGTCCGGGCCTGGCTGCGAAACCCCGAGGCGAACCGCGGCTTGTACGTCATCCTGGTCAACGAGCCGGTGGAGTTCGGCGCGATCGGGTTCGCCGGCCTCCAGGCGCTGCCCGGACGCAGACCGCACCTTCGCCTGCTGGTCCTGCCGCCCGAGCGCTTGTGAGGCGGCGCCTGAGATCGGCGGCGCTGGCCTTGCCCGCGCTGGCGGCCGCCCTGTCGGGGTCGCCCGCTTTCGGCCAGGAGAGCGTATTCAACCTACCGCTGCCGGGGCTGCCGGCGACGGGAGAGAGCGTTCGCAGCCGCGGGATGGGCGGCGTGAGCGCCGGCCTTCCCGGCGAGACCTTCTCGCTGGACAATCCGGCCTGGAGTGCCGGCTTCGAGCGCGCCGGGCTCTACCTGTCGGTGCTCGGGCAACGTACGTCCGCCGAGGACTTCGATGCCTCCGGCGAGTTCGAGGACGTCCTGTTCCCGATGGGTCAGGCGGCCGTCCCCGCCTTCGGCTACGTGGTCGGCATCGGCTATACGCAGTATCTGGATTTCGACGCCGCCATCGAGAGCCGCTTCGTGTTCGAGGGCGACACCGTGGACTCCGGGCTCGATTCGGAAGGCGGCGTGAGTATTCTCTCGCCGTCGCTGTCGAGGCGTCTCGACGAACGGACGAGCATCGGCGTCGCGTTGGACATCTACCTCGGGTCCCGGGAGATGGTGCGGTCCGTAGGGGTGCCCGACCCGATCGGGACCACCGACACGCTTGCCCGCCACTTCGGTGGCCTCGGGCTGGTGCTTGGAGTGACGCGAGACCTCGGCAACGCGCGGGTCGGCCTGGCCTACCGGCTGCGCCCCGACCTGGACAGTGAGGTCACGCGGGCCATGGATCCCGACCTCGTAGGCGGCGAGGACGAGGTCACGCTCCCCGACGAGCTGCTGCTCGAAGCGTCGGTGCGGCTCTCGGACCGTCTCAGAATGGGCGCCCTGGCGCGCTGGTCCGGCTGGGAGGGGACGCTCGACGAGGATCTCGAGGGCGGGACCCTCGATGTCGGGGACGCGCTCGATATGGGGGGCGGTCTCGAGTTCGCCCCCGAAACCCCTTTGCTCATGGTGGTCGGCCCCGACGCCCCGGTGCGTGTCGGCTACCGGTGGCGCCGGCTCCCGCTCAGGGTCGACGGCGCGGCGGTCTCGGAGTGGTCGCTCGGGCTGGGGTACAGCCGTGGCTTCGGCCGCCTCAGCCGGCTCGACTTGGCGCTGGAGGTCGGCGCCCGTGGAGACGTGGAGGAGCACGGGGCGAGCGAGAGCTTCGTGAGGCTGGGGGTGGGCCTCGGCGTGTTCGAGGTCTGGCGCCGGATCGACTAGCGCCCAGTGCGGGATGCTCCAGAGCACCGCACCGGACGTTTGACGACGATCGTGGGGGTACCTAACTTGGTTCTTTTCCGTCCATTGACTGGAACGACCTGCCCTGACGGGGACCGGAGCGGATCCCCGAGCCGACCGAATGCGTCATGACCTGAGGATACGCTGGGCGATCGTCGCGATCTCCCTTGTCGCCGCGGCATGGTATCTGTGGCCGACCGTCCGCCTGTACTCGATGTCCCCGCAGGCGCGGCAGGCGCTCGAGCGAGAGGATCCAGCCGCCTGGGACGGCCTGAAGTCCCGCGCCATCCAGCTCGGCCTCGACCTCCAGGGAGGGATGCACCTCGTTCTCGAGCTCGACGAGAGCGGACAGTCGCTCGCCGAGGAGGAGCGCCGGGACGCGATCGACCGGGCGCTCGAGATCATCCGAAACCGGGTCGACCAGTTCGGCGTCTCCGAGCCGTTGATCCAGAAGGTGGGTGACGAGCGGATCATCGTCGAGTTGCCCGGCATCCAGGATCAGGAGCGCGCCAAGGAGCTGGTCCAGCGGACCGCCTTCCTCGAGTTCCAGATGGTGGTCGACGGCCGGGAGCTGACCGACCGGCTCCGTGCCGTCGACGCCGCCCTCGCCGGACGCTCCATCAGCGGCGCCGATTCACCGCCGGACGGTGCGGAGGTCGCGCCGTCGGACACCACCGGCGCGGACAGCCTGGACGCTTCCGCCGGACCGGCGACCGGCACCCTCTCCGCCGCCGGGCAGGACACCGCGGGTTCGACCTCCCTGGGCGAGTTCCTCGGACAGACGGAGGAGGGGCCGGCCACGGCGCTGCTGGACAGCGAGCGCCCCCTCTCCTCACTCCTCCAGACCGAGCAGGTCGGGGCCGAGGCGTTCGACCTGCTCGTCGACGAGACCGAGGTCGAGCGGGTGCGGGCAATGCTGGCCGATCCGGCGGCCGTCCAGGCGGTCGGGGCCGCCCACGAATGGCATTGGTCGGGCGACCCGACCACGTTCGCCGACGGCCGCAGCTATCGTCGGCTCTACCTGGTCGAGGGGGAGGCGGAGATGACCGGCGAGACCATCGCCACCGCCGCCGCCGGCTTCGACCCTCAGCAGATGAACCAGCCCATCGTGACCCTCCGCCTGACCGACGAGGGCGCGCGCCGGTTCGCCGACGTGACCGGCCGGCACGTCGGGCAACGCATGGCGATCGTCCTCGACGAAGTGGTCCGGATGGCCCCCAATATCCGGCAGCGGATCACCGGCGGGAACGCGCAGATCGAGGGCTTCGACTCGGTCGAGGAGGCGCGCGACATCGCGATCGTGCTGCGCGCCGGGGCGCTGCCGGCGCCGCTAGAGATCATCGAGGAACGGACGGTAGGGCCGTCGCTGGGCGCCGACTCCATCGCATCGGGCTGGCGATCGGGGTGGATCGGGCTGCTGGCGGTGGGGCTTCTGATCATCCTGTACTACCGGCTCTCGGGGGTGGTGGCCAACGTCGGCCTGGCCCTCAACTTCATCCTGATCCTGGCCGCTCTCGGGGCATTCGGCGCCACGCTCACGCTCCCGGGCATCGCGGGGCTCCTGTTGACGGTCGGCATGTCGGTCGACGCCAACGTCCTCGTGTTCGAGCGCGTTCGCGAAGAGCTGGCGCTCGGGAAGTCGGTTCGCGCCGCCATCGACGTCGGCTACGACCGGGCCCTGGTGACGATCCTCGACTCCCAGATCACGACCCTGATCGCGGCGGCCGTGCTGTTCCAGTTCGGCACCGGCCCGGTCAAGGGATTCGCGGTCGTGCTGACGATCGGGATCATCAGCTCGATCTTCACGGCCGTGTTCGTGACGCGCACGATCTTCGAGACCTGGAGCCGCTACCGCTCTCCAAGCACCCTGAGCATCTGAGGACCCATGATCTGGCTGTTCCGTGACGCCAACTATCCGTTCATGGAGTACCGCCGGTGGGGGTACATCCTGTCCGGGGTGCTGATCCTGGCGACCGTGATCCTGATCGCCGCGCGCGGCGGTCTCGAGTACTCGATCGACTTCACCGGAGGGTCGCTCGTTCAGCTCGACTTCGAGCAGCCGATCGAGGCGCAGACGCTGCGCAGCGCCCTGGCCGAGATGCCCGGCCTCGAATCGAGCGAGGTGCAGCATTTTGGCAACCCGACCGACGTCGTCGTGCGGGCGCAGGTCCCGCCGGGCGAGGAGGAAGAGTTCGCACGCCGCATCGAGGCACACCTGCGCCAGACACCCGCCCTCGAGGGACGCTCATTCTCCGTCGTCCGCAGCGAGGCGGTGGGCCCCAAGATCGGACAGGAGCTGAAGCGCGACGCCATTATGGCGATCCTCTACGCGATGGGGTTCATTCTGGTCTACGTCGCCGTCCGCTTCGACTTCAAGTTCGGGGTCGCCGCCATCCTGGCGACGGCTCACGACATCGTCCTCTCGGTCGGGGTCTTCTCCATGACCGGCAAGGAGATCTCGCTCGCGGTCGTGGCCGCGTTCCTGACCATCGTGGGCTACTCGCTCAACGACACGATCGTGGTCTTCGACCGGATCCGTGAAGACCTGAAGTCGACGCGGCGGGAGCCATTCGTGGAGATCGTGAACCGAGCCGTCAACCGGACCCTCTCGCGCACCATCCTGACCGGCGGGATGACGCTGGTCGTGCTGTTCTTCCTGTTCTTCATGGGCGGCGAGGTTATCCACGACTTCGCGTTCGCGCTCATCGTCGGGATCCTGATCGGGACGTACTCGTCGATCTTCGTCGGCGCGCCGCTGGTGATCGAGTGGAAGCACCACATCGAGGACCGCCGGGAGGCGGCGGCGCCGCGGAAGCCTTCCAGAAAGCGCAAGCAGCCCGCCTAGGGGGCCCGGTGGCGACGCCGCGGCTCTTCGACAGCCACTGCCACCTGCAGGACCCCGCGTTCGACGACGACCGGTGGGACGTCCTGGCCCGGGCCCTCGAAGCGGGGATCGGCGAGATTGCGGTCATCGCCTCGGATCCCGAGACCGCCGAGTCGGCGCGCGGCCTGGCCACGGAGGCCCGTGAAGGCCCGCATCTGGTCTGGACGGCCGGGCTGCACCCCCACGCCGCCGGACGCTGGAGCGCGCCCACGCGACGCAGGCTGGAGGCTCTCCTCGACGCCGGGGCGGCGGCGGTCGGGGAGACCGGCCTCGACTTCCACTACGACCACAGCCCCCGCGACGACCAGCGAAAGGCGTTCGCCGAGCAGCTCGCGCTGGCGATCGAGCGCGACCTCCCGGTGGTGGTCCATTCCCGGGAGGCGGACGACGAGACGCTCGAGCTCGTCGAGGGGTCGGGGATCGCACCGGAGCGGGTGGTCCTGCACTCCTTCAGCGGAAGCATCGCCATGCTCGACCGGGCGATCGAGGCCGGCACCTACGTCTCCTTCTCCGGCATGGTGACTTTCCGCTCGTTTCCCGCCGAGAGCCTGGTCGCAAGAGTTCCGCCCGACCGTCTCCTGGCCGAGACGGATGCACCCTACCTGGCCCCCGTTCCTCATCGTGGCAAGCGCAACGAGCCCGCCTTCGTGGCCGAGACGATCGAGCGGCTGGCCCTGATCCACGGTGTCGACGGAACGGCCATGGGTGCGCTCACGAGGGCCAACGCCCGGCGCTTCTACGGGATGCCCGAGGCGTTGGAGCCGGAGGCGTGAGCGCTCGCCGCCGGAGCCTGCTCCGCAACATCGACGGCCAGGACCATCTCGAGGTGTTCGTGGTGTCGGCGATCACCGCGATCCTCTCCATCCGGCTCTTCCTGCACCTCACCGGCTACCCGCAGATCGGCGGTCCCGAGCTCCACATCGCGCACCTTCTGTGGGGCGGGCTGTTCATGCTGGCGGCCTTCGTCCTGCTCTTCGTCTTTCTCGGAAAGACGCGGTTGCGGGTCGCCGCCGTGCTGGGCGGCGCGGGGTTCGGCGCGTTCATCGACGAGGTGGGGAAGTTCGTGACCCGCGACAGCGACTACTTCTATGAGCCCGCCGTGGCGATCATGTACATCACCTTCGTGGCACTGCTCCTGACCGCCCATCTGATCCGCGGGCGCCGCGAGCTCACGGAGCTCGAGTACCTGCTGAACGCGCTGCATCAGATGGAAGACCTGGCGCGGCACGATCTGGACGAGGCCGAAGCGGAGCGCGCGCTCTCGTATCTCGAAGGCTCCGACCCCGACCACCCGCTGGTCGCCGGGCTGAAAGCCACGCTTCAGGACGTCAAGCTCCTGCCGTCCCGGGTGACGGCGGTCACGCGCGCCCGCGAGCGTCTCCGGTATCTCTACCGGCGGACGATCCGGCTGCCGTGGTTCGACCGGGCCGTCATCCTCGTCTTCGTCGGCCAGCTGGCGCTGAAGCTCCTGGTGGGCGCTGTCCTCGTGTACTCGTTCGGCGCGTCGCTGGAGGCGATCCTCGACTGGCGTCTGGTTGGATGGCTGGTCGAGCGGACGCGCGATCTGTCGGGACTCGAGATCGCCCAGCTTGTGGCCAGCGGCGTCTCGGGGGTGTTCGTCCTGCTGGGAGTGGCGAGGGTGGTCCGTCGGCAGCGGATGGCGGCCTATCAGATGTTCGAGCGGGCGATCCTCGTCTCGATCCTGCTCGTCCAGGTGTTCAGCTTCTACGCCGAGCAGTTCGCCGCCCTGGTCGAGCTCACCGGCAACCTGGTCCTGCTGTTTCTCGTGCGCTCGATGATCCGGCTCGAGGGCGAACGTCTGGAGGCATGAGCCTTGATCGGGGGTACGGCCGTTCCTAGCTTCGCCCCGCCCGCTCGTCATCCGGACGCGTCCCGAGGAGGAAAATGGATATGGAGAAGCGCATCATCCGCACCGACGAGGCGCCGGGGGCGATCGGGCCCTACAGCCAGGGGATCGAGGCGGGTCCATGGGTCTTCACGGCCGGCCAGATCGGGCTCGATCCGGTGACGGGGGAGCTCGCCGACACGATCGAGGCCCAGACGGCACGGGCCCTGGAGAACATCCGCGCCATCCTCGAGGCGGCCGGCTGCGGGATGGAGCGGATCGTGAAGACGACCGTGTTCCTGCGCGACATGGGGGACTTCGCCGCCTTCAACGCCGTCTACGCGGAGATGCTGGGCGACGTCCTGCCGGCGCGCTCGACCGTCCAGGTGGCGGGGCTGCCGAAGGCCGCCCTGGTGGAGATCGAGGCGCTGGCGCTGCGCGCGGAGTGACCCCCGCCGACCCCGCACCTGACCGGATGCGGCCGGACAGGCGATATTCGATTCGGTGACGATCGCAGGCGACAAGACGATCCGGCTGACCGAGAAGGTCCGCTGCGCGGGCTGCGCCTCGAAGCTGGCCCCGGCGGAGCTGCGGCGCGCGCTGAGCGGGATGCCGTGGCTCGATCCCGACCCCGACGTGCTCGTCGGCACCGACACGTACGACGACGCCGGGGTGTACCGGCTGAGCGATGAGCTGGCGCTGGTCCAGACCGTCGACTTCTTCACGCCGATCGTCGACGACCCCTACGACTACGGCCAGATCGCCGCCGCCAACGCGCTCTCGGACGTCTACGCCATGGGCGGGACCCCGCGGACGGCTCTGGCGCTCGTGTGCTGGCCGCCGGCGGGCCTCGAGCCCGAGATCCTGGGTGCGATCCTGGCCGGCGGCTCCGAAAAGGCGCTCGAGGCGGGCTGCCGCATCATCGGTGGCCACTCGGTCCAGGACGAGGAGCTGAAATACGGGCTCGCGGTCACCGGGACCGTCCACCCCGAGCGGCTCCTGACCAACGCCCGGGCGGCCCCGGGCGACGTCCTCGTCCTCACCAAGCCGCTGGGAACGGGCGTCCTGACGACGGCGCTCAAGCGCGGGGCGATCGACGCCGACGAGCTCGCCCCGGCGGTCCGGTCGATGAAGGCCCTGAACGGGCCGGCCGCCCGCGAGGCGCTGCGCGCCGGCGTGCGCTCGGCCACCGACGTGACCGGCTTCGGCCTGGCGGGCCACGCCTCCCAGCTCGCCGACGCGAGCGGCGTCACGGTCGAGATCGAGGCGGATGCGCTGCCGCTCCTGCCGGGCGCTCTCCGGCTGGCGGAGGCCGGCCACGTCCCGGGCGGCGGCGAGAAGAACCGTGCCTTCTTCGGACCCCGGGTCGAGGTCGGCGGGGCCCCGTCCGAGGCCCTGCTCCGGATCGTCTTCGATCCGCAGACCAGCGGCGGGTTGCTGCTGGCGGTTCCGGAAGGTGGCGAGGAGGAGCTCCTCGGACGGCTGGAGGACGCGGGCGTCGCGGCATGCCGGATCGGAGCCGTCCGCCCCCGGTCGGGTCCGTCGATCGTGCTGAGCTGACGGCCGGGGTGGACGGCGGCCGTTCGGAGGAGGAGACGCGATGCCGACGATGACGGTCCCGACGCCCGTCCGCGCCCCGCGCGGGACCCGGCTCCAGTGCCGCGGGTGGGGACAGGAAGCCGCTCTGCGGATGCTCATGAACAACCTCGATCCGGAGGTCGCCGAGGATCCCGACAGACTCATCGTCTATGGCGGGTCGGGGAAGGCGGCCCGCGACCGGGACGCCTTCGAGGCGCTGGTCGCGTGCCTTCGCGAGCTCGGTGGCGACGAGACCCTGTGCGTCCAGAGCGGCAAGCCGGTGGGCGTGTTCCGGACGCATCCGGGGGCGCCCCGTGTCCTGATCGCCAACGCGAACCTGGTGCCGCGGTGGGCGACGGCCGATGAGTTCCGCCGGCTCGAGGCCCTCGGCCTCACCATGTACGGCCAGATGACCGCTGGCTCCTGGATCTACATCGGCTCTCAGGGCATCGTGCAGGGCACCTACGAGACGTTGTCGGCCCTCGCCCGCAAGCACTTCGGCGGCTCGCTGCGCGGCCGCTGGGTCCTGACCGGGGGCTGCGGCGGGATGGGCGGGGCGCAGCCGCTGGCGGCCACCATGAGCGAGGCCGCGTGCCTGGTCGTGGAGGTCGATCCCCGGCGCCTCGAGCGGCGGGTCGCCACGCGCTATCTGGACGAGGTCGCCACGGATCTGGACACCGCTCTCCGGCGCGTCATCGACGCCGCACGGAAGGGCGAGGCCGTGTCCGTCGGGCTGGTCGGCAACTGCGCCGACGTGGTTCCCGAGATCGCACGCCGGGGGATCGTCCCGGACGTCGTGACCGACCAGACGAGCGCCCATGACGCGCTGGAGGGGTATGTGCCCGCGGGCCTGTCGCTCGAGGCGGCGCTCGCCCTGCGGGCCGAAGATCCGGACGCGTACGTCCGGCGGTCGATGGAGTCGATGGCCCGGCACTGTCGGGGGATCCTCGACCTGCGGGCGGCGGGCTCGGTGGCCTTCGATTACGGCAACAACCTGCGCGGCCAGGCGCGCGACGCCGGCGTCGCGGACGCGTTCGAGATCCCGGGCTTCGTGCCCGAGTACATCCGCCCCCTGTTCTGCGAGGGAAAGGGCCCGTTCCGGTGGGCCGCGCTGTCGGGGAACCCCGCCGACATCGCCGCCATCGACGCGGCGATCGGGGAGCTGTTTCCGGAGGACGAGGCGCTCCAGCGCTGGATCCGCCTGGCCTCGGAGCGGGTCGCCTTCCAAGGTCTCCCGGCGCGGATCTGCTGGCTCGGGTACGGCGACAGGTGGCGGCTCGGCGAGCGGATTCACGCGCTGGTGGCCGACGGCACGCTGGGGGCTCCGGTCGTGATCGGCCGCGACCATCTGGACACCGGCTCGGTGGCGTCCCCGTTCCGCGAGACCGAGGGCATGCTGGACGGCTCGGACGCGATTGCCGACTGGCCGGTGCTGAACGCGCTGCTGAACGCCGTCAGCGGCGCCACCTGGGTCTCCTTCCACCACGGCGGCGGCGTTGGCATCGGAAACAGCCTTCACGCCGGTCAGGTGACGGTCGCCGACGGGACGGCGGACGGCGCGGCCAGGCTCGAGCGCGTGCTCACCAACGATCCCGGCCTCGGGATCGCCCGCCACGCCGACGCCGGCTACGAGCGGGCGCAGGCGGTGGCCCGCGAGCGCGGCATCCGGATCCCGATGGCGGAGTGAGCGCACGGGGAGGTAGCGCCGCCGGAGTGGACCTCCTCGTCACCGGGATCGGCCAGCTGGTCGACTTCGGGGCCGGCGGTCCTTCGGATCCACCCGAGGTCGTCGAGGATGCGTTCGTCTGGATAAGGGGCGGGCGGGTCGCGGCGCGCGGCCCCGCGTCCGAGGCGCCCGTCGAGGCGGCCGCGTCAGCCCGGCTGGATGCCGCCGGCGGGGTGGTACTGCCGGGCCTGGTGGACAGCCACACGCACGCCGTCTTCGGCGGCACCCGGGAGCACGAGTTCGAGCGGCGGCTGGCGGGCGCCACCTACCAGGAGATCGCGGCCGCCGGCGGCGGCATCCTGTGGAGCGTGCGCGACCTCAGGGAGCGCAGCGACGACGAGCTCTTCACCCTGACCGCCATCCGGCTGGCCGAGTCCGTCAGGTGGGGGGTCACGACCGTCGAGGTGAAGTCGGGCTATGGCCTTACCGTCGAGGACGAGCTCCGGTCGCTCAGGATCGCGCGCCGGCTGGATCAGGCCCAAGGCCTCCCGCGGGTGCTCCCGACCTTCCTCGGCGCGCATGCCGTCCCGCCGGAGTTCGCGGGCGACCGCGCCGGCTACGTGCACCTCGTCGTCGACGAGATGCTGCCGGCGGTGGCCGGGGAAGGGCTTGCGCGCTTCTGCGACGTCTTCTGCGACGAGGGAGCGTTCACCCCCGACGAGGCCGAGGCGATCCTCGGGCGGGCGCTGGAGCTCGGGCTCGGCCTCAAGATCCACGCCGATGAGTTCGCCGGCCTGGGCGGCGCGCGGCTGGCGGCCCGGCTCGGCGCGGTCAGCGCCGACCACCTGCTGGCGATCGACGAGGCCGGGATCGAGGCGCTGGCCGGCAGCTCCACGGTGGCGACGCTCCTGCCGGGAACGACGTTCTTCCTGCGTTTGGGCCGCTTCGCCCCGGCCCGGAGGCTGGTGGACGCGGGAGCGGTCGTCGCGCTGGCGACCGACTTCAACCCCGGCTCGTCGATGACCCAGAACCTGCTCCTGATGGCCGCGTTCGGGTGCTGTCTGATGGGGCTGCGGGTCGACGAGGCGCTGCGGGCCGTCACCCGGGGCGGCGCACGCGCGCTGGACCGCGAAGACCTCGGCACCCTCGCCCCAGGGTCGGCGGGCGATCTGGCCGTGTTCGCGGTCCGCGACTACCGGCACCTGATCTACCACTACGGTGTCGGGCACGTGACCGCCGTGGTGCGGGGGGGCCGCCCGATCGGTCCGGTCCCCGGCGGCCGGGAACGGCCGCCACATGGATGGGAGGGCCCGGAAGCGGCAGATTGAAGCCATGAGTCCCGTCTGGAACCGCGGCCCCGAGCCCCCGGTCCGCCACGCCGATCCCGACCGCGCGGTGGCCGGGTACCGCGAGGCGATCCGCCGCGCCGAGGCGTCCGGGGGGTCACCGCCGGCCGCCGCGCTAAACGGGCTCGGGGACGCCTACCTGGACCTGGGCGACCCGGTCCTCGCCGCCGACCACCACCTGCGGGCCGCCGAGGCGTACGCGGCCGACGCGCTGTGGAACAACGCGGTCGCGTGCTGCCGCAAGGTCCTGCGGGGGGCGCCCGACGACCCGCGGGCGGCCCTCCTTCTGGGCCGCTACACGGCCGCCAAAGGAATGCGGGCCGAGGCGGTGGAGATCCTCCGGAGCGTGGCCGACGAGTGCCAGGAGGCGGGGCGCGGGGGGGAGGCCCTGGCGGCGCTCGAGGAGGTCGTCCGGATCCTTCCCGAGGACGCCCGCCTCCGCGAACGGCTGGGCCGGCTCCTGCACGAGGCGGGTCGCTCCGAGGACGCCCTGCGGGAGTATGGGGAGGCGCTGGAGATCAGCCTCCGCAGCGGGGATCCTTCGGGCGCCGAGCACGCCCGGACGCGCGTCGAGGCGCTGGAGACGGCGGCCCGTACGGGGCGGCTCGCTTCGGGCGGCGGGGCGCCGGCCGGGAGAGCCGCCGATCCCGGCGGGCCCGATCGCGCCGCCGCCGCCCGCGCGTTCGCTGAGGAGCGCTGGGCCGACGCTGCCGATCTGCAGCGCCGGCTGGCGGCCGACGGCCAGGCCGGAGCCGCCGATTTCGACGCCTGGGCCGAAGCGGCCCGCCGGTCCGGCCGCCCGGCCGCGCTGCTGGCGGCCCTCGAGACCTCCGCCCGCTGGCACCTGGCGGGCGGCCGGCCGGTCGAGGCGCGGCGGGCGGCCGAGGAGATGCTGCTGGTCGATCCCGCCAGCGAGACCGCGTCGACGCTCCTCGAACGAACGTCCTCCCTGCTCACGGACTGACGACGGTGACGCGCTGGACCGATGATGGCGGGCCCCGCGACCGCGCCGGGTTCCTGGAGCGGCTCCAGGAGGGCGTCCTGGTGGCCGACGGGGCGATGGGGACCCAGATCTACGAGCGCGGCGTGTTCATCAACCGCTGCTTCGACGAGCTGTGCCTGTCGAGCCCGGCGATGATCCGGGAGATCCACGCCTCCTACGTGGAGGCCGGCGCCGAGCTGCTCGAGACGAACACCTTCGGGGCCAACCGGGCCCGCCTTCTCGGCCACGGGCTCGAAGACCGCGTCGTCGAGATCAACCGCGCGGCGGTCGCCCTAGCTCGCGAAGCGGCGGCGGGGAAGGCGTGGGTCGGCGGCTCGATGGGTCCGATCGGGGTCGCGGGGCAGGTCGCGGGGGGCTACACCCCGGGCGACATGCGCGGGATCTTCGCCGAGCAGGCCGGGGCGCTCCTCGAGAGCGGGGTCGACGCGCTCGTCGTCGAGACCATCCCCTCGCTGATCGAGATGGAGGCGGCGCTGGCCGCCATCCGCGATCTGGATCCGGACGTCCCGGTCGTGGCGATGATGAGCTTCACCGAAGAGGGCCTCACCCAGTCGGGCGAGCCCCCCGAGCTCGTCGTCGCGCGCCTGGCCGAGGCCGGCGCCGACGTCGCGGGCGCCAACTGCAGCGTCGGCCCGCGGCCGATGCTGGACTGCGTGGCCCGCATGCGCGACGGCGTCCGGATCGCCCTGGCGGCGATGCCCAACGCGGGCCTGCCGCAGTCCGTCGAGGGGCGGCTGATCTACATGGCCGGACCCGAGTACTTCGGCAAGTACGCCAAGCGGTTCGTCCAGGCGGGGGTGCGGCTGCTGGGCGGCTGCTGCGGGACGACCCCCGACCACGTCCGGGCGATGGCGCTCGCCGTCCGGCGCTACGCCCCGCGGCCAAGGCCGCCGGTCGTCGAGCCCGGGGAGACCGCGCCGCCCGAGCCGGCCGCGCCGCGGACCGCGATCCGCCCGACTTCGCTCGCCCAGCGGTTCGCCGAGCGCCGCTTCGTGGTCTCGATCGAGCTGACGCCGCCCACGAGCGCCGACCTGGACCCGGTGGTCGAAGCCGTGCGCGGGATCCTCGAGGCGGGCGTCGACGTCGTCAACATCCCCGAGTACGCGCGGATCTCGCCGCGCGTCACGCCGATCGCCATCGCCCGCGTGCTGCGTGAGAGCCTGGCGGTCGAGACGATCGTCCACTACTGCTGCCGCGACCGCAACCTGTATGGCATGCAGGCCGACCTGATGGCCGCCCACGCCCTGGACGTGCGGGACGTCCTGGTGATCACCGGCGATCCGCCGAAGGCGGGTGGGTATGCGGTCCCGACCGCCGTCTTCGATGTCGACTCGATCGGGCTGGTGGGGGTGATCGACCGCCTCAACCTGGGTCTGGACGCCGCCGGGAAGCCGACCGGCGTTCCGCTCGACCTGCACGTCGGTGTCGGCGTGAACCCGGGCGCCGTCGACCGCGCCCTGGAACTGGAGCGGTTCCGCAGGAAGGTCGAGGCCGGCGCCCGTTACGCGATGTCGCAGCCGGTCTTCGATGCCGGCGAGCTGGCCCGCTTCCTGGCCGACCTCGGCGCGCCGTCCGTCCCCGTCCTGGCCGGGATCCTGCCGCTCCACTCCTACCGCAACGCCGAGTTTCTCCACAACGAGGTTCCGGGAATGCGCATCCCGGAAGAGATCCGTGAGCGGATGCGGCGTGTTCCCGGGCGCCGGGCGGCGGCCGCGGAGGGGGTCCGGATCGCCCGCGAGGCGCTCGCCGCGGTCCTCGAGGTGGAGGGGGTCCACGGCGCGTATCTGATGCCTCCCTTCGGCCGTTACGAGATGGCGCTCGAGGTCCTCGATGGGCTGGTCCCCGTCGGGTGAGCGCCGATCTGCACACTCACACCACGGCCTCCGACGGGGCGCTCCCGCCCGCCGAGCTGGTGCGGCGGGCCGCCGCGCGGGGGATCCGGTTCCTGGCCGTGACCGACCACGACTCGGTGGACGGGGTGGCCGAGGCGCTCGACACGGCGCCGCCGGGGATGGCGGTGATCCCGGGAGCCGAGCTGACCTGCCACACCGGCGGCCGCGAAGCCCACATCCTGGCCTACGGGATCCGCCTCGACGACCACGCGTTCCGCTCGCTCCTCCGGGAGCTCGCCGCGCAGCGCGAGGAGCGGGCGCGGCGGATGGTCGACCGCCTCCTCGACCTTGGCGTCGAGCTCGAGTACGCGGACGTGGAGCGGATCGCCGGGGGGGCTACGCTGACCCGCCCCCACGTCGCCCGCGCGCTCGTCGAGCGTGGCCACGTGCGGTCGATGGACGAGGCCTTCGCGCGCTTCATCGGCCGCGCGGGTCCGGCGCATGTCGAGAAGCCTCATCGTGATCCGCGGCCGACCTTCGAGTCGATCCGCCGGGCCGGCGGCGTGGCCGTGCTGGCCCATCCCGGGACCTTCCGTCGCGACGACCTGATTCCGGGCCTGGTCGAGGCCGGGCTGGACGGGCTCGAGGTCCGGCACACCGAGCATTCGGCGGCCGCGTCGCGCCATTACGAGGCCCTCGCCCTGGACCTCGGCCTGCTCCCGACGGGCGGCAGCGACTACCACGGCACACCCGGCCACCGGAGCCGGATCGGCCGGCCGCCGGTGCCCGCGCAATGGGCGCGCGATCTCGTTGCCCGCATAGGGGGGTGGGGTTAAGCTACCCGGCCGATGAGCCGCAGCGTCGCCCCCGAGCAGCTCGACCGCCCATCGCTGGCCACCGTCCAGGGGCTCGTGCACGAGGTGCTCGACGGGGTCCTGGCGCGGATGGGGGCGGTGCTGGCCAACGACGTCCCCTTCATCAACGAGGTCTCCTTCCATCTCAACCAGATGCGGGGCAAGCTCTTCCGCCCCGCCCTGCTGGCCCTGGCCAACCGGGTCGAGGAGCGGCCCGACCCGCGAGAGGTGCCGCTCGGCGCGGTGGTCGAGATCATCCACCTCGCCACGCTCGTCCACGACGACTCGATCGACGGCTCGAGCCTGCGCCGCGGGCTGCCGACCCTGAACAACCGCTGGGGCCACAAGGTCTCGATCATCATGGGGGATTACCTGTACTCCCGGGCCATGGCCGAGATCACCCGGATCGGAGATCTGGAGCTGATCGGGCTCGCGGCCAGGGTCACCAACGAGCTGACGATCGGCGAGATGGTCGAGATCGCCCATCACGGCCGCCTGGTCGAGGATCCGGCCCAGTACTTCTTCATGATCGAGAGGAAGACGGCCAGCCTGCTCGCCACCGCCTGCGAGATGGGCGCCGCGATCGGCGCTCCCGGCTGCCGTGGCGCGTTGCGGGATTACGGCCAGCGCCTCGGGATGGCCTTTCAGCTGGTGGACGACATGATGGACTACGGCGGCGAGCCGTCGGTCATGGGGAAGCCGGCCGGGTCGGATCTGCGGGAGGGCCAGGCGACGTTTCCGCTGCTGGCGGTCCTTCCGCGGCTCGACTCGCGCGAGCGCAGGGTCGTGCAGGCGGTGTTCCCGGGCACCGGCGAGCCCGACGCCGACGCGATCGAGCGGGTGATCGAGCTCGTGCGAGACCGGGGCGGAATCGAGGCCACCCGCCGCATGGCCCGCGAGTACGCGGAGCGCGCCCGCGAGGCGCTTCTGCCACTGCCGATGACCTCGGCCCGCGAGGTGTTGGACGCCGCCGTGGACTACGTGCTGGGGCGCGACCGCTGAGCCGCTCGACCCTCTCGCCGGACCTCCGAAGAGCACGCTCGCTGACGGTATAACACGATGCACCGCAAGAACTTCAGGGTATACACGATCGTGTTGACCATGGGTCTGCTGGTCGGTAGCTTGGTGGGAGAGCTGCTCGCCCGATGGCTGCCGGCCGGCGTGGCGCGGGACTTCTTCACCACCTCGGTGGCGGGGGCGTTCGGTCCGGTGTCCATCGACCTGGTGGCGATCGCGCTCACGCTCGGCCCGCTGACGCTCTACGTGAACCTCATGAGCCTGGTGGGGATCGTCGGCGCGGCCTACCTGTACCGCGCCTTCTTCTAGGCTGCCGAACGCCTCGCGTCGCCCGGCTGCCGCTGCAGCACCATTCTGTCCGGTTGGACGGAGGGAGGAACCATGTTCGGCTCGATCGGCATGCAGGAGATCGTACTCGTCCTCTTCATCCTGCTGTTGCTCTTCGGGGCCAAGCGTCTTCCCGAGCTCGGCGAGTCGTTGGGCAAGGGGATCCGCGAGTTCAAGCGCGGCGTCAGCGAGATCAAGGAAGACATCGAGCAGGAAGAGCGCAAGACCGGCAAGGAGTGACCCCCGCCGGCCGCGAGGTCACGTGCCTAGGAGCTGCGCCCGCCGGTCATCGACCTCCGCCTTCTCACGCAGATCCTCGAACCAGGCATTGAAGGCGCTCCGCATCGCGTTCACCTTGAGCTGCTCGCGGAGCGAGGCCCGCTCGCGCTCGTAGGCGGCCGGATCGTAGGGCTGCTTCTCGAGCAGCTGGATGAAGTACAGACCACGTGCTGCCTCCACCGGACCCCCGACCTGGCCTTGCGCGAGGCCGAACGCGGCCCCTGCCACCGGAGTGCCCGATCCGACCCCCGGAATGTTGTTCAGGCGCGTGAACCAGCCCGTCGTGACGACCTCCAGGCCGGCCTCGCGGGCCGCCGCCTCGAGCCCCCGCTGCTCGACCGCCTCGCGGATGCCGGGGGCCAATTCGGCCACCCGTGCCTGGCGCTTCTCGCGCACCAGTTCGGCCCGGATCTGGTCGGCGACCTGCTCGCGGGCGATCGAGCCGGCGGGGTGGCGCTCCAGGACGTGGACGACGTAGAAAGCGCCGTCGTGCTCGATCGGGCCGCTGACCGCCCCCGGATCGTTCGAGAACGCGAAGTCCGCCACCGGTGGGGCCGGGCCGACCCCGGGAACGACCGGCCCGCGCTCGAAGAGCGGGGTCTGGCCGACCCGGGCAGCCTCGCTCGCGCCGCGTGACTGGAACGCCTCGGGGGACTCGCTCATCGCCAGCGCGAACGTCTGGGCGGCCTGTCGCGCGCTGTCGCGCGCGGCGGCGGCCGGCTCGACCTCCACCAGGATGTGCCGCGCGCTGTATCGCGCCGGGCTTCCGGTCCCGGTCATCCGGTCGTCGAGCTGGAGGACGTGCCATCCGAAGGGGGTCAGGACGGGGTCCGAGATGTCGCCCGGCTCCAACGCCTCGACCGCGGACGCGATCGCCGGGTCCATGGTCGGGAGCTCGAACCATCCCAGCCCCCCGCCGTTCTGCCGCGTCAGCTCGTCGTCGGAGGCGTTGGCGGCCAGCTCGGCGAAGTCGGCGGCGGGCTCGCGCGCCGCGCGGGCGAGGCTGTCCGCGCGTGCCCGCGCCGCCGCCGAGTCGGCCGCCGTGACGGAGGGCCGGAAGACCGAGTATTCGATGCGTGAGCTGGCCTCGCGGTGATAATCGTCCCGGTGCGCCGCGTAGTACTCGGCGATCTCGGCGTCGGTCACGCGGACTTCCGATTCCGGCACGAGGCGCTCGGGGTCGAGGTAGACGTACCGGATCCGCGCGCGCTCGTTGCGCTCCTTGTAGACATCGAGCATCTCGGCGTCGGTGATCGTGATGCCGGCGATGATCTGCTCCTCGAGCTTCTGAATGGGCAGGGTCTGGCGCAGCTGCCGCTCGTACTCCGACCACGTGCCCTGGAGCGCCGGGTCGGCCAGCGCCTGGCGGTACTTCTCGACGTCGAACTGACCGTCGGTCTGGAATGCCGGCAGGCGGACCACCTCGGGCGGCGGGTTGTTGCGGATGAACTCGACCAGCTCGCTGTCGGTCAGCCGGATCCCGCGGCGATCGGCCTCGCTGCGCAGCAGGGAGAGGTTGACGACGTCCTCCCACGCCTGCTCCTCGACCTGCCGCTGCTGCTCGGCGCTGAGCCCTTCGTCCCCGGCCCGCTGCTGGGCCTGCTCGTACAGGATGCGGTACTGGTTCTGATAGTCCTCGAGCGAGATCTCGGTCCCGTTGACAGAGCCGAGCCGGGTCTGGGTCCCCGAGACCGCGCTCCGGCCGGACAGGTCCATGCCCCACTCGAACACCATGAGCCCGACGAACGCGATGGAGGTCACGATCATGATGATCTTGGTCGA
Source organism: Gemmatimonadota bacterium (assembly GCA_035708865.1). Taxonomy (GTDB): domain Bacteria; phylum Gemmatimonadota; class Gemmatimonadetes; order JACCXV01; family JAHWKZ01; genus DASRVA01. The sequence goes on along the minus strand of DASTFF010000026.1, from coordinate 40,056 downwards.
GTCGCGAAGCTGCTTCATCATGGGAGATACGGTCCCGGGATTGAACGTTTTCGAATGCTGGGCGCCAGGCTGCCCCCGTCCCCGCGCTGCCGGGACGGGCGGTTCGACGGGCCGGTCTCGAAGGGGCTCGGGAGGCGAACCATGAAGATATCGCGCTGCTTCGCCCGCGTCGACAACCCGGCCTCCCGGTGCGCCTGAAGGCCGTTGCGCGTTGCTCGGCCGAAGACGCGCTCCTATGTTGGCCCCGATGACCGCGCACGACGAGGGACGCGGCCGCAGCGGGGGGCAGGAGCTGGCCACCTCGACCCTGGCCGAGATCTACGCCCAGCAGGGCCTCCTCGAGCGGGCGCGGGCCATTTACGAGCGGATCGCCCAGCGCGCGCCCGACGACCCGCATGTCGCCGAGCGCATCGACGCCCTGTCGCGCGCGATTCGCGACCGCTCCGGCGCCGCGAAGGTCGCCGCTGTGGGTATCGTGGAGGATCCGCCCGCGGACGTCCCGCAGGAACAGGCGGAGAGGGCTCCCGACGAGGTCTTCGAGGCGTGGCTCCGCCGCCGCTAGCGGCCGCCGCGGTTGCCGCCGCTCCGGCCGAGCGCCGCGGCGCGGTGGGTGAGCGGCTCGGCCCATCGGGGGCCGCCGCGTTCCGCGTCGTCCATCCCCCCAACATCCGTTACCTGACCGGCTTCCACGGCGGTGGCGTGCTGCTCCTCGCCGACGACGGCGCGGCCACGCTGATCACCGTCCCCATGAACGGCGTGCAGGCGCTGGACGAAGTCGACGCCGAGGTCGAGGTCGCCCTCGCCGAGCGCCAGCCGCTGGAGACGGCGCGCGAACGGCTGGCCGGCGGGGGCCCGGTGGCGTTCGAAAAGGACCGCCTGACCGTGGCCCAGGCCGAGGCGTGGATGGCGGCCGGGGGGCCGGAGCTGACGGGCGTGACCGGCTGGATCGAGAGCCTCCGGGCGGTCAAGTCGGAGGCCGAGCTGAGGACGATCGCGGCGGCCGGGAAAGTGGCGGTGGAGGCCTGGGAGGCGGTGCTTCCGGCCGTCCGGCCGGGCGCCACCGAGCTCGAGCTGGCCGCCCGGCTCGAGGCCGAGCTTCGCGCCCGGGGGGCCGAGCGGTTCGCCTTCGACACGATCGTCCTGTTCGGCCCGCGTGCCGCGCTCCCGCACGGTGAGCCCGGCCGGCGAGCCCTGGCGCGCGGCGAGGTCGTCCTGTTCGACTTCGGCGCCGTGGTGGAGGGGTACGCCAGCGACGTGAGCCGCACGGTCGCGTGCGGGGCTCCCGACCCGCGACTGGCGGACGGCTACGGGGTCATCCGCCAGGCGCAGCGGGCCGCGATCGAGGGGTTGCGGGCGGGCCGCAGCGGGCGGGAGATCGACGCGCTGGCGCGGCGGATGATCGAGGACGCGGGGCTCGGCGAGGCCTTCGTTCATTCGCTCGGCCATGGCATCGGTCTCGAAGTCCACGAGGGACCGCGCCTCTGGAGGGGCAACGACGAGCCGATTCCATCCGGCGCGGTGGTGACCGTGGAACCCGGTATCTATATTCCTGGTCTGGGCGGGATCAGGATCGAAGACGACGTCGCCGTCGGCCGGGAAGGCGCCCGCTCGCTGACCGGCCCCGCGCCCGACGCCCTCGTCGTCCTCTAACCCCTCGGTGGATACGAACTCCTCATGGCGAGCACGGCGGACTTTCGCAACGGATTGGTTCTCCGCCTGGACGGAGACCTGTGGCAGATCGTGTACTTCCAGCACGTGAAGCCGGGCAAGGGAGGGGCCTTCGTGCGCACGAAGCTCAAACGGGTCTCCACCGGGCAGGTCGTGGAACGGACGTTCCGCGCCGGCGAGCGCGTCGAAGACGTGCGGCTCGAGCGCCGCTCGATGCAGTACATGTACACCGACGACCATCATGCCTACTTCATGGACCTCGCCACCTACGAGCAGCACCCCATCGATGAGAGCCTGCTCGAGGACCAGAAGGGGTTTCTGAAGGAGAACACCGTCTGCGACGTCCTCGTGCACGAGGGCGGTGTGATCGGGATCGAGCTTCCCAACTTCATCGAGGCGCGCATCGTGGAGACCGACCCGGGCGTGCGCGGGGACACCGCCACCGGGGGGACGAAGCCGGCCACGCTCGAGACGGGCGCGGTGGTACAGGTGCCGCTGTTCGTCAGCAAGGGTGAGGTTATCCGCGTCGACACCCGCACCAGCGCCTACCTCGAGCGGGTCTCATGAACAAGGACGAGCTGCGGGCCCTCATTCGTCTGGTCGAGGAGAGTGAGATCGACGAGTTGGAGATCCGGCGCTGGGGCCGGACCGTCCGGATCGTGAAGAACAGCGGTCACGCCGGCGCGGCGAGCGGCGGCCTTCCGGCCGTCACCGGCGGCAACGCGTCGGGCCCGGCGGCGGCCGCCGCGCCCGCCGAGGGGGGAGATGGCAAGCCCGTCCACGAGGTGGCGTCGCCGATGGTGGGAACCTTCTACCGCGCCCCGGCCCCGGAGGCGCCGCCGTTCATCGAGGCCGGGGACACCGTACGTCCGGGACAGATCCTCTGCATCCTCGAGGCCATGAAGCTCATGAACGAGCTCGAGAGCGAGGTCGGCGGGGTGGTGCGCAAGATCCTCGTCGAGAACGGACAGCCCGTGGAGTACGGCCAGGTTCTCTTCGAGATCGAAACGACCTGACGGGCGCGGCGCGGAGATGTTCCGCAAGGTCCTTATCGCCAACCGCGGCGAGATCGCCCTGCGGGTCATACGTGCGTGCCGGATGCTGGGCCTGAAGTCCGTCGCCGTCCACTCCGAGGCCGACGCCGACGCGCTTCACGTCCGCTTTGCGGACGAGGCGGTCTGTGTGGGTCCAGCCGCCAGCGCGCAGTCCTACCTCAACATCCCGCGCCTCATCGCGGCCGCTGAGATCACCGGCGCCGACGCGGTCCACCCGGGCTACGGTTTCCTCGCCGAGAGCGCCGAGTTCGCCGAGATCTGCGGCGAATCGAGGCTGGTGTTCATCGGTCCGACCCCCGAACAGATCCGGCAGATGGGGGACAAGGCCCAGGCGCGCCGGCTGATGAGCGAAGCCGGCGTCCCGGTGGTCCCCGGTTCCCCCGGCGCGACGGACGATGTCGGGGCGGCGCGCCGGATCGCCGAGGAGATCGGCTTTCCGGTGCTGGTGAAGGCGGCCGCCGGCGGCGGTGGCAAGGGGATGCGGGTGGCGTGCGACGCCGTCGAGCTCGAGCGTGCGTTTCCGCAGGCCCAGCGCGAGGCCGAGGCCGCCTTCAGCGATGGCCGCGTCTACGTCGAGAGATTCCTGGAGCGGCCCCGGCACGTCGAGATCCAGGTGCTGGGCGACGCCCATGGCAAGGTTCTGCATCTCGGTGAGCGCGACTGCACCGCGCAGCGCCGGCATCAGAAGCTGCTCGAGGAGGCGCCCTCGCCGGCAGTTGACGAGGATCTGAGACGGCGGATGGGCGTGGCGGCGGTCCGCGGCGCGGAGCGGATCGGCTATCTGGGCGCCGGGACGATGGAGTTCCTGCTGGCCGCGGACGGGTCGTTCTTCTTCATGGAGATGAACACGCGCATCCAGGTCGAGCATCCCGTCACCGAGCTGGTGACCGGCGAGGACCTGGTGGTGCACCAGCTCACGCTGGCCACCGGCGAGCCGCTGGACCTCGCGCAGGACGCGGTCGAGTTCCGCGGCCACGCCCTGGAGTGCCGCATCAACGCCGAGGACCCCGCGCGGGACTTCATGCCGGCTCCGGGGACGATCAACAGCTTCCACCAGCCGGGCGGTCCGGGGGTCCGCGTGGACACTGCGGCCTACCACTCGTACCGGATCCCCCCGCACTACGACTCGTTGATCGCCAAGCTGCTCACCCACGGAGCCAACCGGGATCAGGCGCTGGCGCGCATGCGGGTTGCGCTGGACGAGTTCGTGATCGAGGGGATCCCGACGACGATCCCGATGCACCGCCGGCTCATCGACGAGCCGGCCTTCCTGCGCGGCGAAATCCACACGCGCTTCGTGGAGGAGTGGCTGGCTGCCCCCGCGCCCGCCGGCGGGACCGGGGTTCCGGGATAGCCGTGGCGCGCCGGAAGAAGCCGGATCCGACCCGCCTCCGGAAGGAGATCCTGGGGCTGCTGGTAGCCGCCACGGGGGCCTTCCTCCTGCTCGCCCTGTGGCCGTACGACCCCGTGCTGCCCCGGCTCCCGTCGACCGTCAACCTGGTCGGCGTGGTGGGGGCGGTGAGCGCGTTCCACCTCTATGACGGGGTCGGCTACGGGGCCGTGGTGGTGGCGGGGCTGCTCCTCGTCTGGGGCGGGCTGCTGTTCCTGGACCGGGCGTCCCCGAAGGCGGGCCTGATCTCGGCCGCTGCGGCAGTGGCCGCACCGACCGCGCTGACGTTGATGGGGATCGTGGCGGTCTGGAGCGGCGGCGGGGGGGCGTGGGGCGCCCGCGCCGGCCGGCTCGGCAGATGGCTGGCCGGGCTGGCGGTCGAGGCGGTGGGCGTGGCGGGAGCGGTGATCGCCTGCGTGGTGATCCTGGCCGCGCTGGCCGCCGTCGTCTTCCGGATCTCGCTGGCCCAGGGAGTCCGCTCCGGCGTGGAGCTCGGACGGGTGGGGGGGCGGCGCGCCCGTGAAGGGGTCGAGACCCTCGGCGCCTCGGTGGCCGACTGGCGGGCGCGCCGCGTGGCCCCCGAGGCGGAGCCGCCGCCTCCGGAGGCATCCACCCCGAACGGAGGTCCACCGGCCGTCGTCGCGTCCGGGCCCCGTCCGGCGACGCCACGGCCGGCGCCCCCCAGGCCGCGGGCGCCGTCCGCCCGGCGCCAGGCGCCGGCGATCGAGCCCGAGGGGTTCATCCCGCCGCTCGACCTCCTCGACCCCGTTCCGCGCGAGGAAGGCGGGCAGACGCGGGACGAGCTGGAGCGGCTGGGCGACGTCCTCATCGAGAAGCTGCGCTCGTTTCACGTCGAGGGGGAGGTCGTGGACATCCACTCGGGCCCCGTCCTGACGCAGTTCGAGGTCAAGCCGGCGCCGGGCGTGAAGGTGAACCAGATCGCCAACCTGGCGGACGACCTGGCGCTCGCCATGCGCGCCCAGCGGATCCGGATCGTGGCCCCGATCCCCGGCAAGGGGGCGGTCGGGATCGAGATCCCCAACCCCCGGCCGCGGATGGTGACGATCCGGGAGATCCTCGAGACCGGCGAATGGGAGGCGCCGCGGGGCAAGCTCCCGCTGGCCTTGGGGAGGGAGATCGCCGGGGCGCCGATCGTGACCGACCTGGCGCGGATGCCGCACCTGCTGATCGCGGGCGCCACCGGATCCGGCAAGTCGGTCTGTATCAACGCCCTCGTGACCAGCCTGCTCTACCGGTACGGTCCGGACGCCGTGCGCCTCATCATGATCGATCCGAAGATGCTCGAGCTGATCGCCTACAACGGGATCCCGCATCTGCTCCATCCCGTCGTCGTGGAGCACAAGCACGCCGCCAAGGCCCTCAAGTGGACGGTGGCCGAGATGGAGCGCCGCTACCGGCTGCTGGCGGCCAACGGCGTGCGCAGCCTCGAGGACTTCAACGCGCGGCTGCGGGACGGGGCCGAGCTGGAGGGGATCGAGGAGGACGAACGCCGGCCGCTGCCGCTCATCGTGGTCCTGATCGACGAGCTGGCCGACCTCATGCTGACCGTGCAGAACGAGATCGAGGAGCCGCTGGCGCGGCTCGCGCAGATGGCGCGGGCGGTGGGGATCCACCTCGTGCTCGCCACCCAGCGCCCCTCGGTGAACGTCATCACCGGTGTCATCAAGGCGAACTTCCCGTCACGGATCTCGTTCCAGGTATCGTCCAAGATCGACAGCCGGACGGTCCTCGACATGAACGGCGCCGAGCAGCTCCTGGGCAACGGAGACATGCTGTTCATGCCGGCCGACCGTGCCGAGCCGCTGCGGATCCAGGGCGCCTACGTCTCGACTGCGGAGACCGTACGCGTGGTCGACTACCTGAAGGCGGCGGCGGAGAAGCTCAACGCCGTCGAGGTCGCCCCGCCGGTCGACATCATCGCCGAGGCATCCGAGCTCGAGATGGCCGTCCTCGACGAGCGGGACGAGCTGTTCCTGGCGGCCGCCCGCGTGGTGATCGAGCACGACCAGGGGTCGACCAGCCTCCTCCAGCGGCGGCTCAAGGTCGGGTACTCCCGGGCGGCCCGGATCCTGGACCAGCTCGAGCGGGCGCACATCGTTGGCCCGCCGGACGGCACCAAGCCGCGCGCCGTCCTGATTACGTCCGAGGAGCTCGATCACCTCGAGGCCGTGGAGCGGGGAAGCCGGTGACCACCGACCGCCGGTCGGACCCGGGACGGATCCTGGTGACGGGTGGAGCGGGCTTCATCGGCTCGCACCTCTGCGAGGCGCTGGTCGGCCGCGGCGACGACGTCGTGGCGTTCGACAACTTCGACCCCTTCTATCCGCGCGCCGTCAAGGACCGGAACCTGGCCCGGCTTCAGGACCACGAGCGCTTCCGGCTGGTGGAGGGAGATCTCCGCGACCGCGCCGCCCTCGAGACCGTCTTCCGGGAAGAGCCGTTCGACGCGGTGGCGCATCTGGCCGCCCGCGCCGGAGTCCGGCCCTCGCTCGAAGACCCGGCCGGCTATATGAGCACGAACGTCGAGGGGACCGCCATACTGCTGGAAGCGATGCGGCGCACCGGCTGCACCCGGCTCGTCTTCGGCTCCTCGTCGTCCGTCTACGGCAACAGCCGCGACGTGCCGCTCCGCGAGTCGGACCGGGTCGACCGGCCCATCTCCCCCTACGCGATGACCAAGAAGGCGGGTGAGGAGCTCTGCCACGTCTATCACCACGCCTTCGGGTTCAGCGTCATGGCGCTTCGCTTCTTCACCGTCTACGGGCCCCGCCAGCGGCCCGACATGGCCATTCATCGGTTCGTCCGGCGTATCGAGGAGGGGCTGCCGATCCCAGTCTACGGGGACGGATCCAGCGAGCGCGACTATACCTACTTCGCGGACGCGGTGGCCGGCGTGGTGGCGGCGGTCGACTGGGTCCGCCGCGAGGACGGGTTCGAGATCGTCAACCTCGGCGAATCCGTTCCCGTCCGCCTGGACGATCTGATCGCCGAGGTCGCCGGGGCGACCGGCAGCCGGCCCCGGGTCGAGCGCCTGCCGATGCCGCTAGGGGACGTCGAGCGGACGTGCGCGGACATCGCCCGCGCGCGTGAGCTGCTCGGCTACGCTCCTTCGACCGGTATTCGCGAGGGGGTGGAGGCGTTCGTCCGCTGGTACCGCGAGGTCGCGCCCGCCAGGGCCACGTGACGGCCGCGCGGGGCGTCCGTCCCAGCGAAGCCGAGAGCCTCATGCGGCGGATCGAGGGCGGGGAGGCGATCGTCGGCGTCGTCGGCCTGGGGTACGTCGGGCTGCCCCTGTCGCTCGCCTTCGCCGAGGCCGGCCTGCCGGTCATCGGCTTCGACATCGACCCCGTCAAGGTCGACGCTCTGGGCCGCGGCGAGTCCTACATCGCCCACCTCGAGGGCGGTCGGGTCCGGAAAGCGGCCCGCTCCGGCCGTTTCGCGGCGACCGGGGACTTCGATCGCCTCGACGAGCCGGACGCGATCCTGATCTGCGTCCCCACCCCGCTCACGCCCGGGCGCGAGCCGGACATGCGGTACGTCGAGCAGACGATCGCGCAGATCACGCTCCGGCTGCGCCGCGGCCAGCTCGTCGTCCTCGAATCGACGACCTATCCAGGCACGACCGATGAGCTCGTGCGGCCCGCGCTCGAGGCGGGTGGCCTCGTGGTCGGGCGCGACGTGTTCCTGGCGTTCTCTCCGGAGCGCGAGAACCCGGGCGACCCCGAACACACCACCACCAACGTGCCGAAGGTGGTGGGCGGGGTGGACGCCGTGTCCGGCGACCTCGCCGAGGCGCTGTATGCGCGTCTCGTGCAGCGCGTTGTGCGGGTGAGCTCGGCGCGCGTCGCGGAGGCGGCCAAGCTCACGGAGAACGTCTTCCGGGCCGTGAACATCGCGCTCGTCAACGAGCTCAAGCTGATCTACGAGCGGATGGGACTCGACGTGTGGGAGGTCCTGGACGCCGCGTCGACCAAGCCATTCGGCTTCATGCGCTTCGATCCGGGGCCCGGCTGGGGAGGCCACTGCATCCCGATCGATCCCTTCTATCTGTCGTGGAAGGCCCGCCAGCTAGGAAAAACGAGCCGCTTCATCGAGCTGGCGGGGGAGATCAACACCGGTATGCCCGATCACGTCGTGGACCGGGTGATCGAGGCGCTCGTCGCACGCGGGCGGCCGGTCGTGGGCAGCCGCGTCCTGGTGCTCGGACTCGCCTACAAGCCCGACGTGTCTGACGACCGGGAGTCCCCGAGCTATCACCTCATGGACCGACTCGCCGGGCTGGGTGCGGAGGTCGCCTACCACGACCCCCACGTGCCGGTCATCCAGCTCACCCGGGAGCACTCCGCCTGGACCGGCACGCGGTCCGTGCCCTGGGACATGGAAACGATCGCGGGCTTCGATCTGGTGGTCATCTCCACCCATCACAAGGCGATCGACTACAGCCAGCTGGCCGAGTGGGCGCGGTGCATCGTCGACACCCGCAATGCCATGGCCGGGCTCGACGTGCCTTCGGGCAAGCTGTTGAAGGCGTAAGACCGAAGCGTCATGACCCTCGACGCGCCGGACCTTCCCGGGCCGATCACCGCGGCGCTGGAGCGCCGGCGCCGGTGGCTGGTGACGGGCGCGGCCGGGTTCATCGGGTCGCACCTGGTCGAGACGCTCCTGCTTCACGACCAGGATGTGGTGGGTCTCGACGACTTCTCCGCCGGGACCCGCGTCAACCTGGACGACGTGGCCGCGCGGGTCGGGGGCGGCCGTTGGCGGCGGTTCGATCTTCACCAGGGGGACGTCCGATCCGCCGAGGCGTGCCGGCGGGCGATGGAGGATGTGGAAGTGGTGCTGCACCAGGCCGCGCTTGGATCGGGTCCACGCTCGCTCGAACGCCCGCTCGAGACGCACGCCGTCAACGTCCTGGGGACGGTCCAGCTCCTCGAGGCCGCCCGGCGCGCGGCGGGGCCCCGGTTCGTGTACGCCTCGAGCAGCTCCGTGTACGGGGACGACCCCGCGCTACCCAAGGTCGAGGAACGGCGGGGTCCCCCGCTTTCCCCGTGGGCAGCGAGCAAGGTGGCCGGCGAGCTCGCGGCCGGCGTCTACACGCGAGCCTTCGGCCTGGAGACCGTCGGGTTGCGGTACTTCAACGTCTACGGCCCGCGCCAGCCCCCGGACGGCCCGTACGCGGCGGTCGTCCCGCGGTGGATCGAGGCACTGCTGGAGGGGCATCCGGTGGTCGTCTACGGGGACGGCGAGACCAGCCTGGATTTCTGCTTCGTGGCCGATGCGGTCGTGGCGAACCTCCTGGCCGCCCTCGGGGACCGCGAGGGCCTGGCCGGGTCGGTGGTGAACGTCGCGGGTGGGGAGAGGGCGAGCCTCAACCGCCTGTTCGAGCTCCTGCGGGAGCGGATCTCCCGCGTCCGCCCGGCAGCCGCCGGCCATGAGCCCGTTCACGAGCCGTTCCGTTCCGGAGAGGTCAAGCATTCGGAGGCCGACCTGACCCGCGCCGGGAGACGGCTCGGGTACCGGCCGAGGTACGGTCTGCGGCGCGGCCTCGACGAAACCGTGGCTTGGTTCCAGGCTCGCCCCGGGCGGCACCCGGGGGAGGTTTGACAGCCGGAAAAGGGCCCCGTTAGACTACGCCGCGTCCAGAGTGTGGAACGGGAGGTCATTCCTCACCCTCCAGCCAGCGAGCGCTATGTCCAGGCCCATCCCGCTCGAATCGCTGCTCTCACATCCAGATCCAGGCGACGGGTCCCCGGCGCCCGATCGGGACCCGGTTCCCGATCGTGCCGGCGACGTGATCCGGCTCCCGATCGGACCCCCCCTCTCGGTCGACGACCATCTGGCGATCGCTCCACGCGGGATCTGGTCGAAGAAGTGGCGGCTCTTGAAGGCGTACCTGACCGGGCAGCCGGTGTGGGTCACCTGGCAGGTGACCTACAACTGCAAGTACGGGTGCTCGTTCTGCACGTACTGGCAGAACGATTTCAAGCCGGAGGAGGAGAACTCGCTCCAGGACTTCGCGATCGGCGCGTCCAAGCTCTCTGAGCTCGGCAGCCTCATCGTCTCGCTGGCCGGTGGCGAGCCCATGTTGCGGCGCGACATCCACCGGATCGTCGAGATCGTCGCGCGGGACCACTTTCCGTATCTGACCACCTCGGGCTCCGGGATGACTCCCAGGCGGGCGCGCCAGCTCTGGGAAGCGGGGCTGTGGGGGTGCTCGGTCTCGATCGATTACGCGGATCCCGAAAAGCACGCGCGGCACAGAGGGGTCAAGTACGCCTTCGAGAGGGCGGTCAAGGCGATCGAGCAGCTCATGGAGAACCGCAGCGACTCGTCGTTCCAGCGCGTTCAGATCATCTCCGTGCTCACCGACGACAACCTCGAGGAGATGCCCGCCCTCTGCCGGCTCGCTCGCGACCTGGGCGTTTACTGGCAGGTCCAGCCGTATTCGGTCATGAAGACGGGCAACGAAGGCCAGCGCCACCTCATGGGCGCCACCGAGATGCTGCTGGCGCTCAAGGAGAGCTATCCCGACACCGTGCATTCGAACCGGGTCTATCTGGAGAAGTTCGACGAGGCGGCCAACGATGGCATCGACGGTTGCATCGCCGGCAAGGCGATGTTCAACATCGACAACCGCATGGTCGTTTCCAAGTGTGTGGAGTTCAACGAGTCGGAGCCGCTCGGGAACCTGCGAACGGACTCGATGCAGGAGGTGCTGACCCGCCTCCGGGCGGCCCATTCGGCCAACACCTGCACCGCCTGCTGGTACTCGTGTCGCGGTGAGGTCGAGGTGCTGTACTCACCGCGCGGCTTCCTGAACAGCATGCCGAGCCTCCTCTGGCAGAGCGGGGGTGAGCAGGCGCGAACGGGTTGAGGGAGAAGATGGGAGATAGGAAACGCCTTTACACGGTTACAGCAACCCGCTACCCTGGAACGGGGCCCCCGACTCCCGCGAGGGGGAGGACGTCCCGACTGCATCCGTCCAAGGAGGAGCGATGATCAAGGTCAACACGCAGGTCGTCGACACGGTCCCGGAATCCCAACGCGAGGCGCTCCGCAGCAGCGGGGCGACCACCCAGGCGGAGCGCGGGCCGGGCGAGTTCGACACTCGCGCGTTCACGGTCCCCGATCGAACGCTCGATCCGCGAGGGCAGGCGAAGCCGGGGCTCGCAAAGAAGGCCGTCAAGTGCCTCGATTGGGCGTTGTGCAAGGTGGCGGCCATCGCCTTCGACTCCATCCAGGTCTTCAACCGGTACCGGCCCAATCCCTCGTTCACTCCGAGGTGGAGTGACAAGCCGCTCCTCAAGTCGTGGGAGAAGTCGAAGCCGCGCCTGGGATGGCCGCGCGAGACCGACTCCCTGTGTCCTCAGTGCGTCGTCGAGGCCCGCAAGCGGATCATCGAGGGCGAGGAGGACTATCAGGTCCTGATCAACGAGAAGGTGGGTGAGATCAAGGCCCAGGTCGTCGAGCGGGACGGCCAGATCTGGATGATCAAGGAATGCCCGGAGCACGGCCGTTTCGAGGATATGATGGCCATCGACGCCCGCTTCCTCGAATGGATCGAGTCCAACTTTCCGGGACGCGACCTGCGAGCCCACAACGACGGGAAGCTCCACGACCACGGGTCGTCGACGATCAAGCACGGCCGGGGCGCCGTGCTGACGGTCGACCTCACGAACCGCTGCAACATGATGTGCGATCCGTGTTTCATGGACGCCAACCAGGTCGGCTTCGTCCACGAGCTCGAGTGGGAGGAGATCAAGGAGATCCTGGACAATGCCCTGCAGATCAAGCCCAGGCGGCAGATGTCCATCCAGTTCTCGGGTGGCGAGCCGACGCTTTCCCCGCACTTTGTCCGGGCGATCAAGTACTGCCGCGACATCGGTTACAATTCCGTGCAGTGCGCGTCCAACGGGATCGAGTTCGCGAAGAGCTTCGAGTTCACCGAAGAATGCGCGAAGGCGGGGTTGCGGTTCTGCTACCTGCAGTTCGACGGGATTGGCAACGACGCCAACAGCCACCGCAAGGTGGGCAACCTGTTCGACGTCAAGCTGAAGGCGATCGACCACCTCTACAAGGCGGGCGTCCAGGTGATCCTGGTGACGACACTGGTCAACAGCGTCAACAACGACCAGGTCGGGCCCATCATCCGGTTCGCCCTCGACAACCCGAAGAAGGTCGCCTTCATCGCCTTCCAGCCGGTCTCGTTCACCGGCCGCGACGACGAGATCACGGCGGAGCGCCGGATGCGCCAGCGCTACACGCTGTCGCACATGGCGCGTGATGTAAAGGACCAGCTCGGGATCTCCGAGCCGTTGCGGGACTGGTTCCCGCTGTCGCTGATGGGGACGTTTTCGGACCTCGCCGACATGGTCCACGGACCGCAGGCCGAGTGGGGCCAGGTAAGCTGCGGCTGCCACCCCAATTGCGGCGTGGGGACTGCGCTGATGGTGAACAAGCACACCCGCGAGTTCGCGCCCGTGCCTCAGTTCCTGGACATCCCCCAGCTGGCGGCCGACTTCCGCAAGGTGACCGACGCCGCCCGCGGGAAGTTCTTTTCGAACCTGATGATCGGGCTCGCCCTGCTGAAGAACTACAAGCCGTTCTCCGGGCCACCGAGCCTGACGCTGATCGACATCCTCAAGAAGTTCGACAAGTCGTACGGGCTGACCGGCCACGACTATGGCTCGCTGGATCACGAAGGCGCCTGGGAGCGACGCAAGGATCCGTGGAACTTCCTGTTCATCGCCGGCATGTGGTTCCAGGATCTGTTCAACTACGACTTCCGCCGCACCGAGATGTGCATCATCCCTTACGCCACGCAGGAGGGGGAGATCTCCTTCTGCGCCTACAACACCGGCCACGGGTGGCGCAACATTCTCGAGAACATGCACAAGAGCGCGACGGTCGCGGAGTGGTACAAGGAGCACGGCCGTCACGAGATCTTCGCCGGCGGCAAGGAGGTCCCGCTCGCCAACTACGAACATGCGCTGATCGTCAACGAGGAGGACGCCGCGCGTGTGCGTGACCGCGGTGAGGGGCCGCAGAACGCGCACGAGGAGCGGCTGGCCGCCAAGAAGGCCGCGCGCGAGGCGGCGATGGTCCGAGAGTACTACGAGCAGATGGTGCTGAAGCGGAAGGCGGCCTCGCAGGAGTCGCTGGTTCAGATCGAGCTGTAGGCCGGGTGGGGACCGCCTTCCCGGCGCGAACCGGAGGCCAAGCGTCGGAAGGGCCGGCCCCCCACCACGCCCCGCGGACCTAGTAGTAAGGGTTCTCCCCGGCCGAGTGATCGGTCGTGTCGACGACCCCGACGACCTCGGGCACCGCCTCGCGGATCCGCCGCTCGATCCCCTGCTTCAGCGTCACGTCCACCATGCCGCAGCCGTGGCAGCCGCCGCCGAACGCCAGGTAGACCCGCCCGTCGCGCACGTCCACCAGCCGGACGCGTCCGCCGTGGGCGGCGATCGCCGGATTGATCTCGGTGTCGAGCAGCATCCGGACGCGGTCGGGGAGCGGGCCCGCGAGGTCGGTCCTCGCGCCGGTCGGCAAGGGCGGGCTGGCGGGGACGTTCGGGTTGTCGAAGTGAAAGCCGCTCTCCAGGAGGGTCTGCCGGTAGTGGATCCGCGTCCCCCGCAGGAGATCGGCGCTCCCGCGGTCGATCACCAGCACGATCCCGTCCCGCTCGATCCGCAGGTCGCCGGCCGAGACTTGATCCTCCGTGCTACTCTGGAGATGGTAGGCGAAGCCCTGATCCCCGGGGGTCACCCTGATTCGCAGACAGCGCCCCGGGGGGTCGGCCGCCGCGAGAGCCGACCGGATGCGCTCGAGGGCTTCCTCCGTCAGCTCGACGATCGGCGGGTCGCCGTTCCCGGTGGCTCGCGAAAGAATGTTCATAGGGAAGGGCGATTCTAGGCCGGGCGGCCGACGGCGGCAACCGCCGTGCGCGGGCCAAGTGCGGCCTCTCCAAGGCCTTGTAGCTCCCGAGCGTCGACGATAGCTTACCTCGATTCTATGAAGATCGGATCTTCCATCGAAGGGCTTCGGGCGGCCGTCCGTGGCTTCCGGGGCGGTCGCGTCCTCGTGTATGGGGACCTGATGCTGGACGAGTACCTGTTCGGCCGGGCCGACCGCCTGAGCCCCGAGAAGCCGGTGCCGGTCGTGACGTTCGAGCATCGCGACCTGTTCCCGGGCGGAGCCGGCAACGTCGTGCGCAACCTCGGCGCGCTCGGGTGCGAACCCATCCTGATCGGCGTCGTCGGCGACGACGAGGCGGGAAGGGAATGCCGCGCGAAGCTCGAAGCGGAGGGGTACGACACCCGGGGGCTGGTGCTCGATCCGCGGCGGGCGACACCCCACAAGACGCGAGTCCATGCCGGCCAGCACGCGCTCGTCCGGATCGATGTCGAGGATCCGGAGGGGATCTCGGGACGGGCCCGGTCCGGGCTCCTCGACATGATCGGGCGGCTCGCCCCGGGCTCCGAGGCGGCCGTCGTCAGTGACTACCGCAAGGGCGCGGTGTTCGCCGAGGCCGTCCGTGACCTCGTCCGTGCCGTCGCTCCCCGGCCGGTGGTGGTCGATCCCAAGGGACCGGACGTCGAACGCTACCGCGGCGCCCGCTACATGGTGCCGAACGAGGGCGAGCTGAGCCAGCTGTCGGGCGGCACGTGGGACGATGCCGCGGCCGAGGGACTCCGTCGCCGGCTGGGTCTCGAGGCGCTCGTTCTGACCCGGTCCGAGCGCGGGATCCGCGTGTTCGACGGCGGAACGCCGCGGGACTACGCCGCCCGTGCTCTGCAGGTCTTCGACGTGACCGGGGCCGGCGACACCTTCGCGGCCGCCTTCACCGCACTGATCGCGGCGGGCGAGGGCGTGGACGTGGCCGCCCGGCTCGCCAACGTGGCCGCGGGAATCAAGGTGGGAAAGGTCGGAACGGCGACCGTCACGCGCGACGAGCTGGAGGCCGAGCTGACGCGCGAGATGCAGCCGGGAGCCAAGCGGCTGGACCGCGACGCGGCGGCCGTAGAGGCTGCCAACCGCCGGCGGCTGGGTGAGGCGGTGGTGTTCACGAACGGCTGTTTCGACCTGCTTCACGCCGGGCACATCCAGTACCTGAAGGCGTCACGGGGCCGCGGGGATTGCCTCATGGTGGGCCTCAACAGCGACGCCTCGGTGCGGCGCCTGAAAGGGAAGAACCGTCCGATCCTCGACCAGGACGAGCGGGCCGAAATCCTCTCCGCGCTGTCGTTCGTCGACTACGTCGTGATCTTCGAGGAGGACACCCCGCTGGAGCTGATCGAAGCCATCCGACCGGATGTCCTGACCAAGGGCGCCGACTACGAGCCGCACACGGTCGTGGGGGCGGACCGTGTTCGTTCGTGGGGCGGACGCGTCGAGCTCATCGATCTCGTCGAAGGGAAATCGACCACCGACATCATCGGTCGCATCGCCGACCGCAACACGAGAGTGGACGCATGAATCTGGGAGTCTTCGGGGCCGGGTACGTGGGGCTCGTCACCGCCACTTGCCTGGCGGAGATGGGGCACCACGTCGTGTGCTGCGACATCGACGCCGAACGGGTGGCCCGGCTGCAGCGGGGAGAGGTACCGATTTTCGAGCCGGGCCTGGAGGAGCTTCTCCAGAGCAACATGGCCGAGGGCCGGCTTCGGTTCACCACCGATCCGGCGGCGACGGTGAAGGAAAGTGAGGTGCTGTTCATCGCGGTCGGCACACCGCCGGACGAGGACGGCTCCGCAGACGTGAGACACGTGCTGGAGGTGGCTCGCACGATCGGACGCTTCGCCGACGGGCCCCGGATCGTCGTCAACAAGAGCACGGTTCCGGTGGGCACGGCCGACCGTGTCCGCGAGGTCCTGGCCGAGAGCACCCGTCACGCCTGCATCGTGGTTTCGAATCCGGAGTTCCTCAAGGAGGGAACCGCCGTCGAGGACTTCATGAAGCCCGACAGGATCGTGGTGGGCGCCGACGACGAGGAAGGACGTGAGGTCCTGCGGGCCATCTACAGCCCGTTCCTGCGGACCGGCAATCCGGTGCTGTTCATGGATACGCGCTCGGCGGAGATGACGAAGTACGCCGCCAACGCCATGCTCGCGACGCGGATCACATTCATGAACGAGATCGCCAACCTGTGTGACCGGGTCGGCGCGGACGTCGACGCCGTGCGCGCCGGCATCGGGAGCGACCGGCGGATCGGAAGCTCGTTCCTGTTTCCCGGCGTGGGGTTCGGCGGCTCGTGCTTCCCGAAGGACGTCCAGGCGCTGGAACGCCTGGCGGACGAGGTGGCCTACGACTTCGACATCATCCGGGCCGTGCACCGGGTCAACGAGCTCCAGAAGCGGTTGCTCGTCGACCGCGTCATTGCCCGTTTCGGGGAGGATCTGAAGGGGCGGCGGTTCGCGATCTGGGGGTTGGCCTTCAAGCCCCGGACGGACGACATCCGGGAGGCTCCCTCGCTGGTTATCATTCGGGAGCTGCTGTTGCGCGGAGCGACGATCCGCGCCTTCGATCCCAAGGCAGTCGACAACACTCGCGGCGTGTTCGACGACGGTGTCGAGTTCACCTCCGAGGCTTACGAGGCATTAATCGAGGCGGACGCCCTCATCGTGGTGACCGAGTGGAACGAGTTCCGGTTCCCCGATTTCGAGCGGATCAGACG
Source organism: Gemmatimonadota bacterium (assembly GCA_035708865.1). Classification (GTDB taxonomy): domain Bacteria; phylum Gemmatimonadota; class Gemmatimonadetes; order JACCXV01; family JAHWKZ01; genus DASRVA01. The sequence goes on along the minus strand of DASTFF010000026.1, from coordinate 23,249 downwards.
AAGCCTCAAGGAGCCGGTCGTGTTCGACGGACGCAACGTCTACGAGCCGACGTCGATGGCCGAGCTCGGCTTCGAGTATCACTCGATCGGCCGGCCTTTGCTTGGGCCGGCCGGGCCGGCCGAGCAGGCGATCGCCACCGCCGCGGGCTCCGAGTGAGGAGCATCCTCGTCACGGGCGCGGCGGGCTTTCTGGGCTCGCACCTGTGCGACCGGCTGGTCGCGGAGGGGGCGCACGTGGTCGGTGTGGACAACCTGCTCACCGGGCGCCTCGAGAACCTTACCGGGCTTCCGGACGGCCGCTTCCGGTTTCTGCAGCAGGACGTCTCCGCTCCGATCCATCTGGACGAGCCGGTGGATGCCATCCTCAACTTCGCCAGCCCGGCGAGCCCGTTCGACTACCTGGAGTTTCCCATCGAGACGATGCACGTGGGCTCGGCGGGCACGCAACGGACGCTGGAGCTGGCTCGCGAGCAGGGCGCGCGCTACCTCCAGGCGTCGACCTCGGAGGTATACGGCGATCCCGAGGTCAACCCCCAGCCGGAGACCTATCATGGCTGTGTGAACCCGATCGGTCCGCGCGGCGTCTATGATGAGGCGAAGCGATTCGGCGAAGCGCTGACGATGGCCTACCACCGTCAACACGGGGTTGAGGTGAGGATCGCGCGGATCTTCAACACCTATGGCCCGCGCATGCGGCCGCACGACGGACGGGTGGTCTCGACTTTCATCCGTCAGGCGCTCGCCGATGAGCCGGTGACGGTGTTCGGCGACGGCTCCCAGACGCGGTCGTTCTGTTACGTGGACGATCTCGTCGAGGGGATCCTCAGGCTGCTGCGCTCGGATTACAACGCTCCGGTGAACCTCGGCAACCCGGTCGAGATCGAGGTCGGAGAGCTCGCCGAACGTATCATCGCGATGACGGACAGCGGCAGCCGGATCGTGCATCGCCCGCTTCCCGAGGACGATCCTCGCGTCCGGCGGCCCGACATCTCTCTCGCGCGCGAGCTGCTGGGATGGGAGCCCGTGGTGGGCCTGGAAGAAGGTCTTGGGAGGACGATCGAATACTATCGTGGCTTGAGCGAGACCGTCCTCGCCAGCCGTTGACAGAGTCACGGGCGTAGGGCCGTTGAGTCGGTTCGTGATCGGCCTGGCCGGCGGTACGGGTTCCGGAAAGACCACCGTAGCCCGCAACATCCTGGGTCGTCTGGAGCTGGATTCGATCACCGTCTTCCAGCAGGACGCCTACTATCGCGATCTGGCGGAGCTGGCTCCGGCGCAGAGGACGACGCAGAACTTCGACCATCCGGATTCCATCGAGATCGATCTGTTCGTGGACCACCTTCGTGAGCTCAAGGCCGGTCGTCCGGTCATGCAGCCGGTGTACGACTTCACTCGCCACGCGCGGACCGGCCGGACGGTCCGGGTCGAGCCTCGCGACGTGATCCTGGTCGAAGGGATTCTGCTGTTCCACTTCCCTGAGGTGCGGAAGCTCCTGGACGTGAAGATCTACGTGGACACGCCGCCGGACATCCGGCTCCTGCGAAGGTTCCGTCGGGACATCCGGGAGCGTGGCCGGACCTTCGAATCGGTTGGCGAGCAGTACGTGAGCACGGTCCGACCCATGCACGAGGAGTTCGTGGAGCCGTCGAAGAGATTCGCCGACGTCATCATCCCCGAGGGCGGCGAGAACGAGATCGCGATCGACATGATCGCCAGCCGGGTCAGGCTGCTGTTGCCATCGCAGGGGAGGAAAACACGATGAGCCGCGCGCTGATCACCGGGATCACCGGACAGGACGGGTCGTACCTGGCCGAGTTCCTGCTCGAGCGGGGGTATGAGGTGCACGGCGTGGTTCGCCGGGCGTCCACCGAGAATTTCGAGCGCATCACGCACATCAAGGAGCGGGTGACGCTCCACCAGGCGGATCTCCTCGACCAGCTCTCGCTGCTCACCGTGATCGGTGACGTCCATCCCGAGGAGGTCTACAACCTCGCCGCCCAGTCCTTCGTGCCGACGTCGTGGTCCCAGCCGCTGCTGACCGGTGAGTTTACAGCGCTCGGCGTGACCCGGATGCTCGAGGCGATCCGCCACGTCGACCCCGCGATCCGGTTCTACCAGGCGTCGTCGAGCGAGATGTTCGGCAAGGTCACGCAGACCCCGCAGAACGAGACAACGCCGTTCTACCCGCGCAGTCCGTACGGTGTCGCAAAGGTGTACGGCCACTTCATCACCGTGAACTATCGTGAGTCGTACGACCTCTTCGCGGTCAGCGGTATCCTCTTCAACCACGAATCCCCGCGCCGGGGCCTCGAGTTCGTTACCCGTCACGTGAGCCACGGGGTGGCGCGCATCGCGCTGGGCCTGGCCGACGAGCTCCCGATCGGCAACCTCGACGCCGAGCGCGACTGGGGCTTTGCGGGTGACTACGTCGTCGCCATGTGGCGGATGCTGCAGGCCGACGCCCCGACGGACTACGTCGTCGGAACCGGCAAAACCCATTCGGTCCGCCAGCTGTGCCAGATCGCCTTCGACCACGTCGGGCTGGACTGGGAGGGGCACGTCCGGGTGGACGCGGGCCGGTTCCGTCCGGCCGAAGTCGATCACCTGCGGGCCGACGCCGCGCGGGCCCGGGCCGAGCTCGGCTGGTCGCCGGGCATGGAGTTCGAGGAGCTCGTCAGGATGATGGTGGACGCCGACCTGGTCCGCCTCCGCGACCCCTCCCCCGTCGGCGGCGGGGAGCGTGCCTGAGCGAAAGCCGGGCCGGAGGTCGGACGCCATGCAACGCGATCGGCCGATCGGGGGTATAGAGGTCCGGCAGGAGCTGCTGCTGGACGTGCCGGCCCTGGTGGCACGGCTGGACGATGGAGTCCGGGCCTGGCACGCCGGACCGGTGGACGCCGATCGCCTGCCGAGCGCAGGGGTTCCCGAGACCCCGCTGGACGCGGCGATCGGAGCCGAGCACCTGACCAACATCCGCTTGTGGCACGAGGAGGACGAAGCCCGCGGGCCGGAAGCCTCCGACCGGCGGATCGCCGAGGTCAAACGCCGGATCGACGCCCTCAACCAGCGCCGGAACGACCTCATCGAACGCATCGACGAGGAGCTGCTGTCGATCCTGGAGGCGCGGGCCCTGCCCGCCGCCGATGCGCCGCTTCACTCGGAGACGCCGGGCGCGATCATCGACCGGCTGTCGATCCTGTCGCTCAAGATCTACCACATGCGCGAGGAGGCGGAGCGCAGAGATGCCGAGCCCGAATATCGCCGGTCCTGCCGCGAACGGGTGGCGGTCCTGGAGTCGCAACGGTCGGACCTGGCCGGCTGCCTGGATGCACTCCAGCGCGAGGTCCTGGCGGGCGGACGGCGCTTCCGCCGCTACCGCCAGTTCAAGATGTACAACGATCCGCAGATGAACCCTGTCCTGCGCTCGGCACGCGGCTCGAGAGACGCCGCGGGAGGTCAGCATGAGGTCTGAGGTCACGTGGCTGGTGGCCGCGGCCGGCCTGATGGTGGCTGGCTGCGACCCCGAGGGCGCCGCCTCCGAGGCCCGCGGGGACCGCTACAGCGCGCGGGGCCAGTTTGCCGACGCGGCGGTGGAATACGGGATAGCGCTCGAGGCGGCGGGGGACGATGCCCCTTCCGAGCTGCGTCTCAAGACCGCCGAGCTGGCCCTCCGATCGAAGGACTTCAACGCCGCCGAGCGGATGTTCGACGCCCTGATCGAGCGCGACCCGGAGTACGCCGGCCGGGTCCGGGCCCTGTACTACCTGCATGCCCGGCGCTGGACCGCCCAGGGGGACACATTCGCGACCCTCCGCGCCATCGACGGGATCCGCCATCGGGACAGCACGGCGACCCTGGGCTCGCTCTACTACGCGCTGGGTGACGCCGCCTTCAGCCGCCCGGACTACGATGCGGCGATCGAGGCGTATCTGATGGGTCTCGCCCGCATCCCCGAGGAGGCCGAGCCGGAGGTGTACGCCAGGCTGGCCGATGCCTACGAGCAGCGCCGCGACTGCTCCGCCGCCATCGCGTATCTCGAGCGGTACCTGCAGGCGGTCAGGGGTCTGGCCACCGACGACGAGGAGGTCCGGTACCGGCTCGGATCGTGCTCGTACCGGTTGGCCGAGCGCGCCTTCGCCAACGAGGACTACGCGGCGGCCGCGACCTATCTGAGAGCGCTGTTGGACACCGGCCAGCCGCCGAACCTGATGCCCGAGGCCCTGCTGATGATGGGGCGAATCCAGGAGCGGTCGGGGAACCGCAGCGCCGCGATGGACTACTACCAGCGGGTCATCGACGAGGAAGAGGACCGGGAGACGCCGGTCGCCTTGCAGGCCTTCCGCCGGCTCAAACAGCTCGAGTTCGGTTTTCCCCTCGATACCGACGAAGGACCGCGGAGCCCTTCCGACGATGGCCGCGGATCTAGCGGAGCACCGGAGTCGTGAACCGGGCCGCGCGGTGGCTCGTGGGAGCGGCCCTGGCCTCCGGCCTGGCAGCCTGCGCGTCGACCGGCGAGACCGGCGTGCTGCCCGCCGACGATCAGTTCGAGACGGCGATGGGGCTCTATGAGGACGGCGATTACGACCGCGCCGTCGGCGCGTTCCAGGCGTTCGTGTTCAACTACCCCCAGGATCCCCGGGTGCCGGACGCACGGTGGCTGGCGGCGGAGTCCTATTACCGCATGGAGGACTGGGCGACGGCGGCGCAGGAGTACCTGAACTTTCAGCGCGACTTCCCCCGCGAGGCTCGAGCCGCCCAGGCCATCTATCAGGCCGGTCGCTCGTACCAGGAAATGAGCCTCAGGCCCGAGCTCGACCAGCGGGACACCGAGCGCGCCATCAACGTGTACGACCGTCTGCTGGTGGAATATCCATCGAGCGAGTTCGTCGAGGAGACCCGTGAACGTGTGAACGAACTCCGCAACAAGCTGGCCGAGAAGGTGTATCTGAACGCGGAGTTTTACTTCGACCACGAGGATTACGAAGCGGCCGAGATCTACCTCGCCGATCTAATCGCCACATTCCCGCAGACGGACTGGATGCCGGCGGGGTACGCCCTGCTGGCGCGGACCTTCTGCGAGCAGGGGCTGTCGGATCGGGCGGCCGACGTGAACGCGCGGCTGCGCGAGGCGTATCCCGGCAGCGAGGCCGCGCGCGAGATTGAGAATCAGCTCCCCGAACGATGCCGCCGTCCGGCGCCCCCCGAGCAGGCGGCCGGCGCTTCCGACGTCAGATGACCGGGCCGTGACGCACGCGGCGGGCGGCGCCCGTGTCCGGAAGGGGCTTCTGGGGGGCACATTCAACCCGCCCCACGTGGCTCACCTGATTGTGGCCCACATCGTGCGTGAAAGCCTGGGGCTGGAACGGGTCCTGCTGGTACCGACCAGCGTCCACGCGTTCAAGGGGGAAGCCGAGATCGGCGCCCGCGACCGGGCCGTCATGGCCGAGCTGGCGGTGGCCGGGGACCCCGTTCTCGAGGTCGACCGGATCGAGGTCGAGCGGGGCGGGATCTCCTACACCGTGGACACCCTCAGGGAGCTCCGGGCGCGCGAGCCGGACACGCTCTGGCACCTGATCGTGGGCCAGGACAACCTGTCCGAGTTCCGTCAGTGGCGCGAGGCGGAGCAGCTCCCGGAGCTGGCGGAGATCGTGGTGGTCGGCCGTGAGGGGGGGACTTCGCGCCAGGACGTGACCCGGCCGGCGCCGGATGAGTGGTTCACCCGGGTCAGCGTGCCGACGCTCGAAATCTCCTCGACCGCAATCCGCGGGCGAGTGGCCGAGGGTCGGTCGATCCGGTACTGGGTGCCGCCGGCGGTGGAGGCCTACATCGCCGAGCGCGGCCTGTACGGGCGCCCGGTGGCGGAGGGGGGAGCGGGGGCCGCACCCCAACGTTGATTCCGCGGCGGGAAGACGGTACATTATCAACTCTACCGCAGTACCCGCCGAAATCGTCCGGACGAAAATCCCGCCCCCGCGGGTCGCCAGATCACGACCGGACATGCTCCGTGGAGAGCGCACCATAGGCAACGAGGCAAGAACGTGGTCCTGCAACCGATCCTGAAACTTTTCGTGGGCGACAAGCACCGCCGCGAACGGAAGCGGCTGTGGCCGGTCGTCGAGCAGATCAACGAGATCGCCGGGTCTTTGAGCGTTCTCTCCGACGCCGATCTGCAGGCGAAGACGGACGAGTTCCGGGAACGGCTCGCGGCCGGCGAGACCCCCGACGATCTGCTGCCCGAGGCCTACGCCGTGGTCAAGGACGCCTGCCGCCGCAACCTGGGGCGAACCTGGCCGGTCACCGACCAGGACTTCACCTGGGACATGGTTCCTTTCGACGTCCAGCTCTTCGGCGGCATCGTGCTCCACGAGGGGAAGATCGCCGAGATGGCGACCGGCGAGGGCAAGACGCTGGTCGCCATCCTGCCGCTGTATCTGAACGCGCTGGAGGGCAAGGGCGCGCACCTGGTCACCGTGAACGACTACCTGGCCCGCCGCGACGCCGAATGGGTCGGGGAGATCCTGCGGTGGCTGGGCCTCACCGTGGGCGTGATCCAGAACAGCATGAATTTCGAGCAGCGGCGCGAGGCCTACGCCTGTGACGTCACGTACGGCACCAACAACGAGTTTGGCTTCGACTACCTCCGCGACAACATGGCGATCGCCCGCGAGAACCGGGTCCAGCGCGGCCACCACTTCGCCATCATCGACGAAGTGGATTCGGTCCTGATCGACGAGGCGCGGACGCCGCTCATCATATCGGGCCCCACCCAGCACGACACCTCGGGGAAGTTCGGGGAGCTGAAACCGCTCGTCGAACGGCTCGTCCGCGAACAGGCCCGGACGGTCAACCAGCTGGTGGCCGAGGCCGAGTCCCTGCTCGAGCAGGGGGAGGACGAGGAGGGGGGTGGCGCGTACGAGGCCGCGATCCGGCTCTTCCAGGCGCAGCGCGGCATGCCCAAGAACAAGCGCCTCATGAAGCTGCTCAACGAGACCGGGGTCAAGAAGCTCGTCCAGAAGATCGAGGCCGATTTCATGCGCGAGAAGCGTGTGCACGAGCTGGACGAAGCGCTCCTCTTCGCCATGGACGAGAAGGGTCACGACGCGCACCTGACCGACCGCGGCCGTGAGAAGATCGCCCCCAACGATCCCGAGTTGTTCGTGGTCCCTGACCTCTCTCAGCTCATACATGCCATCGACCAGGATCCGAATCTCGACGAGAAGGAGAGGATCGAGCGGCGCTCGGCCCTCGAAAGCGAGTACGCGGAGAAGAGCGAGACGATCCACAACATCGCCCAGCTCCTGAAGGCGTACGCCCTGTACGAGAAGGACGTCGAGTACGTCGTCCAGGACGGCAAGGTGCTGATCGTCGATCAGTTCACGGGCCGCCTGATGCCCGGCCGGCGCTACTCGGAGGGCATGCACCAGGCCATCGAGGCGAAGGAGGGGGTGCGGATCGAGGGCGAGACCCAGACCTTCGCGACGATCACGATCCAGAACTACTATCGCCTGTACGACAAGCTGGCGGGCATGACCGGCACGGCCGAGACGGAAGAAAACGAGTTCTTCCAGATCTACGGCATGGAGGTCGTCGTCATCCCCACCAACGAGGCGGTCCGGCGGCAGGATTACGAGGACGTCGTCTACCGGACGCGCCGCGAGAAGTACAATGCCGTGATCGAGGAGGTCGAGCGCGAGCACTCTCTCAAGCGCCCGGTGCTCGTCGGAACCACCTCGGTCGAAGTGTCGGAGACGCTGTCCCGGCTGCTCAAGCGGCGCAATCTACCCCACAACGTGCTCAATGCGAAGCACCACCAGCGCGAGGCGGAGATCGTCGCTCGCGCCGGCCAGCCGGGGGCGATCACGATCGCTACCAACATGGCCGGCCGGGGAACCGACATCAAGCTGGGACCCGGCCTGGTCCCCGAGAGCTGGCCGGAGGTGGAGCCCGACGAGCTTCCCGAGGGCTGGACGCTCGATGAGCTCGCATCCCGGACCTCGGAGGAGATGCCGTGGGGCCTCCACATCGTGGGCACCGAGCGTCACGAGTCACGGCGCATCGATCGACAGTTGCGCGGTCGTTCGGGACGCCAGGGGGATCCAGGCTCCTCGCGGTTCTTCCTGTCGCTGGAAGACGATCTCATGCGGCTCTTCGGCTCGGAGCGGATCGCGACGGTGATGGACAAGCTCGGAGCCGAGGAGGGGGAGGTCATCACCCATCCCCTCGTGACGCGGTCGATCGAGCGCGCCCAGAAGAAGGTCGAGCTGAACAACTTCGAGGTCCGTAAGCGCCTGCTCGAGTACGACGACGTGATGAACAAGCAGCGTGAGGTGATCTACGAGTTGCGCGCCCGCGCCTTGGAAGGAAGCGCCGAAGAGGTGTTCGAGGAGGCGCGGGAGCTCATCGACGATTCGATCGAGCCCAAGGTCGCACAGTACGTCGACCCGGAATCCTATTCCGACGATTGGGATCTCGCGGAGCTGCGTGCAGATCTCATGCGCTCGTTCCTTCTGCCCTTCGACTGGCTGGAACGGATGGCCGACGGTCGCGAGGGCGAGCCGCCCGATGCCGACCTGCCGACGACCTACGAGGAGATCGTCAGCCGTGTACGGGATGATCTGGTGACGGCGTTCGAGCGGCGCATCCAGGCCTGGGAGCCCGAGCTGGCCGAAAGCATCGTGCGGCGCGTCCTCCTCGGCGTAATCGACGAGAAGTGGCGCGAGCACCTGTACGAGCTGGACCAGCTCAAGAGCGGCATCCAGTACCGTGCCTGGGGGCAGCGCGATCCGTTGATCGAGTACAAGAAGGAAGCCTTCGAGATGTTCGTGACCATGATGGAGGACCTGCGGACCACCGCGTCGTCGGTGCTGTTCCGGGTCCAGGTCGCCGAGCCGGGGGTGCTGAACGCCGAGGAGCGGCGCCGCCGCGAGCGACTCCAGCGGCAGCAGGTGGCGCTGAAGCCGGCCGCCACCAGCGGCACCGGAGTCGTCGGCCGAGAACCTCTCGACGGCGGCGAGGGCGGTGGGGGCACCGCGACCGCCACCCAGGCGCCGCCCCAGCCACGGACGTTCGTGAGAGAGCACGACAAGATCGGCCGCAATGATCCATGTCCATGCGGCAGCGGGAAGAAGTACAAGAAGTGTCACGGAGCGTAGCCCCGCTCGGCGCGAGGTGCCGGCGCGGGCGCAGTGGATATTCAATCGGAGGATCACGATGATCGGAATACTGGATCGGATCTCGGGTGGCGCGGGCGTCCTGCGCCGCTTCGGGAACGCCTATCTGCCGGGAACGGACGACGTGTACGTCCCCGCGCGGCTGATCGAGGCGTATGGATTGAGGAAGGGTGACGCGGTGGACGGGGAGGTCGGCGATCCGCCCGGCAAGGGCAAGCTTCCACCGCTGAAAACGGTCTCCTCGATCAACGGGGGCCCTCCGGAAGAGGCCCGCGACCGTCCGCATTTCGACAAGCTGAGGGCGACCCACCCGGACGAGCGGCTCACGCTCGAGCTCAAGGCTGATCTCACGGGTTCTCTGCGCAACGGGGCCGATGTGACCAACCGCATCATCGATCTCGTGGTCCCGCTGGGGAAGGGGCAGCGCGCCCTGATCGTCGCGCCGTCCAAGGCCGGCAAGACGATGCTTCTCCAGGCGGTCATGCGCGGGGTGGCCACGAACTATCCGGACGCCGAGCTGATCGTCCTGCTCGTGGACGAACGGCCCGAAGAGGTGACCGAGATGGAGCGCATGGTGGAGAGCCTGGGCCGGGGTGAGACGATCGCCTCGTCGTTCGACTTTCCGCCCGATCGTCACGTCCAGGTCGCCGAGATGGCCCTCGAGCGGGCCCGGCGCCTCGTGGAGTCCGGCAAGGATGTCGTCCTGGTCCTGGATTCGATCACGCGGCTGGCCCGCGCCTACAACGCCATCGAGCGCTCGAGCGGTCGGACGATGTCGGGAGGCATCGAGGCGGGGGCGCTGGAGGCCCCGAAGCGGTTCTTCGGCTCCGCCCGCAAGGTGGTCGGGGATCGCGGCGGGAGCCTGACGATCGTGGCCACGGCGCTGGTCGACACGGGGAGCCGTGCCGACGAGGTGATCTTCGAGGAGTTCAAGGGCACCGGCAACGCCGAGATCGTCCTGAGCCGCGAGCTGGCGGACCAGCGCATCTGGCCGGCCATCGACGTGACGTCGAGCGGCACGCGGCGCGAGGAGCTCCTCTACCCCGAGGAACACCTGGAGCGGCTCCGTCTCCTGCGGCGGTTCCTGTCGGAGATGCGGACCACCGACGCGGCCGAGTTCCTGATCGACAAGATCAACCGGTCGAAGTCGAACGAAGACTTGCTGGGGAGTATGGCGAAGTAGGGTTTGCGGGGCGCCCGGGAGATGGGTCTCCCCGGGCGGTTGCGTTCCTGACAATTCACTCCTCTCTACCCCGCGCAGCCCACGGTCCATCGAGGTTGTAGCGGGCCCTGACGCCCGGGGAGGCCCATCCCCCCGAACGCCCCTCATCGGCCCCCGCTCGCTGGCCTGCGGATTGCGATCGCGCGTGGCGTGGAGCGGCGCGGGCTGACGATCAAGGATTGTCCGGAGGACGACAGGCCGCGGGAGCGGCTGGTGCGGCTCGGGCCGGCCGCGCTCTCCAACGTCGAGCTGCTGACGATTCTGATCGGATCGGGCGCGCCTGGCGGGTCGGCGGACCAGGTCGCCCGGAGGGTGGTCGCGACCTGGCCGGCGCTTCGCGACCTGGCCAGCCGGTCGATGGGGGAGCTCACCGCGGTGCCCGGAATCGGGGCCGCCAACGCGGCTCGCGTAGCATCGGCCTGGGAGCTGGCGCGCCGCCTGCAACGCGAACGCCGGGAGCGACGCCCCGTTCTGTCCTCCCCGCGCGCCGTCTGGAGACATCTGACTCTCGACCTGCGCGACCGTGATCGGGAACGGTTCCTCGCCCTCTGCCTGAACACCCGTAATGAGCTCATGCGGGAAGTCGTAGTGTCGATGGGCTCGCTCAACGCCAGCATCGTTCATCCGCGGGAGGTGTTCAAGCCGGCGCTGGCGTGCTCGGCGGCGGCGATCGTGATCGCCCACAACCATCCCTCCGGAGACCCGAGCCCGAGCCGCGAGGACCACGAGGTCACACGTTCGCTGTCCGAGGCCGGCACCCTCCTCGATATCCCGCTTCATGACCACATCATCATTGGGGCCGATTCATACTATTCATTTCGTGATGCCGGACTGCTGTGAGAGTGGCTCCTCGAAGAGCATGGCTCTACTTTGGTTCCAACACCATGTTCAGTCGAAGCGCGAAGTCCGGGCCCACACTCACACCGGGCTTCGAAAAAGAAAAAGAAGGAGAACTCGATGGCATTCGAGACCTACGTTCCCCAGAGGGGGCGATCGTCCGGAAAGTCTACCATACGAATCCTGAAGAGCGGCGATCTGTCGATCAGCCCTGACGTGTATGCGGAATGGTTCGGAAAGGCGGGCCACGTGGAGCTGCTCTATGATCCCAAGGCCAGAAAGATCGGGCTGCGTCCCCGGTCGAAAGGCAGCCGCTCCACGTACAAGCTGCGCGAGTCGCCACAGGGAGGCGATCGATACTACGTGAGCGCGGGTCGGTTCCTGGACCACTACGGGATCTCCCACCAGAAGGCCCGCGGCTTCAAGGCGAAGTGGAACGGCCGGCAGAAGATCGTCGAGGTGTCGATCCGGTAGGGCGCGTGAGGCGCCGGGCGGGGAGACGCCGGTCCGCGCCTCCCCGCGCCGAGCGCAGGACCGTCGGCGTCATGGTACCCGGACGCCGTCCCCCGTAAGTTCCAAACCCATGGACCGGAAGGCCTTCCTCGAGGCGCTGGCGCCGCACGCCGACCGGCTCGACGTGGAGCAGGTCGAGCGCGCCTACGCGTTCAGCGAGCGCGCGCATGCCGGCCAGAAGCGTCTTTCGGGCGAGCCGTTCGTCTCCCACGGCGCGGAGATCGCCGGCATCCTCCTCGATCTCAATCTGGTCGACACCAGCACGCTCGTCACGGCGCTTCTCCACGACGTGGTCGAGGACACGGCCACGCCGCTCGAGAGCGTCGAGGAGGAGTTCGGACCCGAGGTGGGTCGCCTCGTGGACGGTCTCACCAAGATCGGCCATCTGCGGTTCCAGTCTCGCGAGGAACGGCAGGTCGAGAACTATCGCAAGCTGCTGCTGTCGATCGCTCAGGACATCCGCATCATCCTGATCAAGCTCGCCGACCGCCTGCACAACATGCGGACGCTGGAGTATCTGCCCGACGCGAAGCGCCGGCGGATCGCGCGCGAGACGCGGGACATCTACGCCCCGCTGGCGCACCGCTTCGGCATGGCCACGATCCGCTGGGAGCTCGAGGACCTTTCCTTCAAGTTCCTGGAGCCTGACGCGTATCGTGACCTGGCCAAGAAGGTCAAGGCCAAACGGCGCGAGCGGGAACGGATGATAGCGGCCATCTCCGGCCCGTTGGAGGAAGCCCTCGTGGAAGCCGGCATCAGGGCCGAGATCACCGGCCGGCCGAAGCATCTGTGGTCGATCCACAAGAAGATGATCGGCCGCGCCAAGCCGTACGACGAGATCTATGACCTGCTGGCCATGCGGGTCATGACCGAGAGCGTTCGCGACTGCTATCACGCGCTGGGGATCATCCATACTCTCTGGACGCCCGTGCACGAGCGGTTCAAGGATTATATCGCGACCCCCAAGTCGAACATGTACCAGTCGTTGCACACGACCGTGTTCGGGCCCGGCGGCACGCTGTACGAGATCCAGATCCGCACCGAGGAGATGCATCGCACGGCCGAGGTCGGCATCGCGGCCCACTGGAAGTACAAGGAGGGCGTCGCCGGCACGGAGTTCGACGAGCAGCTGGCGTGGTTCCGCCAGATCCTCGAATGGCAGCAGGACATGACGGATCCGGAGGAGTTCATGGAGTACCTCCAGATCGACCTGTACAAGGACGAGATCTTCGTGTTCACACCGCGCGGGGACGTGGTGCAGCTGCCGGCCGGCTCGACCCCGATCGACTTCGCCTTCCAGGTCCACACCGAGGTCGGGATGCGGTGCTCGGGAGCCCGGGTGAACGGGCGCATGGTGCCCCTGCACCGCGAGCTCAGGTCGGGGGACACGGTGGAGGTCCTGACCAGTTCGGCGCAGCGGCCGTCCCGGGACTGGCTCCACTTCGTCAAGACCTCGAAGGCGCGATCGATCGTCCGCCGAACCATCCGGGCCGAGGAGCACGCCAGCTCGGTGGCGCTGGGCAAGGACATTCTCGAGAAGGAGTACCGCCGCAACCGCGTCCGCAAGCCGGACGACGAGGTCCTCGAGGAGGCGGCCCGACGCTTCGGCATGGGCGGGGAGGAGGACCTGCTGGCGGCCCTCGGCCGCGGAGACCTGACCATCTCCCAGGTCTGGAACGTGCTCTTCCCCGAGGAGAGGACGGGCGGGCGAAAGCCCGCCACGGCGTTCGAGCGGCTGGTCGAGAAGATCAAGGGGCGTCCGGGAGGGGTCCGGATCCAGGGATTCGACAACATGATGGTTCGCTTCAGCCAGTGCTGTCAGCCGATCCCGGGGGACGAGATCATGGGGTACGTGACGCGCGGGCGGGGGGTCTCGGTCCACCGCGTGGACTGTCCCAACATCCTCAACCTGACCGAGGAGCCGGACCGCAAGATCCAGGTCGAGTGGGACACCGGCGGAGCGCAGACGTTCATCGTGCGGCTGGTGGTCACCGGTACCGACCGGCGGGGGCTGTTCGCGGACGTTGCGGGAGCGGTCTCCCGGACCTCGACCGACATCAAGAGCGCCGACCTGAGCGCCACCGAGACCGGCATCGAGGGGACCTTCGTCGTCGAGGTCACCGATCTCGAGCACCTCAAGCGCGTCATCGAGTCGATGAAGTCGATCGACGGGATCCTGGAGGTGGAGCGCAAGGAGTACTTCGGGGCGCATCATCTGGGAACGAACGCAAACCGGGCGGTCTCGTAGGTGCCCGGCCGCCCCGGAACCCGGCGCGGCGGCACGGGGTTCCAGTACAGATGAACCGCCGATCGCTCCACCTGGGGGCCGGGATCCTGGCCCTTTCGCTCTTCCACCCGGCACAGGGGGTCGCCTCCCAGAGTGACCCCGAGCAGGTCCTGCGGCGGGCCGACCGCGCGCTGAACGGGCTGGCGACCCTGCGCGCCGAGTTCGACCAGCGGGTGTACAACCCGGTCCTGGAGCGCACGACGGTCGGCCACGGGACGCTCACCTACAGCTCGCCAGAGCTGTTCCGGATCGCCTACAGCGATCCGGAGGGCGACGTCGTCGTCAACGACGGCGAGCAGGTGTGGATCTATCTGCCGAGCAGCCAGCCGGGCCAGGTGATCCGCCAGCCGGCGGCCGAGAGCGGCGTCCAGAACCCGCTCACCTACCTGCGCGACCTCCGTGACGTCTACGTCGCGGTGGACGGCGGCAGGCAGACGATCGCCGGTCGTCCGACCGATCGGCTGGTCCTCACGCCGGCCGGTCCGCGGGCGCCGTTCATGCTGCTCGAGGTGTGGGTGGAGCGTGAGACCGGGCTCGTGCGCCAGGTGCGGACCCGCACCGACGAGGGCGTCGCGACCACCTACACGTTCGTCCGGCTGGAGCCCAACGCCCGGGTGCCCGACCGGGTGTTCGAGTTCGAGCCGCCGCGGGGGGTGGAGATCTTCGACTCCTAGCCGCCTGCGGGGCGCTTGCCCGCCGCGGTACATTCGAGGCATGCCCGAGTTCGAGCTCGTCACCGATCTCGTCCCCCGCGGGGACCAGCCCAAGGCGATCGCCGAGCTGAGCGCGGCACTCGCCGAAGGGCGGCGTTACCAGACGCTGCTGGGCGCGACCGGCACCGGAAAGACGTTCACGGTCGGCCACGTGATCGCCAACTACGGCCGCCCGACCCTGGTCATGTCCCACAACAAGACCCTCGCCGCCCAGCTCTACGGCGAGCTCAGGCAGCTCTTCCCGCACAACGCGGTCGAGTACTTCATCTCGTACTACGACTATTACCAGCCGGAGGCGTACATCCCGGCCACCGACACGTACATCGAGAAGGACGCCTCGATCAACGACGACATCGATCGTCTGCGGCTGCGTACCACGTCGTCGCTGATCGAGCGAAGCGACGTCATCGTGGTCGCCTCGGTGTCGGCGATCTACGGCCTCGGCAGCCCGCGCGAGTATCGGGCGCTCATGGTGGTCGTCGAGACCGGCCAGGAGATCGCCCGCGACCGGATCCTCGAGGAGCTGGTCCGGATCCAGTACGCCCGCGGCGACTACGACTTCGAGCCCGGCCGCTTCCGGGTGCGGGGCGACGTCATCGAGGTCTTTCCGGCCTACGAGGAGCAGGCCGTCCGGATCGAGCTGTGGGGGGACGAGGTCGAGCGCATCTCGAAGATCGACCCGCTGCGGGGCACGACGATAGCGACCCTGGACCGGGCTGCCATCTATCCCGCCAAGCACTTCGTTACCACCCGGCCCCAGCTGGAGGAGGCGACCCGGGCCATCCGGGGCGAGCTGGAGGAGCGGCTGGCGTTGCTGCGCGAGAACGGCCGCATGCTGGAGGCCCACAAGCTCGAGACGCGGACCCGCTTCGACATCGAGATGATGGAGGAGATGGGGTATTGCGCCGGCATCGAGAACTACTCGCGCCACCTCTCGGGCCGGGCTCCGGGGGAGCGACCTTCGTGCCTGCTCGACTACTTCCCGGAGGACTTTCTGCTGGTCCTGGACGAGTCCCACGTCACCATTCCCCAGATCGGCGGGATGTACGCGGGCGACCGCTCCCGCAAGGAGACGCTGGTGGAGCACGGCTACCGGCTTCCCTCCGCGCTCGACAACCGGCCCCTGAGGTTCGAGGAGTTCGAGCGCTTCATGCGGCGCACGATCTTCGTCTCGGCGACACCGGCCGATTTCGAGCTCGAGAAGTCGGGCGGCGTGGTCGTCGAGCAGATCATCCGGCCGACCGGCCTGCTCGACCCCGAGGTCGCCGTGCGCCCCGTTAGAGGCCAGGTCGACGACCTCATGGAGGAGATCCGGCGCCGCGAGGCGGTCGGCGAGAAGGTGCTCGTCACCACGCTCACCAAGCGCATGGCCGAAGACCTTGCCGACTACCTGAACGAGTCGGGCGTCCGCGTCCGGTACATGCATTCGGACATCGACGCGCTGGGCCGTGTGGAGATCATCCGCGGCCTGCGGACCGACGAGTTCGACGTCCTGGTCGGAATCAACCTCCTGCGCGAAGGCCTCGACCTGCCGGAGGTCTCGCTGGTGGCGGTCCTGGATGCCGACAAGGAGGGGTTCCTGCGCTCGGAGACCGCGCTGATCCAGACCGCCGGCAGGGCGGCGCGGAACGCCAACGGTAAGGTCATCCTGTACGCCGACCGGGTCACCGAGGCGATGCGCAGGATGATGGACGAGACCGAACGGCGGCGTGAGATCCAGGCCGCCCACAACGAGACCTACGGGATCGTCCCCGAGACCGTGACCAAGACGCGCGAGCAGATCCTCCGGTCGACCTCGGTGGCCGACACCCGCAGCGGCGGAGCGCCGCGCGCCGTGCGTGAGCGGCTCCACGGGCTGCAGGGCGAGCTCGAGCGGGAAGAGCTGGCGCGCGCCATCGAGGCAGAGATGAAGGCCGCCGCCGAGCGGCTGGACTTCGCGACCGCGGCGCTGCTTCGGGACCAGCTGTTCGAGATCCGGGGAACCTCCGACCGCGGTCCCCGGGGCCGCGCCACCCTGCGGGAGCGGATCGGGCTGTAGGGTGACGCGGGCCTGGAGCGCCTCGGGCGAGGCGGCCACGTTCGACCGTCTCGCGCCGGAACCCTCCGACACCGTGCGGCTGGGACGCCGGTTCGGCCGGTTGAGTCCCGACGGCGCGGTGATCCTCCTGGAAGGCGGCCTGGGGGTCGGCAAGACGACCTTCGCGCAGGGCGTGGCGGAGGGATGCGGGGTCCCCGGCCCGGTGTCGAGCCCGACCTACAATCTCGTCCTGCACCACGACGGGCGGCGCCCGCTCGTGCACGCCGACCTGTACCGGCTGGCAGGGCCCGCCGAG
The DNA here is from genome assembly GCA_035708865.1 of Gemmatimonadota bacterium. Taxonomy (GTDB): domain Bacteria; phylum Gemmatimonadota; class Gemmatimonadetes; order JACCXV01; family JAHWKZ01; genus DASRVA01. The sequence continues at coordinate 6,174 of DASTFF010000026.1, read as the reverse complement.
CTGGAGACGCTGGACCTCGAGGAGATCTTCGCGCCCGCCGGGCTAGCAGTCGTCGAGTGGCCGGCCCTGGTGGTCGACCACGCGACCCCCCCTTGCGCGGTCGTCGCCCTGTCCCGGCAGGACGGCGGACGCCGCATCTCGGGACGGCTGGTCGGGAAGGGCTGGTCGGCGCTCCGGGAGGCCCTGGAGGCGGGAGCTTGAAGATCCTCGCCATCGACACCGCGACCGACGAGTCCGCGGTCGCGTTGCACCTGGACGGGGGGGTCGAGGAGCAGCCGGTGGCGTGGCGCTCGGCGTTCCGCGAGACCCCGCCGGCGGCAGTGGGGCTGCTGGAGCGGGCCGGGCTCGGCTGGGGGGACCTCGACGGGATCGCCGTCCCCGCGGGACCGGGGTCGTTCACCGGCCTCAGGGTCGGCGCGGCGTTCGCGCTCGGGATCGCCGAGCTTAGGGGGTTGCCGCTCTTCGCCCCTTCCACGCTGGCCGTCGTCGCCGAGGCGGCATCCCCGGACGCCGCCCGGCGGGTCCTCGCCAGTCTGGACGCCCGGCGCGGGCGCCGCTACGCGGCTGTCCTCGAGCGAACCGGGTCCGGATGGTCGCTCGTCGTGGGGCCGGTCGACGTGGAGGCGGACGCGGTCGAGGCGTGGGCCCCCGGCCTGCCCGACGTCCGCCTCGAGGGGCGGCGCCGGCAGGGCTCCCCGGCCGCCGCCCTCGCCCGGCTGGCCGCCGCCGCCCCCGGCGTCTGTCGGCTCGCGAGCCCGTCGGACCTGAGAATCGTCTACGCCAGGCCGGCGACCGGGTCGCCCGCCCAGTGAGCGACGCGGGCTCCGGGCTGCGGATCCGACCGTTGCGGAAGGAGGACCTTCCGGCCGTCTCGCGCATCGAGCGGACCGTCTATCCGTCGCCCTGGCCGGAAGAGCACCTGTCGCGGATCATCGCGCTGCCGGGGGCCATCGGGCGGGTCGCCGAGCTCGCCGGCGGAGAGATCGTCGGATACGCGCTCGGCTGGGTCGCCGCGGACGAGGCCGAGCTCGCCAACATCGCGGTGGCTGTACGGCACCGCCGCGCCGGGGTAGGCGACCGGCTCCTCGCGGCGATGCGCGTGGCCGCCGCCGGACTCGGCGCGACACGGATGTATCTGGAGGTGCGGGTCTCGAACGAGGTCGCGCAGCGCTTCTACTGTGCCCGCGGCTTCACCGTCACGGGCCGCCGCCGGGAGTACTACAGCCGGCCGCGCGAGGACGCGCTCACGATGATGGTTGACCTCGTCCAGGGCCCGACGTAGGCTTACCGCCCGCCACGTCAGGCGATCCCATGAGCTGGTTCAAGCGCGACAAGCGGAAGATCGAGGAGACCACGGCCCGCAAGGAGCTGCCGGGCGAGCTGTGGCAGAAATGCCCCTCGTGCGGCAGCATCCTGTACCGCAAGGACCTGTCCGGGCGGACGTGGGTCTGTCCCCACTGCGGGCACCACTTCCGGATCGGCGTCGACGAGTACGGGGAGCTGCTGCTGGATGACGACTCGTTCGAAGAGCACGATGCCGGGCTGGCCAGCGTCGACGCGCTGGAGTTCGTCGACACCAAGCCCTACCCGCAGCGGCTCGAGGAGTACCGCGACCGCACGGGACGCTCCGACGCGGTCGTGTGTGGCGTGGGCCGGATCGACGGCGTCGAGGTCTCGGTGGCGATCATGGATTTCGGCTTCATGGGCGGCAGCATGGGGTCGGTGGTGGGCGAGAAGGTCGCCCGCGCCATCGAGCGGGCGATCGAGCGGGGGATCCCGCTGGTGATCGTCTCGGCGAGCGGCGGGGCCCGCATGCAGGAGGGAGTGCTGTCGCTGATGCAGATGGCCAAGACGAGCGCCCTGCTGGCCGAGCTCGACCGGCGCGGGCTTCCCTTCGTGGCCGTGGACACCGACCCCACGACCGGCGGGGTGACCGCCTCCTACGCCATGCTGGGGGACGTCATCCTGGCCGAGCCGGCCGCCCAGATCGGCTTCGCCGGCCCGCGGGTGATCAAGCAGACGATCGGGCAGGACCTTCCGGACGAGTTCCAGACGGCCGAGTTCCTCCTCGAGCACGGCTTCATCGACGCCGTCGTGCCGCGCGATCGGCTCAAGCGGACCGTATCCCGCGCGCTGCGCTGGATGACCGGCCGCGAGGCGCTCCCCGAGGAACCGTGAGCGGATACCGCGAGGCGCTCGCCGCCCTGACCCGGCTCGAAAGGTTCGGGATCCGGATGGGGCTCGAGGAGATGCGCGCCATATGCGCCGCCTTCGGCCATCCCGAGCGCGCGGCCCCGGTCTTCCACGTCGGCGGGACGAACGGCAAGGGCACGACGGTGGCGGCGCTGGCCGCGCTCGGAACCGCGCACGGCCTGCGGACGGGCAGCTACACGTCCCCTCATGTGCTCGACTTCCGCGAACGGATCCGGATCGATGGCGAGCCGGTCTCCGAGGACGCCGTCGGCGAGGCGTGGAGCCGCGTGTCGGCGAGCGTCCGCGGGAACGGCCTCACCTACTTCGAGGCCACGACCCTCATGGCGTTCGACCATTTCGCGCGCGCCGGGGTCGAGCTCGCCGTCGTCGAGGTCGGGCTCGGCGGGCGTCTCGACGCGACCAACGTCGTCCAGCCCGAGGTGGCGGTGGTCACCAACGTGGCGCGCGACCACGAGCCGCAGCTGGGGCGGGAGCTGGCGGGGATCGCGCGCGAGAAGGCGGGGATCTTCAAGCCCGGAGTCCCGGCGCTGGTCGGGGATGCCGGTCCCGTCGAGGTGCGGGGGGTGTGGGTGGACGCCGCCGCCGCGGCCGGCGCGCGGCTCCTCTTCTTCGACGACGACGTCCGGCTGGAGGTACGGGCCGGCGAGGACGAGGCCGTCTTCGACTACGCCAGCCCCGGCTGGCACGGGGCAGGCCTGCGCCTGCCGATGCGGGGCGCCCACTTCGCGAAAGACGCCGCGCTCGCGCTCCGGGCGTGGGAGGTGGCGGGGGTCCGGCCGCTCGTCGAGGCGGCCGTCCGCGAGGCGCTCGCCGGCGTCCAGCCGGTGGGGCGGGCCGAGCGGTGGACGGTGGACGGGGTGCCGATCGTCTTCGACGTGGCCCACAATCCGGTCGCGGTGGAACGGCTCATCGCGACCCTTCCGGGTGGGCCGGGGGCGCGGACCCTGCTCGTCCTCGGATTCCTGGCCGATAAGGACTGGCGGGAGATGCTGGACCGGCTGGCCGCCGCCGGCCGCGGCTGGCTGTGCGGCCTTCCCGACGCCCCCTCCGACCGCCGCCTGACGCGTCCCGACCTGACCCGCTGGCCGGGGATGGAGTGGGCCGACACGGTGGCCGCCGGCCTCGACCGGGCCCGCCGCGAGGCGGCGGGGGGCGCGGCGGATCAGATCCTGGTGACCGGGTCCTTCCACACGGTGGAGGCCGGCATGCGGGCCCTCGGCCGCACGGGCCCCGGCGTCCTGTACCGGCCCGCCGCGCTGGAGCCGGTCCGGTGAGCCGCTTCGAGGCACTGCCCGGCACGCGCGACTTCTACCCGCCCGAGATGCGCCGCCGCACGTGGATCGAGTCGCGCTGGCGCGAGGTGGCGCTGCGGTACGGGTTCGAGGAAGTCGACGGGCCGGTCATCGAGCCGCTCGAGCTGTTCACCGTCAAGTCGGGCGAGGAGATCGTCGATCAGCTCTACGCGTTCGAGGACCGGGGCGGCCGCGGGGTCGCCCTGCGTCCCGAGATGACGCCCACGCTGGCGCGCATGGTCGCCGCCCGCAGCCAGGGGATCCCCAAGCCGATCAAGTGGTTCTCGATCCCGCGTCTGTTCCGGTACGAGCGCCCGCAGCGCGGCCGGTTCCGGGAGTTCTGGCAGCTCAACCTCGACATCTTCGGCGTGCCCGGGGTCGAGGCCGATGCGGAGATCATCGCCGCGGGAGTGGACGTCCTGAAGGCATGCGGCCTGGGCGCCGGGGACTTCGTCGTGCGCTACAGCGACCGGCGCCTGCTGGACCGGGCGCTGGAGCGGCTGCAGGTCCCGGCCGACCGCTGGCCGGGGGCGTTCGCAGCGCTCGACAAGCTGCTGCGGAGCGGCCCGGACGGGGCACGCCAGGCGCTCGCGCGGGCCGGCGTTGCGGACCCGGCCGCGGCGACGCTGGTCGAGGCGGTCGGGAGGCGGGAGCGCGTCGGCTTCGAGCGCGCGCTCGCCGCGGCGGGAGCGGACGTGGCGGTGGAGTCGGCCGGGCTGGCCGCGCTCGAGGCCAGCCTCGAGGCGTACGGAGTGGCGTCGTTCTGCGCCTTCGACGCGGCGGTCGTCCGCGGCCTCGCCTACTACACGGGGGTCGTCTTCGAGATCTACGACCGGGCCGGCGAGCTGCGCGCGATCTGCGGCGGGGGGCGGTACGACGATCTGCTGGAGGGGGTGGGGGGAGAGCGGCTGCCGGCGGTCGGCTTCGGGCTCGGCGAGGCGGTCCTCTCGGAGCTCCTCGAGCGGGTCGGGATCGCGGTGCCCGAGGACGGCAGGTGCGAGGCGTACATCATCCCGGTCTCGGCCGCCGACCGCCTGCACGCGATCTCGGTGGCGGCGCGGCTCCGCGAGGCAGGCGTCAGGACCGATCTCGTCCTCCGCGACGGCTCGGTCGGACGCGGGTTGAAGAGCGCCGCCCAGGCGGGTGCTCAGGTGGCGATCGTGATCGGTGAGCGGGAACGGCAGGACGGCACCCTGACCTTCCGGGACCTTTCCTCGGGCGACGAGAGCACGCTGGGCTTCGAGGAGGCCGTCACCCGGCTCGCCCGGCGCGGGGATCCGGCGTGAGGGTCGGGCTCCTCAGCGACACCCATGACCACGTGCTGCGGATCCGCGAGGCCGTGAGCCTGCTCAACCGCTACGCGGTCGACGTGGTCCTCCACGCCGGGGACTACTGCTCGCCGTTTGCGGTCCGCGAGCTGGGACGGCTCGAGGCCCCGCTCCACGGCATCTGGGGCAACAACGACGGCGACGTCTACCGCCTCGGAGAGGCGTTCGCCGCCATCGGCGCGCGCCTGCAGTGGCAATGGTGGGAGACCGAGGTCGACGGACGGCGGATCCTCCTCATGCACGAGCCGCGCGGGGTCGACGCGGTCGCCGCCGCCGGCGATCACGACCTGGTCGTCTACGGCCACACGCACGAGCGCGACGAGCGCGTCGTCGGGCGGACACGGATCGTCAACCCCGGCGAGGTCTGCGGGTGGCTGGGTGGGGTCCCGTCGTTCGCGACCTACGACACCGGCAGCGGCGAGGTGGAGTTCCATGAGTTCTGAGACGCCCGCGGGCGGGGGCCACCGCCGCCCCGGACGGTGGATCCTGATCCTGGACTTCGGAAGCCAGTACACCCAGCTGATCGCGCGCAGGATCCGCGAGCTGCGCGTGTACTGCGAGATCCATCCGTTCGCGCTCGATCCCGAGACCATCCGCGCCTGGCAACCGGCCGGGATCATCCTCTCGGGCGGGCCCTCGAGCGTCTACGATGACGCCGCGCCCCATCTGGCCGCAGGGCTGCTCGATCTCCCGGCGCCGATCCTCGGGATCTGCTACGGGATGCACCTGCTGGCCCAGGCCGGGGGGGCGGCCGTGGAGCCGGCCCGCTCGCGCGAGTACGGCCGCGCCCGGGTGACGGTAACCGAGCCGGGCGGGCTGTTCCAGGGGTTCGACGAACGCGACGACGTCGACGTCTGGATGAGCCACGGCGATCGGGTGGGCGCGCCCCCCGCCGGCTACACCGCCTACGCGGTGTCGGGCGAGGACACGATCGCGGCGTTCGGTGACCCCGAAGCGCGGCGTTACGGCGTCCAGTTCCATCCGGAGGTGGCCCATACCGAGCGCGGCGAGGAGATGCTGGCCAACTTCGTGTTCGAGATCTGCGGCTGCGTTCCCGACTGGACGATGGCCTCGTTCATTCACGACTCGCTGGCATCGATCCGGGCCCGGATCGGTGACGGCCGTGCGGTCTGCGGGCTGTCCGGAGGGGTCGACTCGGCCGTCGCCGCCGCGCTCGTCCATCGCGCCATCGGCGACCGGCTCGTCTGCATCTTCGTCGATACGGGGCTCCTGCGGAAGGACGAGCGACACCAGGTCGAACGCGCGTTCCGCGAGCACGTCCGGCTTCCGCTGCAGGTCGTGGACGCCGCCGACCGCTTCCTGGCCGACCTGGCCGGGGT
>DASTFF010000025.1:0-16031 GCA_035708865.1 Gemmatimonadota bacterium | reverse complement strand
GGTTCGCGCTCGTCGGCGAGGAGTCGGGCTGGCGGCGCTTCTCGCTGGGGGAAGGGGGATCGGGGAGGCTCCTGGAGCTCAGGGAGCGGGCCGACGTCCGGCGAGGCGCCTGGGGACGCGGCAGCGTCCACCACGTCGCCTGGCGGGTTCCGGACGAGACCGTCCAGCGCGAGGTCCAGGAGCGGGTGGCGGAAGCCGGCCTGCGCCCGACCCCGGTCATCGACCGGTTCTGGTTCCGATCGGTGTACTTCCGCGAACCGGGAGGCGCGCTCTTCGAGGTCGCGACCGACGGACCCGGCTTTGCGGTGGACGAGGACCCCGCCGCGCTCGGCGAGCGGCTGGTCCTGCCGCCCTGGCTCGAGCCCCAGCGGGACCGGATCGAGACCGTCCTGCCGGCGCTCGAGCCCGCGCGCGCTTGACAACGCCCGGCCGGCGGGCCTAGACTCGGAGTTCACGCGCGACGTTACGTTCGTGCGTGTATCCGTTTTCAGCAACATACTTTAGCGATCCCGGTCGAGACACCCGACGGCAGGTCACGGTGAGCGAGCGGCGCATCTTCCTCCTGCTGGCCTGGGCGCTCCTGCTGAGCGTCTTTCTGTGGTCGGTCCGGCCGGTCCTCTCGCCGCTGGTCCTCTTCCTGGCGCTCGTCTATCTGCTGACCCCCTTCTTCGGCACCGACGTCTACCGCCGCGCGGTGGTCACGCTGGGCTCGCTGACGATCCTCTGGCTCCTCCACGTGGCCGGGTCCTTCCTCGCGCCGTTCGTCCTCGCGCTCGTGCTGGCGTACATCGCCGACCCCGTCGTCGACCGTCTCCATCGTGGTGGCGTCAGGCGCGCCTTCGGCGCCGGCCTGGTGCTACTGGTCGCGCTGCTCCTGGTGATCCTGTCGGTGGTCCTGCTGGTGCCGTTGGTGGTCGACCAGGGCTCCCGCTTCATGCGCGATCTGCCGGAGATGGTGAACGACCTCCAGGCGTGGTATCGGGCCCAGGTCGCCTGGCTCGCGCGAACCGACCTTCCGCTCCTGCGCGACATCCCGTTCGAGAGAGCGCTCGAGGTCGACACCGAGGACGTCCAGCGCTGGGTGGCCGACCGCGTCCAGGAGCTCGGCATCGGCTGGGAGGACGCGATCGGGCTCGGTCGCGGCCTCCAGGTGGTCGTCACCGTGCTCGGCTACGCCGTCCTCACGCCGGTTCTCACATACTACATCCTGCGCGACTTCCCGAGCCTGCAGGCGTGGACCGCGCGGCTGGTGCCGCGTGACCACCGCGAGGGGACGCTGGGGTTCCTATCGAGCTACGACCAGCTCCTGGGCGAGTACCTGCGCGGCCAGCTCCTGGTGGCGGCATTCGTCGGGCTGGCCACCGGCCTCGGGTTCTGGATCGTCGGCTTCCCGAACGCGGTCCTGCTCGGCGTCGTGGCCGGGGTCTTCAACGTCGTCCCCTACCTGGGTATGGTCGTCAGCCTCGTCCCGGCCCTGCTGATCGCCTTCCTAATGCCGCCGCTGTGGGTCTCGCTCCTCAAGGTGGCGATCATCTACATCTTCGTGAACGCCCTCGAGGCGTACGTCCTCTCGCCGCGGATCATCGGCTCGCGGGTCGGCCTGCACCCGGTCTGGGTCATGCTCGCGATCCTGGCCTTCAGCTCGTTCTTCGGCTTCGTCGGACTGCTGATCGCGATCCCGCTGGCGGTCCTGATCAAGCTGCTGATCGGCCGCACCGTGGAGCGGTACCGGAGCTCGGTCTACTACCGGCACGCCGACGACGTCATCGACGAGGAGGTCGTGTGAGGCTGCCCGTCGTCGCCATCGTGGGGCGGCCCAACGTCGGCAAGTCCACGCTCTTCAACCGTATCCTGGGGGGCCGTCACGCGATCGTCGATGACCGTCCGGGCGTGACCCGCGACCGGCACGCCGCCGAGGCGGAGTGGAACGGGCGGCGCTTCACGATCGTGGATACGGGCGGGCTGGTCCCGGAGTCGCAAGAGGCGCTCGCGCGCTCGGTGAACGCGCAGATTCACGCCGCGATCGAGCAGGCCGACGTATGCCTGCTGGTCGTCGACGGGCGGGCCGACATCACCGCCACCGACCGGGACGTGGCGACGCTCCTCAGGGAGAGCGGCCGCACCACCCTGCTGGCGGTGAACAAGGCCGACAACGTCGAGCAGGCGCGCCGGCTGGTGTGGGAGTACTTCGAGCTCGGCCTCGGCGACCCGATCCCCGTCTCGGGCCTGGTCGGAACGGGCTCCGGCGATCTCCTGGACCGGGTCGTCGCGGCGCTCCCCGAGCTCGCCGACGAGCCCGTCGAGGATCCCGACGTAATCACGGTGGCTGTGGTCGGCAAGCCCAACGTCGGCAAGTCCTCGTTCCTGAACCGGCTCCTCGGCGAGGAGCGGTTCATCGTCTCGGCCGAGGCCGGGACGACGCGCGACTCGGTGGACACGACGCTCGAGTACGGCGGCCACCCCTTCCGGCTCGTCGACACGGCGGGGATCCGGCGGCACGCCGCGCTCGAGGAGGGGCTCGAGTACTACACCTACCTGCGCGCCGTCCGCAGTGTCGAGCGGGCGCAGATCGTGATCGTCATGCTGGACGCCTCCGAGCCCCTCACCCGTCAGGACGTCCGGATCCTGAACCTCGTCGAGGAGCGGCGGCGGGGGATCGTCGTCTGCGTCAACAAGTGGGATCTGATCGAGAAGGACGAGCGGACCGCGGCAGGATACGAGCGCTCCTTCCGCGAGGCCGTGCCGTCGCTCGCGTTCGCGCCGCTGGTCACGCTGAGCGCGAAGTCGGGACAGCGCGTCCAGCGCGCGCTGGACGTCGTGATCGAGGTCTGGAGGGAGTGGAACAAGCGGATCCCGACCCCCGAGCTGAACCGGGTCCTCCACGCGGCGACCGCCCGCGTTCAGCCCCCACAGTCGAAGGGCAAGCGGACCGGCCGGATCGTCCGGATCCTCTACGGACATCAGGTCGAGACGGGACCGCCGCTGATCATCTTCCACTCCAACGAGCCCAAGGCGATCCCGGAGACGTACCGCCGGTACCTCGAGCGGTCGGTCCGCGCCGCGTTCGGGTTCACGGGCGTGCCGCTCAGGATCTTCTTCCGCTCCGCCACCACGAAATCGCGCCGGACCGAGGCGCACCGCGAGGCCAACGGGTGACGCTCGCCCTCGGGCTCCTGCTCGCCTACCTGGCGGGATCGTTCCCGACGGCCTGGCTGGCGGGCCGGACGAAGGGGGTCGACCTGGGGGCGGTCGGGAGCGGGAACTACGGCGCCACGAACGTGCTGCGAAACCTGGGATGGGTGCCGGCCGTGGCGGTGATCGCGGTCGACGTCGGCAAGGGCTTCCTGCCGGTCCACTTCTTCCCGGGCTGGTTCCCTGCGGACGGGCTCTCCGACGTCGCGTACCAGGTCCTGCTCGCGGTGGCGGCCGTCCTTGGCCACGTGCACTCGGTGTTCCTGCGCTTCCGGGGAGGGAAGGGCGTCGCCACGGCGGCGGGCGCGTTCCTGGCCCTGGCCCCGGCCGCTCTCCTGGCGGCGGCGCTGGTGTGGGCGATCCTGGTCGCATGGCGACGGATCGTCTCGCTGGCGTCCCTGGCCGGCGCGCTCGTCCTGCTGGTCGCCGTCTGGGCCGCGCATGGACGCGAGGCCGGATCCTGGCCCCTGCTCCTGGTCACCACACTCCTCGCCGCGTTCGTCTTCTGGACCCACCGCGAGAACATCGGGCGGCTGCGGCGCGGTGAGGAGAAGCGGATCACCGCCGGCCACGGAGGGAGGGGCGGTTGAGCCGGGTGGGGGTGATCGGCGGCGGGTCATGGGGGACGGCGCTCGCCAACCTGCTCGCCGACAACGGGCACGAGGTCCGGCTGTGGGTCCGCGATCCGGCGCTGGCGCGGACGCTGGAGCGGGAGCGGCGGAACCCGATCTACCTGCCCGGGATCTGGGTCTCGGACCAGATCAGCCCGGGGACGGACCTGGCCGCCGCGGTGGCGGGGGCGGAAGTGATCGTGAGCGCGGTCCCGAGCCATGCGTCCCGCGAGGTCATGCAACGCACGGTGGAGAATCTGGATCCGGAGGCGCTCGTCGTCTCGACCAGCAAGGGGATCGAGAACGAGACGCTGGCGCGGATGACCGAGGTCCTGGCAGACGTGCTGCCCACCGGCGCCGCGGACCGCGTGGCGGTCCTGTCGGGGCCCTCGTTCGCGATCGAAGTCGCGCGCGGCTATCCGACCGCGGTCACCGCCGCGGCGGCCGACATCGCGCTCGCCGAGCGCACTCGCGACCTGTTCGCCAACCCCCGTTTCCGCGTCTATACCTCGACCGATGTCGTCGGGGTGGAGCTCGGTGGGGCGGTCAAGAACATCGTCGCCATCGCGGCCGGAATCTGCGACGGGCTCAGGTACGGGCACAATGCGCGGGCGGCACTGATCACGCGCGGCCTCGCGGAGATCGCCCGCCTCGGCGTCGCGCTCGGCGGCGAGCCCCTCACGTTCATGGGCCTCGCCGGCCTCGGCGACCTGATCCTGACCTGCACCACCGACCTCTCCCGCAACCGGACGGTCGGGCTGCGGGTGGGTGCGGGCGAGACCGTGGAGGAGATCCAGGCCGACATGCGCATGGTAGCCGAGGGCGTCCGCACGGCGCGCTCGGTGCGCGACCTGGCGCGGCGCCACGACGTCGAAATGCCGATCACCGAGGAGGTCCACTCGATGCTCTACGAGGGGAAAGACCCTCGAATCTCGGTGGAAGACCTGATGACCAGGGAGTTCAAGCCCGAGTTCGAACGGAGGTAGACGATGGCCTTCACCCCGATCGCCAGGAAGGAATACTACTCGATCGGCGAGGTGTGCGAGATCACCGGGCTCAAGCCGCACGTCCTGCGGTACTGGGAGACGCAGTTCAAGGCCCTCATGCCGGTCAAGAACCGGGCTGGAAACCGCGCCTACAGGAAGCGCGACATCGAGCTGATCCAGCTCGTCAAGACGCTCCTCTATGAGCGCAAGTACACGATCGAGGGAGCCCGCCAGCGGCTGAACGAGCTGCGCAGGGAGGGCTCGCAGCTCGAGGTCGAGCTGGAGGAGACGAAGCTCAAGGACACGTTCGAGGAGATGGCCGAGCATCTGGGGGCGCTGGTCGATTACATCGAGCGCTTCCGCCGCGGCGAGGCCGAGCCGGGCGACCTCGCCGAGCGGTAGCCAGGGGCGCACCCCGACGTATCTTCCCCCGCATGCGGCAGGGTACCGACGAGATGGAGCTGGAAGCGGGCGCCGCCGGGGACCGTGCAGCCGGAGAGTTGCGGGCGCCGGGCTGCCTGGCCGCCGACATCGAGGGGTGGCTGGCGGTGACCGACACCGGCCACCACCGGGTCCTGGTCGGCCGCGCGGTCGGCAATGCGTTCGACGTCGAGAACGTCGTCGGACGCGGCGAGCCCGGGCTTGCCGACGGGTCGTTCGCGGAGGCGGCCTTCCGCGATCCGCGGGGCCTGGCCCTCGCCGGGGACCTCCTGATCGTGGCCGACCGTGGCAACCACGCCATCCGGATGATCGATCTCGTTTCGAAGGAAGTCCATACGATGGCCGGGACCGGGGCACCGGCGGAAGGCGGGATCCCGGCCGGCGGCGATCCCCTCGACACGCCCCTTCACTCGCCATGGGACGTCCTCCTCTGGGACTACGAGCTGTTCGTGACGATGGCCGGCACGGGCGAGGTGTGGCGGCTGAGCCTCAAGGACCGGACGCTGGCCCTCCACACCCCGCGCGCGCCGGGCGGCGCCCGCGCCGAGTCCGCAATGGCCCTGGCGAGCGACGGCCAGGCCCTCTACGTGGCCGACGCGGCAGCCGGTTCGATCCGCCGGATCCCGTTCGGCGAGGCGGGCGAGGCCGAGCACCTGGCCGGCCCGGATGCCGAGCGGGGAGATCTGCAGGCGCCCGCCGGTCTCGCGTGGGGACAGGGAAACCACCGGCTCTGGATCGCCGACTCGGGGCACGGCCGGCTGCGGTTGCTGGAGCCCGCTTCACGGAGCGTCGAGACCGTGGAGCCGTTCGAGGCCCGGCTCGACGCCCCCTCGGGGCTGGCGTCCGCCGGGCACCTCCTGTTCGTGGCCGATACGGGCCACGACCGGGTGCTCAGGGTAGACCAGATCGACAAGCGCGTCACCGAGCTCGCGGTGGAGCTGTAGGAAGGGACCGGCCCCCCTTGGGGCTTCGCCAGTGACCGCCACCCCCGTCTGTCCGCCCGTCGAGCCCGTCGTCGCCGACCGCGGCCGGGGGGTGCGCCGGGGCGCCTTCACGGCGGCGCTCGCGATCGCCGTCCTCCACGGCGTCAACGACGCGTATGCTTCCTTCCTCCATCCTCTCCTGCCGCGCCTCATGTCGCGGCTCGATCTGACGATCTCCGACGCGGCCGTCCTGACGACCACGCTGGCGGTCTCGGCGGCCCTCGCCCAGCCCCTCTTCGGTCATCTCTCGGATCTCCGCGGCCGGCGCATCCTGATCGCCGCTGGGCCCGCGGCCACCGGAGCTTTCCTGTCGCTGATGGGGCTGGCCTCCGGGTTCGGGACGCTGGTCCTCCTGCTGGTCCTTGGCGGCCTCGGCAGCGCGGCCTTTCATCCGGCCGCCGCGGCCACGGCCGCCCGCGTCACCGCCGGCCCGGGAAGCGGCCTGCGGCACGCGGTCTTCTCGTTCGGCGGCGCGGCGGGCTACGCGGCGGGTCCGCTCCTGGCCGTCCTTGTGGTCGGATGGCGCGGGCTCGAGGGCCTGTGGGTGGCCATGCTCCCGGCCTTCGTCCTGGCCGGGGCGCTCTGGTTCGCGCTCCCCGCCGATCCGGTCCGCGATCGTCTGGCCGGGAGGCCGCGCCCCGACGCCGCGGACGGCCGCCGCCCCGCCCTCAGTCACCGCGCGGGGGCGCTCTTCGCCGGGCCGATCGCGCTGGTGTTCGGGATCAGCGCCCTGACCGCGTTCGTCCAACGGGTCTTCCTCACCATGGAGCCGATCATCATGGCGGCGGCGGGGAAGAGCGAGATCGCGGGCGCGGCGGCGCTGACCGTCTACCTGGCGGCCCAGGCGGGGGGAACTTTGGGCGGTGGCTGGCTGGCCGACCGGGTCGATCGGCGGAACCTCCTGGTCGGGATCACCCTGCTCGCGTTCCCGGCCTATTTCCTCGCCCTCTGGCTGCCGGCGGGCGGCGCCCCGTCGCTCGTCTTCGTGGCGCTGGCGGGCGCCCTCGGCATGGCGGTCCTGCCGCCCATCGTGGTCATCGCGCAGGAGGCGGCGCCGGGCCGGGCGGCCTTGAACTCGGGGATCGTGATGGGGCTCGCCTGGGCCACGGGCTCGATCGGCGTGCTCGGCGCGGGGGTCCTGGGAGACATGCTCGGGGCGCGCGCGGCGGCGCTCGTCTGCACGCCGGTCGTCCTCGTCGCGACCGGACTGGCCCTTCATCCGGCGCTCGCCGGATACCGCCGGCCGATGGGGGTGTAGCCTGCGCTAGACCGGCGCTCCCCGGCTCCGCCACCGGCCCCCGACGCACGTCTCGGCGACGGCCGAGTTCCCGCCGCCGAAGATCCATCCCGCGAGGAGGCTCTCCTCGTCCAGATCCGCTAGCGCGGGCGCAGCGAGGTCGAGCGCGGCGAAGTCCGCCCGGCGGCCGGAGACGATCGCGCCAGCGTCGACGCCGAGAGAGCGCGCGCCCCCAAGCGTGGCGATCTTCAGGAGCTCGCGCGCGGCGTCGCCCCGCTCCGCGAGGACGCCGCGGGAACGGGTCGCGAGACGCTGCCCGTACTCGAGCCAGCGCATCTCCTCGACCATCGAGATCCGGGCGTTGGAGTCGGTGCCGAGACAGAGATCTGCCGGCGCGGCGCCGGCGACGGGAGCCAGGTCGAGGATCCCGTCCCCCAGATTCGCTTCGGTGAGCGGGCACAGGCAGAGGTTGCCGCCGTCGGCGATGAGACGCTTCAGCTCAGCCGGCTCGGCGCGGCTGGCGTGGACAGCCGTGAAGCGGGCGTCGACAGGGAGCGCTTCGCAGAGGAGCGCGAGCGGTGGCCGCCCGTACTCGGCGAGGCAGGCGTCCACCTCCTGCTGCCGCTCGGCGACGTGCACGTGGAAGACGAGTCCCCGCCGGGCCGTCTCCTCATGGAGCCCCACGATCGCCTCCAGGGGGACCGCGCGGAGGCTGTGCGCGGCGACGCCGACCGACTGCAACGAAGGATCGAGCTCTTCGACCAGCCGATCCACGCTCTCCCAGAAGGCGGGGTCCGAGGGGGTGGCGAACCTCCGCTGCGCGGGCTCGAGCGGCCGGCCGATCCCGCCCGTCCGATAGCAGGTCGAGAGGAGTGCGATCCTGATCCCCGCCTCGGCGGCCGCCTCGAGAACCAGCCGGTCGAAGACGAAGTCCTGGCGCTCCCGTGCGTGATGGAGGTAGTGGAACTCGCCGACCGCGGTGATCCCGGCGTCTCGCATTTCTAGAAACGACTTCAGGCAGATGGCTCGAAACCGTTCCGGGGAAAGGGATTCGACGAGCCCGTACATCGCCTGGCGCCAGGTCCAGAAGCTGCCGCTGCCCTCGGGGAACCGCTCGCCGCGACCCCGGAGGCCGCGCTGGAAGGCGTGCGAGTGAGCGCTGATCAGGCCCGGGAGAAGGGCCCGGCTCCGGAGGCGCCGGTCGGCGGAGCGGCCCAGCCGGCCCACGGCGCCGATCCGGCCGTCCGGTCCGATCTCGACCTGGACGCCGCGCTCGAACCCTTCGCCGGTCCAGGTGAGATCCGCCTCGACGACGCTCATCCCGCCTCCAGGCACCAACGGGCGACCAGCCGGGAGGGGAGCTCGACGTCGTCCAGGCGCGCGCCGGCCAGCGGAGTCAGACCGCCCGGGTCAGACGGTGGCGCGACGGAGCCGCCCCTTGAGCCGATGGATCCGGCGGCGGACCCGCTTCACCTCTTCGCGGTCGTGGGCCTCCAGCGCCGCGTCCCGCCGCGCCCTCAGCGCGCGGATCTCGGCCTTGATCTTCGCCTTGTCGATCCCCACCACCTCGTGATGGGCGTGCTGCTCGATCCCCAGGACCTCGCACAGGATGGGCAGGAGCTGCTCCTTGTGCATCTGGGTATGGCCCTGGAGGCGTTCGTCCTCGATGCCGGCCGCGATGTCACGCAGCTCGGCGACCGTCTTCTTGTGGATCTCTTCCCAGGTGAAGGCCATGGCGGATGCTCCGGTCGTGAGGGACAGATATCTGGCGTGCGCGAATATATAGACTGGGCCGCGGTCGAGTCCTCCTGTCCGTTGCGGATTCCTCGACCCCCGGGGAGAGGCGGGCTGGCGCTGGTGGAAGCGTTGTCCTCTTGTCGGCGCTCGCCGACTACTACGCGGTGCCCAAGCAGGGCTACCGCTCGGCGATCGGGTACGCCGAGTCGCTGGCGGGAGCCGGCGGCTTCGTGATCGTCGTCCACCTCGCGCGCGGAGGCTACCTCTTCACGATCGGCGACGGGGAGATCTCCGTCTGGCGGGAGCGGGCAACCCTTTCGCCCTGAGTCCTGCGCGTTGACGACTGGTCGGTTCTTCCTTGGTGAGTCATATTCGGAAAAGCGAATATGTCGGGTTCCGCCGTTCTCCGTCGCGACCGGGCATCAGCTTGCGAGCCCGATTCGCTCTTTCGCGCCCTCGGTGACCCTACCCGGGTTCGGATCGTCAATCTCCTGGCGGCCGGTGAGCTCTGTGTCTGTGATTTGGTAGAGCTACTAGGCCTACCCCAGCCAACGATCTCGCGTCACCTCGCCGTGCTACGGGTGAGCGGGCTCGTCTGGACGCGGCGACGCGGACGTTACTCGCACTACGGGCTGGCGAAACCCAGCTCGGCGCTTCACGCAGTCCTGCTTCAGGGACTACGAGGACACCTCGATACCCTGCCGCTGTCCGCGGAGAGATCCCAAGCACATGCTCGCGTCGCAGAGCGACGGCACTCTCCATGCTGAGCTGGCTATGAAGCTCGCGCTACTTGGCGATATCCACGCCAATCTTCCGGCCCTGGAGGCTGTCCTAGCCGACATCGACGCGCGATCGGACATCCACACGGTACTTCACATGGGTGATCTCGTGGGATATGGTCCATGGCCCAACGAGATTGTGGCGTTGATCTGGGAACGGCGGATCCCGGGCGTGGCCGGCAACTACGACTCGACGGTTGCGACCGGTCACAAGCACTGCGGTTGCCGGTACGAGAACTCGCGCCAGGAAGAGCTTTCGCATCGCAGCTACCAGTGGACCCTAGGGCGCGTATGGGCCGAGACTAAACGTTTCCTGGGGTCTCTGCCCTTCCGTCTCGATGTCCGCCCCGGTGGGGGCCACGCAAGCGGGGCGCAGCTCATCCTCTTCCATGGGGCGCCGACCCGTAACACGCTCTACCTCGACGCCGACCGCCCTGATGACTTCCTCGCCACGATGGCTCGCAAGGCGGCCGCCAGGGAGGGGGACCTCCTGGCCTTTGGACACACCCACATTCCGTGGCGGCGCGAGGTGGACGGGGTTCACTTTCTGAACGTCGGCTCGGTCGGCAAACCCAAGGACGGCGACTGGCGGGCGGCGTACGCATTGGTCGAATTCGATGACGGGGAGTCGCCGACCAGTGAGATCGTTCGCGTCGAATACGACCTCGACCGGATAGCCGTTGCGATCCGGGAGAGCGGCCTCCCAGAGGAGTTTTCCCAGCTTCTGCGGACAGGCGGCCATCTTGACGAGACGCCCAGCGCGGACGATCTGACGAACTTATGATCCGGCCACAGTGAGAAGCGCCGCCGCCGAGGCGCTCGGCACCTTCTTCCTGGTCTTCGTCGGGACCGGAGCCATCGTGGCGGATGAAATCTCCGGTGGCGCGATCGGTGGGACTGGGATTTCCCTTGCCTTCGGCTTCGTAGTCGCGGGGATGATTTACGCCGTGGGCCACTTATCCGGGGCTCACATCAATCCAGCGGTGACGATTGGATTCTGGTCGAGCGGACGGTTTCCCCTTCACTCGGTACCGATCTATATGGCGGCGCAGTGCGCCGGTGCGGTTGCGGCTTCCACGGTTTTGCGATTCACTCTAGGAAATACGGCCTCGTTGGGGGCAACCGTGCCGACAGTCAGATTACCCGCCGCCTTCTTGATCGAGTGGCTCCTCTCCTTCGCGCTCATGTTCGTGATCATGGCCGTCGCGACCGATCAGCGGGTCGCGGGCGGATTCGCCGGGCTTGCCGTGGGCATCACGGTCGCCTTCGATGCGTTGATGGGGGGTCCCTTGACGGGGGCCTCGATGAACCCGGCCCGTTCGCTCGGTCCAGCCCTCATTACCGGCACCTGGACGGCGCATTGGCTCTACTGGCTGGCACCCGTCACTGGGACGATTGTTGCCGCTCGGGCCTACGAGGCGCTACGCGGAGGAGGCCGCCCCTCGATGGCCGCTTCCATCGGGTAGGCAAAGCGGTTGGTCTAGCTGGCGGAAGCGGGCCACCAAGAGGAACCTTTGACCCCCGCTGACGTATCAGGCATGTTCGATTGGGGTTGCCGGCCGGCGTGATCCCGTGTCTCCCGAGGAGGCCCCGATGCGTGTCTCTGCGCTGCTCGGCGCTGCTCTGCTCTCGGCGACGCCGCTGACTCCCGCCCTCGCGCAGGACGGCTTCCTCTTCCATTCCCCGACCCTCACGCTCAGCGGTCGTGGCGGGTACCTGCGGGCCGCCGCCGGCAGCGACGTATACGACTTCTTCGTTCAGCAGCTCACGCTCGAGCGCGGTGACTTCTCCGGGGCGGTGGTCGTGGGCGAGCTGGCGATGACGGTCCATCCCCGTCTGGACGTGGTGGCGGGGGTCGGGCACGCGTCCAGCACGACGCCCTCCGAGTCGCGGACCCACGAGGGCACGGACGGTCTGCCGATCGCCCAGACGACGACGCTGCGACGCACGCCTGTAACCGCCTCGGTCAAGCTCTACCCACTGCCTCGCGGCCGGACCGTCGGCAGCCACGCGTGGATCCCGGCCAGGATGACGCCCTTCGTCGGCGCCGGCGGCGGCGCGCTCCACTACGACCTGGAGCAGAGCGGGGAGTTCGTCGACATTGCGAGCTGCGATGAGAACGATGTCTGCGAGATCTTTGCGAGCACGTTGACGTCCGACGGCTGGACCGGGACGTTGCACGTCATGGGCGGCGTAGATTATTGGCTGACGACGCGCCTCGGCCTGTCTGGCGAAGCCCGCTACCAGTGGGCCTCGGCTCCGCTCAGCTCGAGCTTCGTCGGGTTCGAGGACATCGACCTGAGCGGGTTCCAGGGTACGGCAGGTCTGTCCGTCCGCCTGTGACCAGGAGACTCAAGATGTGGATTCCCTTCGACACCGCTGCTTTCGCGCTTCTCGTGGCGGCTTTGCCGGCCCGGGCCGAACCCGTCCGGGCGGTCGATGACGATCCACGGTGGCAGGCGTTCCTCGGCTGCTGGGCCCCGGTCACGGAGGCCGGCGCGATGGGGCTGGAGGACCACGTCCTCTGCTTCCGCCAGGACGAGAGCGGCGCGGTCTCGATCGCCACCGTCGTCGACGACGAGCTCCGGGGTGAGGAGGTCGTCCGGGCGGACGGCGCCCCCCGGGCTTTCGAGAGGGAAGGGTGCGTAGGGACCGGCTCCGCGACCTGGTCGGCGGACGGCACGCGGGTCTACCTGCGCTCGACCCTGCGCTGTGGGGAAGAGCGCTCCGGCCGTGAAACGACCGGCGTGCTCGCGCTCGGAACGGGCGGCACCCTCATCGACCTGCGGGCGGTCGGCGCCGGGGAGGAGCACGGCGTCCGCACGTTGCGCTACCGCCGGCTGGCGCGCGATGAATACCCCGCGTCCATGCGCGTTCTCCCCGGTGGGACCGATGACGCCGTGAGCGCCTACGCGGCGGCCCCGCTCTCGGTGGACGATGTCGTCGAGGCGGCCGGCTTTCTGCCTGCCGCTACAGTCGGGGCGATGCTGGTCGAGCTGCCCACACGCTTCCACGCGGACGCGGAGACGCTCCTCGCGCTCGCCGACGCCGGTGTGGACGAAGAGGTGCTCGACATTGTCGTCGAGCTGGGGTATCCCGAGCGCTTCGCCATGGGGCAGGCGGGGTTCGCGGATGTGGGGGTGTTCAGAGGGGGCGGAGGGATGCCGGGTCTCTATTACGATCCGTGGATGGGCAAAGGCGGCTACTACTACGACCGCTACTCCCGCTACGGATACTCGCCGTTCGGCTATCCCTACGGCTGGGGCCTGGGCGGCGGCACGATCATCATCATCGATCCCGACGACGATGACCCCGGCACGCCTGGCGCCGCCGTCAAGGGGCACGGGTACACGCGGACCGACGCCGACGAGGACTCCGGCGGTGGGAAGGCCAGGCCGCGAAGGGCGTCCCGCCCGACCATCGAACGCTCGCCCGGGAACCGCTCGATCAGCCGCCCTTCATCCTCGGCCGGCAGCCGGTCCAGCGCGGTCCGCAAGGCCCAGCCCAAGGCGTCTTCGGGCGATCGCTGAGCGGGCCTCGGCGGGTGCGCCCCGCCGGGCGGCAAGATGGTGAGCTCCTCGGATCTGCCCGGCGAGGTCGTAAACGACCGCTTCACTCCCTAGCTTAATGTTGCAATATTGTCCCGCACGCGGGGGCATGGCGAAGGACGTAGTATGTTGTCAATTGTCGCTTTTTCCAGGAGGGTCCTTGGGCCATCAAGAGCGCACTTTGAGGTCGGCGGCTCCGACGTCGCGAGAACGCGGCAGCTCGATGCACGTTCATCTCGTCAATCCGAATCACCTGTCGTTCGGCGTGGGCGTGATCACGCCTCGATGGCTGTACGTCCTGGCCGCGGCGACCCCGCGCTCCTACGGAGAACCCAACATCGTCGACGAGTCGCTCGCGCCCATCGATCCGGCGCGGATCGGTCCCGGCGACGTTGTCGGGATCGGTATCCATACGGGCAACGCTCTGCGCGGTTACGAGATCGGCCGGATGGCGCGGGAGCACGGGGCCTACGTGGTCTTCGGCGGCATCCACGCGAGCCTCTATCCGGAGGAGACGTACGAGTTCGGCGGCGCGCACGCGGTGGTGACCGGAGACGGGGACGTCGTCTGGGCGCACGTACTGGCCGACTGCGCGAACGGAGGACCGCAACGCATCTACCAGGGCGGCCGTATCGAGCCGGAGGACTTCATCCCGGCGCGGTGGGATCTGATGCCACCGCGCAGCTACATGTGGGCCTCCGTCCAGACCGTTCGCGGCTGCCCCAAGCACTGCTCGTTCTGCTCCGTGTGGCGCACCGACGGCCAGCGGCCCCGCCAGCGGGCGTCGGACATCGTCATCCAGGAGATCGTCGAGCTTCGCCGCATGGGATTCAGGTTCATCGCGCTCGCCGACGACAACTTCTATCCGGTGACGCTGCGGGATCTCGAGCTGGCCGAGCGCCGGAGCGACCCCGGCCGGTACCACGAGCTGAAGGCGATCCGCGACGAGCGCTTCGAGCTCATGGAGCGTCTGGCGGAGCTGCCCGAGGACATGGTTTTCTTCACCCAGATCACCATGGAGGCCGCCGAGGACGTCGAGTTCCTGGACGCCATGCGAAAAGCAAACATCAAAGGGGCCCTCGTGGGGGTCGAGTCGGTCACCGAGGAAGGACTGAAGGCCGTCTTCAAGAACTTCAATCTCGCCGGCGAGGGCCTGGTGGAGCGGCTCCACACGTTCCGGAATCATGGGGTCCACGTGCTGGGCTCGTTCATCTTCGGACTCCCCACCGACCGGCCCGATACCTTCGACGCGACGGCCGAGCTGGCCGATCGGGCGGGGGTGACGTTCGCCCAGTTCCTGATGCTGACCCCGTTCCCCGGGACGGTGGACTTCCAGCGCTGGGAGAAAGAGATGGAGTCCGACCCGACGCGGATCGCCGGCATCCCTCTGACCCGCCACTGGCTCATCCCGCAGGGCCTCCGGCCGAAGGTGTACGTCCCTCATCCCGTCATGTCGGCCGACGAGATCCGCCACCGCACGCAGGAGGTGTGGGATCGCTTCTACCGGCTGCCCGCGATCTGGCGACGATCGGGGATCCTCAAGACTCTGCGGGCCCGGCTCGCGTTCGTCCTGATCTCCAAGCTCTACCGTCAGATGTACGCCAACACCGGGATCGCGACCGACAGCGCGCGGGTCAATCGCTCGGCCCTGTGGGCGCGATGGATCGCCAAGCCCTGCCGCCGCCTGTTCCAGGCGTCCCCCATGCCCGAACTCGAAGTTCCCCGTGCCTGGCCGCGGGAGCCTCGGTCCGAGCCGGTGTCGGCCTAGAGCCAACCGGCCGCCGGCGGCAAGAGGCGGCCGGGTTCCCTGGCGTGATCGGACCCCTCCTCCACGAGCCGTCGCCACCCGATCCCTCGTGGCCGAGGTACTCGGAACGCCCTCTGCCACCCTACCGCTTCGTCCCCGGCCTCAACCCGCACCCGCATCGCGATCCGGGCGGGCACGGGTTCGGCATGGCGGCCTCGGCCGTCGGCCCCTGGTCGCCTGAAGAGTGGCGTTCCCTCGAGCCCTACCTCCACGGGATCGACCTGTACAACTTCGCCTACTGGTGGGAGGCCCACGAGGAGATGGAGTCCCTGTGGCACGCCGCCGGCCGGACGACGCCCCACGCCCGGTTCGTCCAGGGCATCATCCACGTCGCCGCCGCCAACCTGAACTTCCATCGCGGGAAGCGGGCCGCCGGCCGGCGCCAGGCTCTTCATGGGATCCAGAGGCTGAGCGGGTGCGCGGGGAGGATCTGGATGGGGATCCAGGTTGACGATTTCGTCCGGCAGGTGGAGGATTACGTGACCGATCGCGCTCCGCGGCCGGCGCTGATCGAGCTCCGGTTCGATCCGACCCGCTGAACGAAGGAGGAGAGATGCCGCAGAATCCATTGCCCGGGGGCCCCGCCGCCGTCGCCCCGATCGACGTCGACGTGGACGCGCTCCGCGAGGCGATACGCGAGGAGTACGAGACCGTCGCCCGCGAGCCCGACAAGGGCTTCCACTTCCACACCGGCCGCACGCTGACCGGCA
>DASTFF010000024.1:0-36988 GCA_035708865.1 Gemmatimonadota bacterium | reverse complement strand
TCTTGTTGCCCCATCGCGGACCCCTTCATTCCGACAAACAAGGAGTCTTCCGATGCGACACGCTTGGGCACTCACGTTGAGCGCCTTGGTCGCCTTCCTGGCGCCGCGCGCTGCGCAGGCCCAGCACGACTACTGGGAGCTTAACGTCCACGGCGGCGCGTTCGCCTACGATCTGGGGCTCGACGACGACGACGACGAGGATAACACCGACACCGATGTGCTCCTCGGAGCCCGGCTCGCGAAGCACTGGGAGAGCGGCTTCGGGATCGGCCTCAACGGCGACTGGATCCTCGCCGACGAGTTTGAATTCCCGATCGAAGGGGCTACGGAGGATGTCGACGTGGCTCTCTTCCTGTGGAGCGTGGGTCTGGACTACACGTTCCCCTCGGCCGGAATCACGAACTTCTTCGTGACCGCCGGTGTCGGAGGAGCCACGACGTCGATCACCGACATTCCTCTGGATGACGACGAGCACAGCCAGACCGACCTGCTTGTGCCGGTCGGGTTCGGCGTCAAGTTCCACAATGATGCCGAGGACCCGCTCTGGGCCCTCCGTATCGACGTGCGCGACCACCTCATCTGGCGCGACGACATCGACATCGTGGATCCCGAGCCGCAGGAGGACTCGACCGAGCTCGAGAACAACTGGGAGCTGTCGGGAGGGATCTCATTCTTCTTCGGTGGCGGCCCCTCGGAGCCGCCGCCCCCGTCCGACACCGATGGCGACGGCGTCTACGACGACCGCGACCAGTGCCCGAACACGCCGTTGGGGACCGCGGTCGACAGCTTCGGCTGCCCGGTTCCGGTCGACTCCGACGGGGACGGTGTCCCCGACGACCGCGACCAGTGTCCCGAAACGCCCTTCGGTGAGGAAGTGGACAGCGCCGGCTGCCCGGTGGTTGTCGAGCCCGAGCCGGCGGCCGCCTGCGCCGATGGGCGGGACTGGTACCGCTTCAACGAAACGATTTCGGTCGACGGACGGAACTGGGTGAAGTTCGGCTCGCCGAGCACGATTGGCATGGAGGAGCTCGTCCAGATCGGCGACTACGACGGTGTTCCCGTGTATGTCCGGTCGGACGCGAGGCAGCCCTACACCGAGGCGTACGTTCCGCTCTGCGCCCCGGCCGACACGTACCAGCCGTATCAGGTCGAGCGCGGCGTGCGGGGCACGACCGGCTAAACCCGCGCCACCGATGCGAGATTCACGAAGAAGGCCCCCGTCCGTTGCGGGCGGGGGCCTTCTCATGTCAGGACATGCAGATCGCGCTAGGGACGAGGCCGCGGAGGCCGGCCGCCTCCGTCACCCGCGCCCGGCACGGCGGGCCGGAGGGTCGCGCCGCGGCCCCTTCCGGACGATGGGGCAGGTCGCTGGATCTCCCGCACCCCGACCGACGAGCGCGGGAGCCCGCGCTCGATCTGGCCCGCCCCCAGGGCCGGCTCGCCGCCCACGACGACGCCGCTGCCGATCGGCCGATGGTGACGGTGGCGCCGCCTCTTGAAAACGTCGTCATGGAAGAAGACACCGGGTAGGAAGCCCGCCGGCAGGAATGTCGAATCCACGACGTAGACCGGGTCGCCGCTCGCCGTCCTGACCCCCGACGCGGCGCGGATCTGAGCCCGGCCGACCACGTCCACGGCGACGCCCAGGGCGAGGATCGTCTCGTAGGACGGGCAGCCGCATGCCTCGAGGCCGCGGGCGAGCTGGAACTGCCGGAGGGCGGTCTCCGTCTCGGCATCGACCACCCCGCTACGGACGCCGGGATCGAACCCGGCCTTCGCCAGCGCGACCTGGAGGCGCAGGACCTCTGCCGGGGTCATCGGCTCGAGGACCGTGCGCTCGACCCGGGCGCCCGACGCGTCTACCAGCTCGACGACGCGCATCGCCCGCGCCGGCCCGATCCGATCCTGTGCGTGGACCGGGGTTGCGAGCAGGCCCAGGGTCAGGGCCAGAAGGACATGGGACCGGGCGTGCATGGATGGGCCTCCTTCGAGGGGGACGGGGCACCGCATCCAAGTATACACGCTTCGCGGTCGCACGTTCTCGCCCTCACCGACAAGCTCCGTGGTAGGATCGCGTTGCCCGCGCGGAAAGCGGGATCCTAGCTTGGCCGCACCCTCCGCGAGCGATCGGCATCCGCGACAGATGTCCCAGCTAACCACCTCCAAGGAGCATTCCCATGAGAACTCACGTCGGCTTCGCTCTCGCCGCGGCGCTCGCGCTCGCAACGATTACCCGGCCGTCCATGGCCCAGTCCCCGGCCAGCCACTACCACGGCAACAACTACGAGCTGAACCTCCACGTGGGGGCGCTGGTCCTGGACGACGACTTTGCGGCCGCGCTCGGGGAGGCCGACGACTCGGATCTCCTGCTGGGAGCGCGCTTCCTCTACAACACTCCTCCCGGATGGGGCTTCGGGGGCAATTTCGACTGGGTGCCGGCGGCATCCATCGAGGTCGGTGGTGATGAGGACATCGACGTCAACGTGTTCCTTTACAGCGCCGAGATCGACTACACGTTTCCGTCGCCGAACCGCCTCCACCTTTTCGTGGGCGGCGGGGTCGGCGCGGCCACGATCGCTCTCGGCGACGAGCCGGAAGGGGTCGAGGACGACAGCGAAACCAACCTTCTCGTGCCGCTGGCGGCCGGGCTGAAGTGGTTCAGCCGGACCACCCGGCAGAGCTGGGCGTTCCGGGCCGAGATCCGCGACAACATCATCTGGCAGGAGACGTTCGACGTGGACGAGCGGGACGAGGACCAGGAGGCGACCCACAACCTGGAGCTGTCCGCGGGGGTCTCGCTGTTCTTCGGGCAGTGACAAGAATTCCTTACTAATAGTGATACTTGTAGATGGTTTGATAGTTATAGTCCACTTTACCTAGCCGGTAGTGGGAACCCGGCCACGCGCAGCCGGGTAGACAGGTCCTACGGATCGACCCATTCCGAACCTGAACGGAGAGGTGATTCTATGTTCCGGCTTTCGTTGGTCGCGGCCTTCGGACTACTCCTGGCCGCACTCGCCGCATCGCCCGCGCGGGCTCAAAACTGGTACGAGCTGAACGGCCACGTCGGAGGCCTCCGCTACGACATCGAGGACAGCGACACCGACGTCGCCCTGGGGGGCCGGATGATGCTCCAGTACCGCAACGGGTTCGCCTGGGGCGGGAACTTCGACTGGGTCAGCGTCGCCGAGATCCCGACCGGGCCCGACGACGACGCGGACCTGAACCTCTATCTGTACAGCCTCGGCATCGAGTACATGTTCCCGACCGCTAGCCAGCTCAAGTTCTTCCTCGCGAGCGGCGTCGGGGCGGCGACCTTCAAGGCCACCGATATCGGACCCACGGGGGATGACGACTTCAGCCAGACGGAGCTGATGATTCCGGTCGGAGTCGGCCTCAAGTGGTACAACCGCCCGTCGAGCCCGACATGGGCGCTACGCGGCGACCTTCGGGACAACATCATCTTCGTCAACGCGGACGAGGACGATGAGATCTTTCTCGGGGATGACGACACCCAGAATAACTGGGAGTTCTCCGGCGGGATCTCGTTCCTGTTCTGATCCCAGCCGAAGTCTGAGGTAAGCGAGGGGCGTCCGGACCACCGGACGCCCCTTTTGCTACCGGGAGAAGCGGCTTGCGCCCCCGCGGCTCAGACCGGCTGCCGGCGGCGGACGCCTTCTGCCACGCGGCGCTCCAGCCAGTCCACCAGCCGCACCTCCAGCCGCTCTTCCATCACCTGGTCGATCTGACGCAGGGCCGATGGGCTGGTGAAGTTGATCTCGGTGAGCCAGCCGCCGATGAAGTCGAAGCCGGTCATCTCGAGCCCGCGCTCGGCCAGCAGCGGCCTCGAGGCCTGGATCAGCTCCCGTTCGCGGTCGTCCAGCGACGTCTTCTCCACCGCCGCCCCCTGGTGGATGTTGGCGTGGAAGGACCCCGGCCGGGGAACGCGGTTGACCCACCCGAGGGGCTCGCCTTCGAGCACCAGCACGCGCTTGTCCCCCTTTTCCACTTCGGGCAGGAAACGCTGCAGCAGGACGTGCCGGCCGGCGGGCAGCGACTCCAGGAGGCCTGACTCGAGCGCGGTCCGCGGGACCCGCACGCGGCGGATTCCGTGGCCGCTGAACTCGTTGAGCGGCTTCACGACGACGTCTCCGTGCTCGCGGACAAAGGCCGCTGCGACCTCGGGGTCGGCGGTGACCACCGAGGGAGGCGCCGCGCCCGGGATCTCCAGCGGGAGGAGCTTCTCATTGGACCGACCCATGCCGGCCGGGTCGTTCACGATCGGCGTCTCGTCCCGGGCCCGGCTGAGGATCGCCAGCGCGTTGTGATAGTCCAGGTCGACCGGGGGATCCTTGCGCATGAGGACGATGTCGAAGGAGCCGATCGCCCGGTCTTCGGGCGGACCCAGCCGGTAAAAGGGGCGCACGCTCTCGTCGATGTCGATCGGGCGGGCCCGGGTGCGGGCCCCGCTCGCCAAGTAGAGCTCGCGCAGGTAGGTGATCCAGGGCGTGTGCCCGCGTCGGGCGGCCTCGCTCATCAGCAGCAGCGAGGTCTCGGTCTCGAGGATCAGCGCCTCGAGAGGATCGATGACGAAAAGGACCGCGAGCCCGGCCGGCACGGCTCCAGCATGTCCCAACGGCGTCCGCCGCGCCAGCCGGGCCGGCAGCGGATTACTGCCCGCCGCCGACGACCGACCCCAGCTGACCCTTCGTGAAGGGGTCTTCGAGGAGCCGTCGCGCGACCGCATGGCTGTCGGCCGCCTCGGGCAGGGCGAGCGCCTGCCGGTAGGCCGTCAGGGCGGCCGTCCGGTCCCCCCTCAGGTCGGCGATCCGGCCGAGAAAGATGTGGGCGTGGGGATAGGCGTCCGACTCGATCGCCCGCAGACCGGCCACGGTGCGGAACTCGCGCTCCGCGCCCGCCAGATCCCCCAGCGCGAGCAGCGTCTGGCCGTAGAAGAAGCGCGTCAGCGAAACCCCCTCCCGCCCGTAGACGTCACCCGACGAGAGCCGTTCCAGGGTGGCTTCGTAGAGGCCCCGCGCCTCCCGGAACCGACCCTGCTTCTGGCGCGCGTACGCGGCCATAGTGGCGAAGTACGGATTGTGGGGATAGCGGGCCCGCAGGCCGTCCAGGATCGCGCCCGCCTCCGCCGGGCGGTTCTCGAACTGGAGGTAGAACAGACCCTGGAAGAAGGCCGCCTCGGTCCGCGTATAGGAGCCTTTGCGCCGCGCCCTGTCGAGGTACGCGAGGCCCTCCTCCCGGCTTCCCTTGAGCCCGAACAGCAGACGCGAGGCGGTCCGCACGACCGAGCCGAAGCGCGAGACGTAGTAGCGGTAGAGCCCGTCGGCGGCGACCGCGTCCACGAGGTCGGGCGCCACCTCGCGCAGGTGCCCCAGGTACTTCTTCGCTTTGCGGGCGTCCCTGGCGGCCTGCCAGGCGTCCTCGTGGGTTCCGGCCAGCATGCCGCGCCGACCGTAGGCACTCCCCAGCACGAACAGGGCCTCCCGGTCGTCCTCGTCCCGCTCGAGGAACGCCTTCCCGCGCTCGATCGCGAGCTCGAGATTATTCTCGAGGAGCTTTTCCACGCGTATGTTGCGCCGGTCGTTCAGGTACTGCCACCAGTACGCTTCCGCCCGCAGGAAATACCCGACCGGATGATCGGGCCGGGCGGCCACGACGCCGTCGAAGCGCCGGAGCGCCTCGCGGTAGTCGAAGTCGTAGGCGGCGTCGATCCCGGCCCGGATGTCGCCGACCAGCGGCCCCGGGCGTTCGTCCCAAAGGCCGAGCGCCTGCGCCATCGTCGGGCGGGCTGGGAGCGCGGACGCGGCCAGCGCCAACACGACCCCCGCCGCAGGGCGGATCCATGGCCGACGTGAGCGTGACATCACTCCCCTGAACGCGAGAAGAAGGTCGAGGGTTACAACGGGTTCCGCCGATCCGGGTTGAGCTGTCGGGCTCAGACCCCGAGCCCGGTCTGGATGGGGGGATAAGTTAAGCCGTCCGGTGCGCTGCGCGCGAGATCCCACAACTCGTGAACCGACTCGCGGCCGTCCGGCAGGATGTGAATCACCTCCGCGCCGCGCGTCACGAACAGGTCCGCCAGCAGTCGCCGGTGGCAGCGCCACCACAGGCCCTCCGCGCAGAGGAGCGCGGTCCGTCCTTCTCTCCGCCACGCATCGAGCTCCGCGAACGCGCGCCCGAACCCGGCCGACCGCATGTGGTCGGCATAGGCCCGGAAGCTCGCGTTCCGGATTCCCTGGTTGGGGGACTTCTCGCCCAGGCCGCTGCGGCGCCCCCCCAGATCCTCGAACCAGCGGTGCTCGATCCTCCGCGCGGCGAGGGCGTCGGCGAGGGCCTCCCGCGCGAACCGGGGATGGCGCCGCGAGGCCGGAAAGCGCCGCACGTCGGCGACCTGTTCGATGCCATGGCACTCGAGCAGTGCGAGGAAGTCGCCCAGCTCATGGGTCGAGTGGCCGACCGTCCAGACACGGCCACCTTGACGCGCCTTCCGGCGGTCCGTACGCTCTCTGTCCAATCCGTGACCTCATTCCGGTTCGATAGGAGCCACCCTACCCGGCGTGTGGTCGCCGTGCTCTGGCTGGCCGGCTGGCTGGCCGCCTGCGGCGGCGACGATACGGCGGACGGCTCCGGCCCCGCCAGGCCCTCACCGGGAGGGGACACGGCCAGGGGAGCCGCCCGACCTGACGCGGGGAGGACGGGCGAGCTCGTGTTCGAGGCCGTCGAGCTGCCCGCGGCTTTTCCGGCCGAGTTCCCGATCGCGCCGGAGAGCACGGTCGTGCAGGCGTCATCCCGCGAAGGGTCGACGGGGACCCGGAGCTCGATCACGATCGTCCAGCGCGGCGAGCCCGACGCGATCTTCGAGTGGTACCGGGCCGCGCTGGAAGGCGCCGGCTGGGTCGTCCAGCCGGGCGCTGCGCAGGCTCCGGCGCGCGTGCTTCACGCGAACCGGGTCGATTCATACCTCGACCTGGCCACGGAGCCGCATCCGCTGGACCCCGCTTCCGGGTGGGTGCGGACCCACGCGGAGATATGGATGACCTATCCCTGAGGTGGTGGCCATGCACGACGAGCAACGCGAAACGGATCTGAAGGAGCGGATCGCCAACGGGTTCGTCGTGGAGTCGATCGACGACATGACACCCGGCTATCTGTCCGCGTTGAAGATTCAGATGCTGGTCCAGGGCGACACCGAGCTGATGAGCGCCCCGGCCTATTATCTGGCGGCCAAGGACGCTCCCACGATCTCGAGCCGGATCGCGGTCAGCGCGGTCATCCAGGACGAGCTCGGGCACGCCAACATCGCCTACCGCCTGCTCGAGGATCTCGGCGAGGACAAGGAGCAGCTGGTGTTCGGCCGCGAGCCCGGCGAGTTCAAGAACCCGTACGGCTTCGACCAGGCGCTGGAGAACTGGGCCGAGATGGCGGTCGCCAACGGCCTGTTCGACCGGGCGGGCATCGTCCTGCTCTCCGACGTCCACGCGAACACCTCCTACGGCCCCCTCAAGCGCGCGCTCGTCAAGGTCGACAAGGAGGAGTACTTCCACCTGCGGCACGGCGAGTCGTGGATGAGGCGGCTGTCCAAGGCCGGGGGCGAGGTGCGAGAGATGCTCCAGCGCGCGGTGGCCTGGATGTTCCCGACAGGGATCGAGTGGTTCGGCCTTCCGGACGACCTCAAGCGTCACTCCGGCCAGCTCGAGTACCGGCTGAAGGGCAAGACGAACGACGAGCTGCGACAGATCTGGATGGCCTCGATCGTTCCCCTGTGCGAGGAGATCGGCATCGACATCCCCGCCCATTACGACGCCGACACCGGCCGCTACGAGGTCGAGTACGAGCTGCCCTGCGAGTTCGACCCTGACGAGAAGCGGTGGCTCTTCGACGAGCCCATCACCTGGGACCAGGTGTGGGAGAGGTGGCGCGGCCGCGGCCCCATGAACGAGCGCTACGTCGAGATGATCCAAGGGCGCGGGAGTGACCTGTTCGGCGGGAACGGGAACGCCACGGTTTCGTGACCCGGCCCGAGGAAGCCGCGGTGTGGGAAGCGCTCGGGCGGGTCACCGACCCCGAGCTTCCGGTATCGCTCGTCGACATGGGGATGGTGTACGCCGTCCACGGGGGGCACGACGGCGCGGTCGATCTTGACCTCACGTTCACGTCCATGGGATGTCCGGGGATGGAGATGATCCTCGAGGATGTCAGGGCCGCGGTCGGCGCGGTTCCCGGCGTCTCGGTCGTCCGCGTCCGGATCGTCTGGTCGCCTCCCTGGACCAAGGCCCGCCTCACCACACGCGGGCGGCAGCTCCTCCAGGCCGCCGGCCTGAGCGTCTGACTGGGATGTCGCGAGGCGAGCAGGTGTTCGAAGTCTTCTGCCGGGTGGCGCCCGGCGACCCCATGTCCCACATCGGAACGCTGAACGCGCCTGACATCGAGCTCGCGCGCGTGTATGCCTGGAAGATCTACGACGAGGAGGACTGGGCTGAGATGTGGGTCGTGCCGCGCTCGGCCATCGCAAGCGCGCACCCGGACCGGTTCGCTCCCGGTTCGGGAGACGGCCGCCCATGAACGCCGACCGGGAGGACAGCCTCGAGATGTCGCGCGGCGCGCTGCGAACCGCGATCGTGGCGCTGAGCGACACCAAGCTCCTGCTCGGCTATCACTACGGCGAATGGACGTTCGGCCCACCGGCCATCGAGGCCGGCATCGCCGCCTGCTCGATGGCGCAGGAGGAGTTCGGCCACGCCCGGCTGCTGAACGGGATCCTGAAGCGCGAGTTCGAGCTCGAAGTGGATCCCCTCAACGACACGCGCGCACCCGGCGAGTTCGCGTCGATCGCCTTCCTCGACCATCCGTTTGCGAGCTGGGCGGACGTAGTGGCGGCCAACGCCGTCGTGGACTACTCGCTGTCGCTGGCACTAAGCGCCTACCAGGGCTCGGGGTTCGAGCCGCTCGCCAAGGTCGTTGACAAAATGCTGATGGAGGAGCGGTTCCACTTCGCCCACGCCGAGGGTTGGGTGCGGCTGATGGAGGATCGAGGGGGGGCGCCGCGCGAGGCGACCCGGACCAGCCTGGCCCGTGCCCTGGGGCACTCGGCCGCCTTCTTCGGCCCGCCCGGCCACGACGCCCGGCTGGTCGAGACGGGCGTGAAGTCGTTTTCCGACGACGCGCTCCGGGACCGGCTGTTTGCGCGGATCGCCCGGTTCCTGCAGGATCCGGAAGCGGTCGGCCTGCGGCGAAGCGGCGACCGCTGGAATCTGGCCGCTCCGGTCGACTGGGAGGGTTGGGATGCCGCCCGCCGCCGCCTCGACGCCGGCGGTCCGGACGCGGCGATCCTCGACGAGCTCAGGGGGACCAAGAATGTCGCCTTCAAGACGGCCTGATCCTGAACCCCGCCGCCCGGGAGCCCCTGCCCCCGCATGCCCCCACTGCGGCTCGACCGACGTCGAGGTCGAGTCCGCCTTCGGCTCCACGCTCATGACCAGCCAGTACTATTGCAGGGGATGCCGCACGGTGTTCGAATGGGTGAAGTGGGAGGACTCGCCTGGCTCGGACCGGAGCGCCGAATTCCCCTGAGAACGGGACTCTACCCCTCGGACCACGCGGGCATCGTCACGAGCATCCGGCCCTTCGGCGGCCTGGCGCAGGCGGAATGACCGCTGGGCTCCGCATCGCTCAGGCGCCTGGCCTGCCCGATTCCGGGTTCGGGTCCGGCATGGCCTCCGGTCCCGGCGGCGCCCGCCGTCTCCGCGTCGCGGTGGCGATCCCGGCGAGGACCAGCCCGGCTCCGGCGAGCGCATAGCGGTCCAGCACCTCGTCCAGGACCAGGTACCCCAGCCCGACCGCGACCACCGGATAGACGTACGACATGAGGTTCAGCGTGGTGACCGGGACCTCCCTGAGCAGCGTGTAATAGCCTACGAAGGTGACCACCGAGCCGAGGATCGACAGGTACAGCACAGACCCGATCGCGACCGCCGACCACGCAATCCGGGCCTCGCTCTCGACCGCGAGCGAAGCCGCCAGCAGCGCCATGGCTCCGTACCCCATCGGCAGGATGGAAAGCTGAAAGGGGTGGAGGTGGGTTCCCCATCGCTTGACGAAGACGTTGCCTGTCGCCGCGGCCAGTGGCGACAGGAGCAGGACCGCCGCCGCGGTCGCGCCGCGCGGATGGTCGAACGTCAGGTCGCCGCGGAACACGAGCAGGACTCCCAGGAATCCGATCGCCATGCCCAACGTCTTGCGTGCGGTGATCCGCTCGGCGTTCAGGACGAGATGGGCCAGGATCAGCGTGAAGAAGGGATGGGTGGCGAAGAGGACCGCCGTCAGCCCCGACGGGATGTACTGCTCCGCCCAGTAGACGATCCCATACGACGCCCCGATCCCCGACAGGCCGACGCCGAGGAGAAGGACATGCTCGCCGCGTCTGCGGGGGAACCGCACCCCCCGCGCGAGAGCCAGAACCGCGAGGACGCCGGAGGCGAGGGCGAACCGCAGGCCGGCCGCGAGAAACGGGGGGAGCTCGCCCAGACCGATCTTGATGACCAGCCAGGTGGAGCCCCAGATGAAGGCGAGGAGCGCGAACAGGCCCCATGTCCGGGCGTTGCTCACCGCCGCGCGGCGCGGGCCGCGGGATGCGTCACTCCAGCGCCCGCAGCCGCGGCCGGGTCGCGGCGATCACCACCCCGACCACCGCCAGCGCGCCCCCGGTCATGGCCAGCGCCGTCGAGGCCGAGGTCAGCCCGGCCAGACTCCCGGCCAGCAGATTGCCGATCGGGAACGTGCCCATGAAGGCCAGGCCGTACATCCCGAGCACACGGCCACGCATCTCGTCGTCGACGAGCTCCTGGAGCAGCGTGTTCATGAGCGCGATGGAGCTGGTGGCCGAGAACGAGATGACGATCAGCGACGGGACGGCCAGCGCCAAATTGCGCGAGAGCCCGAGTGCGAGGACCCCGGCGCCGGTCGCGATCACGCACGATAGGAGATAGAGCCCGCGACGGGGGAACACGCCCCGGAAGGCCAGCGAGAGCGCTCCCACTACCGCGCCCACCCCGCCTATTGCGAACAGATAGCCGAGCCCTGACGCGTCCAGGCCGAGGACGTCGCGCGCGATGATGGGCAGGAGCGTCGAGTATGGCATGGCGAGCACGCTTATCAACGCGGTCAGGAGGAGGAGCGCCCTCACCCGCGGCCGCTGACGGGCGTACTGGAGCCCGTCGACCAGGCTCTGCCACAGCCGGGTCGTGACGACGGTCCGCCGAGCGGAGACCCGGATCCGCAGGAGCGCTCCGATGGTCGCCAGGAAGCTGAGCGCGTTCAACGCGAAGCACCCCGCCAGCCCGATCGGCCCGATCACGATGCCGGCCAGGCTCGGACCCAGGATCCGGGAGACGTTGAACTGGGCCGAGTTGAGCGCGATCGCGTTCTGCAGGTCCCGCCGGCCCACGAGATCGTGGACGAACGCCTGATAGGCGGGCGCCGCCATCGCCAGCCCGGTCCCCGACAGGAGCGAAAGGACGAAGACGTGCCAGACGCGGACCACGCTCACGTAGGTGAGAAGGGCCAGGACCCCCGCGAACACCATCATCGCGGACATCGCCGCGATGAGGAGCCGGCGGCGGTCGAGGCGATCGGCGTACACGCCCCCGACGAGGAGGAAGACGAGCATCGGGACGGTGCCCGCGAAGCCCACCAGGCCGAGCATGAATGCGGAGTCGGTCAGCTCGAGGACGAGCCAGCCCTGCGCCACGTTCTGCATCCACGACCCGACGTTCGAGATCAGCGCGCCCACCCAGAAGAGGCGGTAGTTGGGGTGGCGCAGGGCCGCGAACGCTCCGCCGAAGCGGGTCGCGGCCGGCGCCGGCGCGGATTCGGCGAACGGACTCGCCAGCGGCGCTTCGAGCGGTGCCTCGTCCTCCGGCCGGGGGTCGGACGGGCTCATCGCCGGTCTACCGCGCGCCGCTCGCCGTCCGGGTCTCGTTCAGCCGCGCCAGCGAGACGCGCCGCGGCGAGCACGGTCCCGGTGTGGATAGCAACCGTATCGTCCAGCTCCTCGGCGTAGCCGCCGCCGAGCGTGACCGCGACCGGGATGCCGCGCTCATGGCAGGCGCCGATCACGGCCGCATCCCGGCGGGCAAGCCCTTCGAGGGTCAGCCGGAACCCCCCCAGCCGATCCTCCTCGTACGGATCGGCCCCCGCCTGGTAGAGGACCAGGCCGGGCGTGATGCCGTCCAGGATTCGCGAGAGGGCGGCTTCGAGGAGCCCGAGGTACAGGTCGTCGGTGACGTAGGGGGAACCCGGCCGGCTCCGGTCGTACGAGAGGAGGCTGATGTCCAGGTCGCTCCGTTCCTTGAGCGGGTAATTGTCCTCCTGATGGATCGAGAAGGTGAAGACCGACGGGTCGTCGGCGAAGATCGCAGCGGTGCCGTTTCCCTGATGGACGTCGACGTCGATCACCGCCGCGCGCACGACCTCGCCGGCGGCCTGGAGCGCACGGGCGGCGACGGCGAGGTCGTTCAGATAGCAGAACCCTTCCGCGTGGCCGGCAAAGGCGTGATGGAAGCCTCCCCCCAGGTGCGCCGCCCAGCCGGACGCGAGGGCGATCCAAGCAGCCTGGGTCGTGCCGCCGCATGAGAGCTCGAACCAGCGCACGATCTCCGCCGAGATAGGCAGCTCGCTGCGCCACGTCCGCGGCGTCCACCGCAGGTTGGCGAGGTCGTCCAGATAGGCGGCCGAGTGAACCCGGAGAATGTCTTCGCGGGCCGGCGGCTCGGGTTCCTCGACCCGGGTCAGCCCCTCCGACTCGAGGCGTTCGCGGACCCCGCGATACTTCTCGGTCGGAAAGACGTGCGGGCCGATGTCGGTCTCGTAGGCGGGCGAGGTTACGATGCGGCCGTCCAGCTGCGGGCGGGGGACCATCGGTCGCGAGTCTAGCGGGGCGGGTTTGCCGCGCAAGCCGTCGGGAGCCCACCTTTCCCGCCAGGGAGGTACGGCAAAGATGGTTTTCAAGCCCTTCGTTCTCGCGGCCGGCCCGATCGCCCTCCTGCTCGCCGCTCCGCTTCCGCTGCGCTCTCAGGAGCCGGACTCCGGGCGATCCGACGAGCGCGCGCGCATGGTCCGGGAGCAGATCATCGAGCGCGGCATCGAGGACCAGGCCGTCCTCGGCGCAATGCTCACCGTCCCGCGCCATCTGTTCGTTCCCGAAACCCATCGCGACCGCGCCTACGGCGACCACCCGCTCCCGATCGGCCACGGGCAGACGATCAGTCAGCCCTACATCGTGGCGTTCATGACCGAGCTCCTCGAGCTGGAGCCTGCGGACCAGGTCCTGGAAGTGGGCACCGGGTCCGGCTATCAGGCGGCCGTGGCGGCCATGCTCGCCGACTCCGTCTTCAGCGTGGAGATCGTCCCCGAGCTGGCGGCGAGCGCGGAGGCGCGGCTGGATCGGTTGGGATATCGCGATGTCCAGGTAGGAAATGCCGACGGCTATTACGGCTGGGAGGAGCATGCGCCCTACGACGCGATCTTCGTGACCGCCGCCGCCGGCCACGTCCCGCCGCCGCTCGTCCAGCAGCTCGCGCCGGGGGGTCGGATGGCGATCCCGGTGGGCGGGCCGTTCCAGCTCCAGAATCTGGTGCTGGTCGAGAAGGCGGCGGACGGGACGGTGACGACGCGGAGCGTGCTGCCCGTCCAGTTCGTGCCGCTGACGGGAGAGCACTGACCGGGTCGGCGGACCCGTGACCACCGCCGGAGATCGTGTACCCGGAGCCTCCCTCGCCCTCGCGCTCGGGCTTCTCTCGACGGCCGTCCTCGCCCACGAAGTGGCGCTCGTCCACCTCTTCTCGATCATGCACTGGACCCATTTCGCGGCCCTCGTGATCGGGCTCGCCCTGCTGGGCTTCGGGGCCAGCGGGAGCGCGGTCGCGGTGGCCGTCGGGCGGGCCTCGATCAGGGGCCGGGAGCGACCGGCGTTCCTGCTGGCGGTCGCGCTCGCCGCGCTCACGTTCGATCCGACCTACCGCCTCGCCACGGCCATCCCCTTCGACGCCTTCGAGCTGATCGCGGTGCCGCGCCAGATCCTGTACCTGGCGCTGACCTGGATCGTCCTGGGGGTGCCCTTCTTCTTCGCCGGGGCGGCGGTGGCGCTGGCCTTCCTCATCACACCGGACCGGATCGGGCGCATCTACGCCGCCAACCTCGCGGGATCGGGGGCGGGAAGCGTTCTCGGGCTGGCGCTCGTGGCGGGGCTACCCGCCGCGCGTCTTCCGGCGGCGGTCGGCGCGGTCGCGGGTCTGGCGCTCGTCCCCCTGCTCGGATGGCCCGACGGGCGGGGACGGCTTCTCGTGGTGCTCAGCGCCGGGTTCGCAGCGGGCCTGACGCTCCTTCCCCCCCCACCGGTTCCCATGTCGGCCTACAAGGAGGAGCGGCTCGCGCTGGAGCTGCCGGATGCCCGGGTCCTCGCCCGCCACGATGGCCCGCTCGGGCGGCTCGACATGGTCGCGGCGCCGGCGCTCCGCTATCTGCCGGGGACGAGCCTCGCCCTGGACCGCCCGGTGCCGGCGCGACCGGTCCTCTACCTGAACGGCGAACCGCTGGGCCCTCGTACGCTGCCGGCGGACGGGCCGCTGGTGCGTCAGACGACGACCGCCGCGGCGTTCGCGATCGGCCGCGGCGATCTGACCGAGGTCCTCGTCCTGGGTCTCGGGGGCGGGGCGACGATCCACCTGGCGCGGGCCTCGGGCACCGCCTCGATCACGGTCGTGGACCCCGACCGACGGATCGACCCCCTCCTCGCGCCGGGGACCCTAGGGCCTCACGTCCAGCGGTCGGCCATGGCGCCCCGCGCCTTCCTGCACGCCACGGAGGACCGCTACGACAGGATCCTGCTCGCCGGGACGGGCTCGCTCCACGGGGCCGCCGGGGGGATGGCGGCGGCGGGCGCCTCCTACCTGTTCACGGTGGAGGGAATGAGCGACCTGTGGGAGGCGCTCGAGCCGGACGGGGTCCTGGCCATCACCCGCTGGGCGGTCCAGCCGCCGCGCGAGGTGCCGCGGCTGCTGGCTACCCTTCGCGCCGTGCTCGACGCCCGGGGACTGCCGGCCGGACCGCGCGTGATGATCGTGCGATCCTGGGGGACGGTGACGCTCCTGGCGAGCCCGCGCCCGTTTACTCCGGCCGAGGCCGGCCGGCTGGCCGAGTGGGCCGCCGCGCGGTCGTTCGACGTCACGTGGGCGCCCGGAATCGCGGAGGCCGCCGCCAACCGCTACAACCTGGTCGATCCCGACTGGTTCCGGATGGCCGCCGAGGGGCTTCTGGTGGAGGCGCCCGAAGGATTTCTGGCGAGCTACCCGTTCGCGGTCGGGCCCGTGACCGACGACGCCCCGTTCTACCATCATTTTCTGCCGTTCGGCCGGCTCGTCGAGCTGTGGCGGATGGGTGGCCGCCTCTCGCTCCCCTATCTCGAGTGGGGGCTCGTGGCCCAGGCGCTCGTTCTCGCGCAGGCAGTCCCGATCTCGGCCCTCCTGATCCTCCTGCCCCTCCTCTTCCTGCCGGGCGAAGCCGTCCCGCCAGGCCGCCGGCGACCCCGGCGGCGCGCGCGGCAGCTCGTCTACTTCGCCCTCCTAGGCCTGGCCTTCATGCTGCTCGAGGTCTCCTCGATCCAGCGGTTCCTCCTCTTCCTCGCCGATCCGGCCACCGCCACCGCGGTCGTTCTGGCCGCCTTCCTGGTGTTCGCCGGGCTGGGCAGCCTGACCGCGGACCGTCTGACGGCCAGCGGCCGGCTCCGATCCGCTTGGCTTCCCTTCCTGGCGATCGCCGTGCTGGCCCCGCTCACCTGGCTCGGGGGGGAGGCCCTCTGGGAGCACTTCGCCGGCACTCCGCTGCCCGCCCGGATGGCCCTCGCCGTGGCCCTTCTGGCCCCGCTCGCGTTCTGCTTGGGGATGCCGTTTCCGCTGGGCCTTCAGCGGGTGGCGGACTCGGAGCCCGGATGGATCCCGTGGTGCTGGGGTGTGAACGGCTGCCTTTCGGTGATCGGAGCCGCGGCCGCGCCGCTGGTCGCGCTCACGTTCGGTTTCCGGGGAGTCCTGTTCCTCGCGGCCGTGCTTTACCTGGTCGCCGGGTGGACGCTCAGCCGCCTGTCTTCGTGAGCGGGCTTCGGATTCACCACCACGTAGAGGGCCGGAAGGGTTACCAGGACGAGGAGGGTCGAGGCGACGAGGCCGCCCATCGTGGCGAGGGCGAGCGTCCGCCACAGACCCTGCGTTCCGGGCTCGCCGAACAGTACCAGCGGCAGGAGCCCCAGCACCGTCGTTCCGGTCGTCATGAGGATCGGCCGGACGCGGTCCAAGGTCCCCCTGACCGCCGCCTCCTGGAGGCCCAGGGCCGGCCCCTCACCGCCCCGGCGGAGCGTGCCGATCCGGTCGACCACGAGGATCGCGTTGTTGACGACGATCCCGGCCATCATGACGACCCCGATCCAGGACTCGCGGGTGAACGTCTCGCGGGTGTGGACGTGGAGGAGGAATACGCCGATCAGTGCCAGCGGGACGGCGCCCAGGACGACCAGCGGCGCCCGCAGCGACTCGAAGAGGGCGGCCGTCACCATGTAGACGAGAGCCACCGCCAGCGCCACGACCAGCGCGAGCTCCGCCTTCTCCCCTTCCTCATACTCCCAGAACGAACGCCCGGTCTCAAGCTCGAAGCCTGGCGGGAGCGCGGTCGCCGCGACGACACCGTCCCGCACGCGATCGCCGAGCTTGCGCGGGCCGCGGAACTCGTAGGTCACGATCCGCTGGTATTGCTGATCCTCGCGGACGATCGCTCCGGTGGTGCTTCGCCCGCGCACGCGTCCCACGTCCGCCACGCGGAGCGGTGTGCCGGTGGGGGCCTCGAGCGTGAGGTCCAGAAGGGCCTCGACATCGGGTTCCCCGACGCGCGACATCGCGAGCGAGAGGTCGACGGGCTCGCCGGCCAGCGTGACGGCCCCTCGCGCCGTTCCGCCGCCGGTGCGGGCGGCCACCCGGCCGACGAAGTCCGCGACCGGGAGGCCATAGGCCGCGAGCCGGCTCCGGTCGGGCACCAGGACGAGCTCGGTCTCCCGTTGCCGGTCGAACCAGTGACCGGCCCGGTCCGGGTCGACGTCGCGGATGCGGGGATAGCGCTCGAGCCGGCCGGCCAGGTCTCCCATCAGCCGGTCGAGCTCGCGGTAGTCGTATCCCTTGAGGCCCAGGCCGTACCGGGGCGGTCCTCCTCCCGCCCCGTGGAAGCCGGGCCCGAAGCCGTAGACGCCGACCACGGCTCCCCCGATGGTGCGGGCATGGGCGGCGAGCCGCTCCCGGACCGCGGCTGGCTCGCCGGTCGCGGTCAGCGAGTCGGGAAAGGCGAGATGTATCGACGCGTGCCCGGGCCCGACCCGCGTCGCGTAGCGATCCACCTGCTCCTGCCCGGACAGCCGGGCCTCGATCCGCCGCGCGACCTCGTCGGTCCGATCGAGCCCGGCGCCCGGCGGCATCGTGATCTGGACGGCCACGAAGTCCTGGTCCCCCAGCCCGGCGAAGGTGCGTCCCTGGGGGACCTCCTCGCGGAACAGCCACCCGCTGACGGCGAGAAGCAGGAACGCCGCGGCGACCGTCGCCCGCGGGTGAGCGACCGATCGGAGGATCGCGCGCCGGTAGAGGTCGCGCAGGCGGGGCGCGCCTCCGGGGACCCCCGCTCTGCGCGTTACGTGCTCAGGATTGCCGGGGCTGGAGACTCGCGGGGCGAGTGCCGGGACGAGCGAGAATGCGACCCCCAGGCTCGCCAGAAGCGCCAGGCCGACCGTCATCGCGAACGGCACGTAGTACGCGCGCAGGTCTCCCTGGAGATAGAGGAACGGAACGAACACGATCAGGTTGGTCACGCTGGCGGCGATGAGTGGGTGGACGACCTGGCGGGCGGCGGTCCGAACGACCATCCCCTGCTCCCGGCGGGATGGCGCGAGGGCGGCGGTCCGGGCCTCGATCGCTTCCAGGACCACGATCGCATTGTCGTCGATCAGACCGATTCCCATGGCGAGCCCGGCCAGCGTGAGCAGGTTGAGGGACAGCCCGGCCAGTGCCATGAGGTCGATCGTCACGAGCAGGCTGGCGGCGATCGTCCCCAGGACGAGCAGCGCCGGCGGCCACCTGCGGAAGGCGGCCAGGAGCACCAGGAGGACGCACGCGATCGACGCGAGCCCCCGGTCGCGCAGCCCCCCGACCTGGTCACGGATCCGCTCGCTTCCGTCGTGATCCTCGACCACCCTGTAGCCCTCCGGGAGCCGGCCCGCGAGCGCGCCGAGCCGCTCGCGAACCCGATCCACCGTCGCGATCGCGTTCGCGCCCGGCAACGGACGGATGTCGAGCGTCACCGCCGGGTCGCCGTTCAGGCGTTGCAGCTCGGTCGGCTCGGCATAGGTCAGCGCCACACGGGCGATCTGACCGAGGCGGACCGGAGGCCCGCGCGAGGAGCCCGGCTCGACGACGAGCGCCTCCAGGTCGGCGATTTCTTCGGGCCCGTCCACGATCGCCACCGTGAAGGCGAGGTCCCGCCGGCGGACCAGGCCGCCGGCGTCGACCAGGTCCAGATCCGACCTCAACGCGCGGCGGACGGCGTCCAGTTCGATCCCCAGCGCGGCCATCCGCTCGGGGTCCAGCCGCACGCGGATCTCGCGCCGGGTCCCCCCCAGGACCTCGACCGCGCCGACCCCGCGGACCGCGGACAGCCCGGGGACGAGCTCCTGCTCGGCGTACTCGCGGAGCGCCCCGGCCGTGACCGGCCCCGCCAGCGTGTAGACGAGCAGCGGCCAGGCGGCCTCGGCGAGCGCGTCCGGGACCCACCACTCGATCTCGGGCCGTCGGGATCCCACCGGCAGGCGGGTGGCGAGGGCCGCGAGACGCTCTGCGAGCTCGAGGCGGGCGAACTCCATGTCCTTGCCGGGCTCGAACTCGACCGTGACCGCGGAGCGCCCGGCCCACGACACCGAGCGTACCGAGCGTGCCCCGCCGACCTCGTGGGCTGCGGCCTCGACGGGCGAGCTGATCCACATCTCCACCTGCTCGGGAGAGGCGCCCGGCCAGTCGGTCGATACCTCCAGCCGCGGGAAGTCCACTTCCGGGAGCAGGCCGACCGGCATCCGCCAGGCGCTCGGAATCCCCAGTGCCGCCAGGGATCCGAGACCCATGACGACGGCGAGCGGGCGGCGGACCGCGAAGCCGATCACGGACGGTGCCCGAGCACCCACAGGCAGCCGGCCGGAACGATCAGGAGAACCAGCGCGGTCGAGCTCACCATGCCGCCGATCGCCGCGACCGCGAGCGGCGCCCGCAGCTCGCCTCCACTTCCCCACCCCAGCGCCATGGGGAGGAGCCCGAGGATCGTCGTCGAGGAGGTCATGAGGATCGGCCTCAGTCGGGCGCTGCCTGCTTCCTCGATCGCCGGCCGGAGTGGCCTCCCGTCCGACCGCGCGCGGACGATGAAATCGACCATGACGATGGCGTTGTTGACCGCGATGCCGGCCAGGACCACGATCCCGATCAGGCTCATGGTGTCGAAGCCGTTTCCGGTCAAGGCGAGGAGCAGGACCGCGCCGATCAGCGCCAGCGGCACCGCGAGCAGGACGACCAGCGGGAGGACGAGCGAATCGAACTGGGCGGCCAGGATCATGTAGATGAGCAGCAGCGCGAGCAGGAACGCGAGCGCCAGCTTGCGGAAGCTTCGCTCGAGCTCCGCCGCTCCGCCCCCCACCCGCAGCCGCACACCCTCCGGAAGCTCGACCCCGGCGGCCGCTCGACGAACGGCGTCGATCGCGCTGGCGAGGTCACCCGCCACGACGTCGGCCGTCACCCGGGCGACCCGCTCCTGTCCGTCGTGACGGACCGCGGTGGGTCCGACGGAGTCCTCGACCCGGACCAGGAGCCTCAGGGGAACACCTTCGACCGAACCGGCCAGGATCCGGTCCAGATCGTGGCGCTCCGCGCCGCCCGCCCGGACGACGACCGGCACGCGGCGATCGAACTCGACGAACCGGGTAGCCAGCCGGCCGCGCGTCCGATCGACCAGCGCATCGACGACCGCCCGCGGATCGAGCCCGTGACGGACGACCGCCTCACGATCGAGCGCGATCCTGAGCTCGGGAACCCCGGCCTCGACCTCGGAGCCGGGTGCGGCGGCGACCGGAAGCCCGTCCAGCCGCCGGGCCACCTCGCGCGCGCCCCGGCGGAGCGCCGCCAGATCGGCGCCCCGGATCTCTATCGCCAGATCGGCCCCGCCGCTCCCCGGCAGGATTCCGAGCTCGGCGGTCCCGCCCGCCTCGAGCGCGAGCGTCCCGGCCGGCAGATCATCGAACGCCCCGCGGAGCCGCTCCATGACCGCGCGGGTCGGCGATCCTCGGCTTCCTAGCCGCACGACGAGAACGGCCGTGTCGAGACGTTCCTCAGCGAGAGCGCCGAACCCGGCCACCGCGGCCCGCCCGACCCGGGTCTGGACAGCCTCCACCTCGGGCTGACGGCGGAGCCACCGGTCCACGTCCAGGGCCAGCGCC
Organism: Gemmatimonadota bacterium; assembly: GCA_035708865.1. Lineage (GTDB taxonomy): Bacteria > Gemmatimonadota > Gemmatimonadetes > JACCXV01 > JAHWKZ01 > DASRVA01. Next base: position 16,416 of record DASTFF010000024.1, on the reverse strand, counting down.
TCGGTCGTCTCGAGCGGCGTGCCCGGAGCCGGAGTGATGCGGGCGGTGAAGGCGCGCGGGTCGACCTCGGGCATGAGGTCGCGGGGCAGAAGCAGCGCGATCACGATCGTCGCCGCGAGCGCCGCGCCGGTCCAGCGGAACACCTGCCGCGGCCGGTCGAGCGCGCCGGCGAGCAGACGCCGATACGCGCGGTCGACCGCGGCGAAACCGCGCCGGAAGGCGAGCGGCCGGCGACCCACGGGCTCGGTCCCCGCAGCGCCGCCGCCGGCCCCGAGGCGGGCCGCCAGCGCCGGGATGACGGTCAGCGCGACCACCAGCGACGCCAGCAGCGAGGCGGCCACCGCCAGCGCGAGATCGCCGAACAGCGCCCGTGCCATGCCGTCGAGGAACACGACCGGGCCGAACACGGCGATGGTGGTGAGGGTGGAGGCGAAGATCGCCCCCTGCACCTCGGCGGGGCCCCGAACGGCGGCGGCTTCGGCGGCGAGGCCGCGCTCCCGTAACCGGAAGACGTTCTCCAGGACCACGATCGACCCATCTACGAGCATCCCGACGCCGAGAGCGAGCCCGGCCAGGCTCATGACGTTCAAGCCCACCCCGGCGGCGTGCAGAGGGATGAACGCCGCGATCGCCGAGATCGGGATCGCGAGCGCCAGGACCGACGGCCAGCGCGGGTCGCCAAGGAACGGAAACAGGACGAGAGCCGCCAGGAGCGCGCCCAGGCCGAGCGCCCACAAGACGTTCGCGATCGCGGCGGTGATGAACCCGGCCTGACTGGTCACCGTGTCGAGGCGGACGCCCGGATGCCGTTCCTCGATCTCGGCCAGGGTCGTCTCGACCCGCCGGGCGGCGGAGACCGTGTTGGCGCCGCTCTCCTTGTAGACCCACAAGCCGATCGCCGGCCGGCCGTCCTGGTAGACCGCGCCGTCCCGCTCCGTGACCGTGTCGGCGACGGTGGCGACGTCGGCCAGGCGCACCGTAGCCCCGCCCTCGCCGCGCGCGACCACCACCCGCTCGATGTGCTCGAGCGAGCCCAGCTCGCCCAGGACGCGCAGCGCGAAACGGTGACCGCCGCGACGCACGGTGCCTCCGGGAGCGGACGCGTTCGCGGCCTCGAGGGCGGCCGTCACGTCCCCGACCGACAGCCCGCGCGCTTCGAGGCGGGCCGGGTCGGCCTCGATTCGGATCTCCCGCTCGGCGCCGCCCCCGATCGCCACGCGGCCGACTCCGTTCAGCTGCTCGAGGCGGCGGCGGAACACTGTTTCGGCGAGCCGCTGGATCTCGCCGAGGGCCGCCGTCCGTCCGGTTCTATCCGCCGGCGAGGACGGAGTCGCCGCCGCGATCAGGATCGGCTCCGCCCCAGGGTCCAGCCGCAGGATGGCCGGCCGCTCGGCGGCCGGGGGGAGTGTTCCGGCCAGGTGGTCGAGCCGCTCGCGGGCGTGGAGCCGCGCGAAATCCATGTCCGTGCCCCACGGAAAAAGCAGGCTGACCCACGACTGCCCGGTGGACGAGACGCTCTCGATCCCGATGACCCCCGGGACCGCCGCGAGCGCGCCCTCGATCGGCTCGGTGACGTAGCGCTCGACCTCGGCCGGGCCGACCTCCGGGACGACCGTCCAGACGAGGAGCTTCGGGTAGGCGAGGTCGGGCAGCAGCGAGACCGGCATCCGGAGCAGGCCGAGCGTGCCGGCCATGGCGGCGGCGAGAACGGCCATCGCGACCGCGACCGGTCGCCGGACCGCGAACGAGGAGAGGCTCACCCCCCGGGCGGCGCGACCGTGCGGCCCGCCACGCGCTCCAGCTCGACCAGCGCCCGGTAGTAGTCGAAACGGCGCTGAACGAGCCCCCGCCCGGCGTTCGAGGCGTCGTCCAGGATCGGCTGGAGCCGCGTGTAGTCGATCCCCCCCGCCTCGTACATCTCGCGCGCGAGACCGGCCCGCTCGCGCGCCATGGACGCGGTCTCGGCCTCGATCTCCAGGCTCCGCCATGCCGAGCGCAGGCCGAGAAAGCGGGACCGGACCGCCGTCTCCACCTCGAGCCGGCCGGCCCGGAGCGCCGCGGCCGCGTCGGCGGCGGCGGCCTGCGCCCGGGCTCGGGCGGCGTGCCGGGCGAAGCGGTCGAAGAGCGGCAAGGTGAGCCGCAGGCCGAAGGAAGCCGCCGTGTCCCTGGGATCGAGATGGAAGAAGGGCTGGGTCGGGCCGCCGAACTCGCTCCGCAGGTAGCTCGCCCCGGCCGCGATCTCCGGCAGGTAGGCGGGCCACCCGTCGTCCCACGCCTCGGCGCCGGCCGCCTCCGCCCGGGCCGCCAGCTCGCGGAGCACCGGATGGTCGGAGAGCGCCGCTCGGACCAGGCCCTCGACGTCCATGGAATCGGGGTCGAACGGCTCGCGAGGGGCTTCGAGCCGGGATCCAGGGTCGATCGCCGTCCCCGCCGCCTGCGCGAGCTCCAGCCCCCCCGCCAGGGCGGCTTCCTCGGCGGCGGCCACCGCCGCCTCCTGCCGCCGCAGCGCGATCTCCGCTCCCAGGACGTCGATCCGGTCGGCGGCGACGATCGGGAACAGGCGGCGGGTGGTCGCCACGTCGCGGCGCCGGGCGTCGAGGTTCGCCCGTTCGACATCCAGCATCCGACGCCGCTCGAGAAGGTCCAGGTACGCGCGCGCCACCTCCGCCTGGACCCGGCGCCGGGCCGCCTCGAGCGCGGCCTCGGCTTCCCGGCGGCGGGCGGTCGCGGCGCGCCGGCCGGCCAGGGCGGTCCCGCCGTCGAAGATGGTCCAGTCCAGAAGGAGGCCCTGGCTCGCCCCCCGCGCGGTCGTCTCCACCGCCTCTTCGCGCTCGGCGGGGTCGCCGAAGTCATCGGTCGAGGTGAACCGGCGAAAGCGAGTGACGTCGAACGCCGTCGAGACCCTGACGTCCGGCAGGAAGGCCGCCCGGGCCGCAAGGCCCTCCGCCACCGCGGCCCGGACTCCGTTCCTCGCCACGGCCAGATCCGGATGATGGCGCTCGGCCAGCTCCCACGCGTCGGACAGCGTGAGACCGTGCGGGGCGGCCTGGCCTCGCGCGCCGCTCGCGGCCGCCAGCCCCATGGCCAGTACGATCCCCGCCGGGCTTCTCAAGGCCCCTCCCCCACCCGGACCCGGGCCTCGTGGACGAGCGTGTAGTTGCCACCAGTGATGACGGGCGTCCCCGGCGGTGGAAGCTCGGTTCCCTCCCCCGAGGTCAGCTCCACCAGCGGGCCGTTCGAGAGCCCGGTGGTCACGTAGATCCAGCGCGCCCGCCCCTCCCCCGGCGGGCCGTCCGGGAGCGGATCGAAGACGAACACGAGCGTCCGGTCGTCGCGTTCGAGGATCGCCTCTTCGGGAACCAGGATCCGATCCGCGAACGAGCGCCCCTCCAGGCTCACCTCCGCAAACATGCCGGGCAGGATGCGGTCGTCCGCATCGTCGACGAGGACGGTCACCCGAGCGGTGCGGGTCTCCGGATCGACCACCGGGTTCACCGAGCGGATCCGGCCTCGGAACACCGTGTCCGGCAGCGCGGCCAGCCGGACCTCCGCGGCACCGTCCTCGCGGAGCCAGCGGAGCTCGCTCTCCACGACCCGGACCTCGACCAGGATCGGAGTCGGGTCGACCACGGTGAGGAGAGCCTGGCCGGCCGCCACCACCTCGCCAAGCCCGGCGCGCACGTCCGTGACGCGGCCGGAGATCGGGGCGGTGAGCGCGGTGTCGTCGAGCTCCAGCCGCGCCCGGGCGAGGGCCGCCTCGGACACGTCGAGCCCGCTCCTGGCGCGGGCCGCCCTCGCGCGCGCTTCGCGGACGACCGGATCTTCGATCCGGTCGTCGAAGAGCGTCATCTCGCGGTACCGGGCCTCCGCTTCGGCGACCCCGGCCTCCGCCTGTCGAACCACCGACAGCGCCTCCCGCGCGTCCAGCCGCGCGACGACCTGCGCGCCACGGACCCGCTGGCCTTCATCGACCAGGACCGCGGCGATCCGCCCCGCATCCGTCGCCGCCACCGTGGCCCGGCGGAAGGCCTCGGTCTGTCCGGTGGCCGTCAGCCGGAGCTCGAGGCTCGCTTGCCGCACGGTGTCGACCCGCACGGGCTGGGAGGGGACTTGGTCGCCCTCCGCTGCCGTCACGACCGCGTCTTCCGCCGCCGCCAGCTCGTCCGCACCCGCATCGGGCTTCAGCCGCAGCCAAGCGCCGGCGATCGCGGCGAGGGCGAGCGCCACGAGCGCGATCCATGCCCCTCTCCTCAATGAGTCGCGAAGGGCGCTCATCGCCACGGCGGGCCACCGTCAGGCATCGCAGGTCATGACCCCTGCACAGCAAGAACCGTGCGCCCGGCTGTGGATGACCGTGCACCCGGTTGCGCGTTCTCCGCGGCGCCCGTTAGGGTAGAGCGCCGCCGTGGCCCACGATCCCGACATCCGCTGTCCGCCCGAAGAGGGCCGCGCCTACCGCCAGGGGATCTACCGTCCGGTCGACACGGAGAGTCTCCCCGACGCGCCCACGACTCCCGACTTCCCCGACGCCGGCTCGGGCCCGCCCTTTCATCGCGTGGACGACGTCCCGCGAGTGCCACGTCTGCGCCATGTGGTCGGGCCGTCGGTCATCGCGCTGGGCGTCGGGCTCGGCGCCGGCGAGTTCCTCCTGTGGCCCAACCTGGTCGCCGTCAACGGGTTCTCGATCTGGTGGTTGTTCTGGGTCGGGGTCCTCACCCAGTTCGTCGTGATCGGTGAGATCGAGCGCTGGACGATCGCGACCGGGGAGTCGGTGTTCAACGGGATGGCCAGGCTCACCAGGCGCCCGTTCTGGCCGTGGTTCTTCCTCGTCGCCACGCTCGTCTCCTTCTTCTGGCCCGGCTGGGCCGCCGAGTCGGCCGACTTCACGAGGAACAGCGTCAACGCCCTGGCGGGCCGGGTCGTCCTCTCCGACTGGCAACCGCTGGCCTTGATCATGCTGGCCTCGATCTGGTGCGCCCTCGCGATCTCGCGCGTCGTCTACAACGCGCTCGAGAAGTTCGAGATCGCGCTCGTGATCGTCTTCTTCCCGCTCCTCTTCCTCGCGCTGGTGGCGGTGGGCGTCCTGCCGGGAGACTTCGCCGAGCTGGCGCGTGGCGCGGCCTCGGTGGGCCGGGCGCCGCGCGCGCTCCTCTCGGGTGACCAGTTTCCGACGCTCCTGATCGCCGTCGCCTACGCGGGCACGGGAGGGACCCTCCTGCTCGCCCAGTCCCTGTGGATCCGCGACAAGGGGTTCGGGATGGGGGCCTATCAGGGCCGGATCGCCGGCATCCGCGGCGAGAACGAGCCGGTGAGCGAGCGCGGATTCGCGTTCTCGGCGGACGATCCCGTCGCCCGGGCCCGCTTTCGCCAGTGGATGGCACTGGCTCAGCGCGAGCTGTTCGTCACGTTCGTCGTCCTCATCCTGTTCAGCGTCGTGATCACGACGCTTCTGGTGGCCGAAACGGTCGGCACCGGCCGCGCCGACCTGGCCGGCAACCTGACCGGCATGGTGCTGGAGCAGGCGGAGATCCTCCGCGCCCGGGCCGGCCCCTGGCTCGAGATCGCGTTCCTGCTGGGCGGCGCGCTGGTCCTGTTCTCGACGCAGGTAGGGATCGTGGACATCGTCACCCGGATCACGGGCGACATCCTCTACGAGAGGGTCGGGCGCCGGAGGCGCACGCTCACCCTCAAGCGGACATTCCTCATCCTGCTGACCGTGTTCGCGCTCTCCAGCATGGCGGTGGTCGTCCTCTCATGGGTGGGCGGCGAGAGCCTGGCCGGGCTGCAGCCCGACTTTCTGGTGCTCATCGCCGGCCCGTTCACGATCGCTTCGATGGTCTGTCTGGCCGGCGTGATCGCCATGCTGAACACGCGACACCTCCCGGCCGCGCTCCGGATGCCGCGCTGGAAGCTCCTCGGGCTCTACTGGTCGATGTTCCTCTGGGGATGGTTCACCGCCGAGCAGGTCGCACGGACGCTCCTCGAGCACGCGCTGGGCCTGTCGGGGCCGGTCGTGACCTCGATCGAGTTCCACCCCGTCCGGCTGGCGGCCTACGCCGTCTGGCTGGCGGGACTGGGATGGGTGGTGGCGCGGACGATCGGCCCGGGCTGGCTCCGCCGGGACGCCTGACTAGCCGACCGCAGGGGCGCAGGCCCGGACGAGCCGGGCCTCGGCCGGAAACAGGAGCCGCTCCCCCTCGAGAAAGAGGGCCGCTCGTGCCTCGACGTCGTCGCGCAGCGTCAGCGCACGCTCCGGGGGCAGCTCCTTCTCGAGGTCCGCGAGCTCGACGGAGATCCCGGTCAGAGTTTCCCACAGCCGGTGCGGCGTCAGCCCACCCGCCATCGTGAACGGGAGTCGGCGTTCCTCGACGTCCTCCCAGCCGGCGGCCCGCAGGAGGCCGGCCAGGGCTCCATCCGCCGCGTAGCGGAATCCGTGGGGATCGTCGGGCCCCGGCTCTGGAGCGTCCGGGACAACGGCCCGCACGGCGTCGTTTACCTCCCGGAAGAAGGCATTCCGCTCGCGCGCCGCCCAGACGGCGAAGATCGCCCGGCCCCCGGGGACGAGCGTCGCGCGAAGGCCCGCCAGGGCGCGCGGCGGATCGGCGAAGAACATGGCCCCGAAGCGGCACGTCAGGCCGTCGAAGGCGCGCGCGAACGGCATCCCTTCGGCGGCCGCCGCGACTGCCGCCACCCGGGGCGGCGAGCCGGCGTCCCGGACCGCTGCGCGGGCGCGCTGGACCATCTCCACGACGAAGTCACTCACCACGACGAGCCCGCCTGGACCGAGGGCCCGGGCCAGGTGGAGCGCCGGGTCTCCGATCCCGGCCGCCACGTCCAGCCAACGCTCTTCCCCGGCCGGGGCTCCCCACTCGACCAGCGCGCTCGACACGGGAGCGGTCATCTCGCGCAGCAGGGCCGCGTGCTTGCCCCACCCCGGTGCCGCGGCCCGCCACCGTTCGCGGATCTCTGCGTTCTCGATCATGGTGTTCCGTTCTTCCTATCGGCTTGGAAGGGCCGCCTACCGCCCCAGGAACTCCCCGATCGGGGAGAGCGGCTCGATGTGGTCGCAGAAGATCTTGAGGCTCACTAGGATCGGAACCGCCAGCAGCGCCCCCGGGATTCCCCACAGCCAGCCCCAGAAGATGATGCCGAGAAAGATGACGACCGGATTCAGCAGGAGCCGCCGCCCAAGCAGCATCGGGGTCGCGACGTACCCCTCGAGGGCGTTCAGGCCCAGGTAGAGGACGGGCGCCACCAGCGCCCTCCCCAGCTCCTCGAAGGTGAGGAGAGAGACCAGCGCGATCATCCCCAGCGTCACCACCGGTCCCAGGTAGGGCACGAAGTTCATGACCGCCGCGGCCGCTCCCCACAGGACCGGATTCGGCATTCCGGCCAGCCGCATGGCCGTCCCGACCGCGACCCCGAGCCCGATGTTGATGAGGGTCATGGTGACCAGATAGGTCGAGACCTGATCCTCCATGTCCCGGGCGATCTCGATGGCGGCCTTTTTGTCCCGGAGACGCGGCAGGACTCGCACGAGCTTCCGGAGGAACAGATCCCCCGATGCGAGCAGGAAGTACAGCAGGATCACGGTGACGACCGCGCCGGCCAGAAACGCCTGCGTGGTGGTGAACACAAGGCCGGTCAGCGTCTCCCCTTCGAGCTGGACCTCGGTCGGGCGCTGCCGGCGGCCCTGGCCGGCCATCTCCTCCACCTGCTGCTGGACCTGCTCGGCCGCCTCGCGCACCTCCGTCACGGGACGCTGGAGGTCGCGCACCCTGCGTTCCACCCGGCGCATCCCCTCGGGGGCGCGCTCGATCCAGTCCCGGGCCGGTCCCGAGAGCGAGTAGACGCCGTAGCCGACGCCGCTCAGGGACGCCAGGATGACGAGCCCCGCGCCGATCGTCTCCGGGATCCCGACCCGGCGCAGCGCCCGCACAACCGGCGCCAGGAGAAATGTCAGCAGAAAAGCCAGGACGACCGGCAGAACGAACCCACGCGCGAAATAGAGGGTGTAGAAGACGAGCAGGATCAGGATTCCAGTGAGCGCGATCGATCGGACATCCAGCGGGCCCGAGAAGAGGTCCAGCAGGTGCGAGAGATCGGGCCGGCTGGGCTCGTGCTCGCGGCCTCCGTGAGAGGCCTCGGTCACGGGCGTGAGCCTCGCGCCGGGACGGCCCAGGGCGCGGATGCTAAGATGGGGCCGCGATGCGGATCCCTGCGCACCGAGCCGTCCTGACTGTGGCCTTCGCCGTGATCGGGTGCGCGAACGGCGTGCCGGCCCAGGTGGAGGATCCCGTCGCCACCCGTACGATCCTGCTGATTGCCGACGGGGCGGGTGTCGCCCACTGGACCGCCTCGGTGGTGGCGGGCGACAGCCTCGCGGTGGCCGGCTTCCCTTCGGTGGCGCTGGTCGAGCCAGGGAACACAACCGGCCCGCATGTGGAGAGCGCCTCGACCGCCACCGCCTATGCCATCGGCGAACGGACGATCTATGGCGGGATCGGCGTCGACTCCGGCCTCCGGCCGCGGCCAACCGTCCTCGAGGTCGCCGAGGAGCACGGCCGCGCGACCGGGCTCGTGACGACGACCTTCCTCCTCGACGCCACGCCCGCGGCGTTCGCCGCGCACGTCCCGAATCGGAGCGACTGGGCCGAGATCGCCCGCCAGATGCTGGACCGGGATATCGAGGTCCTGATGGGAGACGGTTTCGAGTGGTTCGACAGCCTGCCCGTGCGCGACCGCTATGTGGTCGTCACCGACGCGGCGGGGCTGGCGGCCATCGACACCGGCAGCGTTACCCGCCTGCTGGGCCTGTTCCCGATCGACGGCGAAGCGGACACCGTCCGTCGCCAGCCATCGCTCGCGGCAATGACCCGCAGTGCGCTCGAGATCCTCGACCGGGACCCGGACGGCTTCTTCCTGCTGGTCGAGAACGAGCACACCGACCATCGCGCCCACGACAACGCGCCGTTGCCGGTGATCCAGGCCGAGATGCGGAGCTTCCAGGAGGCGGTCAGGGTGGCTCTCGACTATCGCTCGCGCCGTCCCGACACGCTGATCGTCGTGACCGGTGATCACGAGACCGGCGGCCTGGCGGTGGTCGCCGACCGCGCCGGCGCCTTTCGCGCCCGGTACGTGACCGACGGCCACTCGCTCGAGCTCGTCCCGCTGTTCGCGATCGGCCCCGGGGCCGAGGACCTCACCGGGGTCCTTTCGAACGCGGCGGTCGGCCGGGCGCTGCTCGCCCACGCCGCGGGAGATGGTCCGGACCCCACAAGATCCGACTGAGCTACCGTTTCTTGAAGAGGAAGCCGAAGATCAGCAGCAGCAGAAGCGCCCCGAGGATGGCCCACAGGAGGCTCCCCAGCGAGAACGTCTCGACGCCGCCGTACCCGAGCGCCTGTCCGATGAAGCCGCCCACCAGGGCCCCGGCCACGCCCAGAAGCGTGGTCAGGATGCAGCCGCCCCGCTGGTCTCCCGGCATGATCAGCTTGGCCAGCGCGCCGGCGATGAGCCCCAGCACGATCCACGAGAGGATTCCCATGCCTTCCTCCTTGTCGTTCGTGAAGCGGTGTCCGGGTGACGATCGAGGCGCCCCGGACGGCTGTGCCCGGGACGCGGCTCCCCGCAAGCTACAGCGCTCCCGACAGCGGGTACAGTTCGGCGCATGACATCGGCGTTGGCCTATCAGGCGCTCCTGCTGCGCCTCTCGCCGCGCTTCAGCATCCCGACCGCGCTCGCGTTTCTGGCTTGGCTGGTCGTTCCCTTCCCGTGGCTGGCGGCGCGGCTGGTCCCCCGGCTCTCGACCGCCCCCTGGCCCTTGCCGGCCGCCCTGTGGGAGGGGCTCAGCCTGGGGACCGTGATCGGGGCGCTCGTCACGCTGACCCTGGCGGGCCTCGGCGCCCTCTTCGCCCTGTGGGTCGGCACTGCGGCGTACCGGTTGCTCCCGCCCCGGCCGGTGGCCTGGTTCCGGGCCGGCGGGGTCCCCGCCACGCCCGCCCCCGGGCCCGGTCGCGGTCTAGGCCGCTACCAGCGGATCGGGATCATCCTTGCGGGTGGCGGAGCCAAGGGGGCGTACCAGGCGGGCTCCCTTCGCGCGCTCCACCACTTCCTGGAGGAGCGCGACGCCCTCGGCTCGGTCGAGATGCTCGCCGCCTCCTCGATCGGCGCCTGGAACGCCTGCTTCTGGCTGGCCGGTCGGGTGGCCGACGGCGAGCCGGGGACGCTGGCGGAGTGGTGGCACCGGCTCGACCTCTCCGAGATCGTGGCGCCCACGTACTACGTGCCGGCGTGGCGCAACTACGTCCTCTCGGCCGATCCGTGGCGGAGCGCCTTCCGGCGGCTCTTCCTCGAGGACCCGGCCGCGCGCGAACGGCTCCTGCACCATCTGGAGACGCCCGACGCCCCCGGCGCCCTCCACTTCTACCTGACCCGCACCAACGTCGAGCGCGCCCATCTCGAGTTCTCGACCAACCGCCGGGACAGCGAGGGGATCGATAACTTCACCGGCCGGCGCGGTCCGCTGGTGCCTCCCGACCGCTGGAGACCGGCCCGAACACCCCAGGATCTCGAGGAGGCGCTGTTCGCGTCGATGGACATTCCGCCGCTCTTCGAGTACGCCCGGATCGGCGACGAGCTGTTCGAGGACGGCGGCACGATCGACAACCTGCCGATCGCCTTCGGGACCGGGATCGAGAAGTGCGACCTCCTGTTCGTGCTGCCGCTGAACGCCTCCTACGCCGCCGCCGCCGAAGGGCGAAGCATCCTCAAGCGGCTCCAGCGGGTGATGACGATCCGGCACGGGGCCCTCGAGCGGAAGTCGCTCAAGGACGTCTACCTCTACAACGAGCTGGCGGCGCTCCGTGAGGCGTGCGGTGGGGAGCGGGCTCCGGACGGCGACGGTCCGGTCGAGGCTGCCGAGGGCCACGCCGAGGATGCCCGCCGGACCCTCGCCGAGCGGGCCATGCGGCGCGTCCACCGGCCGGTCCAGATCTTCGCGGTCGCCCCCGACGAGCCGCTGGCCCTGGACACCGTCGAGTTCTGGCAGACGGAACGGGCGGGCCGCGCCTTCCGCCTGATGGAGGAGCACACTGCCTATGAGCTCGGTAAATTCGACTTCGACGCGCCACCCAACTGGATCCGGGTGGCCCTGATCGGCCCGCAGGGAGAGGTGCGATACCTCGAGGATTTCTAGCAGCACGGCACCGCGGCAGTCGAGCCGATTACCTTTTCCTTTCCTTCTATGCGTATTGTCGTCCCAGCGATTTTGCTCCTCGTCCTCGCCGATTGCTCTTTCATGTTCCGCAAGCCGGCCTCTGATGCCGACTATGGGGCGTTTCCAGAGAATTACAAGGAACTCATCAACACCTATGTAGAGGATGCGATATGGATCGGCTCCGGCTCCTCGCCGACGGGGAGCAAGTGTTGCACTTACGTAGATAAGCGTCCACGAAAAGCATATGTCAATAAAGGCCTCATGTTTGGTGGCGGCGTCGGGTGGATAGGTTATGCCGTGCCGTTTTCCTTTGTTGACAAGGATACTCGTGAGGTGCTCGAGTTAGTGGCACTGATCCGCAATAGTAGAGTCTCTTACGTGGTCAGCAATTCCTCCCGGACTTGGAACATGCTCCATTACGCCGATCGGGCCCCTTAAGGAGTGTGCGAGTTTGTGTGCGCGTTGGCTTACCTTCTGCGTTGAATCCCCGCTGGCGGTTTTGCTGGCCTCGCTCGTGCTGGGCACGTCAGCCCCGTCGTTCGCTCTGGCCCAGGAGGCGGCGATGCCGGCTTCCGAATCCCCGCTCCCCGACTCGACCGGCTGGGGAACCCACGTCCTCGCCGTGGCCGAAGGCCCCGACGCGTCGGTCTGGGTCGGCACCTACGGGCAGGGGATCTACGTAAGCCGGGACGGCACGGGCCGCGAGTGGGAGAACCTGCGGAGCCGCGACTCGAGCGACATCTCGTGGGATTTCGTCAACGCCCTCGCGTTCGGGCCGGACGGCGAGGTGTGGTACGGGACGATCGGGAACGGCTGGGGGGTCTCCCTGGACGGCGGCCGGACCTGGCGCAACTGGACCTTCGACGAGCTGGGCCCGCGCTGGCTGTACGTGGCGCCGCACGGGATCGAGGTCGCCCGCGACATGGTGTACGTGGCCACTGCCGACGGGCTCCGGATCTCGGGCGACGGCGGGGAGACCTGGCGCGATGTCACCGAGGCCCAGGGGCTCAGGAGCCGGTATCTCTTGGATCTCGATGTAGTCGTCGACGGCGATGGACCCCCGACCGTGCGCGTGATGGGCCTGGCCGGGTACGACGAGAGCCAAGACGGGGGACGGACCTGGTCCCCAGGGACCGGGCCCATGCTCGCCATGCCCGTTTCAGGCCGCCAGGCCGGCTTCGGGGACGGCATACCCTACAGCGCGCTCGGCCAGGCCCTCGCGAGATGGAAGGCCCGGTTCCGGGAGTTTCCCGACCCCGGCGAGCCCGTGGCCAGGCCGGGAGCCCGCGAGCACTTCTGGTTCGATCGCCCGATCGCCCCTTTCGAGGGGAACCGGCTCGTGGACCAGACCTACTCCTACGGCTCGACCATGGGCGGAAACTTCCAGCAGCACCAAGGCGTCGAGTTCAACAACCCGGAAGGCACGCCGGTCCACACGATCGGGGACGGCGTCGTGGCGTTCGCGGGGCCGGCCGAGGCGGGCTCCAACACGGTGGCCATCCTGCACGATCGGCGTCTCGACGATCGCTACGTGTGGTCCACGTACTACCACAATGCCGACCTGACCGTCGCGGTCGGAGATCGGGTCGGCCGCGGCGATCTGATCGCGCACGTCGGCTCGACGGGACGGGCCACCAACGACCATCTCCACCTCGAGATCCACGTGACCCCGACCGACGACGTGGTGGCGGTCGTAGATCCCGCGCAGCGGTTTCCCCCGTACACCGTGAACCCGTTGCTCTGGATCGAGCCCATGGAGGGAACGGGGGTGATCGTCGGGCGGGTGCTGGACAGCGCCGGGGAGCCGATCCCGGGCGCCCGGGTCTACGGGGTGACCAAGCCCGAGCCCCGGGAGACGCCCTTCAGCTTCGCCGAGACCTACGAGGACAAGGCCCATCCCGACCCCGTGTTCGGGGAGCACTTCGTGATCGGCGACGTCCCGGTGGGTCGCTATGTCCTGGGGGTCGAGATCGAGGGTCGGCGGGTCTACCGGGCGGTCGAGGTCGAGGCGGGGCGGGTCGCCGAGGTGGAGCTGAGGCCTTGAGGACGGCCGGGACGATCGCGGCCGCCCGTGGCCGGCGCTGTCCAGGCTCTGCCCGAATGCTAGATTGGCGCGGTCTTCCGCATCCTTCCGTGGACCCCGATAGGGAGCTGCCCATGTCGCGTCCCCCGCTGACGACCGTCGATGCCCTGATCGCCGACCGGCACCTGCTCAAGCACCCTTTCTACCGCGCCTGGCAGGACGGCACGCTGAGCGCCGAAGCGCTCCGCGACTACGCCGCCCAGTACTACCGGCACGTGAGCGCTTTCCCGACCTACATCTCCGCGCTTCACAGCCGCTGCGAGGACCTAGAGACGCGGCAGGCCCTGCTCGAGAACCTGAGTGACGAGGAGGAGGGGCCGGAGAACCATCCCTCGCTCTGGCGGCGCTTCGCCGAGGCCGTCGGCTGTGACGAGCCTGGGTCGGGCGAGGCCTGGCCGGAGACGGTTGCGGCCATCGCCGGCTTCCGCTCGGCCGTCGGCGAGGGCCCGGTGGTGCGCGGCCTGGCCGCCCTCTACGCGTACGAGTCCATGGTGCCGGCCGTGGCCGCCGAGAAGATCCGCGGCCTGGCCGAGCACTACGGGGTCGAGGGGTCGCCGGGGACCGACTACTTCGAGGTCCACCGGACGCTGGACGTCGAGCACGCCGCGGCTTCCCGCGAGCTCCTCGAGCGGCACGTCATGAGCGAGGCCGACCTGGCTGAGGCCGAGCGGGGCGCGGCGATGGCACTCGACACCGTCAACGGCCTCCTCGACGGGATCTGCCGCGTCCACGGGATCCGGCAGGCGGCCTGAGCACCAGACCGACGAGTCGCAGCGCAGAACGACCGGTCGTGGCGCGGTCGACGACCCGCGCCACACCGGTACCCCGGGGCTTCGACTTCCCCACTACCGTTCGATCCCATGGCTGGTGCCTTCTGGCGCCGTTCGTCTGGGACGACGAGGCCGAGCGTCTCGAACGTCCACTTGCCGTGCCGGGAGGCGTCACGCGGGTCGCCTTCGAGCAGCCGGACGGGCGTGGAGCCCCGGTCCGGACATCCGTCATCGGGGGGCGCGGCCGGCGCTCGGGGCTGGACACCGCCGGATGGACGGCCGTCGAACGAGCGACGACCCACATGTTCCAGCTCGACCGCGACCTCGGCGAGTTCGAGCGCCGGGCGCGTGCCGCCGGCGGCGCGTTCGCAATCGCCGTCGACCGCGGCTTCGGCCGCCTCCTCCGCGCCCCCTCGCTGTACGAGGACGTCGTCAAGATCCTCGCCACTACGAACACGATGTGGTCGGGGACCGTGGCGATGGTGCGGAACCTGGTGGCGATGACCGGCGGCAACGGCTTTCCTTCACCCGCCCGGGTGGCCGACCTCGGGGCCGACCGGCTGGCGAAGGAGGGCCGTTGGGGGTACCGCGCCGGCTACCTGGCCGGCTTCGCGGAGTCGGTCGCCTCGGGCTCCCTCGACCTCGAGCGGTGGGAGTCCTGGCCGGGCCCCACCGAGGAACTCGAAGGCGAGGTCCGGAAGGTCCCGGGGCTCGGACCCTACGCCAGTGCCCTCGTCCTCATGCTCCTCGGCCGCTTCGACCGGATCGGAATCGACACCGCGTTCCGCAGCTTCGTGCGACAGAAGTACTTCCCGCGGGCGCGCAAGTCGGTGACCGATCGCAGGATGCTCGCCGTGTACGACGGGTGGGGGGAGTGGCGGGGCCTCGCCTACTGGTCCGACCTGTGGCTGTGGCATATGGACCGGCTGTGAGGTTCTGAAGCGCGTCCGATCGACGAGGCAGCCCGCTCCGGCGCGAGCAGCGCCGGAGCGGGCAACCTGCTACTCGGAAGTCGTTTCCCCGCTGCCGTTCATGTTCCAGGTGTCGATGGCCAGCTTCCATTCACCACCGACGTTCTTCCAGACCCCGACATACTTCCCGGCTCCATTAGGGTCCGTGAACGAGCCCAGCTCGACGGCGAGATCCCCCGACTCCGAGACGATCACCTCGTCCGTCGTGAGGGTCATCGCAGACGGCCCCGCGCTCGTCATCTGGCTGAAGAAGGCGCTGATCTCCTCGCGACCGGTCACCCGTGGCGTGTCCGGCGCCTGGATGACGGCGTCGTCGGCGTAGAGGTTCGTCAGCGCCTCCGCGTCCCCAGCGCTGGCAGCGGCGGCCCACTGCTGCGAGCCGTCGAGGATGGCGGTACGGATGGACTCGGTATCGACGGCTGCCGGCTCTTCCATCTCCGCCTGCTGATCGGCCTCCTGGGCCTGACAGGCAAACAGCGCCAGTCCGAGCATGAGTGCCAGAGAGCGAGGGCTTTTCACGGCTGCTTTTCTCCTTTGGATTGATGAGTTGGTCCGGTATCGATCCGACCGAGGAGGGATACCGGTCGGACGACGCGCTGAGGATACTACTATGATGCGGGTCTTTACCAGCCCCGAGCCGCGGCGGGCTTACGGGCTCCGTTGAAAACACGAGGCCCCCGCAACATCCGGCGCGGGGGCCTTCATTGAAAGACCGGCGGCGACCTACTCTCCCACACGCTCTCGCATGCAGTACCATCAGCGCTGAGGGGCTTAACTTCCGTGTTCGGAATGGGAACGGGTGTTTCCCCCTCGCCAAAGCCGCCGGAAACCGGTGGCGACCGCAGCGCGGTCGCCGATCTCCGTGAGCCACCCTCGAACGCGGGGCCGCTCTGACAATTGAAGTGTCTGTCGGCCGGTCGCCGAAGCGACCGGGAGCCTTGAACCTCTCAAGAAGAATTTGGTCAAGCCTCACGGGCGATTAGTACCGCTCGGCTGAACACATTGCTGTGCTTGCACCTGCGGCCTATCAACGTGGTCGTCTACCACGGCCCTTCAGGCGGCTTGCGCCGCGGGACACCTAATCTCGGGGCAGGCTTCCCACTTAGATGCTTTCAGCGGTTATCCCGTCCGCACATAGCTACCCTGCGCTGCGGCTGGCGCCACAACAGGTACACTAGCGGTGCGTCCAACCCGGTCCTCTCGTACTAAGGTTAGAACCCCTCAAGTGTCCTCCGCCCGCGACGGATACAGACCGAACTGTCTCACGACGTTCTAAACCCAGCTCGCGTACCGCTTTAATGGGCGAACAGCCCAACCCTTGGGACCTTCTCCAGCCCCAGGATGCGATGAGCCGACATCGAGGTGCCAAACCTC
>DASTFF010000023.1:0-46604 GCA_035708865.1 Gemmatimonadota bacterium | reverse complement strand
GCGCGCGACCGCGTAGCCGTAGAGGATGATCAGGAAGTAGGCCACGAACCCCATGAACTGGGCCAGGACGATGATCGTGTCCGGGGTTCCCGCCGTGGCACCGCCTTCCGGCTTTGACACTTCCAGCCGGACCGGACGGAGCGCGCTCCCGACCGCGCCGGCGTCGATGCCCGATCGCCGCAGCCGCTCGAGCTGGACGGCTCGCTGAAGCCCCGAACGGAGCTCGCCCATCGCGCTGAAGCTGGTCGCGTCCTCGCCGAGATAATGGGCCTGGGAGCCGTTGACGACGCCCGCCGGGAGCCACAGAAAGCCGTCTAGCGAGTCGGCCGCCACCCACGCCCGGTACCGGGCTGCGAGGGAATCGGGCATGGCGCCATGGGTCCGGCCGATTTCGGAGACGTCGATCCGGATCCGCTCGCGTCGTCCCTGGACCCCCTCGATCGCCTGGGGCTCCCGGAGGGCGGAGGATACCTGGTCGCCGAGCCCGCGCCCCGTCCCGTCGACGATCGCGAGATGGCGATCCCCGCCCCCGCTCATGAACCAGACCGGCAGTACGAAGAAGAGCGCGATCATGAGCGGGCCGAAGAGGGTGCCCAGGACGTAGGCCCGCGAGCGGACGAAGGCGCGGAACTCGCGCCGGAAGATCGCCCACGAGTCAGGCAAGGCCTTCCTCCAAGGCTGCCGTGGGATCGACCCCGACCCGGTCGATGAAGATCTGGGTCAGGGACGCCTCCACCCGCTCGAAGCGCCGGACAGGGACACGCTCGGCGACCAGCCACGCCAGGAGATCCTGAGGCGGGCGGCCCGCCAGGAGCGCCACCTCGAGGTCGGTGCCGTCCGCGGTCGCGCGCGCGACCATGGGCGCACGGCGGATCCCCTCGACCGTCGCGTTCAGGTCGTCGAGCGAGCCGCCGTCCAGCCCCAGCGCCACGTGATCGCCACTGTGCTCGCGGCGGATCCGGGCCAGCGGGCCGTCCAGCACCTTCCGTCCGCCAGCGATGATGCAGACGTGGTCGCAGAGCCGTTCCGCATGCTCGATCAGATGGGTGCTGAAGAGGATCGTCCGGCCGGCCCGCTGCAGGTCGGCCACGACCTCGCGAAGCGCCCGCTGGTTCAGGGGATCGAGGCCGCCGAAGGGCTCGTCCAGCACCACGATCTCGGGCTCGTGGAGGACGGCGGCGACGAACTGGAGCTTCTGCTGCATCCCCTTCGAGAGGTCCTGGACGCGGTGGTCGGCGCGCTCGGCCAGCTCGAACCGCTCGAGCCAGTGGGCGATCCGCGGCCGGGCGTCCCGCGGCCGGAGGCCCTTCAGCTCGGCCAGGAACACGAGCAGCTCGCGGACCCTCATCCGCCGGTAGAGGCCGCGCTCTTCGGGCAGGTAGCCGATACGATCCAGCATCTTGCGGCCCGGTGGCTGGCCCATGAGCCGGACCTCACCGCCGTCGGCCGCGAGGATCCGGAGCACGATCCGTATGGTCGTGGTCTTGCCGGCTCCATTCGGGCCCAGGAAGCCGTAGGTCGCACCTTGCGGGACCGCGAGATCCAGGTCTTCGACGGCGAGCAGGTTTCCATAGCGCTTGGTGACGCCCGAGAGGGCGATGGCGGGAACCTCCTCCGGCGGCCGCGGCTCGACCGGGGCGGTCAGGGATCCGGTCAGCGGGTGGCCGGCTCGGCGGTGGCGACCGTGAAGCCGGCGTCCCCCGTGGCCGAGCGGATCGCCTCGGCGACGTCCTCGATCGGGGGGGCAAAGAAGAAGTTGATCTGCGGCCGGACCGCGTAGCGGCCGTGGATCCCCGGGTGGCCGGCATCGAGGCGCGGTGGCCGGAGCGGCTCCAGGACCCCGCGCGCGGCGAGGAGCTCCACCAGGGCCTCGTCCTCGGTATGGAGCGCCACCTGGCCGTGGGCCGGCAGATCGTGCAGCTCGCCCACCTCCTCGGACCCGGAGCCGGTGAAGCGGTGGATCGTGTAGCGGGGGCTCGACATCGGTCGCAAGGATATCCGCCCCCGGCCCGGCAGGCAAAAGCTTGCGCGCCCCCTCCGCCATGGCGTAGCCTCGTCGGCCCTCCCGAAAAAACGGCCCTCCAAGGAGGTCGACATGGCCACGCCCGCCAGCATCGCGCGTCACCCCATCCATCCCATGCTCGTGCCGCTCCCGATCGGGCTGTGGATCTTCTCGCTCGTGTGCGATCTCGTGTTCAGGTTCGGCTCGAGCGACCTCGTCTGGGACCTGATGGCGTTCTATACGATGCTGGGCGGTCTGATCGGAGCGCTCCTCGCCGCCGTGCCCGGGTTCATCGACTTCCTCTCGCTGAACGATCCCCGGGTCAAGCGGATCGCGCTGACGCACTTGCTCCTGAACCTGACGGTGGTCGCCCTCTACGCCGTCAACCTCTGGCTCCGGACGACGAGCCCGCCCGGGGCTGGCTTGCCGGTCCTCCTGTCGGTCGTGGCGGTGCTGCTGCTGTCGGTCTCGGGCTGGCTGGGCGGGGAGCTCGTCTTCCGGCACGGCGTGGCGGTCGAGAGACCGGTCGCGCCGACCGGCTCGAGGGCGGAGGGTCGGAGCTCGAACTAGTGGTGCGACCATCCTGGTCGGTCCCGCTGGCCCTTTTCATAAGTTTCTCATATCATAACTTCCGCTTCTAAAAAGGAAGAGGCCTTATGAGAAGGTATGACTACATGATCGTGGGGGCCGGGATGACCGCGGACGCCGCCGTGCGCGGCGTTCGGGAAGCCGACTCAGACGGAACGATCGGGGTGCTCGGCGAGGAGACCCATCCACCCTATGACCGGCCGCCTCTGAGCAAGGCGCTGTGGAAGGGGAAGCCCGAAACGGTCGTATGGCGAGGCACGGAGGAGACGGGAGCGGCCTTGCATCTGGGTCGCTCCATCCGGTCGATCGATCTCGACGCCAAGAGCGTCATCGATGATCAGGGCGCCGAGTACGGCTACGGGAAGCTGTTGATCGCGACGGGGGGTGCCCCACGGCGGCTCCGCGCTTCCGGTGAACGGATCATCTACTACCGCACTCTGGATGACTACCACCGCCTGCGCGACTTCGCGGAGGAGCCGCTCCGCTTTGCGGTCGTGGGGGCCGGCTTCATCGGCATGGAGATCGCCGCCGCTCTCCGCATGAAGGGTCGCGAGGTCGTGATGTTCGCCGACGAGGACGGTCTCGGCTCGAGGCTCTTTCCCGGCGATCTCTCGCAATTCCTGATCGGCTACTACCGCGAGCAGGGCGTCGACGTTCGAACGGCCGGGCATGTGGAGGTGGAGGACAGAGGCGACACGGTAGCCGTCCTCCTCCGCGACGGGTCCGAGTTCGAAGCGGACGTAGCGGTCGTCGGGATCGGCATCCGGCCGAACGTCGGGCTGGCTCGGGCCGCGGGCCTGGCGGTCGGCGACGGGATCGAGGTCGACGAGCTCCTGCGGACGAGCCGGCCCGATGTCTATGCCGCGGGTGACGTGGCGAGCTTCCACCAGCCGGCCCTCGGCGAGCGCGTCCGGGTAGAGCATGAGGACAACGCCAACACGATGGGTCGCGCCGCCGGGCTCGCCATGGCCGGCCAAGGCGCTCCCTACGATCACCTGCCGTTCTTCTACTCCGACCTGTTCGACCTGGGGTTCGAGGCTGTCGGCGCGGTGGACGCGCGCTACGAAACCCATGCCGAGTGGAAGGATCCCTTCCGGGAGGGGGTGGTCTACTACCTCGAGGGGGGCCGCGTGCGAGGCGTGCTGCTCTGGAACACCTGGGACCAGGTCGACCATGCCCGGGAGCTGATCCAGGAACCGAAGCCCGTAACCCCAGCGGATCTCGAGGGGCGGCTCCCCGTGGCGGAGGCCTCGTCATAGGCGTGACAGAAAGCGAGCGGCCCTCGGTCTATCCTGTGTTGTACTCCCCTCCCCGAACAGAGCACGCGGACGATCCGGCCGCGCGGCGCTCCTACCTCAGGAAGGAAGGACCACGATGCGTGCCACACTCGCTCTAATGGGGGTTCTGTGCGTCGGCCTTTTCCCCGCCTGCGGCGGTGACGACAGAGTTCAAACCACGCCTGACGGTGACGGCGCGACGCCAACCACGGCTTCGACCCCTTCCAGCCGTGACCCGGTCCCGGCGGGCGATCCCGTAGCCGGGCGGGAGATCTTCCGCTTCGACACGTTCGGCGACGAGCGGTTCTGGACCGATACCCTTCGTATGCACGAGGTCATTCAAACCTCGGTCGACCCGCTGACCGCGCTGGCGGTCGGCCTCAAAGTCGACGCCGACGTCCTTCCGCCGGGGATTCTGGAGCAGGTCGACCTCGGCGACCCCGCGACAACGGTGGCGCTCCTGGAGATGAACGCCGTGGTCGGGCTTCAGGCCGAGGTCGTGGAGGGTCGGATCCAGCGCGTCGGGGTCACCTGCGCGCTCTGCCACTCGGACGTGGACGACTCGGTGCAGGAGGGGATCGGCCGCCGCCTGGACGGCTACCCGAACCGGGATCTGGATCCGGGCAAGATCCTCTCCCTCTCGCCGGCGCTCCAGGATTCCGCCGTGCAGAGGGTCCTCACTTCCTGGGGGCCCGGCATGTACGACGCCTACTGGAACCACGACGGCGAAAACGACCCGACGGTGATTCCCGCGGCCTACGGCCTGAGAGGAGTGCCGGTCGAGACGTTCACGGGCGAGGGGCCGGTCAGTTACTGGAACGCCTACGTGGCGGTGACCCAGATGCACGGCCAGGGCTCGTTTCGCGATCCCGAAATGGGGATCGAGATCGTCGCTTCGCCCGACCTCGTGACCCCCAAACTTCCGGACCTGCAGGCCTACCAGCTCACGCTGGAGGCACCGGCGCCGCCAGCGGGGAGCTTCGATCCCGACGCCGCCGCACGGGGAGAGGCGGTATTCACCGGTCAGGGCACCTGCGCGAGCTGTCACGTCGCGCCGAGCTTTACCGACGCGGGCGAGCGGGTCCATCAGCCGTCGGAGACCGGCATGGACCCGGTCCTGGCCGGACGTGGAACGACGGGCGGGTATCGGACCACGCCCCTGAGCGGTGCATGGCAGCGTCCGCCCTACTTCCACGACGGGAGCGCGGCCACGCTGGAGGAGGTGGTGGAGCACTACGACGACTTCCTCAGCCTGGGGCTGAGCACCCAGCAGAAGGCGGACCTGGTCGAATACCTGAAGTCCCTGTAGCCGGAAGCCGGACGCGGCGAATCCCGGCATTTGCAGCGCGCGAGGCGGGAGGGGAGATTCGCCGTCGTGAAGCGGTTCCTCCTCCTGGGTGTCCTGGCGGCGGTCTTTGCCGTTCTCGCCTACGCGCTCACCCGCGAGACCACGCTCGCCTCGCCGCTGATCGGGCGTGCCGCGCCGGGATTCGCGTTTTCGCTCTTCGAGCCGGTGGGCGCCGATCCGGTGGCGCCGGCCGGCTCGAGGCTCGCGCTGTCGGACCTCGCGGGGAAGCCGGTCGTGCTCAACTTCTGGGCCTCGTGGTGCCTGTCGTGCCGGGACGAGGCGGCGGTCCTCGAGACGGGATGGCGCCGCTATGGCCCCGACGTGGCGTTCGTCGGGATCGCGGTCAACGACGAGCCCGACGCCGCGCGGGCCTTCATCGCGCGTTACGGAAAGACGTACTTCCTGGGCCCCGACCAGAGCGGCGCGGTGGCGGTGGACTACGGCCTCTACGGGGTTCCGGAGACGTTCTTCATCGGACCCGACGGCCGCGTGCTGGCGCGGCACGTCGGACCGCTGACGCACGAGGACCTGGATCGCCGGCTGGCCGACCTGACCGCCGGTCGAGCCGGACGGGCGACCGGTGACCCCGACCTCGTGACGCCGCTGGACCGGGGCGATGATCCCCGCTAGCCCGGCCGGCCGGACCGGCCTCGTACTCGCCGTCCTCGCCTCGGCCGTTCTGGGCGGGGCGTCGACCGCTCAGGAGGCCAGCACTGGGGCGGCCCAGGAGGCCCTCGGGCCTTCGGTAACGCTGACCCCGGAGCAGGAGGCTCGCGCGCGCGAGATCGAGGGCGCGCTGCGGTGCCCCGTATGCCGCAGCCAGTCGATCCGCCAGTCGCGGTCGTTCATGGCCGAGGACATGAAGCGGCGGATCCGGGAGCTGATCGCCGAGGGGCGGTCGGACGACGAGATCCATGATTTCTTCGTCGAGCGGTATGGTCCCTGGATCCTTCTCGATCCCCCCAAGAGGGGGTTCAACCTGGCGGCATGGCTCCTGCCGGGCGCGGCGGTCGTGGCGGGTGCGGTCGGGCTCGTGATCGCGGCCCGGCGCTGGGCCTCCCGATCCCCCGCCCGGGCCAGCGTGGAACCGCCGCCGGCGTCGCCTTATCTTGACCGTCTGGAGCGCGAGCTGGAGGAGACCGAGTGATCCGCGAAAGGAGCTCACGGTGCGGCGGCTGAAGGCGGGACGCCTGGCGATCGCCATGGTGCTGGTGGCGGGGGCGGTGACGTACCTGGTGTTCGCTGCCACCCGCGACAACCTGACCTACTACTACGAGATCGACGAGCTGGCGGCGGCGACCGCCACCCCGGGCGAGAAGATCCGCCTCTCGGGCGACGTGGTGTCCGGCTCGATCGTCAGGGAGGACGCCGCCCGGCGCGTCCGGTTCGCCATCCGCGGTGTCGACGCTCCCGCCGGCTCGGCCGAGATCCCGGTCGTCTACGGCGGCACGCTGCCGGACATCTTCCGTCCTGACATCCAGGTCGTCGTGGAGGGCCGGCTCGACGAGGGCGGAACCTTCCACGCCGAGACCCTCCTCGCCAAGTGCCCGTCCAAGTACCAGGCCGAAGGCGCGCTGGACGAGCCGGCGCCGGCGCCCAAGTCCTGAACGACCCGCCCCGGGCCTCACAACCGCTGCTGGAGGTCGAAGGCCTGAGCAGGGCCTTCGGGACGGTGCGGGCGCTGGACGACGTGTCGTTCTCGCTGGACCGGGGCGAGCTGCTGGTGGTTGCCGGCCCGAACGGAGCCGGGAAGACGACCCTGGTCCGGACCGTGGCCCGGCTCTCCCGGCCGAGCGCGGGAAGGATCCGGCTGGATGGCGCGGAGTGGCTCGACGCGCCGGCCGACCGCCAGCGCGAGGTCGGGCTCCTCAGCCATTCGACCTATCTCTACGACCGGCTGACCGCGCGTGAGAACCTCGAGTTCTACGCCCGGCTCTACCGACTGGCGGACCGCGACGCACGGATCCGCCGGGCCCTGGCCGGCGCCGGCGCGCTGGACCTGGCCGGCCTGCGCGCGGGGACGCTCTCCCGGGGCCAGGCGCAGCGCGTCTCGATCGCGCGCGCCATTCTTCACGATCCGGGGCTCCTGCTCCTCGATGAGCCCCATGCCGGGCTCGACCCCCACTCCGTCCGCCGGCTGAACGGCGTCCTCGAGGACTTGAGGACCGACGGCCGGGCCATCCTCCTCACCACTCATGACCTGGCGCGCGTGCCCGAATCCGCGGGCCGGTTCCTGATCCTGGTGGAAGGCCGGGTGGTCGACGCGGGCAGCCGCGACGACGCCCGAAACGGGCTCGAGCGGCGGTACGAGCGCGCGGTCACCCGGTCGGCGGGGGAGCTGTGAGCACGTTCGCTCCCGCCCTCGCCATCCTCGCCAAGGACGTGCGACTCGAGCTCCGGCGGGTCGAGAGCCTGGCCACGATGACGGTCTTCGCCGGGCTGGTGATCCTGATCTTCGCGTTCGTGGGCGACCCCACCCCCGCCGATCTCGCGCGGGTCGGGCCGGGGGCCCTGTGGGCGAGCATCCTGTTCGCCGGGGCGCTCGGGTTCGAGCGCTGGTTCGCCGAGGAGGAGCGGAACGCGGCGCTCCACGGCCTCCTCCTGGCGCCGGTCGACCGGGAGATGCTCTTCCTCGGGAAGTGGGCCGGGGGAACCCTGTTCCTGCTGGCTCTGGAGGCCCTCCTCGTACCCGCTGCAGCGACCCTCTACCGGCTGGATCTCGGCGGACGGTGGGCGGCGTTCGCCGCGCTCCTGATCGTGGTGACGATCGGCTACGCCGCGCTGGGGACCTTCTTCGCCGCAGTGGCGGCCAGGACGACGGCGAGCCAGCTTCTCCTGCCGGTCCTCCTGTTCCCGCTCAGCGTGCCGCTCCTCCTGGCCGGGATCGAAGGCGGTCAGGCGCTGGCCGCGGGGGAGGCGGGCGACTACCGGGACTGGCTCGGGCTCGCGCTCGCGTTCGACGTTCTGTTCGGGACCGTGTGCACGATGGCGTTCGGAACCGTGATCGAGGAGTAGGTCGGTGCGCTGGCTCCCCCGCTCGTGGCGGCAGTTCTGGTCGACGCTCGACGGCAGGCTCTACCACTTTCTGGTCGACGTCCGGCCGTGGATCGGGTGGTTCGCGGTCGGAACGATGGTGTTCACGTTCGGCCTCGTGTTCTGGTGGGTGCCGCTCGAGGCGGTCCAGGGTTACCCGCAAAAGATCTTCTACATCCACGTCCCCTCGGCGTGGCTCGCCTACACCGCGTTCGGGCTCGTGTTCGTGGCCTCGATCCTCTACCTGTGGCAGCGCTCGAGGCTGTGGGACATCTTCGCCCGCTGCGCGGCCGAGATCGGCTTTCTCTTCACCACGCTCACGCTGGTGACCGGGATGCTCTGGGGGCGGCCGATCTGGGGCGCCTTCTGGACGTGGGACGCCCGGCTCACGACGACCCTCATCCTGTGGTTCATCTATGGCGGCTATCTGCTCCTGAGGGCCTTCGCCCGGCCCGGCGCCGACATCGGCCGGATCGCCGCCGTGGTCGGGATCATCGGCTTCCTGGACGTCCCGATCATCCATATGTCGGTCCTCTGGTGGCGGACCCTTCACCCGGCGCCGGTGGTCATGATCCTGGACGATCCCGGAGGCGGGCTCCCGACGTCGATGCTGGTGACGCTGCTCGTATCCCTCTCCTCGTTCACGCTCGTCTTCGTCTATCTTCTGATCCAGCGTGTCTGGCAGGAGCGGACCGCGGAGAACCTGGACCTTCTGGAGACGCTCCTCGACCGGACCGACCGCGCCGCGCGCACGAAGGGAAGGATCTCGTGACCTGGTACCTGTTCGCCTACGTGGCCTTCTGGGCTGCCCTTTTCGGGTATCTGCTGGGGCTCTCCTCACGGCAGGCCCGGCTCAACCGCCGGGCGGCCGAGCTGACGGGCCGGCTGATCGCGCGCGCGGGCGGGAGGGACACGTGAGCGTATACAGGCTCGGCGAGATCGCGCTCTGGGTCGGGCTCGGCCTGGCCCTCTACGGCGCCGTCCTCGGACACGTGGCGGGGAGGCGCCGCGATCCGCGGCTGGCCGAGTCCGCGATGCGGTCGGTCTTCGGGACCGCCGTCTGCGTGGCGTTCGCCTACCTGCTCCTCACGCTCGGCTTTCTGAACGACGAGTTCCGGCTGTCGTACGTGGCGGATAACGCGAGCCGCGCGATGCCGGCGTGGTACAAGATGACCGCCGTCTGGGGCGGGATGGAGGGCTCGATGCTCCTCTGGGCGCTCATCCTGGCCGGCTACTCGACCGCCGCTGTGTGGATCCACCGCCGGCGGCAGGCCGAGCTCGCCCCGCACGCCGCCGCCGTCCTGCAGGCGATCATGGCATTCTTCCTGGGCGTCATGGTGTTCAGCTCGCGCCCGTTCGCGATGCTCGACTTCACGCCGCCGGACGGGTTGGGGCTGAACCCGCTTCTCCAGAACCGCTGGATGGCCGCCCACCCGCCATCCCTCTACCTGGGGTACGTCGGGTGGTCGGTCCCGTTCGCGTTCGCGATGGCGGCGCTGATCCGAGGCCGTCTCGGAGCGGACTGGATCGTGGCGATGCGGAAGTGGGCGCTCGTTCCGTTCCTCTTTCTGACGATCGGCAACCTGATGGGCTCCCACTGGGCGTACATCGAGCTCGGCTGGGGGGGGTTCTGGGGGTGGGACCCGGTCGAGAACTCGGCCATCATGCCGTGGTTCGTGGGCGCCGCCTTCGTTCACTCGATCATGATCCAGGAGAAGCGCGGGATGCTGAAGATGTGGAACATCGGCCTGGTAACGGCGGTGTTCTCGCTCACCATCCTCGGCACGTTCGTGACCCGGAGCGGGATCATCGAATCGGTCCACGCCTTCGCTTCGACCGACATCGGGTTCATCTTCCTGGGGTTCCTGGCCATCGTGATCGGCACCGCGATCGCGCTCGCCTGGTGGCGGTCGGACCTCCTGAAGAGCGAGAACCGGCTCGAATCGTACACCTCGCGCGAGAGCGCCTTCCTGTTCAACAACCTGCTCCTGGTCGGGATCGGCTTCGCGATCTGGTGGGGCACGTTCTTCCCCTTCATCTCCGAGGCGGTGACCGGGGAGCGGATCTCGGTCGGGCCCCCGTTTTTCAACCAGGTCAACGGTCCGCTCTCGATCGCGCTGCTCCTGCTGCTCGGGATCGGGCCGATGATCGCCTGGCGCAGGGCCTCGCGGCGGAACCTCGAGCGGAACTTCCGCATGCCGCTGGTGGCGCTGGCGGTGGCGGGAATCGCGGCGGTCATGCTCGGGCTCCGCCAGTGGTACGCGGTCAGCGTCGTGGCCTTCGGGGTGTTCGTAGTGGCGACCATCGTCCAGGAGCTGTGGCGCGGAACGCGCGCCCGGATGCGGTCGAAGGGAGTGGGGCCAGGCGCCGCGCTCCTCGGACTGATCGGCAAGAACCGCCGCCGCTACGGCGGCTACGTCGTCCACCTGGGGGTGGTGTTCGTCTTCGCCGGCGTGGCGGGGGCGCTGTTCGTCACCGAGCGGGCGGTCCGGATGCGGCCCGGCGACGAAGTCGAGGTGGGCCCGTTCACGGTGCTGTATCGCGGCACCGACGTCGAGGGGGGCCCCAACTACACGGCGACGGTCGCCAACCTGACCATCCGGGACGGGGACGGCGAGCCGCGCCGGATGCGTCCCGAGCGACGCTTCTATCCTACCGCCCAGGAGCAGGTCACGACCGAGGTGGCGATCTGGTCCCGGCCGTTCGAGGACCTGTACGCGATCCAGGAGTCGTACGAGCCCGGCTCGGACGCCGTCGACATCACGCTGCTCGTCAACCCGATGGTGCTCTGGATCTGGATCGGCGGGGGGGTGATGGTGCTCGGCATGCTGATCGCGCTCTCGACGCCGCGGCCGGGGAGGAAGAGCCGCCGGGCGCCCCCCGGGGATCTCGAAGGGCATGCGGAGCCCCGCGCGGAGGTGGGCATCTGACCGCCCTTCTCGTGCTGGCCGGACTGTGGCTCCTGCTGGGAGCGATATGGCTCGCCGTGTATCCGCTCCTGGCCGGCGGAGGCCGCGTCCCGCCGTCTGCGGAAGGCGTCGCCGAGCTCGAGGCCGAGAAGGACCGCTTGATCCGAGACCTTCACGAGCTCGATCTGGACCGCGCGACCGGGAAGCTATCCGAAGAGGATTATCGGGCGCTCGAGGCTCGCCTCAAGCGGCGCGCGGTGGCGACGCTCGAGGAGATCGACGCGGCCCGGCCGCGGAGCGGCGCAGAAAGAACGGCGACCTGACCGGCTAGAACGCGACGCCGAACCCCAGGCCGAATGTCGGATCGACGTCCTCGATCGTCGTCGCCGTCACCGAGATCCCGCCGTACAGCCGAGAGCCCCCGAAGAACAGGCCGCCGGTCGCGCCGAAGTCGAGGTCTGTCTCCGACTCCTCTTCGACGTCGCCTTCGAACTCCAGCGATCCTCGCCCATGGCGCACGATCAGGCTCGGAGCGCCGAACGGCATGACGAAGATACCGCTGTCGCCGGCCGGCACGGCCAGGCCGAACGCAACGCCGGCCGACGCCGACCAGACATCGAGATCGAGATCGAAGCCGATCTCCTCGAGGAACTCCACCTCTTCGAGCCGGGTGTAGCTCAACGCGAAGGCAGGGCAGACGTTCACCGGTTGTTCGGTCACCTGGATCACGATGCCTCCTCCGACGCCGTAGGCGTCGGGGCTCTCGAAGGACTCCCCGAGAACCTCGACGTCGTCGGCATCCACGAAGTTGGCGGAGAAGTTGACGGTCACCGGGCCCCGGCTGTCGTAGCCGCCGCCGATCGAATAGGCGCGGGCGTCGTTCCCGAACGTGACTCCCGTCTCGACGAACCCCTGCCCGCCCACCGTCCCGCGGCCGGTGCACGCCTGAACGGGGAGCGTCGGCGGTCCGGACGGCCGCGCGGCGATCCGCTCGCTCATCGACACCGTCCAGTCGAGGTCCACGCCGCTGATCTCGAGGTAGTAGATCCCCGGAGGCGTGTCGACCCGATCGGAGCCGGAGCCTTCCCCCTGATGGGTGAAGGTCTCGACGGCGGTGCCGGTCTCGTGGCGGACGGTGATCACCAGATACGAGCTCGGGGCGGCGTTCTCGGTGTCCCAGTCGATCCGCCACGGGCCCGACGCGATCGGGAACGGCTCGGTCTCGAGGTCCTCGCTCCCCCCGCTCCACGTCCGCGGGACGGGCACGAGACGCTCTTCCTGGGCCGAAGCGGATGGGGCGGCTGCGAGGATCGAGAGCGAGAGGAAGAGCGAACCGGCAAGCCTCGTCATAGGGGCTCCTTTCTGCGCTGTAAGAGGCTGGAAGAGCAATTTCCAGGCCGGTCTCTCAACCGCCGCACTGTCAGAATCTTGCGAATCTGGCGTCGCCTTTCATCCCGAACCCCGACGGCACGGTTTGAGGGTGAACGCTGACCTCGCGAGGGTCGTTGAAAAGCATACCAGGAGGTGCCCACAATGACGCTCCGCAACACCGCGCGACTGACCGCCCTCGCGCTAGGCCTCACACCGGTTCTCGCGGCCGCCCAGGAGCCCGGGACGGCCCCTCCCTGCGCGCGCGAGGAGTACCGCCAGTTCGACTTCTGGCTCGGAACGTGGGAGGTGACGACGCCGGACGGCAAGGTGGCGGGCACCAACACGATCGAGTCGGTCCTGAACGGCTGCGCCCTGCGCGAGAGCTGGCGGGGCGCCGGCGGGATGACCGGGACCAGCACCAACACCTACGACCCCCATGCCGGCCGGTGGCACCAGACCTGGGTCGACGACCGGGGCGGATTCCTGCTCATCTCTGGCGGGCTCGAAAAGGGATCCATGGTCCTCGAAGGCGAGATGGTGGACGAGGAGGGGCCGGTCGTCCACCGTATCGCCTGGACGCCGGGCCCGGCCGGCGAGGTCCGGCAGCTCTGGGAGGCCTCGCGGGACGGCGGCACGACCTGGGTGGTGGTCTTCGACGGGCTCTACCGGCGCGCGGGCGAGGCTGCCGAAGACGACTGAAGGATGACGCAGCGTCGCGCGGAAGGGTGGCGGTGGGCTACCGCGGGTCGCTCGTCCGGACGACGCGGAAGCTTCCCGGCTCATCGAGGATCCGGACCGCCTCCTCGAGCGTCAGCGGGGGAGCGCCAGGATCGCCGTGGGACGAGACCACCGGCATAGGGTGGGGGCGAACGACCGCGAGCCGGGTGTCGTGAGGAGCGTCGGCCGGGACGTCCAGCACCCAGTCGAACCGCTTTCCCGCCAGGCCGGGCGCCTGCTTCAGGAACTCACGGAACTCGTCGTCGTAGACCTCGAACACGACCCCGCCCTGCCGCGGATCGAAGTAGAACCGCGACACCGTCATGGGTGGGCTCTTCCGCCGATCGAAGACCTGGTACCTGGGGGGAACCCCAGGCCGGGAGGGCGGACGCTTGACCTGGGTCGACATCCGTACGGTCATCGGCTTCTCCTCTGCGGGCCGGGGCCCGGTTGTCGAGCCCGCCGTGGCGCAACAATATACGGGCCGCTCCCATGCCCGCACGCCGCTCCCTCCCGCTCTTCTGTCTGGCGCTCGCCCTGTTCGCGGCGTGCCGCGCGGACGTCTGGGTCGAGGGGCCGGACGAGGCGCGCCGGACCGTCGTTCGCGACCTGGCCGCCGACACCACCTTGGCGGCCGCCGACACGGTGTTCCAGACGGTCCACATCGACAGCGTCGGGGCCAGCTTCGCCTGGCTGGTCAGGCCCGAGGCGCGTCTGCCGACCCAGCGATCCTTTCCCGCCGGTCCTGTCGAGGCGGCGCGGCAGTTCGTTCGCGCGCTCGCCCAGACCGGCTCGAGCTCGACGGGGGAGATCGGGATCGGCCCGCTCGGATACGACCGTGCCTTCACCTACGTGCACCCCGAGATCCGCGGCCGGCGTACAGCGTCCGAGTGGTCGGCCGGCCTGGCCGGCGTGGTCCGGCCGACGGTCGTGCGGATGGAGCCCGTGCCCGCCGATTCGTCGCGCGTCTTCGCCGAGCTCCTGGTGCTGAGGGACGTCGGGGGAGAGTCCCTGCTCGGCCTGTACTATGGCCACTTCGCCGCCGCGCCGGGCGACAACGGCTGGCAGGTCGCAAGCGCCCGCTTCTCGAGCGAGGCGTGGAAGGCCGTGCTGCAGCGCGGGGAAGAGTGGCGCTTCGACCGGGCCGCCGCCGCCGCCCGGTTCGTGGCCGAGGACTCGCTGTATGGCCGCGATCTTGTCCAGCTCCAGAGCGGCGAGTGGGTGCCGATCGGCCGGCCCGCGCCGGCCGCCGATCTGACGTTCGGGTTGCCGGCGTTGCGCTGAATGCTCCTAGTCCCGCGCGAGCCCGGCGGGAAAGAGCGGCGCGTCCGTCCCGACCCAGTCCAGCCGGCCCGACGGATAGGTGCCGAGGATCCTGAGGAAGCCCGCCCGGCGCCCCAGCGCCCTCAGCCCCTTGCGGCCGGGAGCGGCCGAGGGCTCGCCGAAGAAGTCGACGTAGAACAGGTACTCGAACGGCCGGCCGCGGACCGGCCGGGACTCGATCTTGGCCAGATCCACCCCCGCCTCGGCGAACCCCGCCAGGGCCCGGTACAGACTCCCCGGCTCGTTGGTGACGTGGAAGACGATCGACGTCTTGACCGGACCGACCGCGTCGGCGCGGTATCCATCCTCGATCCCCTCCAGGTCGTGGTCGGGGATCGAGAGCAGGAAGAACCGGGTGTAGTTGGCCGGGTCGTCCTCCAGGTTCTCGGCGAGGATCTTGGCGCCGTAGTGGGCAGCCGCCCCCCGGCCGGCGATCGCCGCCGCGTTCGTCTCACGCCCGCGGATCAGCATGCGGACGCTTCCCGCCGTGTCGTAGGTGGCGACCGCATGGAGCTTCGGATGATGCTGGAAGAACGTACGGCACTGATCGAGCGCCACCGGGTGCGAGTAGACCCGCTCGACGTCCTCGAGGTACGTGCCCAGGGTGGCGATCAGGCAGTGCTCGACCCGCAGGTAGACCTCTCCGAGCACGCGGAAGCCGAACTGAAGAAGGAGGTCGTAGCTCTCGAAGATCGACCCCACCAGGGAGTTCTCCATCGGGGCCAGACAGGCATGCGCCTCGTGGCGTCCCACGGCGGTGAACATCCGCGCCAGGTCGGGGGTCGCGATGACGTGATGCGGCACCTCCAGGAGCTTGCCGGCGGCCTCCTCGCTGAAGGAGCCCTGCTCGCCCTGGATCGAGACGCGGAGGGGTCGCGGAAGAGGCACGGGACCGTGATTCTCGGATCCGGCCGAGGGCCCGTCAAGCGCCGCGCATTTCCCCGCGGGCCGGGTCCTCGCGGTGCCAGGGCGGCCAGCAGGGGTCCAGCCGGTCGACGAACGGCTGCGACCCCTCGTACACCCGTCGCCAGCAGCGTGAATCCCACCCAGAGAGTCGACGCGTCCCCGACCCTCTCTTCACACCTTCTTCATACTATGGACATCCGGCGTCCATATTCCGGCTGCAGAATCATCCACCATCAGCATTGGGCATGTCTCTAACGGATCTTCGACTGAAAGCGAGACCCTAGGATGCGAGAAGCTCCAATGCGGGTCGGGATCCTCATCCTCGGCCTGACAGCCCTGCCGGCCCTGGCGGTTCCAGCGTGGTCGCAGAAGGTGAGCGCTCCGGGAGTCGACAGTGTGAGGGTGCGTGGCAACCTGCAAGCCCAGTTCAATACCACCTCGGCCGAGAACGAGGCTGACTCCGAGTGGCTCGTCCGGCGGGCCAGGATCGGAATCGAAGCGTACGCGGGCGGTTGGCTTCAGGCGCAGGTGGAAGGGGACTTCGGCCGCGGGCGGGCGGCGCTGACCGACGGCTATGTCTCCCTGAGGTTCGATCCGCGGCTCGCGCTTCGCGCGGGTCAGTTCAAGGTCCCGTTCGATGAGCTGGAGCTGGTCTCCAGCCGCGAGCTGCCAGTGATCGAGCGCGATCCGCTGCCGCGGGGCGCGGCCGGGCTGAGCCCCAACGGGCTGCTCGACGATCTGGGGTACAACTCCCGCGACATCGGCGCCGAATGGAGCGGCCGCTTCGAGCGTGTGCGAGCCATGGCCGGCTTCTTCAACGGCCAGGGGGACAACGAGGCGGAGCCGGACGACGGCAAGCAGGTCGCCGGCCGTCTGGAGCTCGAGGTGGCCGAAGGATGGCGGGTGGCCGGAGCCTGGACGGGGCTCCGCCTGAGCGAGCCACCGGTCGCGGAGGAGGCCAGCTGGTACCACGCCGTCGAGCTGGCGGTTCGGGGAGGCGAGCACGCCGAGCCCGGGCCTCAGGTACTCGGCCAGATCTTCTTCGGGGACGATTACGATCGGGATCTCTTCGGAGACGACGACGCGAGCTTCGTAGCCTGGCAGGCGCTCGCCGGCTGGCACTTCGCCAGCTTCGGAACGCCGTTTCTGATCGGCTGGGAGCCGGTCGTGCGGATGGGACAGACGCGGATCGAGGACGGTTCCGTGATCGTCGACGACGTGCTTGTCGATCTGACGGATGCGGAGCCGTCGACCACCGTTCTCACCGGCGGGATCAACCTTTACTGGAAGAAGCGGATCCGGACCCAGGTCCAGGTCGACTGGGCCTCCTTCGACGGCCACGACGAGCTGGAAGACTCCGACGACGTGGCGTTGCGGATCCAGACGGGATTCGGCTTCTGAGGGCGCGTGGATCCTGCGGCCCGGACCGTTCCATCAACGAAAGGACGAGACACGTGATCGCACGGACGGCACGTTTTTCCGTCAGCGCCGCCATCCTCGCGCTGGCCGCCTGTGGCGGGCCCGGCGGCGAGGGCGCGGCCGACGGATCGGCGCTCTCCGGCTCCGTCGAGGTGGACGGGTCGAGCACGGTGTTCCCCATCACCGAGGCGGTGGCCGAGGAGTTCCAGCGCATGCATCCAGGGACCCGGGTAACCGTCGGCGTGTCGGGCACGGGCGGGGGCTTCAAGCGGTTCTGCGCGGGGGAGACCGACATCTCCGACGCCTCGCGGCCGATCAAGGATTCGGAAGCCGGGGACTGCCGGCGGAACGGGATCGAAACCACCGAGCTGCGGGTGGCCTGGGACGGGCTTTCGGTCGTCGCCAACCCGGCCAACGACTTCGCGGACTGCCTGACCGTCGACGAGCTCAAGCGGATCTGGGAGCCGGGGAGCCAGGTGAACAACTGGAGCCAGATCCGCCAGGGTTTCCCGGACAGGCAGCTCATCCTCTACGGCCCCGGCACCGACAGTGGAACCTTCGACTACTTCACGGAGGCCATCGTGGGCGAGGAGGACGCCAGCCGTCCCGACTACACGCCCAGCGAGGACGACAACGTCCTGGTCCAGGGTGTCGAGGGGGATCCGGGCTCCCTCGGCTACTTCGGCTTCGCATACTACGAGCAGAACGTCGAGCGGCTGAAGCTGCTCGGCGTGGATGGTGGCTCGGGCTGCGTCCGGCCGTCGGTCGAGACGATCGAGTCCGGCGAATACGCGCCGCTCAGCCGTCCGCTGTTCATCTACGTGAGCGATCGCGGGTTGGCCAAGCCCCAGGTCCAGGCCTTCGTCGAGTTCTACCTCCAGGAGGGGGCCCCGCTGGTGCGCGAGGTGGGGTACATCGCGCTCAGGCCCGATCAGTACGAGGCGGAGCGGGCCAAGATCGCGGGGGCAGGCGCGGCCGCGCCGGACACTGCGGCCGGGACAGGACCGGGCCAGGCCGGACCCGACACGACCGGAGGCGAGTGACGATCGATCCGACCTCGCGCCCCGTGAACGTGGATCCGGACGGACCCTCCCGGGACCCGGATGGGGGACGGGGCGTCGCCACGGCCGCCGGCCAGGCCCGCGTCGTGGCCGGTGCTCCCCACGAACCCGGTCCCCGGCTCACCGGGGCCGGACGGGCGCTCAAGGAACGCGCGATCGGCGCCCTCCTCTCCCTCGCCGGGGCGGTCTCGATCCTGACGACGGTCGGGATCGTCGTGGTCCTGGTCTGGGAGTCGGTCGGGTTCTTTCGCCACGTGCCCGTACGCGACTTCTTGACCGGCACCGTGTGGACGCCTCTCTTCCAGCCTCAGCACTTCGGGGTCCTTCCCCTGCTGGTGGGCTCGGTACTGATCGCGGTAATCGCGAGCCTGATCGCGGTCCCGCTGGGCCTCGGCGCGGCCATCTATCTGAGCGAGTACTCGCCGCGCCGCGTGCGCGCGGTACTCAAGCCGATCCTCGAGATCCTGGCCGGCATCCCGACCGTGGTCTACGGCTACTTCGCGCTGACGTTCGTGACGCCGGTCCTGCGACACGTAATCCCGGGGCTCGGGATCTTCAATGCGCTCTCGGCCGGCATCGTGGTCGGGATCATGATCCTGCCGCTGATCGCATCCCTCTCGGAGGACGCCATGGCGGCGGTGCCGCGGGAGCTCCGGCAGGGGGCCTACGCCCTCGGGTCGACCCGGTTCGAGGTGGCCACGCGGGTCGTCACCCCGGCCGCGCTTTCGGGGATCGTGGCGTCCTTCATCCTGGCCGTCTCCAGGGCCATCGGAGAGACGATGGCGGTCGTCCTGGCGGCCGGGATGACGCCCCAGCTCACCTTCGACCCGCGCGAGTCGGTCCAGACGATGACCGCGTACATCGTCCAGGTGAGCCTGGGCGACACCCCGTTCGGCTCGATCGAGTACCAGTCCATCTTCGCCGTGGGGCTCCTTCTGTTCATGGTCACGCTGGTCATGAACATCTTCGGACGCGGGTTCCTCAATCGCTACCGCGAGGTCTACGCGTGAGCGACGCGAGCGAGCGGCTCCTGAGCACGCCGCCCGACCTTGTCCGCCGGCGCCGGTGGGGGCGTGCGTTCGAGCTCGTCTGTCTCGGCACGACGGTGGTGGGGGTGGTCTTCCTCGCCATCATGCTCGTGGACATCTTGATCGACGGCGCGGGCTGGTTGACCGGCACCTTCTTTACCGAATCGCCCAGCCGGATCCCGTCCAGGGCGGGCATCAAGCCGGCCCTGGCCGGGACCCTGTGGCTCATGGGCCTGGTCGCCCTGATCGCGTTCCCGCTCGGGGTGGCCGCGGCGGTGTACCTGGAGGAGTACGCGGCGCGGAACTGGATCCAGTCGGTGATCCAGACCAACATCGCCAACCTGGCGGGCGTGCCGTCGATCGTCTACGGGATCCTGGGGCTGGCCGTCTTCGTCCGCTGGATGTTCGCGTTGACCGGCGGACGGAGCGTCCTGTCGGGCGCCCTGACGATCTCGCTGCTCGTCCTGCCGGTCATCATCATCGCCGGCCAGGAGGCGATCCGTGCGGTCCCCGGCTCGATCCGGGAGGCGTCCTACGGCCTCGGCGCCACGCGCTGGCAGACCGTCCGTCATCACGTGCTGCCGAACGCCCTCCCGGGCATCATGACTGGGACGATCCTCGCCCTCTCGAGGGCGATCGGGGAGACGGCGCCCTTGATCATGATGGGGGCCCTCACGTTCATCGCGTTCGTCCCGGAGGGGCCGCGCGACGCTTTCACGGTCCTGCCCATCCAGATCTTCAACTGGGCGTCGCGCCCGCAGGACGAATTTCGAAACCTGGCGGCCGCCGCGATCATTGTTCTGCTCGTGCTGCTTCTGTCCATGAACGCTGTGGCAATCTGGATGCGCAACAAGTATCGGAAGGAGTGGTGAGGAGTTGCCGACCATCAAGGTGACCGCCGAAGGCACCCCGGCCCTGGAGACCCGGGACCTTTCGGTTTTGTATGGTGAAACCAAGGCCGTGAAATCGATCTCGATGGAGATCCCCAGGAACAAGATCGTGGCTCTGATCGGGCCCTCCGGGTGCGGGAAGTCCACGCTCATCCGTTGCTTCAACCGGATGAACGATCTCGTCCCCAACGCGCGGATCGAGGGTCAAGTCATCTTTCGAGGCGAGAACCTGTACGCCGAGCACGTCGATCCAGTCGAGGTGCGGCGCCGGATCGGGATGGTGTTTCAGAAGCCCAACCCGTTCCCCAAGTCGATCTACGACAACGTCGCGTTCGGACCGCGGATCAACGGCGTCAATGGGGACATGGACGAGATCGTCGAGGTATCGCTGCAGCAGGCGGCGCTGTGGGAAGAGGTGAAGGACCGGCTGGAGGTGAGCGCACTCGAGCTCTCGGGTGGGCAACAGCAGCGGCTCTGCATCGCCCGGGCCCTCGCCGTGACGCCCGAGGTCCTCCTGATGGACGAGCCGGCGTCGGCCCTGGATCCGATCGCCACGTCCAAGATCGAGGAGTTGATCCAGGAACTGGTCAAGAACTACACGATCGTGATCGTGACCCACAACATGCAGCAGGCGGCACGGGTATCGGACTACACCGCGTACCTGTATCTGGGCGAGCTCATGGAGTACGATGTGACGGACAAGATCTTCACCGCTCCCAGCGAACGGAGCACGGAGGACTATGTCACCGGAAGATTCGGCTAAGACGCTGCGTCACTTCGACCAGGAACTCGATGATCTGCGGGAGCTGCTGCTTCAGATGGCCGGTCGCGCCGAGGAGCAGATGCGCGACGGCCTGACGGCCGTCAAGCGGCTCGACGCTCAAGCCGCGCAGCAGACGATGCGCGCCGACCGCGACGTCGATGCCCTGGAGCTCGAGATCGAGGAGCAGGCCATCAACCTCCTCGCCCGCCGCCAGCCCATGGCGGGTGATCTGCGAACCCTGGTGGCGGTGCTCAAGATCTCGAACGACCTGGAGCGTGTGGGCGACCACGCCGTCAACATCGCCCAGTGCGCGAAGCGGCTGGCCGAAGCCTTCCCGATGGCCCAACCGTCGGAGCTGGACCAGATGGCCGATCTCGCCACCGGCATGCTGCGGGACGCGATCACCGCCTTCATCGACCGCGACGTCGCCCTCGCCCGGAACGTCTGCATGCGTGACGAGGAAGTTGATCGCTACAACGACACAGTGTTCCGCCTCATGCTCGCCCGGATGGCGGAGAACACGAACACGGTGATCCCGGCTCTGCAGATGATGCTCGTCGCGCGGAACCTCGAGCGGGTCGCGGACCTGGCCACCAATCTCGGGGAGGACGTGATCTATATCGTCGAGGCGCGGACGATCAAGCACCGCGCCACGGAGATCGAGGGGGAATTCGACCAGTGAAAGCTGGGCGGACCGAGGGCTCGCACCCGTTGGTCCTCGTCGTCGAGGACGAGCCGGATCTGCGCAGCCTGCTCGACCGGCAGCTCGATCGGGCCGGCTATCGGGTCGTCCTGGCGGAGGACGGGCTGGAGGGCCTCGAAGCCGCGTGGCGCGAGCCGATCGACCTGGTGCTCCTCGACCTCATGCTCCCGCAACTGGACGGCCTGGAGGTCTGCCGCCGTCTCAAGCGAGACGCGCGCACCTCACGGCTGCCCGTCATCATGCTGACCGCCAAAGGCGAGCCGGTCGACCGGATCGTCGGGCTGGAGCTCGGAGCCGACGACTACATCACGAAGCCATTCAACCTGCGTGAGCTGCTGCTCAGGATCGCGGCCGTCCTGAGGCGGAGCCATGGCGAGGAGATCCGACCAGACCGGTCCGAGTTCGACGGCCTGCAGATCGACGCTGCCGGGCGCACGGTGGCCGTGCAGGGGGACCCCGTCCGTCTGACGACCCGCGAGTTCGACCTGCTGCACTTTCTCGTCACCCACCCGAACCGCGTCTTCAGCCGGGCCGAGCTGCTGCGCCAGGTGTGGAACTACGATTTCGAAGGGTACGACCGGACGGTGGATGCCCATGTGGCCCGCCTGCGGCGGAAGCTCGGCGAGCGCGGGGAGTGGATCGAGACGGCATGGGGGGTTGGCTACAAGTTCAGTCCCCCGGCCGGCTGAAGCGCTGGGCCGCGCGCTACTACGGGATCTCGAATGAGCCTCAAGAACAGGATCTTCCTGAGCTACCTGGCGTTCGGCCTTCTGCTGGCCGTCGTCGCCGGGGTTCCGCTCTACAGGACGGCTACCCGGGCGGCGGCGAACGGGATCGAGGACCGCGTCATGACCGGCGTCCGGCTCACCACCGCGGCGCTCGAGGACGGCGCCGTGCCCGGTGGAGACGCCGCGCTGGACCTCTTCATCGACGACCTCGGGGCGGCCGCCGACGCCCGTGTCACGATCGTCGCGACAGAGGGCCGGGTGCTGGCGGACAGCCGCTTCGACGGCCCGGAGCTGGCCGCCCTGGACGACCACGGTGGCCGGGCGGAGATCGTCGAGGCGCGGGCGCGGGGGGAGGGCCACGCCGTGCGCTACTCGAGGTCCGTCGGGAGCCGGATGCTCTACCGCGCCAAGCTCATACGTGAGGGCCCGTGGAGCGGCGCCGTGGCGCGGGTGGCGGTCCCCTTCACGCGCGTCGACGCGGCGGCCGCCGCGGCCGGCCGCCGTGTGGCGATCGCCCTGGCCGTAGCGCTCGGGCTCGCACTCCTTTTGGGCGCGCTCTTGTCACGTCGGCTGATCGGGCCGATCACGCGGCTGAGCGAAGCCGCCCAGCGAGTCGAGCGCGGCGATTTCGGAGCCCGCGTCCGTGTGGGAACGGGCGACGAGCTCGAAGACCTGGCCCGCGCCCTGGACAGCGCACGGAACCAGCTCGCCGCTCGCATCGACGAGATCGCCCTGGAGCGGGAGCGGCTCGAGGCGGTGCTGGACGGCATGGCGGAGGGGGTCCTCGTGACCGACCGCGCGGGTCGCGTGAGGCGTACGAACCCGTCCCTGCGGCGGATCTTCGCCCTGGAGCGACCGGTGACCGGACGCAGCCTGGGCGAGGCGCTGCGCAGCCCGGGAGTCGCGGAAGCGTTCGAGGAGGTGAAGCCGGGCCGGGTGGTAAGCCGGGAGATCCAGGTCACGTGGCCGGCCGAACGGTCGTTGACGATCCATGCGGTAGGC
The DNA here is from genome assembly GCA_035708865.1 of Gemmatimonadota bacterium. GTDB lineage: Bacteria > Gemmatimonadota > Gemmatimonadetes > JACCXV01 > JAHWKZ01 > DASRVA01. The sequence continues at coordinate 23,536 of DASTFF010000023.1, read as the reverse complement.
CTTCCCGAGGGCGGGGCCGTCGCCGTGTTCCACGACATCACCGCGCTCAAGCGGGTCGACGCGGTGCGCCGCGACTTCGTCTCCAACGTGAGCCATGAGCTTCGAACGCCGCTGACGGCTCTGTCCGGATACGCCGAGGCGCTCTCCGAGCCGGGGATTCAGGACGCCGAGGTCCGGGGGCACGCCGCGGTGATTCGCCGGCACGTCGATCGCCTGGCGGCTCTGGTGAGCGACCTCCTCGAGCTGGCGCGCCTGGAGGAATCCGGGTTCGCGCTCCACCGCGAGCGCTTCCCGGCCGGCGACCTCCTGGGGGAGCTGGCTCATGAGTGGAGCCCGCGGGCGAAGGACCGCGGCATGACGATCACCGTAACGGGGGAGCCGGAGGTGACCGTGGACGGAGACCGCGCTCTCCTCACGCGGGCGCTCGCGAACCTGGTGGAGAACGCGGTCAAGTACTGCCGGCAGGGGGACCGGATCGCGCTCTCGGCGCGCTCGACCGATGACGGCGTCGAGCTCGTGGTTGCGGACACCGGACCCGGGATCCCGTACCAGGATCAGCCCCGCGTGTTCGAGCGGTTCTACCGCCTGGACAAAGGCCGTTCGAGGGAGCAAGGAGGGACCGGTCTCGGGCTGTCCATCGTCAAGCATGCGGCCGAGGCCCACGGGGGCACGGCGACCCTCGAGTCGCGGCCCGGTGGGGGTGCGACATTCCGGATCCTGGTCCCGCACCGGCCGGACGTCGGCCCGGCCCCAGCGATCAGACCGGGTGGAACAACGCGGTGACGTAGTAGGCCAGCGCCGCCACGATCGCCGCCGCCGGGATCGTCAGGATCCAGGCCCAGACGATCCGCCCTGCGACCCCCCACTTGACCGCCGACGCGCCGCGCGTCGAGCCCACCCCCACGATCGCTCCGGTGATCGTGTGCGTGGTGGAGACCGGGACGCCCATGTGGGTGGCCAGGAAGAGCGTGAACGCGCCGCCGGTCTCGGCGCAGAAGCCGCCCACCGGCTTCAGCTCGGTGATCCGCATCCCCATCGTACGGACGATCCGCCAGCCTCCCATCGCGGTCCCGATCGCCATCGCGATGTGCGCGCCGAGGATGATCCATAGGGTCTGCGGATTGCCCAGGGAGAGCTCGGTGTCGGGGCTCAGGGAGCCGGCCGCCACCAGCAGCGCGACGATGATCCCCATCGTCTTCTGGGCGTCGTTGCCGCCGTGGCCCAGCGAATAGAGCGCGGCCGACACGAGCTGCCCGCGGCGGAAAAAACGGTCCACGCCCCCGGGCGTCCAGCGGCGGAAGATCCACGACACGAGGATCACAAGGATCACCGCGACCACCAGCCCGAGCACGGGCGCCAGCGGGATGAACCCGATCGTGATCAGGATCTTGTCCCAGTTGAGGATGTCGAAGCCGGCATGCGCCACTCCGGCGCCCGCGAAACCGCCGATGATGGCGTGGGACGAGCTGGTCGGGAGGCCCCACCACCAGGTCAGGAGGTCCCAGACGATGGCCCCGATCAGCCCCGCCAGGACCACCCACACGTAAGCTGTGTCGTCGGCTTGGACGTCGACGATCTTCGACATCGTGTCGGCGACCCGTGGAGCGAAGATGAACATCGCCACGAAGTTGAAGAAAGCGGCCCATAGCACGGCGTACCGCGGGCGCAGGACCCTGGTCGATACGATGGTCGCGATCGAGTTGGCCGCATCGTGGAATCCGTTGATGACATCGAAGATGAACGCGACGGCGACCGTGAAGACGACGAGGAGCGTGATGGTTTCCATGGGATCGCAGCCGCCGGATCAGTCGTTCTCGAGGACGATGCCCTCGAGGATGTTCGCCACGTCCTCACACCGGTCGGTTGCGGTCTCGAGGTTCTCGTAGATCTCCTTCCACTTGATGATCGCGACCGGGTCCGTTTCCTCGTCGAACAGCCGCGCGACCGCCTTGCGCAGGATCTGGTCGCCCCGGTTTTCGAGCCGGTTCACGTCGATGCAGCGTTCCGTGATGGCGCGGGCGTTCTTCATGTCCCTCAGCAGCGTAACCGCGATCTCGAGCTGCTCGGTGGACTCGACCAGGACCCCGGCCAGCTCGCGGGCGTCGGAGGTCATCCGATCGATGTTGTAGAGCACGCACAGATCGCTGACGGTCTCGACGAAGTCCATGATGTCGTCCATGCGGGAGATCAGCTTGTGGATGTCGTCGCGATCGAGCGGCGTGATGAAGGTCTTGTGAAGGGCCTCCACACAGTCGTGGGTGATGGAGTCGGCCTCGTGCTCGAGATCCTTGATGCGCCGGGCTCGGACCTCGAACTGGTCGGCGCTCGTCGCCAGCTCCAGGAGCTCACGGCACCCCTTGACCGTCGTGGCGGCGTGACGCTCAAAGTAGTCGAAGAAGTTGGTCTCGCGGGGCATCAGCTTGCGCAGCATGAGTCCTCCGTGGCCTTCCGCTTGGGTCGAACGCCGGTGTGAATTGTGATGGGTTCGTGACCGGAAGGGCAGGATAGCCGACGCGACCCCGCTTGTCTAGACGCGTCCGTCAGACAGCCCCTCGCGCCGACGACCCATGCCATTCATGCCGATTCCCTACCGCTCATGGCCAATTCACCTTCCGTTGGCTGCGCCGTCACTGCATCTGGCTGCAGCCCACCGCCGCTGTGAACGGCTCGCTGAAAATGGGCTGACGGCGCTCCGCCTTGGCCGAATACTGGTGGCGCATCGAAACGCCAGCCTTTTGCCGGCGTGCCGCCGAAGCGATTCGACCGGGGCACGCCACCGCTCCTCTCCAAGCCCACCTCGCCCAACCTTCGGTCGGGCGATAGCTTGGCCCCCCCGTGCAGCGCCGCGCCGCCATCTTCACGCTCGCCGTCGTGGGCTGCGCCTCCGGCGCCACCTCGAACGAACCTCCCCGGCCGGCCGTGGCCGAGGTCGTTTCCGCTGCACCGCTCAACTCCGTCGTCACCCTGGGCCCGATGGTGGGGCACACGACCGGCACCGAAGCATGGATCTGGGTGCAGCCGAAGGGCCCGGTGGAGCTGGATGCCCAGGCGTTCGACCCACAAGGTGGGATGGTGGAGGCGGAGCTCGAGGTCACCGGTCCGACCCCGGCCCTCCTGCGTCTCGAGGGCCTGCGGCCGAACACCCACTACCGGGTCCGCCTCGAGGCCGACGACCGGCCCGTCCGGATGAACCCGCAGATCGCCTTCCGCACCTTTCCCCGGCCGGGAGAGCGGACACGGCTCCGGATCGCGCTCGTCTCCTGCGCGCGGGTCCTCTGGGACTCGACTCAGACCATCTGGGGAGCGGTGGCAGCCGATCGGCCGGACGTCGTCCTGTGGCTCGGTGACAACAACTATTTCGAGGATGGCGACTCGACGCGCCCGGCGGACGCGACCGACCCCGAGCGGATGGCGTTCAAGTACGCCGAGCTCCGGGCCCTGCCGACGCTCCAGCCGCTGCTGCGGCAAGCCGTCCACTACGCGATCTGGGACGATCACGACTACGCAGACGGGGAGCCCGACCGCACCTTTCCGTTGAAGCGTGAGGTCACTCGGGTCTTCGAGCGGTTCTGGGCGAACCCGTCCTACGGGGCGGGACCCGGGGAGGACGGCATCTACTCCAGCGTCGTCATGGGGGACGTCGAGGTGTTCCTGACCGACGACCGTTTCTTTCGCGACCCGGAGGATTCCCCGCGCGTTCCCGAAAAGACGCTTCTCGGGCGCGAGCAGCTTCGCTGGCTCAAGGAGCGGCTGGCGGCGAGCCGGGCTCGGCTCAAGATCATCGCGGTCGGCGTCCAGGTGCTCGCCGACTACCACCAGTACGACGGCTACCTGCACTACCCCGAGGAGCGGGCCGAGCTGATGCGGTGGATCCGAAGCCGGCGGATCGGGGGGGTCGTGTTCGTTTCAGGGGACCGCCACCTCTCTGAGCTCATGCGCGATGACGAGCGGGTGGGGTACCCTCTCTACGAGCTCACCGCCTCGCCGGTCGGCAACCGCGTCTTCACGACCGGCCTCGAGCAGCCCAACCCGATCCGGATCGGCGGCTACGCCGACGGCTTCAACTACGGCCTCCTCGACGTCGACACGGTCAGCGACCCCGCCACCCTCACCTTCCGCCTCAAAGACGCAGCAGGAGCCGAGGTCCTGCACCACGCGGTCCCCCTCGATGCCCTCCGGCTCGAGCGCCAGGAGCCGGCCTCAGGAGGCTACTGATCTCCTCGAGCGACGCGCATCGTCGTTCTCGCCCCCGGCCAGCCCGCCGTCAGAAGTTCACGCGATACGCGACGCTCACGTCCCGGCCCGGCAACGGCGCCAGGTCCTTCAGGAACGAGACGTGGTTCCGGCCCTCCTCGTCGGTGAGGTTGGTCCCGCGCAGGACCAGGTCATGGACGAGGCCTCCGGCGAAGAACCGGTACCCGATCGAAGCCTCCAGCATCGCGTAGTCCTCGGTCGGGGTCTCGAACTCGGCGACCCGGTCCTGCTCGCCCACGCGCCGCACGTGGACCTCTCCCCAGAAGGGCTCCCCCTGGTAGTGGATGCCGATCCCCAGCCGAAGCGGCGGGATCCTGGGCAGCGGCTCGTCGCCGTCGGTCAGCTCCCCGCGCACGTAATCGCCCGAAACCTCGATCGCGACATGATGGGGCTCGCGGTGGAAGATCTCGACGTCGGCGCGGCCCTCGAAGCCGATGAAACGGGCGTCGGCCTGGGAGAACTGGATCACCTGGAGACCGTCCTCCTCCTCGCCGGTGAAGCGCTCGAAGATGAAATTCGAGAACCAGTTCGTGAAGAAGCCCACCTCCCCGGTGATTACGCCGGCCGTTCGCCGGACCCCCACGTCCAGGCCGATGCTCGCCTCGTTGTCCAGGTCGGGGTCCCCGATCTCGAACGCGCGGGTCGCGATGTGCGGGCCGTTGGCGAAGAGCTCGCTGGCGGTCGGAAGCCTCACCGAACGGGCCAGGGACAGCGACAGCGTATACTCGGGGGCCGGCAGCCACAGGAAGCCCGCCGAGGCGGAGAATCCATCCAGCGAACGGTCGAGCGCCTCGCCTTCGAGGGTGGCCACGTCGTGCTTCTCGTAGCGCGCCCCGAACTGGAGCCGCGTGGGCCCGACCGGGAGCTCTTCGAAACCGAAGACGGCCCAGCTGTCGGTCTCGCTGGGAGGCACGAAGGCCTCTTCACCGATGGCCGCGAACTCGTTGCCTCCGAGCTGGAGGCCGACGGCGCCCGAGGGGCCATCACGGTTCCCATGCGGAGCTTCCAGCCGCGCTTCCCACGCGTCGTTCGTGAAGCGGGTCCCGACTTCGGGACCTTCCAGCTCGACGTGCTGGTAGTCGTTGGTGCCGAGACGGAACCGCAGGCCCCGGAAGACGGCGATGGGACGGTCGAGCTCCCCCTCGACGTCCACGCGTCGCTGCTCGAGGTCGATTCTGACCCGCTCCACCTCTGCCGTCTCCTGCGCCGGCAACAACGCAGAGAGGGGCTCTTCGACGGCCTCTTCGTGAGCGTGGCCCGGGACACCATACAGATTGTCGTAGCGGCTGTAGGCCACGCCCACGAACCCCGCCTTACCCACGATCGAGAACCCTCCCGTCCAGCTCGTGGTCTCGGTGGCGCTGTTCTCGAGCGTTCCGAAGGCCGCCTCTTCTTCGTCCGCTTCGCCCTCCTCGGCTTCCTCAGCGGCCCTGAAGGCGGCGGACTCGGCGAAGCCGGGGATAGAAAGGTCGTCCGTCTCGCGCCCGAGGAGGCCGGCGTGCCACGCGACGTTTCCGACGCCACCGGTGATCGAAACCTCTCCCGCGCGCTCGTCGGCGACCGTGCCACCCGTCAGCTGAGCGGTTCCGCTGAGCGGCGTCTCCTGGCGGAACCGGGGAATCCGGCCGTCGATCACGTTGACCACGCCGCCGATCGCGGTCGAGCCGTAGAGGAGCGTGGCGGGCCCGCGGACGATCTCGATGCGCTCGGCGCCCAGCGGGTCCACACCCACGGCATGGTCGGGGCTCGTATTCGAGACATCCCCGGTGCCCACCCCGCCCTCGAGGATCCGGACCCGATCGCCTCCCAGACCGCGAATCACGGGGCGACTTGCGCCCGGGCCGAAGTAGGTCGAGTGGACGCCGGGCTGGCGGGCCAGGGTCTCCCCGAGCGTGGGCTCCTGCTGTGCGAGGAGCTCTCGTCCGCCAAGGACCCCGGCCGGCTGGTACACCTCTCCGAGCCCGCGCGCCTCGCCGGTCGTCACCGTGATCGCCTCGGCGTGAAAGACGAGGTCCAGGACGAGTTCGCGCTCGACGACCTGACCGGGCGCCAGCTCGATCCGCTGGACGGCGATCCCCGAGCGCGGGCTCTCAGCCTGCAGCAGGTAGCTCCCCGGCGCGAGGTTCTCGAACCGGAACGACCCGTCGGCACCGGCCTCGGCGCGGCGCCGGACGCCGACCAGCGTGATCCGGGCGTCCGCGGCCGGGTCGCCGCCCGCCGTCCGGACGGTGCCGGCGATCGTACCCGGCTGCTGCCCCAAGGCCTGGCCGGGAGCGGTCAGAACCAGGCCCACCGCCAAGAGGGCGAATCCCTGGAAGGAAACGAGGGAACGACACATATGGACGCCTCCCGATGAGGTGCGATGAAATCCTGAATCGATCGGGGAAACCGGGCGGGCCGTCCGGAACGGCCCGCGGAGTCAGGCGAGGGGAGGCGCGCGGGGGAGGCGGTCGTCGAACCGCTCCGGGGACGGAGCCGCAACGGGAAGGTCGACGCTGCACGGGCCGGCGACCCCCGCCGGGGGGGTCGAGGCCGGGGGCAGCGGCAGGGCGACCGAGCGCTCGAGACGGCAGCCGATACAGTCGTCGTGTGCGGGGGTCGGTTCCTCGCCCCCACCGACGAAGCGAAAGTCGTGGTGGTGGTACTCGGCGGGGAGGTCGGAGAGCCGCAGCCCTCCTGAAAGCTCCGGGCCGTGCCGGTGGAGCGCGGTCGCGCCCGAAACGAGAACGACGTGACAGAGGGCCATGCCGACGGCGGTCGATCGCCTGAGCATGGCCGCAACATACGACCGACGTGCCCCGGGCGCGATCCCTGAGTCAGGGCTCGGGGGCATGCACTCCTGGCGGATTGATTGCCCGGTGTTGCAGACCCGCATAATTTCGATGCAACGCGCTTCACGGTTGCGGGCTACCCTCCCTCCCGGACAGCCGCTGGCTGGATACAGCTACGTCACTGGCTTGGCTCTGACGAAAGGACTCCGTATGAACCGACGACGGGTGAGACGCGCGGCCGTTCTCGTGGTGGCGCTGATCCTGCCGGTCCTGTTCGGCCGTCCCGCCGACCTGCTCGCGCAGCAGGGCGTGACGACGGGCTCGATCGTGGGCCGGATCGTGGACAACACGGGCGCCCCCCTGGCGGGGGCCACCGTCACGGCACAGAACGTGGAGACGGGTTTCACGCGCGCCGTCCAGACGAACGAGAACGGTCGTTACACGGCCGGGTTCCTCGCGCCTGGGAGCTACACGGTGACCGCCGAGTTCCCACCGCTTCCGGCGGAAGAGCGGGGCCCGGTCCAGGTCAGCCTGGGCGAGACGCAGACGGTGGATCTGTCGCTGAGGCCGGTCGAAGTCGCGGCGATCGGGGTCGTCATCGATCCCGAGGATCAGATCGACGTCAAGCAGGGCGGCGTGGTCGAGCTGATCGACGAGGAGCAGCTCCAGAACCTTCCCACGCTGGGCCGCGACTTCACCGATTTCATCAACCTGTCGGGCCTGGTCAGTCCGACCCCTGAAGTGACGACGGGCGGTCAGTTCTCGCTAGGCGGCGGCCGCACCTCGGCCACCAACGTCACGATCGACGGGGTGGACGCGAACAACTCCTTCTTCGGCGAGAACCGCGGCTCCTCCCGAATCCCGTTCACGTTCTCGCTGGAGTCGATCAAGGAGTTCCAGATCATCACCAACGGTTACGACGTCGAGTACGGGAACTACACCGGCGGCATCGTCAACGCCGTGACCAAGGGCGGCACCAACGAGTTCCACGGCTCGGCCTTCTTTTATGGCCGAGACGAGGCGCTGACGGGAAGTGGCTTCGACGGGCTGCCGCCGGAGGAGTTCCAGGCTACCCAGTTCGGATTCCGCCTGGATGGTCCGATCGTGCGGGACAAAGCCCACTTCTTCGTGTCGCTGGACGGCCAGCAGAAGGACCAGCCGATCTTCTCGATCGTCCCCGAGCGCTGGTGCCCGGCCGAGTTCGATGCCGCGGGCAACCAGACCGCGTGCATAGGCGCGGCCGACTCGATCGCCCGGTTCAAGGACATCCTCAATCAGGTCTACGGGGTGCCGCTGGAGGAGCTGGAGAACAACATCGGCACGTTCAAGGAGACCGAGGACGAACTGGCGATCTTCGGGCGCGTCGACTGGCAGCTCAACGACCGGCACGCCCTGACCCTGCGCCACAACTACACCGATCTCGAGTCGCTGAACGACCGTCTGAGCGAGGAGGAGGCCCGGACCTACGGCTCCACCTTTGAGAACCAGGCGAACTCGTTCGTGTCCGAGCTCACCTCGGTGTTCGGGGAAACCGGCCGGGCCTACAACAACTTCCGGTTCCAGTACTCCTACGAGGACCGACCCCGCCCGGCCAACAACTTCCTTCCCGAGATCGACGTAGAGATCCACGCGGATGCGACCGACGTGGAGTACTTTGGCGACGGGATCGTGTTCAGGAACCGGTTGGAGGAGTCGAAGCTCCAGTTGATCGACAACCTGACGTGGCAGCTCGGGGCGACCGGCAACCACACGGTGAAGGTGGGCGTCAACACCATCTTCACCGGCATCAAGAACCTGTTCTGGCTGCTCGGCACGGGGAACTTCAACTTCGACAGCCTCGAGGATCTGGAGAACCGTAACGTCGACAGCTACTCGCGCTTCGTCCGTGAGGACCGGCAGGCTCCCTTCGCCGACTTCGGCATCGGGGAGTACGCGTTCTATGCCCAGGACGAGTGGCAGGCCACCGAAAAGCTGCTGCTGGCGCTGGGCCTGAGGTATGACACGAACGTCTTCGAGGACGCGGGAGCGCTGGCGCCCGAGCTCCAGGATGCGTTCGGCTTGAACTCCGACGTCGTACCCGAGGATCGGAACAACATCAGCCCGCGCGTGGCGTTCACCTACGACCTGCGCGGCGACCAGACCTCCGTGATCCGCGGCGGGCTCGGCCTTCTGTACGGCCGGCTCCCCTTCGTCCTGCACGGCAACGTGATGCAGAGCGCCCCGCCGTTGACCAATCTGTTCTGTCCCGGAGCTCTCGCGCCGGAGCCCGACTACGACTTCTTCCGACAGACGCCTGACGGCTCGAACAATCCGTTCACGTGCAGCGAGCCACGGGAGGGAGATCCGCCGGAGTTCGCGGTCTGGGACCCGGACATGGAGAACCCCGAGACCTGGAAGTTCAATCTCGGCTATGAGACGGTGGTGGGCGACGGGTGGCGGGTTTCGGCCGACATGCTCTACGGCCGGACCGAGAAGAACTTCAACGTGAACCAGGTCAACCTGAACGACGAGGTGTTCCGGACGGCCGTCGACAACCGGCCGGTGTTCGTCCCCGCCGACCAGTTCTTTCGGCAGAACTTCAACTTCCGCACGGAGCCGCGGGCCAATCCGGACTTCGCCGGGGTGTACTTCAACGAGTCGACGGCGGAGTCGGAGGCCTGGAGCCTGACCTTCAAGACCGCGAAGGGGTGGGACGCTCTGGGACTCCGTCTGGACACGTCGTACACCTACAACAACATCTACGACAACTCCTCGTTCTTCTGCTGCACCTCGAACGAAGGGTTCAGGATCAAGGCGACCGCCGGGAACCCCAACTTCATCGGGGAGCCGGGGGACGACGAGGAGGGCACCTGGGGCCACGCCGACTTCGAGCGCCAGCACGTCTTCATCATGGCCGGGACCTTCCAGGGGCCATGGGGCATCGACGTCAGCGGCATCTGGCGCAGCCAGAGCGGCACGCCGTGGACGATGACCGCGGACGGCGACATCAACGGGGACGGCGAGCAGTTCAACGACCGGGTGCCGGTCTTCAACGACTTGCTGTTCGAGAGCCCCGAGGAGGCGGCCGAATTCCAGGCGTTCCTCGATGAGGACAGCGAGGCGGGCGAGTGCCTGCGCGAGAACCTGGGCCGGATCGCCGAGCGGAACTCGTGCCGGAATCCCTGGTTCCACTCGGTGGATCTCCACCTGTCGAAGTCGTTCTCGTTCGTGGATGGCCACGAGATTGAGGTGATCGCCGATCTCTTCAACGTCCTTAACGGGCTCAACGAGGATTGGGGCCAGTTCAACGCGATCTTCGGCTCGGCGGCGAACCCGCTCGAGAAGGAGGGGTACGACGAGGCTACGAACCGCGTGATCTACTCGGTCAACAACGGCTTCGGGCAGCTGGATCCGGTCGGGTTCAACCCGCTCCAGTTCCAGGCGCAGCTGGGAGCGCGGTACCGGTTCTAGCCCCACGGTTCTCCGGAACCCGTGAAAGCCCCCGACCGCTGTGGTCGGGGGCTTCGCGCATCCTCGCCCAGGCGGGGCTGGTGTTTCTCGCGCTGCTCGCCGTGGCCCCGCAAGCGTGCACCTCGGCGGGCCGGTCGGCCGCCCTGGAGAGAGGAGCGGCTCCCGGCGACACCGTCCGCCTCGTCCTCCTAGGTACGACCGACGTCCACGGACGCCTCGTCCCGTGGGACTACTACGCCGGTACGGAGGAGGACCGCGGCCTCGCCCGCGTAGCGACCCTGGTCGACTCGATCCGCCAGGCCGAGCCGAGCGTCATCCTCCTCGACTCGGGGGACCTCCTCCAGGGGAACCCGCTCGACTACTTCTACGGCGTCGTCGAACCGGCCGACATCCACCCCGTCATCCGGGCGATGAACCTGCTCGGCTACGACGCCGCGGTCCTCGGGAATCACGAGTTCAACTACGGCCTAAGCGCGCTCGACCGCGCGCTCGAGGACGCCGGGTTCCCGTTCCTGGGCGGGAACGTCTTCGTCGCCGGCACGGACTCGCTGCGCTGGCCCGGCTGGACGGTGGTCGAGCGGGGCGGCGCGCGGGTGGCGATCCTGGGGCTCACCACCCCCGGATCCGCGATCTGGGACCGCCATCACGTGGAGGGGAAGCTCGAGTTCCGCGACCTGGTCGCCTCGGCCGAGCGGCTCTGGCCCCAGGTCCAGACGGCGAGCGACGTCCAGGTCGCGATCCTCCACTCCGGGATGGGGCCGGGTTCCTCGTACGACGAGGCGTCCACCGGCGTCCCCGAGGAGAACGCCGGCCGGCGTCTGGCGGAGGCGCTCCCGGGGCTGGATGTCGTCTTCCTGGGCCACTCGCATCTGGACATCCCGGCCGACAGCGTGAACGGCGTGCTCTTCACGCAGGCCGGCAAGTGGGCCGAGGCGCTGGCGGTCGCCGAGGTGACGCTGGTGCGCGAGGATGGGGTCTGGCGCGTTGCGGAGAGGCGGGCGCGCACGATCCCGACCGTCGGTGTCCCGCCCGACCCCGCGTTTCTGGCCGTGCTCGAGCCTTACCACGAGCGGGTCGTGGCGTACGTCGCCGACACGATCGGGTGGACCCCCGACGAATGGCCGGCGGCGAGGGCCCGGCTCGAAGACACGCCGATCCTGGACTTGATCCAGCGCGTCCAGCTCGATGCCACCGGGGCTGACCTCTCGGCTGCTGCGGCCTTCGTCACCGACGCCCGCCTGGGCCCCGGGCCGATCACGGTGGCCGACGCGGCGTCCGTCTACGTCTACGACAACACGCTGAAAGCGATCGAGATCACCGGCCGCCAGCTCAAGGACTACCTGGAGTATTCGGCGCGGTACTTCCACCGCGTGGACACAGGCGGTCGGCCGGTCGACGCCGCGGGCGACGACCTCGCGGTCGACTCGGTGCCGGGCTACAACTACGACGTGGTGGCGGGCGTCGAGTACGCGATCGACCTGACCGAGCCGCTCGGGTCGCGGATCGAGGGCCTGACGTACCGCGGGGCTCCCGTCGGCGACGCCGAGACGTTCACGCTCGCCATCAACAACTACCGCCAGGCGGGGGGCGGCGGCTTCGCGATGATCACGGGCGCCCCGGTGGTCTACGACCGGGGCGAGGAGATCCGCCGGCTCCTGATCGACTGGATCGCCGCCCGCGACACGATCCGCGAGGCGGACGTGTTCGAGCCCTCGTGGCGGCTCCTCCCCGAGGCGGCTGTCGCACGCGACGCCGCGGCCGTCGTCGGGAGCGTGGCCGGCGGGCCGATCGACTCGCTCCTCGCCACCCTGCCGCCGCCCCTCCCCGCCGGGAGCGACTCCGTGCGGATCGCGGTCCTGGCGACCAACGACTTCCACGGGGCGCTCGAGCCGGGGACGCCCCCCTGGGCGCAGGGAGACAGCGTGGGGGGCGCCGCGACCCTGGGGTCTTTCGTGGCGGCCGTCCGGTCCCGCTACCCCGGCGCCACCCTCTACCTGGACGGCGGCGACGTCATGCAGGGGACCCTGATCTCGAACCTGACCCACGGCCGTTCGACCGTGGACGTCCTGGGCCGGATCGGGCTCGACGCGGCGGCGGTTGGAAACCACGAGTTCGACTGGGGCGTCGACACGCTGCGCGCCCGGATCGGCCAGGCCCCCTTCGCCTGGCTCTCGGCCAACATCTTCGAGAAGGCGTCGGGGAAGCGTCCCGGCTGGGTGGCGCCGTACGCGTGGCTCGAGGCGGGCGGCCTCAGGATCGGCGTCATCGGGGCGAGCACCATCTACACCCCCGAGACCACGCTCCCGGCCCACGTCGAGCCGTACGAGTTCCGCGACATCGCCGGCGTCGTGAACGAGCTCGCGCCGCAGCTGAGGGCGGAAGGGGCGGACCTGATCGTCCTGGTCGTCCACGCCGGCGCGATCGCCGACCGCGACGAGGGGTACGTCGGCGAGATCGTCGATGCGGCCCGGCGGATCACGGCACCGCTCGACCTGATCGTCTCCGGCCACACGCACTCCGAGGTGCGGGCCCACGTGAATGGCATCCCGATCGTCCAGGCGCGCTCGAGCGGGACCGCGCTCGGCGTCGTGACGCTGACCTTCGACCGCGAGAGGAATACCGTCGTCGGACACTCGATCGACGTCTGGACGACCCGCCATGGACAGGCGGCCCCGGATCCCGACATCGCGGCGCTGGTCGACCGCTATGCCGAAGACGTAGAGGCCCTGGCCGATCGCGTGATCGCCCGCCTCGCCCGGCCCATCCGGCGGGACCGGAACGAAGAGTCGGCACTGGGCGACCTGATCGCCGACGCCCAGCGCGCGGCCACCGGCGACCAGATCGCGCTGGTCAACGGTGGGGGGATCCGCACCGATCTGGACGCCGGCCCGGTCACCTACGCCGAGGTGTTCGCCGTCCAGCCGTTCCAGAACACGCTGATCAGCCTCGAGCTGACGGGCGAGCAGCTCCGGCGCGCGCTGGAGGCGGTCGTGGAGGACCGGCTGGGGCAGGTGTCGGGGATCCGCTACCGCTTCGATCCGACCCGCCCGCCCGGCCGGCGCGTCGTGGACGCCTGGCTCGAGGAGACGGGCGCGCCGGTCGTCCGCGATGGGGCGGCCGTTGACACCGATGCCACGTATTCGGTGACCGCCAACAACTTCATGGCCTCGGGAGGGAGCGGATACGACGTTCTTGGGGAGGCGGCGGGGACGAGCACCGGGCTGGTGGACAGCGAGGTGCTGGTCGAGTATCTGGCCGATCTGCCCCAGCCGGTGGAGTATGAGAAGAAGGGTCGAACCGAGCGGCTCGCCCCCTGGCCTGAGGGCGGTCGCTGACCTTCGGATACGTCGAGATGAGGAAGAGGAGTCGCCGATGAACGAGAACGGGGCCACCGGGAAGCGCGTCAAGCTGACGGTCAACGACGAGGAGATCACCGTGCGGTCCTCGGCGACATGGGGTGACGCGATCATGGCCTGGCGCTCGTGGGCCGGAGCCGCGCTCGGCCGCGGCGAAGCCTACATCCGGGACGCGGTCGGCTCGCCCGTCGACGCCGGTGGGCGGGTCGTGCCGGGAGCGACGATCCACTTCGTTCGCTGCGGGGTCGAGTGACGGTCGACCGGGAGCTGCTCGAGCGGCTCCCCAAGACCGATCTCCACGTTCACCTGGATGGCTCCCTGCGCCCGGAGACGATCCACGAGCTCGCCGAGCGCGACGACGTGGAGCTGTCGTTCTCCTCCGTGGACGACATCCGCCGGTTCTTCGTCGAGGATCTGCCCGAGCGGGACCTGGTCGCGTATCTGGAGCGGTTCGACGTGACGACCTCGGTGATGCAGTCCCCGGAGGCGCTGGAGCGGATCGCCTTCGAGCTGGTCGAGGACGCGGCCCGGGAGAACGTCTGGTACATGGAGGTGCGTTACGCGCCGATCCTGTCCACCAAGCGCGGCCTCTCGCCGCGCCAGGTCGTGGACGCGATCGAGCGCGGGCTCCGGCGCGGGCAGGAGACCTACCCCCGTACGCGCGCGCACCAGATCATCTGCGGGCTGCGCCACTTCGAGCCCGAGCGGGCCGTCCGGATGGCGGCGCTGGCGGTCGAGTACAAGGATCGCGGAGTCCTCGCCTTCGACCTGGCCGGGGCCGAGAAGGACAATCCGGCCAAGCGCTTTCGGGAGGCCTTCTACCTGGTCCGGCACGCCAACCTGAACATCACCGTCCACGCCGGTGAGGCGTACGGTCCCGAGTCCATCCATCAGGCGCTGCACTGGGCCGGGGCGCACCGGATCGGCCACGGGGTCCGGTTGCGCGAGGACGCGGACCTGGTCGAGTACGTCCGCGACCACCGGATCCCTCTCGAGATGTGTCCGACGTCGAACGTCCAGACGGGAGCCGTGGCGTCGATCGATCTCCATCCCATCCGGGAGTATTTCGATCGAGGGCTGCGGGTTACCGTCAACACCGACAACCGCTTGATGTCGAACACCACGTTGACCGACGAGCTCTCACTCTGTTCCGAGTATCTGGGGTTCGACCTCGACGAGATCAAGAAGCTCATCCTGAACGGTTTCAAGAGCGCCTTTCTGAGATATCCCGAGCGGAAGGCGCTGATCGGCGAAGCGCTCGAGGCCCTGGGCGGCGATGTCGATTGAGAACCGCGGATGAACGGCCGGCCCGCGGTGAGCGTCACCTGTCCTTGGCCCGATTGCCGAAAGTCCCGACCCCATTCAAGCCCGAGGCGAGGATCATGAATCGTGCGACGCTTTGCATCGCGCTCCTGTTGAGCGCGGCTTCCGCGGCACCGGCCGGGGCCCAGTCCTTCGGCCGGGCGGTCGCCGTGGCCGGCGAGGACGTGCTGTTCGGTCAGCCGGACCTGGATCGCATCCCGGGGACGGTCTTCTTGTACCGGCAAGCCGCGGGGACCTGGGAGGAGGCGGCCCAGCTGATCGCCGCGGACGGGATTCCGGGGGACCGGTTCGGATCGGCGCTGGCGGTCGATGGAGACCGTCTGCTGGTCGGCGCCTACTGGGCGGACAGTGGACGCGGGGCCGCGTACGTGTTCGAGCGTGGTGCCGACGGCGAATGGAGCCAGTCCGCCCGGCTGGGGGACGGAACGCTTGGCGACAGTTTGGGCCTCCAGGTGGCGCTGGAAGGCGACGTCGCGCTGGTGGCGGCGGCGGGGGACTCGGCCGGCGGGGAGGTGCGGGTGTTTCGCCGCCATCCCTCCAGCGAATGGGCGGAGGCCGGGGTCCTGGAGGCGCCGGAGACGCGCCGCGGCGATCGGTTCGGCTCGGCGCTCACCTTCGTCGGCGGGAGCGCGGTGGTAGGAGCCGAGGGCCGGGAATCGGGGCAGGGGGGCGTGTGGATCTTCCCTGCCGGAGAGCAGGGATTCGGCGAGCCCTCCTTCGTGCCGGGGCCCGTGCCGAACGGCCGTTTCGGCGCGGCGCTCGCCCGGTTCGGCGAGGAGGTCCTGGTCGGAGCGCCCGGCACCCTCCACGGCGCCGGGGCGGTCGTGGCGCTCGGCCGAAATGAGGAGGGCGAGTGGGCGATGAAACACGTCCTGCTCCCGTTCGAAGGCCGTCCGCCGCTTCTCTTCGGCTCGGCGATCGCCGCCGGTGACGACGAGGTGTGGGTCGGTGCGCCCGGGGCGGCGGGTTCCCGCGGCGCGCTCTACCGCGTGACGTACGACCCGGCCGCGGCGGTGTGGACCGGGATGACCCGAGTCGACCTCGCGGAGCTGGAGGGGGGGGACCGTTTCGCCAGCGTCCTCGCCGTCGGCGGCGACGTGGCCGCGGCCGGCCTCCCCGGCGACGACTACTCGGCGGGCACGGGGGTGATCCTCGAGCGGGGCACCGGCGGCTGGGACCTCGCCGCGCGGGTGGTCAGCGAGATCACCCCTCTCGAGATGGTGACCGGGGCCGGCCTCGATTGCAGCGGTGGCACGGCGGGGGGGTTCCCGTGCGGGAACGTCGACCTGCTGGCGTTTCTGCCCGTGCAGTCGATCGGCGGCGCCCGCGGGGTCGAGCTCAACGACGTCTGGGGCTGGACCGATCCGGAGACGGGTCGCGAGTACGCGCTGGTCGGCCGCTACGACGGGACCTCGTTCATCGACGTCAGCGATCCGTCGACCCCGGTCTACATCGGTGAGCTTCCCAAGCCCGCCACCTCGCCGGGCTCGACGTGGCGCGACATCAAGGTGTACGAGGATCACGCCTACATCGTGGCCGACAACGCGGGTGAGCACGGCGTACAGGTTTTCGACCTCACACGCCTCCGGAACCCCGGCGATCCGCCCGTGAGGTTCACCGAGGACGCGCACTACGACCGCATCCACAGTGCCCACAACATCGTGATCAACACCGAGACCGGATATGCTTATACAGTGGGCAACGGCGACGGCGGCGAGACGTGCGGTGGCGGATTGCACATGATCGACATCCGCGAGCCCGAGAATCCGACGTTCGCGGGCTGCTTCTCAGATCCGTCGACGGGGCGCCAGAAGACGGGCTACACCCACGACGCCCAGTGCGTGGTCTACCGGGGACCTGACGAGGACTATCAGGGCCGCGAGATCTGCTTCGGCGCCAATGAGACCGCGCTGTCGATCGCCGACGTCACCGACAAGCAGAACCCGGTGGCCGTGTCCATGGCCGAGTATCCGAACGTCGGGTACACCCATCAGGCGTGGCTCACCGAAGACCACAGATACCTCCTGCTGGACGACGAGCTGGACGAGCTGCAGGGGCTCGTCGACCACACCCGAACCCTTATCTGGGACGTCTCCGACCTCGACGATCCGGTGCTCGCCGGGGAGTACCTGAACCCCAACTCGGTCTCGATCGACCACAACCAGTACGTGGTGGGGGACAAGGTGTATCAGTCCAACTATGTGGCCGGGCTGCGGATCCTCGACATCTCGGACATCGAGAACCCGCGGGAGGTCGGCTTCTTCGACACGGTGCCCTATGGCAGTGACGGGCCGCGCTTCGACGGATCGTGGAGCAACTATCCGTTCTTCGAGAGCGGGGTGATCGTGGTGACGAGTGGCGACGAGGGACTGTTCCTGCTGCGCTACCAGCCGGAGGACGACCGGCCGATCTCGTGATGCCGCGGTTGCGGGCCGGCCTGGCGCTGGTGGCGCTCGTCCTCGCCTGCGCCTCGGCGCCCGGCGCCAAGGGGTCTCGGCCCGCGGCCGGCGGCCCGGCGGCCGAGGGTCCGTTCCTGTACGTGGCCAACCAGAACGGCGCCTCGGTGTCGATCCTGGATCTTGGGGAAGGCGCCGAGGTCGCCCGCATCGATCTCCAGGCGCTCGGGTTCGGCCCCAACGCCAGGCCGCACGACACCGCCGTGGATCCCGACGGCAGCCACTGGTACGTGACGCTGATCGGCGAGAACCGGGTCCTCAGGTTCGACCGCTCGAACCGGCTCGTGGGCCAGCTCGAGATGGAGGTGCCGGGCCTCGTGGTCGCGCACCCCACCCGGGACCTGCTGCTGGTCGGCCGCTCGATGACGGCGGTCGACCCGCCCTCCTCGATTGCGCTCATCCGCCGCTCCGACATGACGCTGCTGGACGAGGTCGACGTCCTCTTCCCACGGCCGCACGCCATGGCGGCCGGGCGGGGCGGCCGGTGGGCGTACACGGCGAGCCTTGCGGTCAACCGGATCGCCGCCGTCGATCTGGAAAGCGGAGACGTCCGCCTGGTCGATGTCCCGGCTGCCGAAGCGGGCGGGCGCCCGTTGACGGGCGAGCCAGCAGCCGACCCCCACGCCGCCCACGCCGCCCACACGCTGGTCGAGTTCGCGGTCTCGCCCGACGGGCGGACGATGGTCGCGGGCGGGGAGATCAGCGGTGACCTCCTGGTCTTCGATCTCTCCGACCCCGGCGCTCCGCGCGTGGTCCGGACGATCCCGCTGGGGGGCGCCCCGTGGCACCCGGTGTTCACCCCCGACGGCCGGGAGGTCTGGGTTCCTCTCCATCGCGCCGACGCGGTCGCGGTCGTGGACGCGTCGAGCTGGGAGGTGGTCCAGTGGATCGGGGGCCGCGGCCTGGCCCAGCCGCATGCCGTCCAGCCGTCGCCGGACGGCCGCCGGATCTACGTGTCCAACAACAACACCGAAGGGACGTATAAACCCGCCGGCGACGATCCCGAGGCCGGCACGGTGGTCGTGATCGACCCCGGGACGCGGCGGATCGTCGATGTCCTCGAGGTGGGCCCGAACGCCGCGGGGATGGAGACCCTCCCCGCGCGACCTCCGCGCTGAGACGCTTCGAGATCACGGGCACGGCCTTGCTCGCCCTGGCGTGCACGGGCTCCGCCGGCGGACCCGCGGGCGAACAGGGGAGAGCCGCGCTCGGCCCCGGGCCGCCTCGCTTCGAACGCCGGGTGACCGCCTTCACGGTGGCCGATTCGGCCGGCCGGCCCTACGACCACCCGTTCCTGGGCGGTTTCAACGTCCCCCGACCGCAGCTCGTCGACATCGACGCCGACGGCGACCTCGACCTCTTCGTCCAGGAGGCCGCGGACCGAATCCTCTTCTTCGAGCGGGCGGACGGGCCCGAGATCCGCTACCGGTGGCGGACCGACCGGTTCGCCGAGCTCCCGGTCGGCGAGTGGTACCGGTTCGCGGATCTGGATTCCGACGGCGACCCCGATCTCCTCGGCGAGGCGAAGTTCAGCATGCTGCAAGCCTGGGAGAACCGCGGGCCGGCCGCCGAGCCCCGGTTCGTGGGCGTCGTCGACACCCTGCAGGACACCGGCGGAGCGCCGATCTACTCGGACCGGCAGAACATCCCCAGCGTCATCGATTTCGACTGCGATGGACGGCTGGACCTCATGCTCGGCCGGCTGGACGGCAGCGTCACCCGCTACGAAGCCGATGCCCCGTGGGGCGGATCCGGCGCCCCCACCTTCGCGTTCGTGACCGACGAGTTCGAGGGCATCCGCATCGTCGCCCAGATCACCCCCAGCCTTCACGGGGCTAACTCGCTCGTGTTCGCCGACATCGACGACGACGGCGACCACGACCTCATGTGGGGGGACTTCTTCGAGCCCGGCCTCCTGATCCTCGAGAACATCGGGACGTGCGACCGGCCCGCGTTCTCGAACCGGCCGGCGCCGTTTCCGCGCGGCAATCCGCTCACGACCAGCGGCTACAACGCCTCGACGTTCGGCGACGTGGACGGGGACGGAGATCTGGACGCGGTCGTCGGGGTCCTGGGGGGCGCCTACAACCCGATCACCACCGCCGCCGACAACCTCTATCTCCTTCGGCAGGAGGCGGAGGGCTGGCGGGTGGTCACGCGGCGCCTGATCGGCCAGGTCGACGTCGGCGCCGAGAGCGTCCCCGCGGTGGGCGATCTGGACGGCGATGGCGATCCGGATCTCCTGCTCGCCAACAAGATCGATCCCGCCGATCCCCGGACGGCGCGGATCTATCGGCTCGAGAACGTCGGAAGGGTGGGGCGGCCGGCGCTCCGGCTCACCGGTCCGCTGGGGATGACGGGCGCGTTCCACTACGCCCCGGCCCTGGCCGACCTGGACGCCGACGGCGACCTGGATCTGGTGGTGGGGACCTGGAACGAGGGCGTCCAGCTCTACCGCAACGAGGGCACCCGGTCGGCCCCGCGCTTCGCGACCGAGCCCGAGCCGCTCGTCGAGCTGACCCGCGGCAGCCACGCTTCGCCCGCGCTGGCCGACCTCGATGGGGACGGCGACCTCGACCTGATGGCCGGGGAATCGTCGGGCGAGCTCAATCTGTGGAGAAACGACGGCTCGCCGCGCGAGCCCTCGTTCACGCTGGTGGCCGACGCGCTGGGGGGGTTCGACGTGGGCCGCCGCAGCGCGCCCGCCTTCGCCGATCTGGACGCCGACGGCGATCTGGACCTGGTGGTCGGTTCCGAGTCGGGGGAGGCGGCCATCCATTGGAACCGGGGGCAGGGACCGCTCGGGGATCTCTTCGGCCCGGCGGGAGCGACGTTGGAGCTGCCCGGCATCGCCGCGCCCGTCTTCGCCGACATGGACGCCGACGGCGATCCCGACCTGCTGCTCGGGGAGATCGCGGGTGGCCTTCGCTACTACGAGAATGCCGGTCGCTGAAGGAGGGGCGAAGCTCGCCGCGCGGCCTCGCGACATATATTGGGGTCGCCGATGACCGACCTCCACCCCGCTGAGCGGCGCCGCCGCCTCCGCCCGCCGCCTCGAGGATTCACAGTCGTCTGGCTCGCCATGGCCCTCCTCGTCGTCGCCGGGTTCCACGCCCGGGCTCAGGACCCCGCCGCGCAGGCCGGCGGATCCCAGGACACGAACGTGGTGGCCCCCGCCGTCACCCAGCCGTCGGCGGCTCAGGCCGGCGACGCGGTGGCCCGGGCGCGGGCCGAGATCGACACGCCGTGGCACGAGCGGCTGCTGTCGGTCGTGGGCATGGCCTTCCTGGTCTTCGTGGCGTGGCTCATGTCGGTCGACCGGCGCCGATTCCCGGTGCGGATCGTTCTCTGGGGGACGGCGCTCCAGCTCGTGTTCGCGCTCATCATCCTGCGCACCTCTCCGGGCGAGCAGTTCTTCGCCGTCGTCAACGACGCCTTCATCGAGCTCCTCGGCTACACCCAGGACGGGGCGCGCTTCATCTTCGGCAACCTGGTCGACAACAACATCCCGGTGGGGATGCCGGTCGGAGAGCCGGCGGCCAACGCTCCCCTGGATCCGGCGTCGCCGCCCCGCTATGCCGCGGCCGGCTCGTACTTCGCCTTCACCGTGCTCCCGACCATCATCTTCTTCTCGTCGCTCATGACCGTGCTCTACTACCTGAAGGTCATGCAGATCGTCGTGAAGGGCGTCGCCTGGGTCATGCAGCGGACCCTGGGGACATCCGGAGCGGAGACCCTGTCGGCCTCGGGGAACATCTTCGTGGGCCAGACCGAGGCCCCGCTCATGATCAAACCGTTCGTCGACAAGATGACGATGAGCGAGCTCCATTGCGTCATGACCGGCGGGTTCGCGACGGTGGCGGGCGGGGTCATGGCCGCGTACGTGGGGATGCTGGTGGCCTACTTCCCGGACATCGCGGGCCACCTGCTGGCCGCCAGCGTGATGAGCGCGCCGGCGGCGATCCTGATCTCGAAGGTGATGTACCCGGAGGACGGGGAGCCCGAGACCAGGGGAACGCTCAAGGCGGATATCCCGAGCCCCGACGTCAACGTGATCGGGGCTGCGGCGCGCGGGGCTGGCGAGGGGCTCACCCTGGCCCTCAACGTGGGCGCCATGCTGCTCGCCTTCATCGCGCTGATCGCCCTCGCCAACGGGCTGATCGGCTGGGCCGGCGGGCTGTTCGGCGCCGAGGACCTGAGCCTCGAGCTGGTCCTGGGTTGGGTCCTGGCCCCGCTGGCCTGGCTGATGGGGGTCCCGTGGAAGGATGCCGTGCCGATCGGGTCGCTCCTCGGCGTCAAGACGGTCGTAAACGAGTTCGTGGCCTATCTCCAGCTTGCCTCGAGCCTCCAGCAGGGCGCGCCGCTGGATCCGCGCTCGGTCGTGATCGCGACCTATGCGCTGTGCGGCTTCGCCAACTTCAGCTCGATCGCGATCCAGATCGGCGGGATCGGCGGGATCGCGCCGAACCGGCGAACCGATCTGTCGCGGATCGGGCTCAGGGCCATGATCGGAGGCACGCTCGCGGCGTTCATGACCGCGACGGTGGCCGGCGCGATCCTGTGAACCCCACCCGCTGGGCGCTGGCCGAGGCAGCGCTCGACCGCCTCCATGAGGCCGGGGCGGGCGAGATCGAGTCGGGGCTGATCCTGGGCTCGGGCCTGTCGTTCCTGGCCGACGAGCTGGCCGACCCGATCGTCGTCGGCTACCGCGACATCCCGGGGTTCCCGCGAGCCACCGTCGAGGGGCACGCGGGCAACTTCGTGATCGGCCGTCTCGACGACACCTGGGTCGGCATGGCCCAGGGCCGCTTCCACGCCTACGAGGGGTACGACCCGGCCACGGTCGTCCTTCCGGTGCGGGTCCTTCACCTCCTGGGGGCGCGCGAGCTCCTGCTCACCAACGCGGCCGGGTCGCTACACCGGATCCACCCGCCGGGGACCCTGATGGCGATCCGGAGCCACATCAACCTCCAGTTCGCGAGCCCGCTCCTCGGCCGCTCTCCCGAACGGATCGAGAACCCGTTCCCGGCCCTGATGGCGACCTACGCCCCGGAGCTCCTCGAGCGCCTCCACGCGGCCGGCCTCGCGGAGCGGATCCTGGTTCGGGAAGGGGTCTACGGAGGCGTCCTCGGCCCTTCCTACGAGACCCCTGCCGAGGTCCGGTTCCTGCGGAGGATCGGAGCCGACGCGGTGGGCATGTCCACCGTCGGAGAGGTGATCGCCGCCGGCGAGCTGGGCTTGCCGGTGGCGGGGGTCTCGCTGCTCACGAACCTGGCCTCCGGCATCGGCCGGCACGCGCTTTCCCACGCCGAGGTCACCCATGTGGCCGAGCGCGTGCAGAATCGTTTCGCGCGCCTGGTCCGGCGCTTTGTCGGTGGAAGGACGGCGGCGTGATCGTGGCGTCGGCGGGTCGCGCAGGAGCGCGCGATGGCGCACCAGGTCCGCTGGTTGACCCGCCAGCGGACCTCCGTGTACCTTCCGCGCTCGCGCTGCACACCGACGCCGCACAGACGCTCCGCAACTGTGGTATGAGACTTGCTTAGGGTGGTAGGAGAAGGACGTTTCTCACGACGCCCGAAGCACCGACCCCCGATCTTCGCGGGCGATCCCGGACGGGACTCCCAGTCGACGACACGTGGGGATCACGGGCTCGTCACGTCGATCGGAGGAACCCATGCGTTCGAGTGATGTCCAGACGGGAACAGCCATGAACAGCGGATTGCGGGTCCGGGTCGTGGGCCTGGGCGCCTGGGGGACCCGGGCAGCCGAGGTGTTCGCCGGGCATGGGTTCCCGGCCCACGCGGTCGACACCGACCCGCGGGTGGCGAACGCCGACCTCCCCGAGGCCGGCCGACATCACGTGCGCCTCCCCGCTGGCTCCGCCGGTGACTACGCGAGAGGCGCCGAGGCCCTCGCCGGGGACGAG
>DASTFF010000022.1:0-43290 GCA_035708865.1 Gemmatimonadota bacterium | reverse complement strand
GCCACCGCGCCGCCGAAGGACCCCGAGTGAAGGTCGGTGCGCGCTCCCCGGACGTGGATCTCCATGTAGCACATGCCGCGCAGTCCGTAGCACAGCGAGGGAACGCCGCTCGCGAACATCGGGCTGTCGGAGATCATCACCACGTCGGCGGCGAGCCGTTCCGCATTCTCCTCGATGAACGGGACGAGGTGCTCCGAGCCGATCTCCTCCTCGCCCTCGAGAAGCACCTTCACGTTGCAGGGAAGCCGGCCATGGGCGATGAGATGCGCCTCCCACGCCTTCCAGTGGGCGAACACCTGTCCCTTGTCGTCGGCGGAGCCGCGGGCGAAGATCCGGTCGTCCCGCACCGTCGCCTCGAAAGGGGGG
Source organism: Gemmatimonadota bacterium (assembly GCA_035708865.1). Taxonomy (GTDB): domain Bacteria; phylum Gemmatimonadota; class Gemmatimonadetes; order JACCXV01; family JAHWKZ01; genus DASRVA01. The sequence continues at coordinate 42,924 of DASTFF010000022.1, read as the reverse complement.
CTTGTCCAGAGCTCGATCGGATCCACCGGCTGGACGTCGTAGTGGCCGTAGAAGAGCACGGTCGGGGCCGAAGGCGCGTCCAGCCACTCGGCGTAGACAATCGGGTGGCCTTCGGTCTCGGTCACCTCGGCGTCAGGGAAGCCGATCGCGGCCAGCCGGTCACGGCAGTAGACCGCGCACCGGCGAACGTCGGCGGCATGGGCCGGATCGGTCGAGACGCTGGGAATGGCGAGGAACTCCTCCAGCTCCGCGAGGTACCCGTCCCGCCGGCTCCGGATCTGTTCGAGGACCTTCTCCATCGGGCGGCAGAAGCTTCACCTCCGCAGTTCGAAGGGCAAACCGGCCGCGACGTATGAACGAGCCGATTCGCCCGGAGCCGCGCGGGAGCGCGACCCGGCCCTGGCGGCCCGGATCGATCGCGCGCGGGGCCGCTGGTCTCCACCCCGGGGACACAGACTTCGATCGCAGCCGCCATCTCCCGCGGCTGGACCGGGTGAGCCCGTGGCACGTCCGGTGGTATCCGCCACGCGTCCTCGAGCCCGAGGTGATGGGCGAGGACGAGGAGGCGGGCTCGTACATGGACGCCGCGGCGGCCGCGCATCTGGCGCGGCTGGACGCCGGTTGGGCCTCCCTGGTAGCCCGGCTCGGGCCGCGCGGCGGGGCGCGGGTCCTGGACGTCGGAACGGGCGGCGCCCAGATCCCCCTGCTGCTGGCGCGGGCAAGGCCCCGCTGGCGCATCTGGGCCCTCGACCGGAGCCGCGCCATGCTGGACGCGGGCCGACACGCTTTCAGCGCCGAAGCCAGCGCCGCGCGACGGGCCGCCCGCGCCTTCCCCCTCGCCCGGGCGGTCGCGGACGGGCGCCGGCTTCCGTTCGCCGACGGCGCACTCGACGTCGTCGTCTCGAACTCCCTCCTGCATCATCTTCCCGACCCGACCCCGGTCCTGAACGAGATTGGCCGCGTCGCGGGCGCCCGAGGCCTGATCCTGCTGCGCGATCTCCGGCGTCCACCGCGAGTCGCGCTGCCGTTCTGGGTGGCCTGGCATGGACGGCACTACGAGGGGACGATGCGCGAGCTCTACGAGGACTCGGTCCGGGCCGCGTTCACACCGGCCGAGCTGGCCATCCTCCTCCGGCACTCGGCGCTCGCGGGAGCGACGGTGGAGGAGCAGGGCCCGTATCTGATCGTCGTGCGCTGAGCGCGGCCGGCGCGGCTCGACTCAGCTCCGCGCCGGTTCGCTTCCGCCCGTACGCCGGGCCCGCCGGAAAGGGGCCTCGAGAAGGCGGAAGAGCACCCACGCGACCCCCGCCGCGACCCCGATGTAGACCGGCCACGGGCCGAACCAGTCGAGGAGGGTCGGACCGGCCGGCTTCCTGGCCAGGTAGAGGAAGTTCGCCCCTGTCGCCGCGTCCACCGCGGCCACGATCGCCGCATAGGCGAGCGTGGTGAGAAACACTCGCCCGGCGGACCCCGGGCGCGGCGTCCGATCGAGACCGAAGACGAGCGTCGTCGCCGACACCACCACCAGACCGTGGGTCGTGAAGTAGGCGAGCCACCGCCAGTCCGGGAACGAGCCCGAGACGTCCGGCGTCAGGATCGCCAGCGTGGTCCCGGCGAGCGCCCAGTAGTAGAGGACCTCGCAGGCGAACCGGTTCTGCGTGAGGAGCGCGAGGACGGCGACGAAGATCGCCAGGTCGCAGAGGTGGAAGGGCAGGAAGTCGAGCGGACCGATCTCCCCGCTCCAGGCGGCGAGGGCCAGGTAGGCGGCGACGCTCGCGAGGAGGAGCCCCGCCAGCGTCCGTGGCAACCGGCGGGCCGCAGCGTCGCGAGGGCGGCGCCGGACGGCGAGGGGCGTCGCGATCGCCGCGGCCGCGGTCCCGGCCACGGCCATGAGATGGCCCGCATCCACGCCGATCGCCGTCCTCGCGGGCGGCCTACCCGATCGTCCGCTCCAGGTAGGCCCTGAGGCGCCGCCAGGCATCGGCGGCAGGGGCAAGGTTGGTCTCCGGGTCGCGGTCGACCCACAGCCAGAACCCGTGATCGACCGCGTCGTAGACGTGGACGTCGTTGTCGACGCCGGCCGCGCGCAGGGCCTCCACGAAGCGCTCGACCTCGGCGGGCGGGATGCCGTCGTCCTGGCCGGCGAAGGTCCCGTAGATCGGATGGTCCAGCGCGGCCAGCGAGTCGGGGTCGGTGATCAGCGAGCCGTAGAAGACGGCCGTCCCGTCGTGGTGCTCTCCGCCCAGCGCGTAGGAGAGCGCGACCCCGCCGCCGAAGCACCATCCCATGGCGGCCACCCTGCCGGTCGCGTCGGGGCGCGCCCGGACGAACGCGGCGGCCGCGTCGAGGTTCGCGATGACGGCCGGCATGTTGGCGCGCGCCTCCTGGGTGAGCGCCCGGTTCTCCTCCGGGGTCGAGCCCTTGCGACCCTGGTAGAGGTCGACCGCCAGGGCGACGTATCCCTCGTCTGCGAAGGCGTCGGCCACCTGGCGGACGCGGTCGTTGAGCCCGTCCCACTCGTGGATCAGGATGACGGCCGAGAAGGGGCCGGTCCCCTCCGGGGCGACCAGGTACCCGTTGGTCGCCGAGTCGCCCGCCACATAGTGGACGTCCTGGCCGCGGGGGGGCGGCGCCTCGCCCAGGATGGCGGCCGGCACCGAGTCGGGGCTCGACGACCCGGCCGGTAGGGCAGGATCCCCGGACGTGGCCGACTCCGCGCCGGTGTCGGCGCAGCCGGCGAGGAGCCCCAGCGCCAGGGCGAAGGTGGCGAGCGGAAGTCGGGTGACGGGCGGGCGTGAGCGCATGGATTCCTCCCGGGACGGTGGAGCCGCTGACGGTTGGAGACCTCCCGGCCCGAGTCTAGCGCGGAGGTCCGGTCACGTCATCGAGCCTCCGGTCTCAGACGATGAGCTCTCCCCGCAGCACGGTGACGGCCTGCCCCTCCAGGTCGACCCGGTCGCCGCGGTCGCGGACGTGGACGACCCCGCCCCGCGGACCGACCTGACGGCCGACCAGCGGGTTCCGGCCCAGCCGCTGAACCCAGTAGGGCGCCAGCGCGCAGTGCGCCGAGCCCGTCACCGGGTCCTCGTCGACGCCGACCCTGGGCGCGAAGAATCGCGAGACGAAGTCGAAACGCTCGTCGTCGGAGGGGCCGGTGACGATCACCCCCCGGGCGGGGATCGTCGCCAGCCGCCGGAAATCCGGCTCCAGGCTGCGGATCGTCCCTTCGCCGCCGACCTCGACCAGCCAGTCTCCGGCCGTCGTGCGGCCGGTCCACGTGGCGACGACCCCCACCGCCTGCGAGAACCCGGCCGGGGGCTCGGCCTCCCGCGCCGGTGTGGCCGGGAAGTCGAGCGCGATCCGCTCGCCCGCCGGCCGCGCCGTAAGGACGCCGCTCCGGGTCTGGAAGCGGATCGGCTCGTCCCGCGGCGTCACGCCGGTCTCCCACAGGACGTGGGCGCTGGCGAGCGTCGCGTGCCCGCAGAGGTCGACCTCGGTCCGGGGGGTGAACCAGCGCAGCTCGAACCCCTCAGGACGGGGCACGACGTACGCCGTCTCGGAGAGATTCATCTCGCGCGCCACCGCCTGCATCCACTCCTTCTCGGCCGTCTTCTCGAGCAGGCAGACGGCGGCCGGATTGCCCTCGAAGGGGTCGTCGGTGAACGCGTCCACGGTTAGGATGGGCACATGCGCGCGTGGCATGGCTTCGATGCTACAGTCGCGGCCCGGCGCGGCCACCCCCCCGGCCGGGGGACGATGCTCCTGCTGGCGCTCCTCGCGGCTCACGGCTGCGGCGACCCGGTCGGCGACCCGAGCGACCGCTTCGAGGTCGACCCGGCTCCGGTCGTCGGGGTCTGGGTCGAGCGCGAGCCCACCGACGATCCTCCGCGACGGGCGATCGTCGAGGCCGGCGCGGGGATCCTGGCCGGGCGCTTCGCGTTCGAGCGCACCGGGCTCACGTTCCAGGTCACGTTCAGCGACGCCACGTGGGACGGCACGGACATCAAGTTCGTGACCGGCGATATCTTCGGGACCGGGGCCGGGAACATCCCGTGGACCGCCCGCCTGGTCCCGGCCGAAGGCAGCGATCCTCCAATCCTGCGCTTCTTCCCGCGGATCGGAAACAGCGTTCCCTTCTCGGTGGAGTACGTCCGGCCGTGACCGCCGAGCCGCGCAGCGGGCCGTCGATCACGCCACCGGTCGAGGACTATCTCAAGGCGATCTACGCGCTTTCGCGCGAGGACCTCGGCGAGGACCGGGTCTCGACCTCGGCCATCGCCGAGCGGATGCAGGTCTCGGCGGCGTCGGCCACCAGCATGATGCAGCGTCTCGCCGAGATGAAGCTGGTCGATTACGTCCCCTACCAGGGGGTCTCCCTGAGCGAGTCCGGCGAGAAGATCGCGCTCGAGGTAATCCGCCATCATCGCCTGCTGGAGCTGTACCTCGCCGAGGCGCTCGGGTACCCGTGGGACGCCGTCCACGACGAGGCCGAGCGGCTCGAGCACGTGATCAGCGAGGAGTTCGAGGACCGGATCGACGCCATGCTCGGACATCCGACCACCGATCCGCACGGCCACCCGATCCCGCCCAAGGCCGGCCGCATGCCGAACGAGGAGCAACGCCGGCTGAGCGAGGTCGAGCCGGGCGAGGTGGTGGTCGTCCGCCGGGTCCACGACCGGGACGGCGGCGCGCTCCGCGCGCTGTCCGAGCTGGAGCTCTTCCCGGGGGTCGAGGTGCGCGTCCTCGAGCGCCCGCCGGGCGGGCCCATGACCGTCGAGCGGGACGGGAAACAGGTGCGGGTCGAAGGCGATCTGGCGAAAACCGTTTTCGTGGGTTGAGCGCCGCCGGTTGACCCGCGGGTCGAACCTGCCTTATCGTATAGGAACGATTCTCATCTAGGAGTTCTTGTGACCGTCGAGTTTCCACTGCACTTCATGCACGAGGGCGAGCGCGGTCGCGTGGCCGGGATCCGCTGGCGCGAGGAGGACGTGGAGCGCCGGCTGGAGCAGATGGGCTTCGAGAAGGGGGTCGCGTTCGAGGTCGTCCACTACGATTCGCAGCGCGGGATCACGGTGCGTCTTCCCGACCGTGAGGTGTGGATCGTGCCCTGGCTCGCACCGGTGATCTACGCGACCGAGGATCCCACCGACTGAACGGTTACCCCGCGGTTCACCAGGTCCGCTCCTCCACGCCCGCCCTCCGGTTGACCAGCCGCGCGCACACGAACAGCCAGTCGCTGAGCCGGTTCACGTAGGGAATCACGGTCTCCGGCAGGTCGGACGAGGCGAGTGCGATGATCGCGCGCTCGGCCCGCCGGCAGACGGTCCGCGCGGCGTGCAGGGACGCACCGGCCCGGGAGCCGCCCGGAAGGATGAAGGCGGTGAGGGGCGGAAGCTCCTCCTCCCAGCCGTCGATCTCCTTCTCCAGCGCCGAGATCCGCGCCGCGGGGAGCTGCCACTTCTCCCTGCGCCGGGCCGGGTCGGGCGTGGCGAGCAGGGCGCCCAGCGCGAACAGGTCGCGCTGGACGCGTTCGAGCGCGTCGCGGACGGCGTCGTCTTCGACCTGGGCCGCGGCGATCCCGATGAAGGCGTTCAGCTCGTCCACGTCGCCGTAAGCGCCGACCCGCGGAGAGGCCTTGGAGACCCGGCCGCTGCCGAAGAGCGCGGTCTCGCCGGCGTCGCCGGTCCTGGTGTAGATCTTCACCGGCCGGTCGCGTTCACGCGTGGACGGGGACCATCGGCAGGTCGGTCACCTCGGCCTCGACCGTTCCCCCGCGGAGCCGCGTGCCGGCTTCGGCGTAATCGCGGTGGACGTAGGCCAGCCCCACCGGCCCCAGGGCAGGGCTGACCGCGCTCCTCGTCACCCGCGCAGCCCCGGGCTTCCCCTCCGCGTCCAGCGTGACGCCCGCGGGGAGCGTCTCCCCGCCCTCGAACCGCAGACCCCGCAGAAGGCGGGCCGGCCGGCCGCGGGCCCACAGCCGTGCGATCACTTCCTGTCCGGGGTAGCACCCCTTGGTGTGGCTGATCGCGTTCTCGGTCGGGGCTTCGAGGGGGATCGTCTCCGGCCCCAGCTCGGGGCCGGCGAGCGCGATTCCCGACTCGATCTGGACCGCGTCCCACGCCTCGCGCGCCCCGGTCGCCGCTCCGGCCCGGACCAGCTTCGTGGAGAGGTCGTCCGACACACCGGCGGGGGCCCACACGTGGAAGCCGGTCTCGCCCGAGTCGCTCCACCGGACGACCCTGACCTCCGCCGATCCGCTCCCTCCGACGACGTGGGAGCCTTCGAGCGGGGCCGGCGCCGCGAGCTCCGCCCGCTCGAGCACGGCCGGGCTCTCCGGACCCTGGAGCGAGAACACCCGCCACGGAAGATTCGTGAACTCGACCTCCTGCCCGAAGTAATACTTGCGGAGGGTCTCCAGAGCCGCGCCGGCCGTGCCGCCGAAGCACTCGAGCATGAGCGCCTTCCCCGTCTCGCAGGCGAGGAAATCGGCCAGCACGCGACCCTTCTGAGGGAGAAGCAGGAACGCCCGCGCCCCGCGACCCGGCTCCAGGTCGTCGACCTTGTTCGTGCAAAGAGAGTTGAGATAGCCGCGGCGGTCTGCTCCGCGGATCTCGAGCAGCCCCGAGTCGGGCAGCTCGAGCACGGCCGCCGTCTCGCGGATGGCCCGGTGGGCGGCATGCCAGGTCGGAAGCTCGCGTTCCACGTGCCGAATCTACGGCCGGCGGGAGGCGCTCTCCACTCGCCGGGTCAGTCGGCGGGGTCGGCGAGGGTGAGCGTCACCCCCTCCGAGCCGGGAGTCAGGGGGCCGCTTCTGGCCGAGAGGTCCCCGGCGTCGCGCGACAGGGGGTCGCCGTCGGCGTCCAGCCGCGCCTCCACCACCACGCGGTCGGGGAACGGAGCCGGCCCCATCATCGCGTCCGCTGGCCCGATCGAAAAGGCGAGCGGGAACGCCGACGCCGACAGGCGCTGGACCGCGAGCGGGGGACCGGAGTCGCGGTCCGCAGGACGCACGAACACGAACAGGACGCTACCCCGGGGCGGGGTCGTGAGGCCCGGCGCCTGGACCACGCCCCCGATCCCCGGACCCGCGGATGCCGCGCTGCCGTCCGGGCCCATGATCTCCGCCGGTCCGCTGGGCATCGCGCCCGCGGCCCCGGCCGAGCCCGCGACGAGCGCGGCCGGGGCCGCGGCCGCCGGCAGGCGCGGCCGCTCCGGCTCGCGGACGGCGTGCTCCGCCTCGGTCTCCACCCGCTGGCTGCAGGCGACCATCGCCATGAGAAGCGGAACGGCTCCCGTGGTCACGAACTTTGGCGCACGCATGTCCCTAAAAGTAGGATAATGCTCGTGAATCGGCCCATCGTCCGGCCTTCTCGCTGACGGAAGATCCGTCCCCTTGCTCTCCCGACGAGCGCTCAAGGGACTGGCGGAGATCGCCTCCGCCGGCCGTGTGCTGACCGCCCCCGAGGACCTGCTCACCTACGCCGGCGACGCCACGCCGCTTCACCGGCGCCTTCCCGCGGCCGTCGTCCTCCCTCGCGACGCCGAGGAGGTGGCGCGGATCGTCCGGCTGGCCAACGAGGAAGCGTTCGCCCTCGTTCCGCGCGGCGCGGGATCGGGCCTCTCGGGAGGCGCCATCCCGACCGCCGACAGCGTAGTCCTGCTGTTCCCTACCTGGAACCGGATCCTCGAGATCGACGAAGCGAACCTTACCGCGTGGGTCGAGCCGGGGGTGGTCACGGCCCAGCTCCACGCCGCGGTCGAGGCGGCGGGCCTCTTCTATCCACCCGATCCCGGCTCGATGAAGGTGTGCACGATCGGGGGCAACGTGGCCGAGAACGCGGGCGGACTGCGCGGCCTCAAGTACGGAACGACCAAGAACTACGTGCAGGGGCTGGACGTCGTGCTGCCGACCGGCGAGGCGGTGCGGCTGGGGGGCAAGGCCATCAAGGACGTCGCCGGCTACAACCTGGTGGACCTGATGGTCGGGAGCGAGGGCACGCTCGGCATCTTCACGCGCGTCCTCCTGCGGCTGGTGCCGAGACCAGAGACCGTGCGCACCATGCTCGGCCTCTACGACTCCCTGGAGGCGGCGGGCGAGTCGGTGGCCGCGATCGTCGCTGGGAAGATCGTGCCGGCCACGCTCGAGCTGCTCGACCAGGCAACGATCCGCGCGGTCGAGGCGTACGCCGGCCTGGGTCTCCCGACCGATCTCGCCGCGCTGCTGCTGATCGAGGTCGATGGGCGCCGGCACGAGGTCGAGCAGGACGCCCTCGAGATCGTCCGGCTGTGCCGGATCCACGGCGCCCGGGACGTCCGCCTCGCCGCCGGCCCCGAGGAGGCCGACGATCTCCGGGCCGCGCGGCGGATCGCGTTCAGCGCTCTGGCCCGCGGGGGACCGACCGTGATCCTCGAGGACACCACCGTGCCGAGAAGCGAGGTCCCCGAGATGCTGCGCCGCATTCACGCTGCCGCCGATCGACACGGGGTCAGAATCGCCACCTTCGGCCACGCCGGGGACGGGAACCTCCATCCCACCTGCCTGACCGATGAGCGCGATCCGGTCGCGGTGGCGCGCGCCGAGGCGGCTTTCGAGGAGATCTTCGCGGCGGCGATCGCGCTGGGTGGAACGATCACCGGCGAGCACGGCGTGGGCCTCGCCAAGCGGCGGTTTCTGCCGGCCCAGGTCGGGGACCCGGCGATCCGCCTGATGCGCCGGATCAAGGCGGTCCTGGATCCAAACCAGGTCCTGAACCCGGGCAAGGTCTTCGAGCCCGGGCCGCGCTGCGAGCACCCGCCGGTCGGGCACCGGGTCTTCGAGCGCGCCGGGCGCACGGGTTGAGTGCGCAGAACGACCTTCTGGCCCAGTGCATCCAGTGCGGGCTGTGTCTTCCCACCTGTCCGACCTACGCGCTGACCCCGCGCGAGCGCGCGAACCCGCGCGGCCGGATCGGGCTCATGCGGGCGGTGAATCGGGGAGAGATGGCGCTCGACGACCCGGCCTACGCGCAGGCCATGTATTACTGCCTGGGGTGCCGCGCGTGCGAGACCGCCTGTCCGGCGGGGGTCGAGTTCGGGCGGCTTCTCGAAACGGCCCGCGCGGCGGTGGAGGAAGCCGGGGCGGAGGGGCGCCCGGACGGCTTCCCGCGCGACTGGCTCCTCGATCGTGTTCTGCCGTACCCGGGGCGGCTCCGCTGGGGGGCGCGGCTGCTCCGGCTCCACCAGCGAATGTCGGCCCGGAGCCGGCGCTGGCGGACCTGGTTCGACACCCGCTTCCCGGAGGCGGCCACCCTGACGCCGCTTCTGCCCCCCGTGCCGGCGCCGCGGCGGCACCGGCTCCCAGCCGTGCTCGAGCCGGAGCAGGTCGCCACCGGCCGGGCGGCCGGCAAGGTGCGCGGCACCGTTGCCCTCCACCCCGGCTGCATCCAGAGCGTGCTGCTCCCCGAGATCAACCTCGACACGATGCTCGTCCTGGCGTACAACGGCTGGCGGGTCACGGGGCTGCCGGAGGTCCCCTGCTGCGGCGCGCTCCACGCGCACCAGGGGCGTCCGGGCGACGCCCGCTCCCTGGCCCGCGCCAACATCGCCGCATGGGAGACCTCGGGCGCCCAACGTCTGGTCTCGAACGCCGCGGGCTGCGGCGCGCATCTGAAGGAGGTCGGGCACCTGTTCGCCGACGATCCGGAATGGGCGGACCGGGCGGCCGCCTTCTCAGCCGCGGTCGTCGACGTGAGCGATTTCCTGGTTCGGGAAGGCGTGCGGAGGCCGAAGCGGCCGTTCAGCCTGAGAGCGACCTACCACGATCCGTGCCACCTGGTCCACGGCCAGCGGGTGGTCGAGGCGCCCCGACTCCTGCTGCGCGCGATCCCGGGGCTCGACCTCGTCCCGCTGGCCGAGGCCACCTGGTGCTGCGGCTCGGCGGGGATCTACAACGTGACCCACCCCGAGGCGGCGGAGGAGCTCCTGCGCCGGAAGGTGGGTCACATCCGGGCGACCGGAGCCGAGCTGGTCGTCACCGGGAATCCCGGATGCATCCTTCAGATCATGAGCGGGCTGAACGCGGAAGGGTCACCGGTGCGGGTCATCCATCCGGCGTCGCTGCTGCGCGTGGCGTACGAGCTGAAACCGGAAGCGCCACGCTGAAGGCCGACGGGGCGGCCTACGTCCCCGCCGTCCCGTCCGGCTCGTCCAGGGCCTCGAGAACTTCCCGCGCCCGCGCGGCATGCTCCGGCGCGACCAGCAACCTCGCCGGAGCGATGCCCGCGTAGGCGCCGCCGATGTCGTCGGCGACCAGGACGCTCGGGATCGCCGCGTCTTCCAGGAGCCCGCGGGCGATCTCCGCCTCGTGGCGCCAGCGCCAGCGGCCGACCTCGACCGGCGCCGACCGGATGCTACGGCTTCCGGGTCGCGTGGATCTCGCCGGTCTTGAACTCCTGACCGTCGGGCCCGGGGACGTACATCTCGACGTGCAGGGTGTTCTCGTCCAGCCTCTTCGACACCCCGCGCATCGTCTTGTCCCGCTCGCCGGTCATGATGTCGTCGAACGTCCCGGTGGTGACGAGGGCCTCCTGCGCGGGATCGTACTGTCCCGTGCTGACCATGATCCCCGTCCCCATGTTGTCGATCCAAGTGGAGACGTACTCGTCACGGAAGTTGTCGTAGCCCATGGTGCTGCGCCCGCTGAAGGGCTGCCCCATCGCCGTGCCCGTCCAGTTCTCGACCAGATACCGGCCGTCCATGCTCATCTCGGCGGTCATGGTTCCGGTGGACGTCTCGGGCGGGGCGTCGGGCGCCATCCACCACGTCATCTCGTAGTCCCACTCACCGACCATCTCGGCCAGCCTCTGATGCGGCTCGCCGGGGGTGGCGAACTCCATCCACTTCTGCATCATCTCCTGCTCGGTGGTCGTCGCCGCCTCTTCCTGCGCGGCCGCCGGGGCGGACGCGAAGACGATGGCGCCGGCCACGAGCAGGGCAGTCCATGCTCTGTGCATCGTGCGGTTCTCCTCGCGGACAGGGTTTTCGGGGCCTGGAAAGAAGTTTCACCGTGAGACTACGTCGTCCCCACCTCCCCGTCCAGATAGTCGACGGCGTCGGCGCGCCGGAACACCATGTCGAGGGTCCTCACCGCCGGGTCGCCGCCCGGCGCGGCCCCGACCAGGACGTACACCTTTCCGCTGTCCGGATATTCGGAGACCTCGGGCTCGATCATGGTCGACAGGGCGAACACTTCGAGCGGGCCGTCGCCGGTGTTGCGGATGCCGTGCGCGCCCTCCGGTCCCGGCGGACACAAAACGAAGTCCCCCGGCCGCAGCGGCCGCGTCCCCTCCGGTGTCCGCAGCTCGCCGTAGCCGCGCCGGACGAAGAACAGCTCCTCGTTGACGTGCTGGAAGTGGTACGGCCAGGTCCGGGCGCCGGGATCGAGACGGTACAGGGAATAGCCGAGAAGCCGACCCCCGCCCGCCCGCGAAAGGCGCTTCCGGCCGGCACGGAAGGGTCCCGCTTCGTACGGCTCCCACGGCACGTCGTCGATCGTCACGATCCGCGGATCCCGCGCGGCGGGCGGATCCGGGGGATCGCCCAGCGGCTCGTCCACCGGCTCGCCCTGGAAGTACGTGGTGGGGTCGGGGCCGAGCAGGGCGCCCTTCTGCAGCATGACCCGCACCATCGGGTCGTCCCCTGCCAGGCCCGCGACCGCGACCCCGCGCTTGCCCGAGTCGGGATAGTCGACGACCTCGCGCTCGATCATGGTCGAGGCGAGGATGAGGTTGGCGGGCCGGTCGGAGTAGTTGAGGAGCTGGTGGGCGCTGTCCGGCCCGGGCGGGAGCGCGACGAGATCGCCGGCGGTCAACGGATGCTCGGTGCCGTTCAGCCGCAGCCATACGTCGCCGCCCAGAACCAGCACCATCTCCTCGTTGACCAGGTGCGCGTGGTAGGGGACCGTGACTCTACGGGGCGGCACGATCCAGTGGCCGGCGCCGAGCTTCTTCCCACCCAGCCGCCGCGAGATGTCGGCCCAGTCGGTCGCGAACCGCACGCCTCCCTCGAGACGCTTCTCGTATTCGAGCTCCCCGAGATTGACGACGCCGACGCTCATCGGATAGCTTCCTTTCTCCCATGCCGGATCGTGAAGAGATCGAGCGCGCGATCGGCGCGGTCTTCGCCGCCACCGAGCTCCAGGAGGCGGGCCTGCGCCAGCGCCGCGCCCTCAAGCTCCTCGACTACGGCGTCTGGGAAGGCACGGTGACGCCCTTCTATCAGGCGCGCGCCGAACAGCGGATCAACAGCCACCTGCGCCTCCTTTGGGACGTGGCGAGCCGGGAGCGGGTCGAGCACCCCCTCGAATAGCCCCGTCTCGAATTCACGGGCACGTCGCGGATCCCGCCGGGGTATCGATCGGGACGGCCCTCCGCCCGGGAAGGCCGGCGGGCATGATATCGGCCCCCCGACAGGGAGGGCAATCACGGAGACGCATGCAGGAGCGGGTCCTCGAGATCATCCTTCCTTTCCTGTCGAGCTACGGCTACTGGACTCTCTTCCTCGTCACGTTTCTCGAGACCAGCGCCTTCCTGGGGCTGATCGCGCCCGGCGAGACGGTGATCGTCGTGTGCGGCTTCTTCGCCTTCCGGGGCGTCCTCGACCCATGGGCGGTGGGGGCGCTGGCCACGGCGGGGGCGATTGCCGGCGATCAAGTGGGCTACCTCCTCGGTCGGACGTTCGGCCACGGCGTCGTGGACCGGTTCGGGAAGTACTTTTTCTTCGACGAGAAGCGGCTCCGGATGACCCAGCGCTTCTACCAGAAGCACGGCGGAAAGACGGTCTTTTTCGGACGCTTCATGTCGATCCTGCGCTCGTTCGGTCCGGTCGTCGCCGGCATCAGCCGTATGCCCTACGGGGGGTTCCTTCCGTGGAGCGTCCTGTCGTGCATCCTCTGGGGCGCGGCGTTCACGCTGATCGGTTACTTTTTCGGCGCTTCCTGGGACATCGTGGAACGGTACATGGGATGGGGGGGCGCGGTCGGCTTCGCGATCGGCGTCGCGCTCGTCGTCTGGCTGCTGCACCGGAAGCGCGAGCATGAACTCGAGGAGGAGCTGGCTGCGCCCGAGCAGGGCTGAGCCGCTCCCCGCGTCCAACCGACGAAAGGAAACAATGCGACCCATCCTCCCCGGCGGACGCCCGGTTCTGCGCCTCCTGAGCGCGACGCTCGCGTTCGCCCTCCTGGGGGCCGCTTGTGGCGGCGCAGGCGCACCCCGCTCCGAGACGGATCGGAACGTCCTGCACCTGTACCTCGAGTCGGACCCGGCGAGCCTCGACCCGATCCAGGCGGTCGACGTCTACCGGGGGCGGATGGTGGTCTATCTCTTCGACGGCCTGGTCCAGTACACGGACGACGGCATCGCGCCCAATCTCGCCGAACGGTGGGAAGTCTCCGAGGACGGCCGCCAGTACACCTTCCACCTGCGCGACGACGTCACCTTCCACAATGGCCGCCGGCTGGTGGCCGAGGATGTCCGGTATTCCTTCGAACGCACGCTCGATCCGGCCAGCCAGAGCCCGCTGACCTGGGTCTTCGACTTCATCGACGGGGCGAGCGAGATGGCCGCCGGCGAGGCGGAGGAGCTGCGCGGCATCCAGGTGCTCGACCCGCACACGATCCGGATCACGCTTACCCAGCCCTACGCCCCGTTCCTCTCGCTCATGGCCATGCCGGCGGCACACGTCGTGCCTCGGGAGGAGATCGAGAAGAAGGGGTCGGGATTCTCGGAGGCGCCGGTCGGGACGGGGCCCTGGGTGTTCGAGTCGTGGGCGCACGACGACGTCCTGCGGCTGAGCGCCAACCTGCGCTACCACGGCGGGAGGCCGAAGACGGACGGCATGGAGATCCGGATCATCCCCGAGACCACGACCGTGATCGCCGAGCTGGAGAGCGGGAACATCGACTGGGCCGACCTGAACGAGTTTCCGAAGCCGGAGTACGAGCGCTTCACCGGGAGCCCCGACTGGGAGAGCTACGTCCACACGCGGCCGGCGCTGGTGACCTACTATCTCGCGCTCAACAACTCGAAGGAGAAGTTCGCCGACGCCCGGGTCCGGCGGGCCCTCAACTACGCGGTCGACGTGGACATGATCGCGAAGGCGATCTATCCGGGCGAGATGATCGTCTCGCACGGGCCCATCCCGCCCGGCCTCCCGGGCTACCGGGAGGACGGCGAGCCCTACGGACATGACCCGGCGCGGGCCCGCGACCTGCTGGCCGAGGCCGGCGCCACGGGCATTACGTTCGACGTCTACTTCCGCTCGCTGGCCTTGAACCAGCGGTTCCTCGAGGCGGTTCAGGCCAACCTGGCCGACGTCGGGGTCACGATGAACCTCCAGCAGCGCGACTGGACGGCCGTCCGGCAGGCCATGCAGCAGGGGGAGCTCGACGCCTACCTTGCCAACTGGTACGCGGACTACCCCGACGCCGAGAACTTCCTCTACCCGCTCTTCTTCAGCGGGATGGCGGGCGCCGGCGGGAACGCCGCCTTCTACTCGAACGCGGCGGTGGACTCGCTCATCCTCCAGGCCCGGCGGACGCTCGAAGACGACACGCGTATCACCATGTACGCCCGCGCCGACAGCCTGATCCAGGCCGACGCGCCGTGGATCTTCACCGTCCATCCGGTGGACGCCGACATCGTCCAGCCGTGGATCGAAGGGTACGAGATCCCGCGCGTCTTCTACGCCAACAAGTGGCTGGGCGTGGGGCTGAGGGGCGGAGAGGAGCTGGCCGCCGAGCGCTAAGGGTCAGGCGCTCAGGGGGCCCACCCCGAAGGCAGCCAGCGTGTACGCCACACCGAAGAGGACCCCGATCACCCCGAGCGGGGGGACCAGCACCGCCAGCCGCCGCGCGACCCGTTCTCCGGCGAGCCCGTAGCCGAGGGCCGCCGACAGGCCTGCCATCGAGAGCGCGGTTCCGAGCGCGAACACCGACAGGACGACCGCCCCCTCGACGCGGCCGGGCACCGCCGCGGCCATGAGGACGCCGGTCCCGGCCGTGCCGCCCACGCCGTGGACGAGGCCGATCCCGTACGAGGCGAGCGGGGAACGGCCGAGTCTCTCGGCGTGCGGGTGGACGTGGGCTCCGTGGGCGGCGTCAGTTCGGGGAACCGGAGAGTGGCCCTGCTCGTGGGCGTGCGGGTGGACGTGCCAGATCCCGTCGTGGGCGTGAGCGTGGACGTGGAACACGCCGCGACGCCACCGGAGAAGGAGTCGTGCGGCCAGCCCCACGATCAGGATCCCGATCGCCGCCTCGGCGGCCAGGTGGACCTGATCGGGGAGCGCCCCCTGGAAGAGGACCAGCGGCAGCCCGAACAGGTACAGCGTGGTGGCGTGGCCCAGCCCCCACGCGAGGCCCAGCCAGCCGGCCCGGCCGTGCGCTCCCCGATCGGACAGGACGAGCGTCGAGACGGCCGTCAGGTGATCGGGGTCGGTGGCGTGACGGAGCCCGAGGACGAGGGCGATCGCGAGCGCCAGGCCGAGGCCGTTACCGACCCACGCTTCCAGCAGCGATTCCAGGCTCAGCGCTCCCCCGGATCCCGTCCGGCCGCTAGCGGGTCCACGTGTTGTTCTGCGGGTTGATGTCCCCCCACTCGGGGCCGGCGTTCACCGTGATCCGCTGGGCGCGTCCGGGCAGCGTCATCGTAGCGGTCGCCCGGTCGGTGCCGTAGAACGCCTGCACCGGGATCGTGACCGTGGCCGAGGCTCCGCCGTCGGCGACGGCCTCGACCCGGGTCGGCATGACCAGGTCGCCGCGCTGGTCCACCGACACGGTGACGATCCAGCCACCCCCGGCCTGGTCCTGGTCGACGCCGAGGATCGCCACGTCGTTGGTCGCGGTGGTCTCGATCCACCCATGCCAGAACCACCCCAGCTCCATGCCCAGCTCGTCCTGCACGAGGCGGAAGAAGTCGGCCGGCTGGGGGTGCCGGAAGCTCCAGGTCTCGTAGTAGCTCGCCAGCGCCGCGTCGAACGCCTCCTCGCCGGCGATGGCGCGCAGCGCGTTCAGCATGACGGCCGGCTTGACGTAGGCTCCGATCCCGAGCGCGAGGTTGCCCTCGAACTCGTCAGGCAGCGTGCCGATCGGCTGCTCGCGGTAGGTGCGGATCGCCATGACGTACTGGGCGACGTTCAGGAGCTCGGGGGTGCTCTCGGGAAAGTACGCGCGCTTGCTGAGCTCGTTGATGAAGGTGTTGATGCCTTCGTCCATCCAAGCGTAGCGCCGCTCGTCCGATCCCACCACCATCGGAAACCACATGTGCCCCCACTCGTGATCGAGAACGTCGAACAGTCCCTCGCGGTCGGCTTCAGGGGCCACGAAGACCACCATCGGGTACTCCATCCCGAAGACCGGCCCCTCGATCGCGGTGGCGGTCGGATACGGGTAGTCCCCGAGATAGTCCGCGTAGAACTCGATCGAATGCTTCGTCATCGCGGCGGCCTCACGCCAGGCGCGGGCCTCCGGGCGGTAGAGGGCGTGGATCAGGACGTCGCCCGTGCTGGTGGCGTCCCAGACGAAGCGGCGGCTGGCGGCCCACGCGAAGTCGCGGACGTTCTCGGCCCGGAACCGCCAGGTGAGGTTCCCGGTCGTGGCCGGCCGGATGGCGGCCGGATCCGACAGCTCGGTCTCCGTCACCACCGGCACGACCTGGCCCGCCCGCGCCTCCTCCAGCCGCGTCCGCTGCTCCCCGGTCAGCACCTCCTCCGGGTTCTCGAGCGCCCCCGTCGCGCCCACCAGGTAGCCGGCGGGCAAGGTCAGCGCGACGTCGAAGTCGCCGTACTCGAGATAGAACTCGCCCTGCCCGAGGTAGGGCATCGTGTTCCACCCCTCGACGTCGTCGTAGACGGCGAGCCTTGGATACCACTGGGCCAGCAGCCAATGATCGCCGTCGCGCCCCATCCGGTCGGCTCCCGTCTCGGGGACGACGAAGCTCCAGTCAATGGCCAGCGTCGCCGTTCCGGCGGGGGGGATCGGCTCGGCGAGGTCGATCCGCATCAAGGTCCCGTTGATCCGGTGGTCCAGATCCCGGCCGCCCGAGGCGACGCGGGAGATCGTGTACCCCCCGCCCGCCTCGGATCCTCCGAACCGTCCCTCCTGGGGGAACGTCTGGGCTCCCTGGCTCCCCGGCGCGAACAGATTCTGGTCGAGCTGCACCCAGAGGTATCTGAGCGTATCGGGCGAGCGGTTGGCGTAGGTGATCGTCTCCGAGCCGGTCACCGTCGCGCTGGCCGGGTCGAGCGTGGCCTGGATGTCGTAATCCACCCGCTGCTGCCAGTACTGGGGGCCCGGCCGGCCGGTCGCGGCCCGGAACACGTTCGGTGTCGGCAAGTCGGGCGCCCCGAACCGCGGATCGACGCCCCCCGCCTCCTGCGCCACGGCCGGGGCGACCGCCCAGGCCAGAATCGACAGCGCCAGCGTCACGGCGTTCCGTAGCGATGCGTGTATCAACTTGGCCTCTCTATCCGGAGACACGAGCTGGTGGAATCCACTACGGCCTTCACGCTTTCACGCCTCCTGTTCGTACGGTGCATAGCGATGGTGCAGCATGAGATCGTTGCCGTCCGGGTCGGTGAATAGCGCCATGTGGCAGACGCCGGTGTCGATGATGTCTCCCTGGAAGCTGACGCCCTTCGACTCGAGCTCTGCTCGAGCAGCCGCAACGTCGTCGACGTGGAGAGCGGGGTGGGCGTTCTTCTGTGGCGCGAAGACCAGGCCGAACTTTTCCGGCTCCCAGATACCGAGGCAAGTCTCTCCTGCCCAGACCTCGAACCGGCCGTGGTCGTCGGGTCTCAGTCCGAGCGTTTCGACATAGAAAGCCCGAGAACGCTCAGCGTCCTGCGAAGGGACACCCACAAAATCGAGTTTGCTGATCATCGGTCTCCTTCCTCATGATGATAGATTCGAGACACTGAAGATAATCCCTGGCGAATCTTTGTCTCCCGAGCCTCGACCGTCATGCTGCAGTACGCGCTCCGCCGCATCCTCCACACGGTCCCCGTGCTCGCGGGCGTCCTCGTGGTGACGTTCGTCCTCCTTTACATCGCACCCGGCGATCCCGTGCTGGCGATGGTGGGCGACCGCTTCGACCCGGCCACGCTCGACCGGCTGCGGGCCGAGCTGCACCTGGACGAGCCCGTATGGAAGCAGTTCGCCCACTACGTGGCGGGCCTGTTCCGCGGCGACTGGGGGACCTCCTACATGACCCGGCAGCCGGTCCTGGACGGGATCCTCGAGCACTTCCCGAAGACCGTCTACCTGGCCTCGGTCGCCATGCTCTTCGCCACGCTCACCGGCGTGGCGATCGGCGTGCTGTCGGCGGTTCGCCAGTCGACCTGGATCGACGGTCTCGGGATGACGTTCGCCTTCCTCGGCATCTCCTTCCCCGTCTACTGGGTCGGGCTGATCCTGATCCTGATCGTGGCCGTCGAGTGGGGCGCCCTGCCGCCCTCAGGCTTCGGCGGCGGGGCGCTGCCGTACCTCATCCTGCCGGCCCTGACCCTCGGCATGCGCTCGACCGCCTACATCGCCCGCCTCACCCGCTCGTCGATGCTGGAGGTGATCCGGCTCGACTACATCCGGACGGCCCGCGCCAAGGGGCTGGCCGAGTGGGCGGTGATCGGCAAGCACGCGCTCAAGGCCGCACTGATTCCGGTCGTGACCGCGATCGGGCTCGACTTCGGGGCGTACCTGTCGGGCTCGGTCCTCACCGAATCGATCTTCGCCTGGCCCGGCATCGGCCGCTTCGCCCTCAACGCGAT
This sequence comes from Gemmatimonadota bacterium, assembly GCA_035708865.1. GTDB lineage: Bacteria > Gemmatimonadota > Gemmatimonadetes > JACCXV01 > JAHWKZ01 > DASRVA01. Next base: position 24,129 of record DASTFF010000022.1, on the reverse strand, counting down.
CCTTAAGCGCGACCTGCCTGTAATCCAGGGTACCGTGCTGTTCCTGGCGATCGTCTTCGTGCTCGTCAACCTGGTGGTCGACCTCTTGTACGGGTTGCTGGATCCGCGAGTGCGGTATGAGCGGGCGGAGACCTAGGCCGTGACCGATCTCTGGCAGACCCTCCGCAAGAACCGCCTCGCCCTGGCCGGCCTGGCCGTGGTCGCGCTGCTCGTCGTCCTCGGGATCGCCGGGCCGTGGATCACCCCCTACGACCCGCTCGCCCAGAACCTGACGCGGAGCCTGGAGGGGCCGTCCGCCGACCACTGGTTCGGGACCGATTCCTTCGGCCGCGACATCCTCTCGCGCGTCCTCTACGGCGCCCGGATCTCGCTCCTGGTCGGTGTGGCGTCCCAGGCGATCGCCTTCTCGCTGGGGGTCCTCCTGGGCGTCGTCTCGGGCTATTACGGCGGTCGGATCGAGGGGCTCATCATGCGGCTCGCCGACGTCACGCTGGCCTTCCCGACCCTCCTCCTCCTGATCGCGATCACCGCCGCCTTCCAGCCCGGGCTGACCGTCGTGTTCGTGGCGATCGGGGTGGTCGGCTGGGCGGGGATGGCGCGGCTCGTCCGCTCGCAGGCGCTGGTCGTCCGCGAGCTCGACTTCGTCCAGGCGGCCCGGGCGCTCGGTATGGGCGACCTGCGGCTCCTCGCACGCCACGTGCTGCCCAACTGCCTCGCCCCGGCGATCATCGCCGTCACCCTGGGGATGGCGAGCGCCATCCTCCTCGAGGCCGCGCTCTCGTTCATCGGGCTGGGCGCCCAGCCGCCGACCCCGTCCTGGGGCTCGATGATCTCCGACGGCCGCGACTTCCTTCGCACGGCGCCCTGGATCTCGGTCTTCCCGGGGCTCGCGATCGGCTTCGTGGTCCTGGGGTTCAACCTGTTCGGGGACGGCCTCCGGGACGCCATGGATCCCCGGCTGAGGGGGTCGCGGGCGGCTCTGCCGCGCCCCGAGTGACGGGGAGCGGCCCTTAACGTTTCGCTCGCCCCGCCGTCCAAGCGTGACGGAAGGGGGTTCCCCTGCGTGGAGAGCGGATGGACGACCGCGAGCTGGTCCTGCGCGCTCAGGCCGGAGACGACGAGGCCTTCGGCCGCCTCATCGAGCTCCACCAGGCGCGCGTCTATGCCACGCTGGCGAAGATCACCCACGATCGTGACCTGGCCCTCGACCTCACTCAGGAAGCGTTCATCCGCGCCTGGGGGGAGCTGGACGGGTTCGAGCGACGGTCGGCCTTCTCGACCTGGCTCTACCGGATCGCCGTGCGTCTCGCCTATGACGCGCTGCGCCGCGAACGTCTGCGGGGCGGGCCCGGCTCGATCGACGGCCTGTCCGACCCGGCGCCGACTCCGGACGAGCGGGCGGCCGCCGAGGATGACGCGGAGGTCCTCCGGCGGCGGATCCGGCAGCTACCCGAGATGCAGCGCGCGGTGGTGACGCTCCGCACCTGGAACGGTCTCTCGTACCGGGAGATCGCCGAGATCCTGGGGACGACCGAGGGCAGCGCCCGGGTCTCCTTCCATCACGCCATTACGCGCCTTCGAGCGTGGTACGAGAGCGAGGCCAACGCGCGATGAACGAGCCGCACCGGCATCTCACCGACGAGGAGATCCTGCGTTGGGTGGACGAGGGGGACGAGCCGCGGGACGTCCGGGTGAGCGAGCATCTCGAGCGCTGCGAGGCGTGCCGGGCGCGGACCTCCGGGATCGACACGTTGGTCTCCGCCCTGGCCGCGGAGCCTTCGCCCATCCCCGACGCAGAGATGGCCGCTCAGCGGGAGCGGATCCTGGCCTCGGTGAGGTCAAGACCGCGAGCCTCTGTCCGACGGCTGTCGCGACGGCCGATCTGGCTCCCGGCCATCGCTGCCGCGGCGATCGCGGCACTTCTCCTTTGGGCCCCGCGCGGGACTCGGTCGCCCGGGACCGCTCCGATCGTGGACACGCCCGCCGCAGACTCCGCGACCCTGCCGGTGATCGTCGACGCGACCCGAGCCGCGGAAGAAGTGGCCGAGGCTGCAGGTGAACCCGCCGTCGTCGAGGAGCTCGTCGGGTCCTCGCCGACCGACATCATGCTGCCCGACGTGGCGGCCCCAGCCCTGGACGAGTGGAGCGACGGCGCGGAGCTCGAGCGAGAGTTCGCAGAGCTGCCCAGCGAAGAACGCGAGGCGATCCTGACCGAGCTCGCCAGCGTTGACTTCATCAACGATTCGCAGGAGTGATCCCATGTTTCGTATCGCCCGATCCATGACCCTCGTCCTGACGTTGGCCGCCGCCCCGGCGGTCGCGCAGGAGCCGCCCGACGTCCACCGCCTGGAGGACCTCCGTTTCCAGCGCATGCAGGAAGCCCTCGCGCTGAGCGAGGAGCAGATCCAGTCGCTGCGTTCCACGATGGAGAAGCTCCGCGAGCAGAGCTTCGGGCTGCGCGAGTCCGAGCGCGAGGCGGTAGAGCAGCTCCGCGAAGCGCTTCGGAGGAAGCCGGTCGACGAGGACGCAGTCGCCCGCGCCCTCGAATCGCTCGACCAACGGCGCGCTGAGACCGGACGTCTCCGCGCCGAACACCAGCAGCGGCTGGCCGAGGTCCTCGGCGTCGAGCAGCGCGCGCGACTCCTCCTCTTCAACCATCACTTCGACCACCGGCTCCGCGAGCTGATCGACCGCCGGCGGGGCCCGGGAGTGGGTCCGGGACCTCCGCGCCACCCGGGTCACGACGAGCGTCAGGGATGGGCTCCGCGGGGCAGGACGCCGAGAGGGCTTCAGGGCGAGCGGTGGCTCGAGCTGCGGCTTCAGGGCCTGCCGCCCGCCGAGCGCCGGCAGGCGATCGAGCGCCTCCGGGGAGAGCTCGATCGTCTGGAGGAACGGTTGAACGCGGGGCGGGGGAGCTGACACGCGGCTCCCCCGACGCCCCGCCTCGTCAGAACAAGGTCAGCTCCGCACCGCCCGAAATCTCGGTGTGAGTGAGCGAGGAGTCGTCGAGGCATTCGCCGAACTCATCGAGCTCGGTCTCGTCCGCCTCTTCGCAGAATTCCACGATACTGCGCACATCCCCCCTGAGACGCACCCAATCGTTCAGCGGCACGCGGATTCCGCCGCCGATCGTGACGACGACGTCGTTGAAGCTGTCGGCATCCTGGAGGTCGAAATCGGTCGTTGCCCCGCCGACGCCGCCCGTCAGGAAGAGATCGACCGCTCTCCCGGGCGTGAGGCTGAGGTTGGCGAGGATCTCATAGAGGGTCAGGTCGCCTTCGATCTCGTCCACATCGATGTCGCCGACGTCTTCGGTCCCTCCGCTCAACGAGGCGAAGCCAAAGTTGCCTTCGACCCCGAACCGGTCGAGGAGCTGAACACCGACCTTGGCCCCCAGGAAGCGCGCCGGGTCCACCTCGAAGGCGGCCTCCGGATCGGCCTCGCCGCGCAGGAAATCGAGCGCTCCCTCGTCGTAGAAGAAGACCCCGACATAAGGGCTGACATAGAGACGGACCTGGGCAGCCGCTGGCGCAGCGGGGATGAGCGAGGCGATGCCCACCAGAGCGAACAACGCCCCCTGAATTCGAGTTCGCACCGGCTTCTCCTCTACACACCGCCATCTGAAAGCGGCCTGAAGGGTGGTTGGGACCGTAGCTCCCCAAGTTTCCTTGAAAACCTGAAGATAGGAGTGCGATGCAAATTCTGGAAGCCTCGTGATTCTCAGGTCATGAACCTACCTCCCCTTTTCAACTCGGCTTGGTTCCGCGTCCGGCCATTCTCTCACCCGACCTGATATAGAAATGCCACAGGACGCGCGCCGCCACGGCCCGCCACGGCGACCACGTCCGCGCGATCCCGAACATGCGATCGTCGCTGGGAGTCCGCCTGAGCCGCTTCACCCGCTGGAGAGCCCTGGCCAGCGCCAGGTCGCCCTTCGGCCAGACGTCCGGCCGGCGAAGGGCCATCAGCAGGTAGATGTCAGCGGTCCACGGACCGATGCCTGGCAGCCCTACCAGCATGAGGCGGACCTCCTCGTCGGGCAGCCGGTCGAGACCCCCCAGGTTCAGCTCCCCCGACACGACCGCTGTCGCCAGGCCACGACAGTAGGCGGCCTTCTGCCGCGTCAGACCGGCCGCGCGGAGCCGGCGCTCGCTGACCGCCGCTACCCGTGCGGGCGTAACCCGGCCGGCGACGGCCTGGAGTCTGGCGTACGCCGCCGCCGCCGACCGCAGCGACACCTGCTGCTCCAGGATGATCCGGACCAGCGTCGAGAAGCCCGGCCGCCGGGCCCACAGCGGCGGGGGTCCGAACCGTTCCACGACGGCCGCCAGGTCGGGGTCGCGGGCGCCCAGCTCGGCCACGGCCAGGTGCAGGGTCGGCGCGGAAAGCCGCACCGCTATTCCTCCGGGGCCCCGCCCCAGTGCTCGGCGAACGAGCGCATGCGATCCCGCAGCTCGGGCTCGATGGGCCGTGAGCGCCCGGTCCTGGTGTCGATCATGACCTGAACGGTCCTGCCGCGGGCCACCAGCCGCTCGCTCTGTTCGTCGAAGAGCTCATAGTCGAGCACGAACGAGCTCGTTCCGATTCGCGACAGCCATACCTCGGCCCGGATCGTCTCACGCAGCATCGCCGCCGACACGTAGTCGCACTCCGAGCGCGCCACGACGAAGTCGAGCACGTCGTAGCGATAGTCGTGATGGAGCTCCTGCCAGTAGGCCGTCCGCGCGACCTCGAAGTAGGTGAGGTAGACGGAGTTGTTGACGTGCCCCATGGGATCGAGGTCGCGGAACCGGACCGGGATCTTGACTTGAAAACGCTTCCGGGCGGGACGTTTGCTCACGGGGCCGCGAAGGTAACCGGCCCTCACGGACGCGTCGACGGCACATTGCTCGCTCCCGCGGAGCGAGGATACGTTGCCGGTCATGCGCACCGGCACGCTCCTGCTCACGGTGTTCCTCCTGGCCGGCCTTCACGGCACGGCGCGGTCGCAGACCCTCCTCAAGACGGGTCTCTCGGCGCGCTCGCTGGGGATGGGCGGGGCCGCCGCGGCCACGGTCGCGGATGCGGGAGCGGCCTACCACAATCCCGCGGGGATCGTCGAGCTCCCCGGCACCCATGTCCTGTTGACCGGGTTCGCCGCCGCCGACCAGGGCCGCCTGCGCGTGTTTGGCGATCGCGAGTACGACGAGGAAGACGGCCTGCGCGTGGACGGCTCGCTCTTCGTCACGCACCAGGTCGCGCAGGGGGTGACCGCGGGGGTGTCGGTCACCGAGCCCTGGTTTTTGGACGTCGATTGGGAGCGCCCGACCTCGTTCGCCGGCCGGTTCCGCGCCTCCGAGGCCCAGATCCGGACGATCGCGGTGAGCCCCGTCGTGGCCGCCGGTCCGTTCGGCCGGTGGAGCCTGGCGGCGGGCGTCGAGGCCGTTCACTCGGACCTGGACCTCCAGCGCTTCGAGCATGACCCGTCGCTGAGCGCTCTCGGAGGCGGGGAGCCGATCTCGCTCGCCCGGACGACGATCCAGTCCGACGCCACGGGGGTCGGCTGGACGGCGGCGATCACGTTCCGTCCGGAGCCCCGGGTCCTCATCGGGGGCGGCTACCACAGCGAGATCGAGCTCGTCTACAACGGCTTCGCCGACTTCCTGATCGTCGCCCCGGAAGCGCTCCGGGACGTGGTCCTGCCCGACGGCGAGACCACCATCCGCAACCTGCTCGACGAGCGGTTCACCGACCGGCCGGTCCGAATCCCCCTCGTTCTCCCGCGACGCGGCGTGGCGGGGATCGCAATCCGGCCCTCCGAGCGCCTCGAGATCGCCTTCGACGCCGGCTGGACCGACCGCGGGGCGGTCGACTCGCTGGCCGTGCTGTACGCGGATTCGATCCTCGACGACTCGACGCCCTGGCCCTTGCAGGGCGGGTGGGACCTGCACGTCGGCTCGGAGCTCCGGCTCCGGAACGGGATGCAGATCCGCCTCGGCTACGCGTGGGAAGAGTCGCGCGGGCCGGCGGGCGCGGTGACGCCGTTCGCTCCGGCGTCCGGCTCCGATGCCGTCTCCGGCGGGGTCGGGATCGCCTGGGGAGACATGAAGTTCGACCTCGGATACCGGATCACGTTCTTCGACGACGTCGAGGGGGTCGCCTTCCCGCAGAACGTCGAGGCGCCCGACGGCGTCTACGAGGCGATCGAGCATCGGCTGGCGATCGGAGTGTCACGCGCGCTCTGATCCCGCGCCGCTTGCTCGGCCACGACGAAGCGACGTATCTTCAAGTCGGCATGAAGGTTCCAACGACTAGAATGCAGCGTGAGGACTTCGTCGCGCGGTGCCGCGTGGCCGGGCTTTCGGTCACCCATCAGCGACTGGCGATCTTCGAGGCCGTGATGGCCAACTGCAACCGCCATCCGTCGGCCGAGATCATCTACCAGAGCGTCCGCGAGAAGCATCCCACGATCTCGTTCAATACGATCTACAAGAACCTCGAGACGTTCGAGGAGCTGGGCCTGGTCGTGAAGGTGAACCCCCTCTACAACGAAGCCCGCTACGACGTCGACGTCCGTCCCCATCACCACCTGATCTGCCGGACCTGCAAGAAGATCGTCGACGTGCACGACAAGAAGCTGGACAGCGTCCCCGCCCCCGAGGAGGCCGGCGACGGCTTCCGGGTGGAGAACTGGACGGTCCAGTTCACCGGCCTCTGCGCCGATTGCCAGGAGCCGGCCCCCGCCACGTCCTGAGGGCGGCGAGGAACACCCGCGTGGCCGCGGTGGTATAGCGTTTGTACGGCCAGCCTTCCCCGAACGGAGGTAGCCCGATGTCCCGTCCGCGACCGCTTCTCCCGGGGGTGATCCTGCTCGCCGGAGCCCTCGCCTGCAGCCAGGCCGAGCCCGCCGACGGGGATCCGACCCCCAGCGTCGTCTTCCAGCCCTCCTCCTCGGAGAGCCCGGATCCGGCCGCTGGCCGTGAGCTGGGTCCCTCCGGAGGCGCGCCCGAGGTGATCGTCCTGGGCGACCCCGAGCCCGAAGAGCCGGCAGCCCCGCAGACCGTTTCGCGGCCCGCGCCCGGCCCGCGCGTGATCTACCGGACCATCTACGTCCACGAGCCGGCGCCCGCACCCGAACCGGGAACGACGGCGTCCGAGCCAGTGCCCGGCCCGGAGCCGGCGCCCGTCCCCGAGCCCGTCGTGGCCGAGACCGAGCCGGTCGAGATCCCCGAGCCCGTCGAGCCGTCCGGCCCCGAGCCGGTAGCCACGACCGCGCCCCCGACGGCCCCCGCTCCGACCTTCCCCGACGGCGGATCCAGCCGTACCGAGGACGCCATCGTCGGCGCCGCGATCGGCGCCGGGATCGGGGCGATTCTAGGCGGCCGGGACGGCGCGATCGCGGGCGGGATCGGAGGCGCGATCGGCGGTGCCGTAGGCGGTCGGTCCGGAGGCCTGCTGGGCGGCGTCATCGGCGCCGGCGGCGGCCGCGGCGGCGACCGCTGCATACCCCGCGGGCACTTGGAGCGGCCCGGCCGGGCGGTGATCGTCGACGACTTCGTTCTGCGCTAGCCCGTTCCGCATCCCCGTGGGGTGCCTTCGGGCCGCGCTCGGCATCGTCGCCCTGACGGGCCTGGCGGGCTGCGAGGGCGTGCTCGAGGGGCCGTTCGGCGTCGGCGACCGTCCCTTCGTCGAGGGGCGATGGTCGATCGACGCGTTCGTGCGGTCGAGCTCCTGCGGGCCTGTCCGCGACGAGCCGTTCGGCGCCCGGATCTTCCAGAACCGCGACATCCTGCAGCTCGTCGTCGAGGTCGACGATTTCGGCGACGTCCGCTACGACGGCCGGCTGGACCGGGACGGCGATTTCCGGGTGCGGCAGACCACCGTCTTTCCCGACGCGGGTCTACGGGACGAGTCCACCGTCGAGGGCCGCTTCAGCTTCAGCGGCAACCGGCTGTCGGGCACCGAGGTCGAGCGAATCGAGGACCTGAGGACGGGCGAGCGGTGCTCGATCGTTTGGCGCTGGGAGGGGCGTAGGCGATAGTCTTGTCCGCATGACCGAGCGCGTGAACCCCCCGGAACCGGCCGCCCCCCCGGCGCGGCTGGACCGCCTCCTCGACCGCTTCGAGCGGCTCGGGAGGGACCAGACCATGGCGCTCCTGGTCGAGTTCGCGGACCAGTTCCCCGAGCTCCCCCCCAGGTTCGCCGAGCTGGCGGCGGACGACCGGTACAAGATCCACGAGTGCATGACACCGGTGGCCCTGTTCAGCGAGGTCACCGACGGCCGGATCTACTTCTTCGCCGACGTCCCCCGCGAGGCGCCGACCGTGCGGGCGCTCCTCACCATCTTTACCCAGGCCCTCAACGGAGAGCCCCCCGAGGCCGTCCTGGCGATCCCCTCCGACTACGTCTCCCGGCTCATGCGGAAGGTCGGTCTCATGACCCGCGAACGCGGCCTGAACGCCATGCTCGCCAGGATGAAGCGCCACGCCGTCGAGGCGCTCGCGGCCTAGGCGGCGCCGCTCCAGGTCCGGAGCCCCGTGCTGGAAGACGTCTGGCGATCCGTCGGGGGTTCCGTCCACGCTCACGTGGTATTAGTGTGGGCGGATCATGCCCAAGGACCCCCTAAGCGAGATCGCCGACCCGAGGGCCGCCACCGCCTCGTACGCCGGGCAGCAGTGGTTCGGCCACCCGCGCGGTCTGGCGACCCTCTTCTTCACCGAAATGTGGGAGCGGTTCAGCTACTACGGGATGCGGGCGCTCCTCATCCTGTTCATGACGGCCGCGGTCACCGCCGACAACCCGGGCCTCGGGTTCGAGGTCGACAAGGCGGCCGCGATCTACGGCCTCTACACCGCGATGGTCTACCTGCTCGCCCTGCCCGGCGGGTGGGTGGCGGACAACCTGTGGGGCCTCCGCAAGGCGGTCTTCGTGGGCGGCTGCATCATCGCGGCCGGCCACTTCAGCATGGCGATCCCGACCGTCGAGACCTTCTATCTGGGGCTCATGCTGATCACGATCGGCACGGGCCTTCTGAAGCCCAACATCAGCGCCATCGTCGGCGACCTCTACCCCGAGGGCGGCGCCCGGCGTGACGCCGGCTACTCGGTCTACTACATGGGAATCAACCTGGGCGGGTTCCTTGGGCCGCTCCTTTGCGGCTACTTCGGCGAGGGGATGAACTGGCACCTTGGGTTCTCGCTGGCCGGGATCGGCATGGTCGCGGGGCTGATCCAGTACCGGCGGGGCCTCCGCCATCTGGGCGACGCCGGCGAGCTCGACCTTGGGGATCCGGCCCTCGTCGAGCGGAAGAGCCGGAACTTCTACATCGCGATGGCCGGGGTCGGGGCGGCCATCGTCCTGGCGGTCCTCCTCGTCCGGTCGGGCGCTCTCGCTCTTCCGCTCACCACGGTGGCGCAGAGCCTGGGCGTAGTGATCGTCGCGCTGACCATCCTGTACTTCGTCTATCTGCTGGTGGCCGGCGGGCACACCTCGATGGAGAAGCGGCGCCTGGGCGTCATCTTCTGGCTGTTCCTCCTGGCAGCCCTGTTCTGGTCGGGCTTCGAGCAGGCCGGCTCCTCGCTCAACCTGTTCGCCGAGCGGCTCACCGACCGGGTCATGCTGGGGTGGGAGATGCCGGCGAGCTGGCTCCAGTCGGTGAACTCGTTCTTCATCATCCTGCTGGCCCCGGTGTTCGGGAGCATATGGGTGTGGCTCGCCAACCGGCGCGCCAACCCGTCGATTCCCGTCAAGTTCGGGCTCGGCCTGCTCGGGCTGGCGATGGGGTTCTTCGTGATCGCCTGGGGCGCGGCCAACGCCACGGTCGAGAACGGGGCGTCCCCCGCGTGGCTCGTCGTGATGTACTTCCTCCACACCTGCGGTGAGCTGGCGCTCTCGCCGGTCGGCCTGTCGTCGATGACCAAGCTCGCACCCAGGAACCGGGTCGGTCAGATGATGGGGGTCTGGTTCGTGGCCTCCGCGCTCGGCAACCTGATCGCCGGGCTGGTCGCCGGATCGCTCGGGACCTTGCCGCCGAGCGATCTCTTCCGCACGGTGGCCTTGATCACGGGCGGAGTGGGCCTGTTCGCTCTCGTCGTGAGCCCGGCCATCAAGCGGCTCATGGGGGACGTGGATTAGGGACCCGCGTAGCCGAGCTACGGGTTCGCCTGCCGCTCCCGTTGGGGCCCCCCGCCGAAATGACCGTAGAGGTAATCGAATACCGGGGCGCCGCTGGCAATCCGCTCCCCGTCGTCCTCGTGAGTCCGCGCGATCCCGGCCAGGATGGACGCCAGACCGGCCGCCTCCGCCCGGCCGTAGCGGCTTTCCTTGAGATCCAGGTCATGGATGATCTCGGCGATCGCGACGAGACCGGGGTCGTCGCCGAGGTCGAAGCGCTCCAACAGGGTCTCGAACGTGCACCGTTCGCTCTCGTGCGTGAACTCGCCGTCGAACATGTCGAACCTCAGCTCGCCCTCGGAGGGCCGGTACCCGGTCGGCGCGACGAACCTGAAGCGCGCATCCGGGTCGATGAATCGGCGGACCAGCCAGGCGCACGCGGTTCGATCCACGCGGACCCCGCGTCGGGTGACCCACGTCATGCCGCGCGCCTTCGCGGGCGTCCATCTCTCTCCGGGCATGGTTTCCTCCTCATGCTTCAGGGCCTCCATCTCGAGCGCCAGCATCGCCACCGCCTGCTCGGCCTCCTCGCGTCCCGGCGCGTCGAAGAAATCGAGCTCGCGGATCGCCTCCAGCGACCGTTCGAGGCGGGACAGAGCTTCTGCGGCGTCGCGCGGTGACTCCCCATCCGGGTCGGGCTCACTCAGCCGCTCGCGCGACCGGGCCGCCTCGGCCGCGAGCTCCGCGTAGGCGGCGTCGCGCTCCGAGTTGAACGCCTTCCGGAGCCTCCGGTCGGTGACGCCGTCGATGAACGTGGCCACCGAGAGAGACCCCTCGCCGCCGTCCTGGACGATCTCCCGGAGCAACCACTCCAGGTCTTCGCGGGTGTCCTCCCGCTCGGGAAGGACATAGACCGAGTTCTTGAGCGGGAGGGCGCCGATCCCGGCCAGTCGGCGCCGGACGCGGACGCGGAAATAGGCCGGCTCGGGTGGAATCTGGTGGGTCAGGACGAGCCATCGTCCCTCTTGACCTTCTGATTCAACTGTATCATACATTATCTCGATTGTATCACAGACGCTCCCAGCCGGCAAGAACCCGCTCCCGGCCTGCGGATCAAGAGGAGGGCTTCATGCCGATCTCCGTCGACGAGGTGGCCTCGCTGGTGGCCGAGCTGGTGCGGGTCGAGTCGGTGAACCCGGCCTTTTCGGAGACCGGAAGCGATGAATCGAGGCTCGCCGAGCTGGTCGCCCGCCGGCTCGACGGCCTGGGGCTCCCAGTCGAGCGCCGCGAGCCCGAGCCCGGCCGCGTGACCGTGCTCGGGACGCTCCAGGGCGCGGGCCGGGGCCCTTCGCTCATGCTGTACGCGCACCTCGACACGGTTGGCGTCGAAGGCATGGAGGCGCCGTTCGAGCCGGTCGTAAGGGAGGGCCGGCTGTACGGGCGCGGAGCGTACGACATGAAGGGCGGGCTCGCCGCCTGCCTGGCCGCCGTCGCCAACCTGGTGGAACACGGCCCGGCCCTGGCCGGGGACGTGATCGTGGCCGCGGTGGCCGACGAAGAGGTGGCGAGCCTCGGGACGGTCGACGTCCTGACGGCGGTCGTCCCCGACGCGGCCATCGTCACCGAGCCGACCGAGCTCGAGATCTGTCTCGCCCACAAGGGTTTCGCCTGGATCGAGATCACGACCCACGGCCGCGCGGCCCACGGGAGCCGCTTCGAGGAGGGGATCGACGCCAACCTGCGGATGGGCCGCTTCCTGGCGCGCCTGGAGGGGCTCGAGCGGAGGCTTCGCGAATCGCTCCCCCATCCGCTGGTCGGCCCCCCCTCATTGCACGCGGCCGTCCTGGAAGGGGGTACCGGTCCCAGCACCTACGCCGAACGCTGCCGGCTGACGATCGAGCGCCGGACCGTGCCGGGGGAGAACGCGGACGACGCGCTGGCCGAGATCCGGACCCTCCTCGACCTGCTCCAGGAGGAAGATCCCTCGTTTCGAGCCGAGGCGGTGGCGATCCTCGCGCGGGATCCCTTCGAGGCCGGTGCCGACCGCCCGGTCACGGCCGCGCTCGCCCGCGCGGCCACCGCGGTCCTCGGCCGCCGCACTCCGTTCGTCGGCCGGCCGTACTGGATGGACGCGGCGCTCTTGGGCGCCGCCGGCGTGGACACGGTCGTCATGGGCCCGGGCGGCGCGGGAGCCCATGCGGCGGTCGAGTGGGTGGACCTCGCGACGGTCGCGACCCTGGCCGAGATCCTCACGCGCACGGCCATCGACTACTGTGGAACCGCCTGAAGGGGGATCGCCGGGCTTCGGGGAGGCGGTCCGCTTCTGGGCGCTCCTCGGATGCATTTCGTTCGGCGGACCGGCCGGCCAGATCGGCATCATGCACCGCGAGCTGGTCGAGAGGCGGGGGTGGATCTCGGAGGAGCGCTTCCTCCACGCGCTCAACCTCTGCATGCTCCTGCCCGGCCCGGAGGCGCAACAGCTCGCCACCTACGTCGGTTGGACGCTGCATCGGGTCCGGGGCGGGCTCGCCGCCGGCATCCTGTTCGTTCTCCCCTCGGTGTTCGTGCTGCTGACGCTGTCCTGGCTGTACGTGGCCCACGGCGAGGTGTCGTGGGTGGCCGGGATCCTGGCCGGTTTCAAGCCGGTCGTTGTCGGGATCGTGGCGTACGCCGTCCTGAGGATCGGTCGCCGCGCCCTCACGCGCGCCGGCCACGCAGCCCTCGCGGCGGCCGCCTTCGTCGGCATGTACCTGCTCCACGTCCCCTTTCCGGCCATCGTCCTGGCCGCGGGCCTGGCCGGCCTGGCGGGGGCGCGCTGGTGGCCGGCGGCGTTCGCCAGGAGGGTGGCGGCGGATCCGGACCCGGAGAAGGCCGAGGTTCCTCTCCCCAACGAAGCCGGCCGTGCGCGTGGTGCCATGCGGGTGGCTCTGGCCGGCCTGGCGCTCTGGCTCGTCCCCTACCTGGCGCTCGTCGCCTGGCGCGGGGCCGGGAGCGTCCATGCCACCGAGTACCGCTTCTTCACCCAGGCCGCGCTGGTGACGTTCGGCGGGGCGTACGCGGTCCTCGCGTACGTCACCCAGGCCGCCACGGGTCCGCTGGGCTGGCTGACCCACGCACAGGCCCTGGATGGCCTGGCGCTGGCCGAGACGACGCCGGGACCGCTCATCATGGTCGTCCAGTTCGTCGGCTTCGTCGCCGCGTGGGGACGGCCCGAGGGAATGGACCCGCTGGCAAGCGCGGTCGTGGGCGCGCTCGTCACCACCTGGGTCACGTTCCTCCCCAGCCTCGTCTTCGTTCTCCTCGGCGCGCCTCACATCGAGACCCTGCGAGGAAACCGCCTCCTGGACGGTGCCCTGACCGGCGTGACGGCGGCGGTCGTGGGCGTCATCCTCTATCTCGCGGTCCTCCTCGGCGGGGCCACCTTCCGCCCCGCTGGCGCGGCTCATCCGGACGGTTTCGGGATCGCACTCACCGGGATCGCGCTCATCGTCCTGGCTCGGAATCGAGTGAGCGTCCCCGTGCTCATCCTTGCCGGCGGGCTGGCCGGACTCCTGCGCTCCCTCGCGCCATGACGGGCCGGACTCTGCTGCTCGACGCACGACAGGTCGCGGCGCTGGTGGAGCTCGGCGACGCGATCGCGGCGGTCGAGAGCGCTTTCCGCGCCCATGGCCTCGGGCAGACCCAACCCACCGCGATCCTTGGGTACCCTGTCTCCGGGGGAGGCTTTCACGTCAAGGCCGCCGCGCTGTCTTCGCCGACCCCACGCTTCACGGTGAAGCTCAACTCGAACTTCCCGGAGAACGGCCGCCGGTTCGACCTGCCGACCATCCAGGGGACGATCACGCTCTTCGACGGGGCCTCGGGCCACCCGCTGGCGATCATGGACTCGATCCAGATCACGATCCTGCGGACGGCGGCGGCGACCGCCGTGGCGGCGAAGTGGCTGGCTCCGGAGAACGCCGCCACCCTCACGATCTGCGGCTGCGGTGCTCAGGCACACGCCCAGCTCGCGGCGGTCGCGGCCGTGCGGCCGATCCGCCGCGCGTTCCTCTACGACATCGATCGCCGGCGCGCGGAGGCGCTGGCCGAAGAGGTCGGCGCCATGGGCATCGAGGCGCTACCCGCCCGGGATCTCCGGGTGGCGCTCACGGAGAGCGGGGTCGTCGTCACTTGCACGCCCTCGACGGAGCCGGTTCTCCGGGTCGGCGACATCCGGCCCGGAACCTTCGTCGCCGCGGTCGGCGCCGACAGCCAGCAGAAACAGGAGCTGGATGCCCGCCTTCTCGCCTCGACCATCGTGGTCGTCGACCACCTCGAGCAGTGCGCGTCCATCGGGGAGCTCCACCACGCGCTCGAGGCGGGCCTCATGACGCGGGCGGACGTCTACGCCGAGCTCGGGCAGGTCGTGGCCGGGCTCCGGCCCGGACGCTGGACACCGTACGAGATCATCGTCTTCGACTCGACCGGAACGGCGCTTCAGGACGCGGCGCTGGCGGGTCTGGTCTACGATCGGGCGGTCGAGCGGGGCGTGGGGACGTGGTTCGAATTCGCGCGATCGGGTGCCCTCAGGAGGGCAGCGGGCCCGGGTACTGCGGCAGGTCGTCGGTGATCTCGTCCCACGGCGCCCGGGACTCCACGAACGTGTGGAATTGCGGACGGATCCCCGGGTCGCCGTCCACGCTCCCCAGCCGGATCGAGACCTCGGGCCCCTCGGGCCACGTCCCGCCGAACAGGCTCGAGCCGCACCGGATGCAGAACGCTTTCACCGCCGCGCCCTCGGCCGGCCGGTAGACGCGCAGGCTCTCCTCGCCCGACAGGAGGCGGAAGTCCTCGGCTCGAACACGGCCCTGGGTGCAGACGGCCGCGCCCGAGTGCTTTCGGCAGATGGAGCAGTGGCAGTGGCCGGCCCGGAGAAACGAACCCCTCACCTCGTAGCGGACGGCGCCACAGAGACAGCCCCCGGTGATCACGGGGCGGGACTCACCCGCTCCGCTCGGCGCCATCCCACCTCGCGGAGCCAGGCCTCGAACCGGCGCTGGCGCGCCTCGCGGTCGGCCGGTGGCCGCTCGCCCTCGCGAGCGGCGCGCTCACGCATCGCCCGCACTCGCTGGTCGAGGCTCTCCAGCCCGAGCTCCGCACGCCGCTGGTCGACGCGTTCCGGGTCCTCGATCGGCAGCGGCGAGAGAGTCCCGTCGTCGTCCCAGTCGAACTGGGTCCCGTACCTCTGGGGACGGCCCTCGAAGGTGCGAATCCGGTCGTCCAGACAGGCCCAACTCCACGGCTCGGCCTCGCCCCGGCGAACCGCTTCGCCGAGGAGGTCACGCGCTCGCCGCTGAAGGGCGGGGTCCCCGATGGCGTGCTGTACCACGAGCCAGGCGGCTTCGGCGCCGTCGTCGCCGACCAGCGACCGTCCCGGCCAGCCGTGCTCGTCGAGGATCGCGGCGAGCCGCTCGGCATGAGCGCGATGGATCGCTTCCAGCCGCGGGTGGTACCCGTCGAAGAGCTCGCCCGACCGGAGCAGCTCGCTGCGGAGCTCCAGGTCGCGCCGCTTCATCTCCAGCAGCTCCTTCCGGAGGCTCTCGATCACGGCTTCTCGATCGGCGCCCTCACGACGTTGCCCCACTCCGTCCACGACCCGTCGTAGTTCCGGACCTTGTCGAACCCCAGCAGGTAGGTCAGGACGAACCAGGTGTGGCTGCTCCGCTCGCCGATCCGGCAGTAGGCGATCGTCTCCTTCTTGGGATCGAGCTTCTGCTCCTCGAGATAGATCGCCTGGAGCGCCGGGGTCGGCAGGAACGTGTGGGACTCGGGATCGACCGCCCGCGCCCACGGCACGCTCTTGGCGCCCGGGATGTGGCCGCCGCGCAACGCGCCCTCCTGGGGGTAGTCCGGCATGTGCAGGAGCTCGCCGCGGAACTCCTGGGGGCTCCGTACGTCGACCAGCTGGCCCTGGGCGCGCATGTGGTCCAGGACCTCGTCGCGGAAGGCCCGGATCGGGGCGTCGAACCGCTCGCGAACGGGGTAGTCGCGGCTCTCGTAGTCGGGGACTTCCTTGGTCATCTCGCGACCCTCCGCCTCCCACTTGGACCGGCCCCCGTCCATCACCCGGCAGTCGCCGTGGCCGAACAGCTTGAACACCCAGAGGGCGTAGGTCGCCCACCAGTTGTTCTTGTCGCCGTAGAAGACGACCGTCGTATCGGCGCCGATCCCGAGACGATCCATGAGCTCCTTGAACTTCTCCGGATCCACGTAGTCGCGGACCAGCGTGTCGTTCAGGTCGGTATGCCAGTCCACCTTGACGGCGCCCGGGATGTGTCCCGTGTCGTAGAGGAGGACGTCCTCGTTGGATTCGACCAGGCGGACCGAGTCGTCGTCCAGGTGCTCCGCGACCCACTCCGTGGAGACGAGGGCGTCGGGATGGGCGTATCCGCGCGCGTCGATGGGCTGGACGTCGCTCGTGGTGGCGGCTTGCGCCATGCTTCACCTCCTTGGGTATGGAAGAGCGTCAAGATTAGCGGGTCGATGGCCGGTCGTCATCACACGTGTCGATCGCTCGCTCAGGCCACAAGGTGCCCTCGATCGGCGAAGAACCGGAGGATCCGGTCGGTCGCCCCTGCCATCCTCAGCAGGGTCTGCCGGGCGGCCTCGCCGGACTCGCGGGCGCGGTCGCCGACGAGGAGGGTCTCCCACCACGCATGGAGGTCGGGGGCGGAAGAGACGACCTGGAGACCGCCCCCTTTTTCCAGCGCCGCGACCTCGTGGGGTTCCCCATGGCGGGGGCCGATGGCGACCGGCACCCCCATCGCGGCAGGCTCCATGGTGTTGTGGACGGCGCCGCCGAAGCCGCCGCCCACGTACGCCAGGTCGGCCAGGGCGTAGAGCCGGTACAGGAGCCCCACCTGGTCGACGATCGTAACCGTGGCGTTGGGGTCGCCCACGCTCCAGCGCGCTGTCCGCAAACCGAGCCCCCGTGCCCGGGCTTCCAGCCCCGCTACCGCGGCCCCCGTCGGATCGTGGGGCACGACGAGCGCTAGGAGGCCCGGCCACCCGGCCGCCAGGCCGGCCAGCGCGGGGAGGAGGACCGCCTCGTCGGCGGGCCAGGTGCTTCCGGCGACGATGACCGGCCTCCGGCCCTCCGGAAGGATCCCCGGCGGGCCCTCGGCGCGGGCTTTCCGGGCGCGCTCCAGCGTCACGTCGGCGCGGGTGTCCCCGGCCACGCGGACCCGCTCGCCCGGGACCCCCAGGCGCCGGCGCATGACCTCGGCGTCCTCGTCGGCCACGGCGGCCACGGCGTCGAGCCGGTGGTAGAGCTCCCGCGTAAGGCCCCGGACCGGCCATCCCATCCGGTCCGCCCCCACCAGGCGGGCGCACGCCTGGACGACCGGGACCCCACGGCCGGCGGCCGACCACACCAGATTGGGCCACATCTCGCCGCCCACCAGGATCAGGAGATCGGGGACGAGGAGATCCAGGAATCGCCGCATCCGGCGCGGAAGATCGAAGGGCAGGTAGTCGGCGACGTCCACCGCGGGCATCTCCGCGGCCCAGCGCCGGGCCGAGGGCGAGAAGTGGGTGTAGAGGAGAGCGGCCGCCGGCTGCGCGCGCCGGATCTCCTCGGCAAGGGGTTGCGCCTGGAGGGTCTCCCCGGCGCTGGCGGCGTGGAGCCAGATCCGCGGGGTGCGGCCCACGAGGGGCTCGAGCCCGGCCTCCCATCGCTCGAAGAGGCCCTCCCTCGCGGCGGCGGCCGCCTCGATCCCCGGCCGCATGCGGCGGGCGAGCGGCAGCCCCGCCGCCGCGGCCGGGACCACGATCCCGTTGTAGGCGATCCGCCAGAGCTTCGTCATGGAGGGCGATATCCTAAGGGGCCTGCGGGCGGCCGGCCCGCGAACGGCTTGCGGGCAGATTGGGGACGCCCAGATTGAAGGACGTCGTGACACCGAGCCCGCCGCCACCCCGGGTCGTCGTGCCGTGCCCCTTCTGCGGGCGGCTCAACGCCGTCGACCTGTCCCGCCTCGGCGATCGGCCGAGCTGCGGCGCGTGCCGGCGCCCGGTGCTCCTCGACCGGCCGATCCAGCTGTCGGACGCCATCTTCGACCGGGTGATCGGAGGCAGCGAGGTGCCGGTGCTGGTCGACTTCCACGCCGACTGGTGCGGCCCCTGCCGGGTGATGGCTCCGACGATCGACGAGCTGGCCGCCGACCGGGCCGGTCGGGCGCTGATCGGCAAGCTCGACACCGACAGGAACCCGGCCACCGCGAGCCGGTTCGGGATCCGGGGGATTCCGACCAGCATCGTCTTCCGGGACGGTCGCGAGGCCGCGCGCCGGACGGGCGCCATCGGCAGGATCGAGCTGGACGCGCTCCTCGACGATTCTCGGGGCGACCCGGACTCCTGAACGCGAAGGAGCCGGGCTTCCACCCGGCTCCTCGAACCCTGTCATGCGATTCCCGGCGGTTTAGATCGCGTCCACGCGTGTGATCCCGGGCACCATCTCCCTCAACCGCTGCTCGATCCCCTGCTTCAGCGTCATCGTCGACATCGGGCAGCCGCCACAGGCGCCCATCATCCGCAGCGTGACCACGCCGCCTTCGATATCGAGCAGCTCGACGTTCCCGCCGTCCATCGCGATGGCCGGCCGGATGGTGTCGAGGGCCTCCTCGACCCGCTCGCGCAGCGCCTCCTCGTCGTACTCCGCGGCGCCGACGCCCGCTTCGGTCGCGCCCGCGGGCTTTTCCTCTCCGGTTTCGGGAAACTCGATGTCCTTCACATCCGGCATGTCTATGGCCCCTCCATCATGATTGAATCCGAGCTTAAGTTAAGAGCTAGTACCCCTCTCCGCTACCTGCGTGCCCGGATCGCCCGGGCCCTGCTGCAGGCCGCCTCTCAGCCATACACGGCCTCCGCGGCGGAACCGCCGTCGCCGTGCGGGTTACATTCATGGCATGCCCGACACCCGCCGCATCCTGTGGGTCGACGACGAGATTGCCGGCCTGAAGTCCCACATCCTGTTCCTCGAGAAGCGCGGCTTCCACGTCATCACGGCGCCCAACGGCGAGGATGCCCTGGCGGTCCTCTCGGACAACGGCTTCGACTGCGTCCTCCTCGACGAGCAGATGCCGGGGATGCGCGGCATGACGGTTTTCCAGAGGATCCGTGACGACCATCCCCGCCTCCCCGTCGTCATGGTCACCAAGAGCGAGGAGGAGGGGCTCATGGACCAGGCGATCGGCCGGCGGGTGGACGACTACCTCGTCAAGCCGATCAACCCCAATCAGGTCCTGTCGGTGCTCAAGCGTCTCCTCGAGGGCTCGCAGATCCGTCACCAGACGATTGCCCAGGAGTTCAGCCGCCGGTACCTCGAGCTGGACGACGAGCGCAAGGCGTGCAGCTCGTGGGACGACTGGGTCGGGCTCTATCGCGAGCTGCTGACCTGGGAGATGCGGCTGGTCGAGGCTGGCGAGCGCGGGCTCCTGGGGAGCCAGCAGGAGCTCCACCGGGCCGCCAACGCCGACTTCTCGCGGTTCGTCATCGAGCACTACCCGAGGTGGGTGGCCGCGCGGTCGGAGGATCGGCCGACCCTGTCGCCGGATCTGGTCGGCCGGCACGTGGTGCCGCTGCTCGAGGCGGACCCGGGACCGGTCTTCTTCATCATCATCGACTGCCTGCGGCTCGATCAGTGGATCGCGATCCGGGACATCGTCGAGCGCCACTTCACGATCGAGGAGTCCTTCGCCGGCTCGATCCTGCCATCGGCGACGCCGTATTCCCGGAACGCCATCTTCAGCGGCTGGTTCCCGCGGCAGATCGTGGAGCGTCAGCCGGGTCTGTGGGTCGGCGACCACGACATCGAGGGCTCGCTCAACCCGTACGAACGGGAGCTCCTGGAACTCCAGTTGAGGCGCAAGGGGCTCGCCGACGCGTGCCCGGTCCAGTACGTCAAGGTCTACACGGCCGACGACGCAGCGGGCGCCCTGAAGCGGCTGCCGCAGTGCTTCCAGAGCCGGCTCTCGGCGTTCGTGTTCAACTTCATCGACGTCCTGACCCACGGCCGCTCGGAATCGGAGATCCTGCTCGAGATCGCGCCCGACCAGGAGGCGTTCCGCTCGCTCACCCGCTCGTGGTTCATGCACTCCGCGCTGATCGATCTCCTGGGGCAGGCCGCCCGCCACGGGGTCCGGGTCGTCCTCACGACCGACCACGGCTCGGTCCACTGCTTGCGGCCGGCCACCGTCTACGCCCGTCGGGACGCGTCCCAGAACCTGCGCTACAAGTTCGGCAACGACATCCGGGCCGAGAAGGAGGAGACCGCTTACCGGGTGATCGACATGGCCTCGATCGGCCTCCCCGACCACGGAACGAACGTGGCCGCGTTGATGGCGGTCGAGGACTACTACTTCGTCTACCCGACCAAGCTGCGCGAGTATCAGGCCCGCTACTACGGGGCCTTCCTGCACGGCGGGATCTCGCTGGAGGAGCTGATCCTGCCGGTGGCGACCCTGACGCCGAGATAGCGCGCGCTAGTGCGCGTGTTCCCCGTCCACCGGGCCCCCCGACGTTAAGACCGGCTCAGCGGAAGCATTCCTCCGGCAGGGTCCCCCGCTCCCGGAGCATCCGCGCCGCATCCTCGAAGCCGACCCAGGCGGACCGCGCGAGGCAGGCGCCGACGCTCACCCGCCGGACCCCCAGCTCCGCCAGGTCGTCGACCCGCATGTCGGGGCCGAACAGGAGCACGTTGACAGGCCTGGGGTACACCGCGGCGACCACGGCTTCGATGTGGGCCGGGTCGCGGACGCCTGGCGCGTAAAGGCAGTCGGCCCCGGCCTCCGCGTAGGCGGCCAGCCGCTCCAGCGTGGTGTCGATGTCGGTCCGACCGATCAGGAACCCCTCCGACCGGCCGACCAGGATCACGTCCTCCCCCGTCCCGTCGATGGCTTCGCGAGAAGCCTGGATCCGCTCGACCGCGAGTGGCAACTGGTACAGGTCCTTCCCGGTCCGGTCCTCGATCGAGAGGCCGGCGACGCCGGTTTCGACCGCGAGCCGCACGTTGACGCCCACCTCTTCCGGCCGTTCGGCGAACCCGGCCTCGAAGTCGGCGTTCACCGGCAGGTCGGTCGATTCGCAGAGCGTGCGGAGATGGGCGAGCACCTCGTCCCGCGTCAGCTCGCCGTCCTCGCGTCCGAACGCCCACGCCATGCCGGCGCTCGTCGATGCCACCGCGGGGAACCCGAGCTTCTCCAGCCGCCGCAGGCCGCCGAGGTCCCAGGGATTGGGCAGGACGAAGCATCCTTCCTCGTGGAGCGACCGGAACGTTGCGCGCTTCGATTGCGGGTCGGCGGTCATAACAGAGGATGGGGTGGAGGTCGAAGCGTCGCGGGCCATGGCAGCTCCTGGCTCGAGGATGGGAGGCGTCGGATCGTGGCAACCGGGCGCGAGCACCCTTGTCTCCCTTTGGAACGGCGGTCGGGTCCCGGGCGTGAAAAAAAAGCCGCCCGCGGGCGTCTCGTTCCAGCGCTTACTGCTGCCGCTCGAAGAACTCCCGCAGCGCCTCCCGACCTTTATCCACGATCGGCTCGCCGTGGGTCAGCAGCAGGTGGCGGAAGTCGAGGGCGAGGAGCTCGCGGCACGCCTCCACGACCCGCGCCTTGGCGGGCTCCGGGTCCTCCCCGTACCACTTGTCGGGCGCGTAGCCGAGGGGGCCGTCCCCTTCGCGGATAAGGATGTCGGCGAACGTCAGCGCTCCTCCCGCCGCCGGAACGTGGAGCGTGGTCTCGTCCGGCGTGTAGCCGGGAACGGCGAGCACCTCGATCCCGCCCGCCAGAACCTGGCCGTGCTCGAACGGCTCGGCCGCCACCCGCTCCCGGACGTGGTCGAGACCGGCCCGGTGGCAGCGGACCGGGCAGCCGAACGCCTCGAGAAAGGCGGCGCTTCCGCGCGAGTGATAGCGGTTGGTGAGCAGGACGTGCTCGGGGGCCCGCGTCTCGAACCACGAGAGCCCGTCGTCGGGGACCATGGGATCGATCAGGACGCGCGACGGCTCCACGTAGTAGGAGCTCACGACCACCCGCTGCTCGGGATGAAACGCCGACCAGTGGAAGAGGCCGGGCGCGATCTCGCGCGGCGGGGTGCCTGCGGGAGTCTCGCCGTCGGACGGCATCAGTCGGCCTCGACGAACGCCCGGAGCCGCTCCGCCCCGTCGTCCAGGATCGGCGCTCCGTGCGCCAGGCAGAGGTGCCGGAGCTCCAGCGTGTCGAGGATCCGGGCCAGCGACTGCCTGATCCCACGCTTGATGGCTGCCGGGTCGTCGCCGATGTGCTCCTCGGGCACGAACCCGAGCTCCTCCCCCCAGCGGACGACCGAGTCACCCAGAAAGAGGATGCCCCCCTCGCGCACCGTGTGGAAGGCGGTCTCCTCGGGGCACAGCACGCCGACTTCGATCGCGAGGAAACCGTGCGGCAAGGCCGCCCCGAACTCGAACGGCTCCACCTTCTCGCCCTTCGCGAACTCGTGCATCCCCGCCGCGTGGGCGTGGACCGCGCTCCCGAAGGCGTCGGCGAAGCGGCCGCTGTCCCGGTAGTGATGCCGGTTGGTGAGCAGGATGTCGTGGGGCTTGCCGCGCTCCTGGAACCAGTCCAGCCCCTCCTCGGGGACGCGCGGGTCGATAAGCACCCCGCCGTCGGCGTCTTCCAGCCAGCAGGAATGGACGTCGGCTCCGATTTTTTCGTGATGCGTGGTCCAGTGGAAGATTCCAGGAAGGATCTCGTGCATGGGGCCTCCTTCGGATCCATCGAAAGGCTCGAAGACGGGGAGTTTAATATCTTCGTCCCCATGGGGACCTATCTGCGCGTCCTGGGCTACCTACGGCCGCACGCCGGCCTTCTGGGGCTGTCGTTCCTGCTGATGATCGCGTACGCGCTGGTGGACGGCTTCTCGATCGTCCTCCTGATCCCCTTCCTGCAGGTCCTGTTCGGTGGGCCGGAGGCCGGCATCCCCCCTCTGCCGGAGGGCTTCCTGGGGCGAATCGAGCATTTCTTCAAGTACGACATCTTCGCGTGGCTCCAGGAGCCCTCGACGATCGACACGCTCGAGAACGTGTGTTTGATCATCCTTGCGATCTACTTCCTCAAGGCGATCCTCGGCTACCTGCAGGACTTCCTCCCCCAGATCGTGCTCGAGCGGGCCCTGCGCGACCTGCGCGGCCAGTTCTTCTCGCGCCTCCAGCGGCTGTCCTTCCGCTACTTCCAGCGGACGCGCGCCGGGCATCTGATGTCGATCCTCACCAACGACATCCAGCTCCTCAGGAACGCGATCTCCACCGGCGTCATCGACGTCACCCGCTATGTGCTCGAGGTCCTGGTGACGGTGCTGATCCTGCTCGCCATTTCGTGGCGCCTGACGCTCCTGGCTCTCATCATTCTGCCGCCGATCTCCTGGATCGCGGTCCTGATCGCGCGCAAGCTCCGGCGGGTGAACCGGGAGCTCCTGCAGAAGCTGGGCGACGTCACCAGCGCGCTTCAGGAGAACATCGCGGGGATCCGGATCGTGCGCGCGTTCGGGGCCGAACGGTTCGAGCAGGAGCGCTTCAGGAGGGACAACGCGGCCTATCAGCGCAACCTCGTCCGGTCGAAGAAGTACTCCCGGCTGGGAACCCCGCTCTCGGAGTTCCTCCTGGCCGGCGCCGTCGTCCTGATCCTGTACATCGGAGGACGAATGATTCTGCTCGACGGGACGCTCACCCCCGAGACCTTCTTCGTCTTCCTCGTCGCCTCGCTCAAGCTCTCGAGTCCCATCAAGTACCTGTCGCGGCTCAACGAGGACGTCCAGCCCGCGCTGGCCGGCTGCGAGCGGATCTTCGCCGTCCTGGACGAGGAGCCGGACGTCAAGGAGGTGGCGCACCCCGTCTCGATCCCCTCGTTCGACCGGGAGATCCGGTACGACCACGTCTCGTTCGCCTACGACGACGAAGGCGGCCGGGTCCTGCACGACGTAACGTTCACGATCGGCAAGGGCGAGGTCGTCGCGCTGGTCGGGCCCTCGGGC
>DASTFF010000021.1:0-50451 GCA_035708865.1 Gemmatimonadota bacterium | reverse complement strand
CGATCCCTCGTGAAGCGGCTGGTCGATGGCCGCGAGACCCATTTCCTTCTCCGCGAGCCATTCGAGCGCATCGGGAACGTCCCAGGACGCGTGGCGGACCTCCAGGACGAGCGGATAGTCGCCGAAGGTCTCGACGACGTGAGAGAGCCAGCGCCGGGCGTCGGGCTCGTTCCGGAACGACCACGGGAACTGGACCAGGACGGCGAGCAGCCGGTCCTCCTCGGCCAGGACGTCGAGCCCCTCCTTGACCTGGCGGATGTCGTCAGCGGTGGGCGGCGCATCCCGCTCGTGCGTAAAGCGCCGCCAGAGCTTGGCGGTGAACCGGAAGCGCGGGTTCGCCTCGACCCGCCGCGCCCACGACCGGGTCCACTGGGGTGGCGGCGGGCGATAGAAGGAAGAGTTGATCTCGACGACGTCGAAGTAGCCGGCGAGATACTCGAGCGGATCGAACCGCCGTCCGGCACCGCTCGGATACACGATCCCCTTCCAGTCCTCGTAGGACCAGCCGGCGGGGCCGATGTGGAGCTTCGTGTCGACAACCATGCATTCCATTGTACCGGTTGGATTCAAGGGGCGCTTCAGCGGGAATCTGCGATCGTCGCCCCCGCGGCGAACTTCGACGTCTCCCGCGCCTTCCGCCGCTCCTCCTCTCCCTCCGCCACCGCCAGGGTCGGCCCCGACCGCACGGCGTCGAACCCCCAGCGCGAGCGGAGCCGGTCCAGCGGACGGATCAGCCGCTCCCAGGCAAGCTCCCGGGGTTCGGTGAAGAGGTCGAGCTGGGGGGCGGCCAGGACCAGATTGGTGAGCCCGACCCCGAGGAGCCGCACCTGGACCCGCCGGGCGTACGCCGCGCGGAAGAGATCGCGCGCCGTCCCCGCCACCACGCGGTCGCTGTCGGTCGGCGTCCTCAAGGTGGCGCTCCGCGTGACGGTCGTGAAGTCGCGGTAGCGGAGCTTCAAGGTCACCGTGCGGGCGGTCATCCGGTGGCCGCGGAGGTCACGCGCCGCGCGCTCGGCCAGGTAGTGGAGCATGGCCTCGCAGAAGGCGGGGTCGGCCGTGTCCTCGCCGAACGTGCACTCGCGGCTGATCGACTTGGGCCACTCCCGCGGCGCGATCTCCGCCCCGTCGTCCTCGCCCCTTGAGCGGGTGAAGAGCTGGGGGCCCCGCTCGCCGAAGGCGAGCCCCAGGAGCTCGGGATCGAGCCGCGCCAGGTCCCCCAGCCGGCGCAGGTTGAAGCGCTCCAGCGACTCCAGCGTGGCGGGGCCGATTCCCGGCATCCGCTCGAGCGGGAGCGGTGCCAGGAAGGCCGCCTCGCGGCCCGGCCAGACGTGGAGGAACCCCTCCGGCTTGGCGAGTTCGGAGGCGATCTTGGCGACCGTGCGGCCGGTCGCGAGCCCGAGCGAGGCGGGTAGCCCGGTCTCGTCGAGGATCATCCGCCGGATCCGCTCGGCCGTGGCCGCCGGCGGGCCGTGGAGCCGCTCGGTGCCGGAGAGATCCAGGTACGCCTCGTCGATCGACACCGGCTCGACGGCCGGCGTGAAGCGGCGGAAGACCCGCCGGACGGCCCGCGCGGCGTCCCGGTACCGGTCGTGGCTTCCCGCGACGTAGACCGCGTGCGGGCAGAGGCGGTACGCCTCCCGGATCGGCATCGCCGAGTGGAGCCCGTACTCCCGGGCCTCGTACGACGCGGCCGCCACGACCCCGCGCCCTTTCCCGCCCCTGGGGTCCGCCCCCACCACGACCGGCTTCCCGGCCAGCGAGGGGTCGCGGAGCCGCTCGACGGCGACGAAGAAGGCGTCCAGGTCGACGTGGAGGATCGACCGCGGGGCGGACGGGGAGACCACGAGCAAACGCTATCCGAACAAAAACCGAAAGTCAAACAGTGGCCTATATCTCTTCGGGGTTTTGCATTCACAAATGTGATCTCGAGTCCACTTTTGTGAACAAGGATCCCGCGGGGCGTCCGCCCTCGCCACGCTATACTTAGGCCGTCCGTGCTCCCCGCCATCGAGACCCGCGACCTGACCCGCCGCTTCGACGGCCTGACCGCCGTCGACGGCCTCTCGATCACGGTCGGCCGCGGCGAAGTGGTGGGGCTGCTGGGACCCAACGGCGCCGGCAAGACGACCACGATCCGGATGCTGGCGGCGTTGATCCCGCCGACCTCGGGGATCGCGAGGGTGTGCGGCCACCGTCTCGGCGAGGACGACGACGGGGTCCGGCGCTCGGTTGGCATCCTGACCGAGACGCCCGGCCTCTACGACCGGCTCTCGGCGCGGCGGAACCTGGAGCTCCACGCCCGGCTCCAGGGGGTCCCCGAGGTCGACGCGGCCGTGGACCGGTATCTGGGTCTCCTCGGTCTGGCCGACCGCGCCGGTGACGCGGCCGGCACCTTCTCCAAGGGGATGCGACAGAAGCTGGCGCTCGCGCGGGCGCTCCTCCACGAGCCCGAGGTCCTCCTTCTGGACGAGCCGACCGCGGGGCTCGATCCGCACGTGGCCCGGGTCGTCCGGGACGCCATCGACTCACTCCGAAAGGAGGGGCGGACGATCCTCGTCTCGACCCACAACCTGGAGGAGGCCGAGCGGCTCTGCGACCGGGTGGCGCTGATACGGGGCCGCCTGGTGGCGTTGGACCGTCCGGCCGCGCTGAGGGCCCGGCTCCTGTCCCCGCGCGTCCGGGTGCGGCTGGCGGAGGTTGACCACGGGGCGGCCGCCGCACGGGCGCTCCCCTTCGTGCGCGGGGTGACGGGGGAAGACGACACCCTGACCGTGACGCTGGCCGAACCGGGCGCCACGCCCGATCTCGTCCGCGGGCTGGTCGAGGCGGGGGCGCGGATCCACGAGGTGGTGGCGGTCCGGCCGACGCTGGAGGAGGTCTATCTCGAGATCATGTCCGGCGAGGACGAGCGGTCGAACGGAGGAGACACGTGAACGCCGGTCGGATCAGGGCCCTCGTGGTCAAGGATTGGGCGGAGCTCGTCCAGGAGCGGGCGCTCATCGCGACCTCGGTCGGGGTTCCCTTTCTCCTGGTGGCGATCTACCTCCTGTTCGCTCTCTACGCCCCCCAGATGAACGACCTCGACCTCCCGTCGATCGACCGCTCTCCGATCGGACCGCTCGGGCGTACGGAGGACGCGCTCCTGACCGGCGATCGCGTCCAGGTCCTGGTGCTTCGGCAGATGCTCCTGCTCCTCCTCGTCATCCCCGAGATGGCCACGATGGCGATCGCCACCTACAGCGTGATCGGCGAGAAGCGGGCGCGCAGCCTGGAGCCGCTCCTGGCCACGCCGCTCACGACCGCCGAGCTCTTGACCGCCAAGTCGCTTGTGGCGGGGATCCCGGGGATCGCGATCACCTGGGGGGTTTTCGGGGTGGCGGCGGCCGTGCTCGCGGCGGCCCTGCCGCCGGCGGTCCTGAACACCGTGTTCGACGCCGGCACGCTGCTGGTCGTCTTCGTGATCGCCCCGCTCGTCGCCCTGCTCGGACTGTCGCTGGGTGTGATCGCTTCCGCGCGGACGTCCGACGCCCGGACCGCTCAGCAGATCGGGGTCGTCGTGATTCTGCCGCTTATCGGCCTGCTGATCCTCCAGCTCGAGGGGCTCCTCCTCCTGACGCCCCCCCTCATCCTGGCAGGCGCGGCGGCTCTGCTGCTGGTCGACCTGCTGGTGCTCGCGGTAGGGGTCCGGGTCTTCCGCCGCGAGACGATCCTGACCCGGTGGAAGGCGTGACCGGCGCGCCGGCCGTGGCGGTCCTGACGGGGGACCTGTTCTTCCGGGTCAGGATCGAGACGGTCGCTGAGGCGGCGGGCGTTCCGCTTCGGTTTGCGGGATCGGCCAAGGAAGCACTGGGCGCGGCGACGGTCCTGGTCGACCTGGCCGACGGCGGGCCTGCGATCGAAGCGATCGCGGCGCTCAAGGCGGGTCCCGATTCGCCGTACGTGGTCGGGTTTGGCCCGCACCGCGAGGGCGAGGCGTTCCGCAACGCGCGCGCGGCGGGGGCCGACCTCGTCCTCGCGCGCTCGGCCTTCGTCGAGCGCCTGCCGGATATCCTGCGGAAGGGCGGCGCGTCCGGCGCCTAGCGCATCAGCGTGTCGATCCCGAGCGCCTCGAGGTTTCCTTCGGTCATCCCCCACGTCATCGCGATGCCGAGGACCATCCCCTTGCCGAACTCGTCCTCGCCGGTCTCGCCGATCTCGGCCAGCTCGGCGCGGTGCTCGGCCGCCAGGTCCAGGTTCTCCTGGGGGATTCCCGTCTCGGCGGCGGGCCGGTCCAGCGCCTCGTAGGCGCGCATGAGAGCGAGCCCGGTCCAGAGGTACTCGCTGGACGGCATCTCGTGGTCCTCGAGGGCCTCGGCCAGCGCGACCCGCGCCCGGCCGAGCCCCTGGATGCCCGCCATGGCGTCACGCATCCCGGCCTCGCCGCCGCGCTCCTCGATGTCACGGTCACGCTCGGACAGGTCCTCCGCGACCTCCTCCATGTCCGCCCACGCGTCGTCGGTGACCTCCAGGAAGCGTTCGGCCCGGTCGGTACCTATCCGCCCGTCAGCGGGCGGGGTGAAGGGATGATCCGCCTCGAGCTGCTGGAGCGTCTCGCTGGCCCTGGTCTGGGCCTCGACCCCGCCCGTGAACTGATCGGTCTTCCGCTTGAGGAAGAGCCCGCCCGCGACGCCGGCCACGATGAGCGCGACGATCGCCAGGAGCGCGACGGCGCCACAGCCGATCGCGATCTTGGTGCCCGTGGACATGCCGCGGCGGGGCGGCGGCGCTGCGGCTTCGGAAGGAGGAGGCGGGGGCGGGGTGGGGTCGGGGGGCGTACGATCGGCGTCGCTCATCGGGACGGCACTCCGCGCTGGGGGTTGGGTCGGCCCGTCCCGAGGGAACCCGCGCTTAGGCGGCGGCTCCCAGGCGGACCGGGCGGTTGATGAAGCGGTTGATGGCGTCCAGGACCGCGCGCACGGCGGCCTCGTGAGGATCGTCGCCGATCTCCGCAGTCCCCACCAGCCGGGCATGATGGAGCTGGTGGCGTCCCTCGATCAGGACCACCAGCACGTCACGCTGGAAGACCTGAAGATGCTCGAGACCGGCCAGGTAGAACGCCATCTCCTTCTTGGCCAGGTACTCGAGCGCCTCGATGACCGCCCGCGCCGAGGAGTACATCCGGGCGTGCGGGGTGTCGGTATCCCGGTGCCGGCCTTCGAAGATGATGTCGCCGAGCTTGAGCTCGACATGCGCCGTGCACTTGAGGTCTTCGTCCTGGATGACACGGAGGCGGTGGAAGATGAGGCGCGGCGGCGGGGCTTTCCGGAGGCTCGTCCGCGGGGCCGGCGCCTCGACCACCGCCGCGGCGGCAGGCACCTCCTCAGGGTCCGGCTCTCCCCGGGCCGCGCGGGCGATCGCGGATTCCGCCTTCAGGACGGCGATCGAGACGATCCGATGGTCGATCTCGAGATCGAACGCGGTCCTGAGCAGGGTCTCGATGTTGCGGACGATCTGCTTGGGAGGAAGAGCCCCGTCGCTGAGGATGTGGATCTCGGTGAGCCGGCTGCCGTCGCCGCAGCACCGGACCCGCGCCCGGACGACCCCGGTCAAGGTCTCCAGGAGCTGGTCGATTCGCGTCGTGTCAAGCGTCTCCATGCACCCCGCGCCCTAAGGTGACGGCCCGACGCAGCGCTCCAGGAACTCCGGTCGAATGATCGCCCGAGTATACGGACTCCGTTGTAGCCGTGCAAGACCTGGCCCGCCCCTTGCTGGACAGCGGTCACGGGGGCATCTTTCTTACGCCTTCGGCGCGAACGCCGCCTGGACCTTTGACGGAGAAGGACGGTTCATGACGTACGTCATCACCCAGCCCTGCATCGGTGTCAAGGACGCGAGCTGCGTAGAGGTGTGCCCGGTGGACTGCATCTACGAAGGCCAGGACATGTACTACATCCATCCCGACGAGTGCATCGAGTGCGCGGCCTGTGAGCCCGAATGCCCCGTCGAGGCGATCTTCGCCGAAGAGGACGTACCGCCGGAGATGAAGAACTTCGTCCAGATCAACGCCGACTTCTTCTCGGCGGCTACCGGCGGATCAGGTTCCTGAGGACGAACGTCACGTTCTCCTTCCGCTCGCGCAGTCGGCGCGTGAAGTACGGAAGCCAGGCCTCCCCGTAAGGCACGTAGACCCGCATCCGGTGGCCGCGGGCGGCCATCTCCAGAAGCGTCTTCGACCTGATCCCGTACAGCATCTGGAACTCGTATCTGTCCGGCGGGATCTGCCGCCGTGCGGCGTGCTCGAGGACATGCTGGATCCGCGCGTCGTCGTGGGTCGCGATCGCCGGCTCGTTCCCGGCATCGAGTAGCCGCTCGGCGAGGCGGTCGAAAGCCTGGTCGACCTCGGCCTTGGCCTGGAAGGCGAGCGCGGGCGGCTCCCGATACGCCCCCTTGACCAGCCGCACCCGGGCGCCCATCTCGA
Organism: Gemmatimonadota bacterium; assembly: GCA_035708865.1. GTDB lineage: Bacteria > Gemmatimonadota > Gemmatimonadetes > JACCXV01 > JAHWKZ01 > DASRVA01. Next base: position 43,994 of record DASTFF010000021.1, on the reverse strand, counting down.
GCGCCCGCTCGAGGTCGTTCTCCGTCCTGCGGAGCATGGACTGGAGCACGACCCCCACGTTCCGGTACGACTCCCAGACACGCTCGAAGACCTCCAGCGTGAGCTGCGTATAGGGGCTCCCCTCCATGTCGATCCGGACCCAGTTGCCGTGCTCGAGGGCGGCCTCCAGGATCGCACGCAGGTTCTCCTCCGCGAGGCGGCGCGCGATGTCGAGCCCGAGCATGGTGAGCTTGATCGAGATGTTGGAGTCGACGCCGGCGCTGGCGATTCCTTCGAGCAGATCGATGTAGGCGTCGCGAGCTGCGGCCGCCTCGCCGGCCTCCTTCACGTTCTCGCCCAGCAGGTCGAGTGAGACGGCAACGCCCCGCTCGTTCAGCTGGCGGGCGGCCGCGATCGCCGTCTCGCGATCCTCGCCCGCGACGAAGCGAGTGGCCGGCCAGATCAGCACGCGGGTTCCTTGCTCGGCCCGGACCGGTCCGCTACCATTCGGCCCATGCGGAACGCCTCCCTCTCGCTGGATCGTGACGTCGGTCTGTCACAGGCCGCCACCGGCCGCCGCGCGGCGGGCATCGCAGCCTTCGTCGTGCTGACCGCGATCGGCGCCTTCGTCCGGATCCCGCTCCCGTTCACACCCGTGCCGATCACGCTCCAGACCTTCTTCGTCCTCGCTTCAGGGATCTACCTGGGCGGACGGGACGCGGCGCTGAGCCAGATCATGTATCTCGCCCTCGGGATCGTGGGGCTTCCGGTCTTCGCCGGCTCGTCCGGGCTGGCGCACGCGATCGGTCCGACCGGCGGCTTCCTGCTCGCCTTCCCGGTCGCGGCGGGGCTCGTGGGCCGGTTCGTCCGCCCGGGCGACCGCCTGGCAAAGGCGGCGGCCGTCCTCCTGGCCGCGGATGCGGTGATCTTCGCGCTCGGCGCGACGTGGCTGGCGTTGGCCATGGGGATCGGCCCCGGGCGCGCGCTCGCCCTGGCCGTCCTCCCCTTCCTGCCCGGCACGGTGGTCAAAACGGGCGCCGCCCTAGCCCTCGTCGTGCGCTCTCCGATCCGCCGCTGACCGGTCTCCCGGGCGTCGTCGCCAACGCCCCTCAGCTCCCTTCCCGCTCCAGCTGTCCGGTGAGGTTCCCGGGAGACAGGATCTCCGCGAGCCGCTCCGCGGTGAGGTCGCTCTTCTCGAGCGCGACTTCGTGGATCGGGCGTTGAGTCCGAAGCGCCTCCTTGACGATCTCGGCCGCCTTGGCGTAGCCCAGGACCGGATTCAGCGCGGTGGCCAGGGACGGGCTCCGATGGGCGAACCCGGCCAGCCGTTCGCGGTCGGCGGTGATCCCCTCGATGCAACCCTCGCGGAAGACGGGCAGGAAGTTCCCCAGGATCTGCATCGAGAACAGGAGCTCCCAGATCATGACCGGCATCATCACGTTCAGCTCGAGCTGGCCGGCCTGCGAGGCGAGCGCCACCGCAGTGTCGGCCCCGACGACGTGAAAGCAGATCTGGTTCAGGCACTCGGGGAGGACCGGGTTCACCTTGCCGGGCATGATCGAGGAGCCGGGCTGGCGGGCCGGAAGCGAGATCTCCGCGAGGCCCGTGAGGGGACCCGAGTCGAGGAGCCGGAGGTCGTTGGCGATCCGGATCAGCTCGAGGGCCAGATTCCTCAGCATCGCCGACACGGCGGCGATCCCCTGCCGACTCTGGATCTGCTCGCGGGGATCGGCCGCCGGCCGCAGGTCGAAGCCGCTCAGCTCCGACAGCCGGCGGACGATGGCGGGCCGGTAGCCGTCCGGGAGGTTGATCCCCGTGCCCGCCGCGTTGCCGCCGATCGCGAGCTCCCGCAGGTCGTCGACGGCGGCGTCCAGAAACCGGACCCCGCGGTCGATCGCCGCCCCCCAGGCGTGGAACTCCTGGCCGAGCGTCACCGGGACCGCGTCCTTGAGATGGGTCCGTCCCGACTTGACGACGTCGGCGAACTCCTCCCCCTTGGCGTGGAAGGCGCCGGCCAGATCGACCAGGACCGGTCTCAGGTCGCGCCAGGTGAGGAGGGTGGCCAAGTGCATCGCGGTCGGGAACGTGTCGTTGGTCGACTGCGACATGTTCACGTGGTCGTTCGGGTGGAGGCGCGCGTAGTCCCCCCGACCCGCGCCCAGGGTCTCCAGCGCCCGGTTGGCCAGGACCTCGTTCACGTTCATGTGGAAGGAGACGCCGGCCCCGGCCTGGAACACGTCGACCACGAACTGGTCGTGGAGCCGTCCCGCCAGGACCTCGTCCGCCGCGGCGACGATGGCTCCGGCGCGCTCGGCATCCAGCACCCCGAGCGCCTGGTGCACCTCGGCGGCGGCCTTCTTGATCATCACGTAGGCCTCGATCAGCCGGGGATGGGCCCGGAGACCGCTCACCGGGAAGTTGTCGACCGCGCGCCGGGTCTGAATACCGTAGTAGGCGTCGGCGGGGACCGGCCGCTCTCCGAGGCTGTCCTTCTCGATCCGGGTCTCCATGCGGCGGCCCAAGATACACGCTTGTGCAACGCGCGGCGTCCTTCCCATATTGCGAATCGGTATGGGAAAGGTCCTCTCACCGGGTGACATCGACGCCCTCATCCATCTCCTGGGAGACGACGACGAGGGGGTAGTGTCGCACGCCCGGATGGCTCTGCGATCGGCCGGCCCCTCGGCGGCCCCGTTCCTCGAGGCCGCCTCAGCGGTCAGCGGCGAGCCCGTCATCCGGGACGAGTCGCGCCTGGTCCTCGAGGACATCCACGTCGACGGTATCGAGCGCGAGTGGGTGGCCCTCCAGGCGACCGAGGAGGGGGTCGCCCTGGAGGAAGGGGCGTTCCTCCTCGAGCGGACCGTCCATCCCGACCGCGCCCGGCGCACCGACGAGGCCCGGGAGGAGCTGCGGCTCCTCGCCGTGGGGGCGAGGGAGGCGGTCCCCGAGACGGCGCCGCTCGACGCCCGGCTGGACGCGCTCAGGGATTACCTGCACGGCGCCTGCGGCTTCCGCGGCAACCGCGAGAACTACTACGATCCGGAGAATTCCTTCTTCTCGAGCGTGATCTCCCGCCGGACGGGGATCCCGGTCACGCTGGCCCTCGTCTACCTGGCGATGGGGCGCCGCCTCGGGCTGCCGCTCTGCGGGGTCGGCATGCCGATGCACTTCCTGGTGGGCGTGCGGGAGGGCCGCGGGCTCAGGTACATGGACCCCTTCCACGACGGCCGCGAGGTCAGTCGCGCCGAGTGCCTGCTGATCCTGGAGCGAGCCGGGCTGTCGGCGCGGGCGATCCTGACCGCCAGCCCGGTCGTCGCGATCCTCGAGCGGATGGCGCGCAACCTGATGTTCGTGTTCCAGAACGCCGGCGACGACGAAGGGCTGCGACGCGCGGGCCGCTTCGTGGCGCTCCTGACGGGCGAAAGCTCCTAAAAGCGTCCCCGCGCCCGCTCCTTCGCGGGCAGCACCTCCAGGCAGGTCGTCCACCACCCGGTCAGCATCGTCTCCACGAACTCCTCGGGCAGGCCTTCCTCCCGCATCTCGGCCGCCAGCCGGTCGTGATCGTACTCCACGCGCCGCCACCTGACGGCCGGGTTCCCGTCGGGGTCGAGATCCAGCAGCGCGTACGGAGCGCCGGTCCGGCCATCGTTCGGCGGGCGGCCGATCGCGCCCACGTTGACGACCGCCCGCCGGCCGGGAAGCTGCCGCAGCCAGGGGATGCCCGTGTGGCTCACCGCCAGCACGTCCGCCTCCGCGTCGTCCAGAAGCCGCAGGAGGAAATGGTCGGAGCTCATCGACTCCCACAGGAACTCGTTGATGCGGCGCGGGCTGGCATGGCAGAGCAGGACCCGGCGGTCCCCGAGCCGGAACCGGATCGCCTGCGGGAAGGCCCGCATCCACGCCCGGTGATCCGGGCTCGTCCGCGCGTAGGTGTAACGGTACGAGATCGCCGCGAACCGGTTGTCCTCGGGATCGGTGTACCCGCACCGGCAGTCGGGCAGGCCGTGCCCCAGCGAGTGGTCGTAGTTCCCCTGGACGACCGGGATTTCGCTCTGGCGGACGATCCGGCAGCTCGCGTCCGGATCGGGTCCGAAGGCACCCAGGTCGCCCAGGCAGACGGCCGTCCCCGCGCTGGCGGCGCGCGCGTCCTCGAGCGTGGCGGCGAGGGCCGGGTGGTTGCTGTAGACGCCGCCGAAGAGGGCGACCGGTCCCTCCGTCGGCGAAAGCCAGGCCGCGTCGGAGAGGATCACCGGTCGGCGACCGGGTCCGCCGCGGCGCCGGCCTCTGGAAGGGCGGCCCCCGGGTTGGCACAGACGGCCCCGTGCGCCCAGCAGGTCGTGCAGGCCGCATGGCCGAGCCGGAAGGGGCGGGAGGCCGCCGCCGCGAGGTCGTCGCCCAGGTTGCCTTCCGGGGCGTCCAGGAGGATCGGGCACACCCAGATCCCGCGGTCGGTGACGACCCGGCCCGAGCTGCAGAGGAGAAGGTCCGGATCGTATCCGTCCACCATCCGGGTTGTGACCCGCTCGTCGGCCGCGTAGCCCCCCGCCCGTTCGGCCTCGGCTCCGATCCGGAACGCGGGCATGAGCTTGATCCGCGGATTCCGGTAGCCGCGGGCTCGCAGCATGTCCACGAAGGCTCGGTAGACCGCCGGCTCCTCGCCGGGCGCCCAGGTCCGGACCGCGGTCACGATCGGCAAGAAGCCGTGATCGAGCAGGAGCTCGAGGCCGGCCAGCGCCCGCTCGAACATCCCCGCCCCTCGCAGGGCGTCGTGGGCGGCCGGGTCGAACCCGTCGATCGAGATCCGGAACTCGAGCGAGAAGCGGCTCCCGGCGGCTGCCTGCCCCAGGGAGGCCGCGTGGCTCGGCTTCAGGAGGGTTCCGTTGGTGAGGACGGTCGTCGGCCCGCGTGCGAGGGCGCGCTTCAGGATCTCGACGATGTCCGGGTGGAGGAAGGGCTCGCCGCCGGTGAAGTAGTACTCGCGGACCCCCAGGCCGACGCTTTCTTCCAACCTCCGCTCGACCTCGCCCAGCGAAAGGAAGCCGAAGGCGCGGTTGGTCGGACCGCACGAGACAAAGCAGTGCTCGCAGCGGATGTTGCAGACGGTCCCGGTGACCTGGAACCAGATCGCGTCCAGCGGGCCGGGATGAAGCCGGGGCGATGCCTCGGGATCGGCATGCCCCTCGAAGCGGGCGCTCCTATCTTGGCGAGCCGTGATCGGCATCGACAGAATCGTCCTGGCGTGGATCTGCGCGGCGTGCGCGTCGGGCGGCCTGCAGGCGCAGGAAGGCCTGATCGACGTAGGTGTCCTGGATCCGGGCCTCGTCCTCGACATGCGGTACGCGACGGACGACAACTTCCTCGGCCGCGCCGTCTACGACCAACCCCGCTGCCTGCTCGTTCCGGACGCAGCCCGGCGGCTCCTCGAGGCCGAGCGGGCCTTGCGCGCCCAGGGGTTCCGGCTGGTCGTGTGGGACTGCTACCGGCCGCTGTCGGTCCAGCGCGAGATGTGGGAGATCCTCCCTGACCCGACCTACGTGGCGGACCCGGAGCGTGGCTCGCGCCACAACCGGGGCGCCGCGGTGGACGTGGGCCTCCTGACCCTCGACGGCGCGGCCGTCCCGCTGCCGACCGCGCACGACGACTTCACACCCCGCGCCCACCGCGACGCCACCGATCTCCCGGCCGAGGCGATCGCCACCCGCGAGCGGCTCGAGCGAGCCATGACCGACGCCGGATGGATCCCGCTTCCCAGCGAATGGTGGCACTTCGACTCCCGGGGCTGGGAGGCGTACCCGATCCTGGACCTCCCCCTCTAGAGACATCATCCGAGACGCCGGCGGATCTCTGCCACCGCCTCGTCCACGCTCCGCACCCAGACGATCCCGTCCGTCCCGGACTCGAGGCGGGAGCCTTCGGCGAACGCGCCCAGCACGTGGCGCCAGGGCTCCTCCCAGGCGACGATCGGCCGCGGCGGCCCCGGCAGCAGGTGCCTCCGGACGTGTTCCCACGCCAGCGACAGCTCGGCCAGCGTGCCGTTCCCGCCGGGCAGGGCAACGTAGGCCGAGGCCCGCGTCAGCAGGGTCTCGATGCGGGCCGTCAGCGACTCCGCCTCGACGACTTCCCGGATGTGGGGATTGGCGCCGGACCGGAAGGTGAAGGTCCGGCAGGTGACCCCGACCGTGTGGCCACCCGCCTCGCGAGCGCCGGCAGCCGAGGCCTCCATCGTCCCCCCGTAGCCGCCGTTCAGGACGCCGAACCCCGCCTCGGCCAGCTCCCGGCCGAGCCGTCGCGCTCGCTCGGTCTCGTCCGGCGGCGGCGCGCTCGATCCGAAGATGGCGACCAGCGGCGGGGACACGCCGCCCAAGTTACGCGGCGGCGACGGGCTTCGCAGGGGAGCGCGAGGGCTAGTGGACGAGGATCAGGAGCTCCTGGCCGGCGATCTCGGCGATCCGGCGCTCGATGTAGCCGAAGCCGGTCCGCTCGGACTCGATCTCGCTGGCGAGCATTGCGAGGACGAGGGTCCGGAGCTGCTCGCGGGCCGCCCGCTGCTGCTCGAGCCGCTGGCGCGCGGCCTCAGAGGGGACCCCCTCGCCGGCCAGCATGGTCGCCGGGACCGAGCGGCGGAAGACGTCCACCGCATCCCCCTGCTCGGAGGCGCGGTAGGCGACGAGGACGGTTTCGATCTCTTCCAGGTAGAGGTCCATGCGCGGATCGCGCGGCTCGTCCGTCACCGCCGCCGCTTCGGGACGGACATCGGCGGTGACCGGCGGGCGATCGATCGCCCGCATCCAGACCGCCCCCAGGGCGAACCCGACGACCAGCGTCGCCGCGAGCCCCATAGCGGCCCGGCTCCAGCGGTCGAGCCACGGCCGGCCGCGCCCGATCCCGCGCTCCAGCGCCTCGGTGAAACCATCCCAGATGTCCACGGGAGGCGCCGGATCGCCGATCGCCGCGCTCACCTCGAGCAGGTCGTGGACGGCCCGCCGCTCCGTCTGACAGGCGGGGCAGCTCGACAGGTGTTCCGCGAGCGCGGGGCTAAGCGGCACGGGCCCCGACGAGGCGGCCCGCTCCCAAAGCGCCTCCTGAACGGTGCTACAGTGCAGAGGTGTCATCGATCTCCAACTCTCCGGCCGGCGATTCCATCTTCCTCAGGATCTTCCTTAGCCGACGGATGGCATGGTATCCGTTCGCCTTGACCGTTCCCTCGGCGCATCCGAGGGCGGCGGCGGTCTCCTTGACCGACAGCTCCTCCCGGTAGCGCAGGATGAAGGTTGCCCGCTGCATCTCCGGGAGCTGATCGATCGCGTCCAGCACGCGGCGCTCGGTCTCGCCCCAGGAGGCGTCCTCGAGCGGCGACGGCGCGAGGCTCGGGGCGTCCGACTGGACCAGCTCCTCGCTCGGCGTGATCAGGCCGTAGCGGCGCTGCTCGCGCTTCTTCCAGCCCAGCGACTCGTTGACCGCGATCCGGTAGAGCCAGGACCAGAAGGGGGCGCGGGGCTCCCAGCGATCGAGGTTCTGGTGCACTTTCACGAACACGAGCTGGAGGACGTCCCGAGCGTCCTCGTAGTTGCCGACGAAACGGTAGGTCACCCGGAGTAGATCGTCGCGGTAGAAGCGGACCAGCTCGTCGAACGCCCGCCGGTCTCCACGCCTGGCCCGGTTCAGGATGTCGGGCGCGATGTCGGCCAAACGATCCTCACTTTCAGGATGACCCTTCCCAGCCTCACCGCCCAAACGGCGCCCGGGGGGGCACGGTTTAAGCCTCTCGCCCGGCCACCGGGACGAGTCCGGTCTCGATCTCCGCCACCGCCCCGCTCCCGAACAGCCCGACCAGCGCGGCCTCGCCCTCGCGATCCACCAGCGCCACGATCCGGTCCTCCGGCTGCCACTTCATGGCCCCATGGCACACCAGAGCCTGTTGTCCACGAATGGTCATGAGTGGCAACATTCCGTCCGGGAGGTCCAGCTCGGCCAGCGGCTTCCTGGGGGCTTCCTCCCCGGCTTCCAGCTCGACCAGCCGGACCCGTTCCTCGGCGAGCAGCAGGTTCCAGTGCTGGACGTTGATCCGCCGGCCGAAGGCGAGCTCCCCTCCCATCTCGCTGATCCGCTCCTCATGGACCCCCTTCGCGACGTCCACCTGCACCGGATATACCCCCGGCACGTGATATTCGTCCCGCGCCAGGCGCGCGACCAGAAAGTTCACGGCCTGATTGGCGGTGACCGTGACGAGCGCGTTGGCGCTCTCCAGCCGGGCCTGTCCCAGAACGGCGTGGTCGAGCACGTTGCCCTCGATCGCGGTGAGCCCCACAGCCCGCGCGAGCTGCACGTGGCGGAGGTTGGCGTCGATCAGCAGAACGTCCCACCCGCGTTGCTGGAGCAGCGTTCCCAGCAGTCGCCCCAGCGGGTTTCCGCCGACGACCACCGCGTAGCGGCTCGTCTCTGCGTCCACGCCTAGCTGTCTCGAGAGGGGGCCCGCCGCGATCCCCTGGACGACGACGGTGATCGCGATGGTCAGGAAGACGAGCGCCAGGAAGCGCTCACCGTCCAGCGGCGTCAGGCCGGCCTCGACGAAGGCCGGGCTGCCAGCCTCGATCCGGATGGCGATGAACGACGCGATCGAGATCGCCACCACCCCGCGCGGGGATATCGCCATCACGAACAGCCGCTCACGCCAGGTGAGATCGGCGGTGGAAGTGGAGGCAAGGACGTTCAGCGGGCGCACGACGAGCATGAGGATGAGAACGGTCCATACCCCCGACCATCCGAGCGCGGCCAGCGTCCCGAGCGGCAGATGCGCCGACAGCAGGATGAAGAGGATCGAGATGAAGAGCACGCTGAGCTCGCTCTTGAACCGGCGCAGGTGATGCTCCTGCGGAATCGACTCACGACGCACCGTCATCCCCGCGATCACGACCGCCGCCAGGCCCGACTCCGCCGCCAGCCATTCGGCGAGCGCGAAGAGGGCCATCACCGATGCCAGCACGACGATGTTCTTGAGCTCGTCCCCGATCAGGCGCCGTACGCGCAGCACGCGCCCGAGCGTCCAGCCGCCGGCGAGACCGATCGCGGCGCCGATCGCCATCCGCGTCAGGAACTGGGCGAAACCCTGCCAGATCGCAGTCTCGGTCGAGATGATGAGCTCGAGGACCACCAGCGCCAGGATCGCGCCGATCGGGTCGATCAGGATCCCCTCTCCACGCAGGATCGTGTCCATGCGCCTGGTTACGCGGACGCGATCGAGGAGCGGGTTGATGACGGTCGGACCGGTGACGCTGACGATGGCGCCGAAGAGAAGCGCCATCTCCCACTTGAAGCCGGCCACCCAGTGCGCGGCAAGCGCGGCGCCCACGACGGTGACCACCGCTCCCGTCGTGACCAGGTTGCGCACCGTCCTGCCGACAGCCGCCAGGTCGAGGTAGTGGAGCTGGAGGCCGCCCTCGAACAGGATCAGCGCGACCGCGACCGTGACGATCGCCTGCAGGCCCACCCCCAGGACCTGCGTGTCGATCCACCCGAGAACGTCGGGACCGGCCACCACGCCGAACAGGAGCAGGAAGATGATGCTCGGGAGGCGGACGCGATGGGCGACCACCTGCGCCAGAACGCCGACCGCGATCGCGATCGCGACCGTCTGGACGATGAGGGGGGCTTCGCTATGCACGGCTGGAGCGGGGGAACCCGGGCGAGCCCGGTGCAGCTACAGCTGGTTCGGCCGGCCTCCGCGGCCGCCTTGCGGGTCGTTCCGCTGTCGCTCCCGTCGATCCCTCATGTTGGTCGTATCGGGCTGGATCGGACGGTCGGTGGAGCGGAGCCCGAACGGATCGAGGACGGGGGCGCTGTCCGAGAAGGTGGTGGTCGGCTCCCCCAGCTCCACGGCCAGCCGCGAGGCCTGGTGCAGGGAATCTCCGGCGAAGACCAGCTCCATGTCGCGGTCGACCTCGTACTCGGCCGAGGCCCGCGAGTCGCCGTCGTCCTGCAGGACGTCCACGCGGTAGCGGAAGCCGTGGTACAGGTAGAGGGTCTTGGTCTCCCCCGGGCGCAGCCGGCCGGTAAACGTGGTGGCGGCCCCCAGATGCTGGTCGGCCGTTGGCTCTATGGTCAGGATCCAGTCGGTCCCCGTGTCGTTGCGCAGCTCGACGATTCGCAGATGCATCGGGCTGCGCTGGGTCGAGATGGGCGCCGCGCATCCCGCCGCCAGGCCGGCACAGGCGGCCACCGCGAGGAGGGGGCTCAAGCCGCGTTTCATTCGGGACCTCCTTCGAGCAGAGTCTGCTCTTCTCCTGGCCTCGGTCAGGTGAGGCCGCGGTCCCTCGTGCAGGCTCATCGACGCTATAAACTGACGCGCGATGGCGTGGGGTTGCGCGGAGGTCGCGGATTATGGCTGCCGGTGTCTCGCTCGCGTTCCCCTAAGATACAACAAAAAGGCTTCGATCAGCTCGCACGAAAATGGCCGGATCTCCCTTGACGGCAGCCCGCGTACGCCCTATCTTCATATGCTGTCAAACGTTAGCCATTCCCACATGCCCCACAGGGAGGTTTCTCCGCATGGCCGAGGTCCACGTTCGGGAGGGTGAATCGCTCGAGAGCGCATTGAAGCGCTTTCGTCGAGAGGTCAAGAAATCCAACATCTTCTCCGAGCTCAAGCGCAAGCGCCACTACGAGAAGCCCAGCGAGCGGCGGCAGCGGAAGCTGCGGAGCCGCGGCCGCCGCGGTTAGCCAATATGGCGGGTGCCTACTTCCAGGTCAACGACAAGGTCGTCCATCCCCAGTACGGCGGCGGCTATGTTTCCGGCATCGAGTCGATCGAGGTCGGGGGCGAAAAAATCGAGTGCCTGAAGATCCGCTGCGTCTCCAAGAGCCGTAAGATCTTCGTCCCCAAGGGGAGCGAGGAGCTGGCGGCCATCCGCCCACCGCTCAGCCGCAAGCGCTTCCAGGAGCTGCGCCGGACCCTCACCGGAGAGCCCCAGGAGCTGAGCCGGAACTTCAACCGGCGCATGAAGCAGGTGAAGACCAAAATCGAGTCCGGCGACCCGATCCAGGTTGGCGAGGTCATCCGCGACCTCTACCCGAAGTACTCGGAGAACTCCCTCTCCAGCAGCGACCAGCGGATCTTCGAAAAGTGCCGTGACCTGGTGGTGAGCGAGATGGCGCTCATCCGCGAGATCGGCTACGAGGAGGCCACGGACTACTTCGAGCGCACGCTCGCCAACGGCCACCGCAAGCACAAGGCGAAGAACGGCAACAAGAAGAAGACCGCGAAGAAGTAGCTAGAGCCAGTCCGGGTCGGCTGCCTCTTCGCCTTCCTCCATCGTGGTGAGCGACTCGACGTCGCTCCCATCCGCATCCATCACCCACAGATTCGGCCGCCCGTCCGGACGCCGCGAGACGAAGACGATCCGCTCCCCGGTCGGGCTGAAGGCGGGGTCCCCGTCCTCGACGCCGTTGTCGGTCAGGACGGTCACTTGTCCCCCATCGTCCACGGTCACGACTGCGATCTCCGCCGCCGCTCCCTCGCCCTGGCGGAAGACGATCCTCGTGCCCTGGGGACTCCAATCCGGCTCGGTCTGGGCAGCGGTCGCGCCGGCCGTGAGGGGACGGGGCTCACCGTCGTCGGGATCGACCAGATGGAGGCGCGAAGACGCGGCCTGTCCTCCGACGACGACGAGACGCCGGCCGTCTGGCGACCATCGGGGCTGGCTCCACGAGCCGGGACCGGTCGTCACCTCACGGCCGGGTGTGCCGTCCAGCCCCGCCACCAGCACGGTGGACCTTCCGTCCGCCACCCGCGTGTACGCGAGGCGGGCCCCATCGGGGCTCACGTCGGGCTCGCGCAGGTCACCGTCGCCGGCCAGCTCCAACCGCTCGTCGCCCCCGCCCAGATCAATCGACCAGATCTCGGAGCCCTCCTCCTCCTCCCGCACGTAGAAGACCCGCCTCGGCCCGAGCGCGAACGTGGGCTCGACCTCGTGCGCGTCCTCCTCGGTCAGCCGGAGCTCGTTGCCCTGTCGGGCCAGCAGGAACCAGACGTCCACCCGCTCCCCGAGCGAGTCGCGGGCCGCCTTGGAGTAGAGGATCCGGATCGACGAGGGCAGGTGGCCGGGGGGCTCGGCCAGACACCCCGTCACCACGGCCGCCGGAAGGAGGGCCAGCCCCATGGCCCACGCGCTCCTGACCGACCGCCTCTTCACAGCTTGGGCAGGGTCACGCCGCGCTGGGCCTGATACTTCCCCCCGCGGTCGGCATACGACGTCGTGCATGACTCGTCCGACTCGAAGAAGATGACCTGGGCGATCCCCTCGTTGGCATAGATCTTGGCCGGAAGCGGCGTGGTGTTCGAGATCTCCAGGGTGACATGGCCCTCCCATTCGGGCTCGAACGGCGTGACGTTCACGATGATGCCGCAACGCGCGTACGTCGATTTCCCGACGCACAGCGTGAGGACCGATCGCGGGATCCGGAAGTACTCGACCGAACGCGCCAGCGCGAAAGAGTTGGGGGGGACGATGCAGGTATCTCCCTGCCAGAGGACGAAAGACCGATCGTCGAACGCCTTCGGATCGACGGTCGCGGTGTAGACGTTCGTGAAGATCCGGAACTCGTCGGAGACGCGGATGTCGTAGCCGTACGAGGAGAGACCGTACGAGATCACGTCGTCCCGGACCTGGCGCTCTTCGAACGGCTCGATCATCCCATGCTCCTTGGCCATCCGGGAGATCCAGTGATCGGGGCGGATGCTCAGAGCGCCTCGTTCATGCTTCCGCTGCGATACCCCTCCAGGTCGCACGCCACCCAGACGTAGCCGAGCTCCTTGAGCACCGGAGCGATCCGGTCGGCGGCCTCCAGCAGCCGGGCCCGATCCTCCGGCGGGACCTCGATCCGCGCCACCGGTCCATGGTGCCGCACGCGGACGACGGGGAAGCCCGCATCGCGCAGGATCCGCTCGGCCTGCCCGACCCTCCCCAGCGATTCCGCATCGATCGACTCGCCGTAGGGGAAGCGTGAGGCCAGACAGGCGTTGGCCGGCTTGTCCGCGGTCGGGAGCCCCAACCGGCGGGAGAGCGCGCGGACCTCCGCTTTGGTGAATCCTGCCTCCTTGAGCGGGCTCACGATGCCCTGCTCGTCGAGCGCCCGCAGCCCGGGCCGGTGGTCGAGGAGGTCCTCGGCGTGCGATCCGTCGATGACCGTTCGAATGCCGCGCCGAGCCGCCAGCTCGCGCAGGTCGCCGTAGAGATCAGTCTTGCAGTAATAACACCGCTCGGGGGGGTTGCGGATGAATCCCTCGACCTCGAGCTCGCCGGAAACGAGCCGCTCGTGGGCGGCCCCCAGCCCTTCGGCGAGGGCCACCGCCTCGTCGACCTCGTCGGCGTCATAGGTCACGCTCGCCGCGGTGACCGCCAGCACGTTCTGCGGCCCGAGGACGTCGAGCGCCTTCCTGAGGAGGAGGGTCGAGTCCGCGCCGCCCGAGTACCCCAGAACCACCGATCCGCAGCCGGCCAGGATCTCCTCCAGCCGCCGCTCCTTGGCGGTCAGCGGATCACCCTCCGCGGCCGTGGGAGGGGGCGGTTCGACCACTCGGATGTCGGGCATCGCGCGCTCCTGAAGGGCTAGAGAGGAAGCGTGAAGCTAGGGAGGCGACAGAGGGGGGTCAACGCGATCATCCCTGCCGGAGGCCGTGGACGAGGACGATCCTGCCTCCCGGATCCACCGCCAGCAGGCGCTGGCCGTCCTGCCTGTGCTCGACACCCATGTGGGCGAGGGTGCGCTGGACGGCGCCCACCCGGCCGGCGGTCACGACGACCGCCAGCCCGTAGATCCCGGGAGTCTCGCGGGCCTCGACGATCCACTGGTGGTCGCCGACCGCGAGCGGCTCGGCCTCGCCCTCGGACATCGGCCGGGCGCCCAGCCGCGCGGCGAACTCACGCAGGGCGCCCGGATCGGGAACTCCCGTGCGGACGCCGAGGAGCCCGGGGATCTCGAGGCCGGTCCGGTCGCCGCTGGTCATCGCGAAGGGCCCCATGCGGCCGCGACGGACGACCACCTCCGGCGGCAGCGGGAACGCCAGCTCGACCGCGAGCCCGCCCGGAGCCCGCATCCGGAGGACGATCCGGTTGGCGGCCTCGTCGCGGGTCTCGACCGCGAGCGGCCGGTCGGGCCACGCCTCCCCGGCCGGCGTCTCGTCCGCGGGCGGAACCGTGACGGTCTCGGGATCGAGGCCGCGTTCCCGGCACCAGGCGGCGATCTCCTCCAGGGGCCCGGCCGGCATCCTGAGTCGCAGCGACTCCTCCGCCCCGGGGCCGTCGGGCTTGATGAGGAGAACCCGGTCCTCGCGTCCCCAGGAGAGCTCCCGGCGGTCCCCGTCCGCTCCGTTGTCCGGCTTCAGGTCGAGGCACCAGCGGTAGAACCGCTCGCTGGCGTGCAGGTCGAGGGCAGTCAGGGTGAGGCCAAGGAGGCGCAGGGCGGGCACGGGACCAACGTATCGACGTCAGGCCGCGCGTCAACGCGGGGCCTGAGCCGCGGCCACCTCCAGCGCGCGAGAGGCACGGTCGGAGGTCCGGTACTGGAGGGCTTCCGCCAGGTGTGCGGTCGCGACCCGGCGTTCCCCCGCCAGGTCGGCGATCGTCCGGGCCACGCGCAGCACCCGCACATGGCCCCGGGCCGAGAGCCCCAGCCGCTCGTGCGCGGCTTCGAGCAGGCGCCGGCCCTCGATCCCGAGCGCCGACGGCCGGCCGATGGAGCGGCCGTCCAACTCGGCGTTCAGGACCCCGGCCCGGGTCTCCTGCCGGCGACGGGCGGAGGCGACCCGCGCCCGGACCGCGGACGCCGACTCCCCGGGCGACTCGGAGACGAGCTCGGCGAACGGGATCGCGCGCACGGGGACCACCATGTCGATCCGGTCGAGCAGCGGCCCCGACAGCCGGGCCTCGTACCGGGCCAGGGCCCCCGGCGGGCAGCGGCACTCCTTGAGCGGGTCGTCCCGGTAGCCGCACGGGCAGGGGTTCATCGCCGCCAGAAAGACGAAGCGGGCCGGAAAGCGGTGCCGGCCCCGCGTCCGGCCGATCGTGATGCTGCCTTCCTCGAGTGGCTGGCGAAGCCCCTCCAGGGCATCCCGCCGGAACTCCGCGGTCTCGTCCAGGAACAGGACGCCGCGATGGGCCAGGGTGACCTCGCCGGGACGTAGCG
This sequence comes from Gemmatimonadota bacterium, assembly GCA_035708865.1. GTDB lineage: Bacteria > Gemmatimonadota > Gemmatimonadetes > JACCXV01 > JAHWKZ01 > DASRVA01. The sequence goes on along the minus strand of DASTFF010000021.1, from coordinate 28,835 downwards.
GGCTCCCGCCCCCCAGCAGCGCCGCCGCCGAGATCGAGTGATGGGGCGCGCGGAACGGCGGGACGTGGATCAACGGATGGCTGGGCGAGAGGCTCCCCCACGCCGAATGGATGGCGGTGACCTCGAGCGCCTGGGCCGGGGTGAGGCGGGGCAGGATGGACGGAAAGCGCCGGGCGAGGAACGTCTTGCCGGCCCCCGGCGGGCCGACCAGCAGGACGTTGTGGCCGCCGCCGGCGGCGATCTCCAGCGCACGCCGCGCCACGGCCTGGCCGCGGACCTCGGACCATCCCGACCCGCCCTCGTCCGGGAGCCGCTCGGGCGGGGCCGTCGGGCCGATCGGCGCGGCGCCCGAGAGATGATCGACCGCCTCCCGCAGCGTGGCCACCGCGACCGACCGCAGGCCATCCACCAGCGCGGCCTCGCGGGCGGTCTCGCGGGCGACCACGATCTCGCGGGCGCCGGCCGAACGCATCGCCGCCGCGACCGGAAGCGTTCCCCGGACCGGCCGCACGCGGCCGTCCAGACCCAGCTCTCCCAGAGCGGCGACCGGACGCCGTGCGGACGCCGGCGCGAGCGCGCCGGCCGCCCACAGGATGGCGAGCGCGATCGGCAGATCGAAGCCGGTGCCGGTCTTCGGCTCGTCGGCCGGGGCCAGATTGACGGTGATTCGACGGAGCGGGGCCTCGAATCCGCTGTTGACGAGCGCCGCCTGGATCCGTTCGCGGCTCTCCCGGACGGCCCCGTCGGGGAGCCCCACCAGGTGGTAGGCCGGGAGCCCGCGGGCCAGATCCACCTCGACCACGATCGGGCGCGCGGAGAGCCCGGTCAGCGAGGCGGTGAGGACGCGCGCGAGCACGCCGGGCAGGCGTGCAAGACGCGCACCGGTCGCCGCTACTGGAGTCGCTCGACCGTCTCGGTCCGCCGGTGAACGATCGGGATCAGCAGGTTCTGTCCGCCCGATGACACGAACGCGTCCATCCGGACGTCGCTGGTCTCCTCGCTGCCGAGGTACTCCCCGGACGTGGCGTCGAAGCGGAAGCTCCCCTGGCCATTCCCCGTCCCCGTCAGCGAGACCTCGGCTCCATGCTGCCGTCCCTTCCCCTGGACGCTCAGCGTCGTCGAGTAATCGACCTCGACCCGCTCGTCGGGAGTGGCCTCGTCCGGCACACGATATTGGTTGATGCGCTGGACGTGGATGTCGAGCCCGTTCTGGCTGGTGTCCAGGACCAGGGTGTCCGCCCAGGCGAGGCCCGGGCGCACCGGATCGCTGGGAAGGGTCGGGAAGAACGTGCGGTAGGTGGTCTCCAGGTCGAGCCGTTCGATGCCCGCGACGCCGTCGGGCGGACGGACCTCGCGGACGTCGCCACGATGACCCATGACCAGGGTCACCGGCCGGCCGTAGAGAGCCGAGAAGTCGGTCGCGCTGTCGGCGGGCACCCCTGAGATGGCGATCGAATCGTGGACGACCGAGAGCGTGACCGCGTCCGCTCCGTCCTCCTCGACGGTCGTCGAGAAGCGCCAGTGGCTCTCCAGGTTCATCGTCTGGTCGGAACCGTTCACGGTCTGGGTGACCCGGTCGGTCTGCGTGCGGGTGTAGGCGTGGGTCTCGCCGACAGGCCCGCCATAGCGCAGCAGCTGGCCCGCGGCCGGGGCGGCCGCGGCCGCGAGCAGGAGCAGGGTTACGAAGGCGGACCGGGTCGGCAGGCGCATGGTGTCGGGGCGGGCTTTCCGGCCGGAGGTTGGCACGACAAATGCTGATCCGAACTCGGGACGCGGCACTCCGGATCGTACCCGCCGCTCGGGGGTGCGGTTCCGGAAGCGGACTGCCGGCCGGAACTCGACCTACCCCCGGGAATCGGAGGCACCATCCCCAGGGCGTGGAGCAAGAAGGTCACGCTGCTCGCGCTGCGGCTCTGCATCGCAGGGGCGACGGGCGTGCTCGTGTGGCGTTTCGCAGGCGAGCGGGCGGGCGAGCCCTGGCTCCTCGGACCCTGGATCGCCTACCTGGCCGCAACGGTCGGGTATGCGGCGCTGCCTGCCCCGCACTTCATCCATCCCCGCTTCAACCCCGTCTTCTTCGGGATCGACCTCGTCCTTCTGGGAACGCTCTTCGCCGCCTGGGGCGGCTTCGTCACCGACGTCTTCACGCCGCTGTTCCTGCTCACCGTCCTGCTGGCCGGGCTGGCGCGCTCCTTCCCCTGGGCGGTGTTCATGGGGGCCGCGGTGGCGGTCGTCCAGGGGGTCGTGCATCCTCCCTCCGGGCCCGAGGACATGGGCGCCCTCGTCCTGCAGGGGCTGATCCTGCTGACGAGTGCAGGAGTGGTCGGATTCCTGAGCGAGGAGATCGACCGCGAGACCGCGCTATCGAGCCTCCTCGACAACGCGCTCGAGATCTCGGCCCTGATCGCCGAGGCCCTCGATGCCGAGACGGTGTGCCGGCGGCTGACCGAGATCGTCGCTCGCCTGTTCCGGGCCGGAGAGGTGGCAGTCGTCCTGGCGCGGGCGGAAGACGAGCGGGGCCGGCTGGTATCCGCGATCGACGACGGTCGTCCGATCGAGGCCGCGGACATCGTGCTCGACCGCTATCCCGAGATCCGTCAGGCGCTGAGGCGTCTGGAGCCGGCCATGACCGGCCACCCCGGCGTCGGCGGCGGTGGACGGGCCGCGCTGGCCGTGCCGATCGTCGACGGCGGGTGCGCGCGTGGCGCCTTGCTGGTCCGCCTGGAGAGCCCGAGCCGCCGCTTCGCCGAGCACGAGGTCCGCTTCTGCCGGCTGCTCGCCGACGTCGCCGGCCGTGCCCTCCAGCGGGCCGACCACTTCGAGCGCGTCAACGAGGCGGCGCGGCGGGACACCCTGACCGGCCTCTTCAACCTGCGGGTGCTGAACTCGGGGATCGAGGAGGAGATCCACCGTGCCGAGCGGACCGGGGCCAGCCTCAGCCTGCTCATGCTCGACGTCGATTTCCTGAAGCACGTCAACGACGTGTACGGCCATCCCGCCGGCGACCAGGTCCTGAGGTCGATCGCCGAGACGCTGCGCCGGCTGGTACGGCGGATCGACCTGGCCGCGCGCTGCGGCGGGGAGGAGTTCGCGGTCCTCCTCCCCGAGACGGCCGCCGAGCGGGGCCGTGACGTGGCCGAGCGGCTGCGCCAGTCGATCGCCGCACTCGAACATCCCGGCGTCGGAGAAGCGATCACCGTCTCGATCGGGGTTGCCGCCTATCCCGAGGACGCCGGCTCGGCGTCCGAGCTCGTCCATGCCGCCGATCAGGCCCTCTACATGTCCAAGAACTCGGGGCGGAACCGGGTCACGCGGTTCGGTGCCGAGCGCGGAGTGTTTCGACATCCCGCCTGGCGCGCCGGCCCGCGCGGCCACGCCGACCCGATCGCCTCCGAGCTCCGGGAGGCGATGAAGGACCTGCTCGGCCAGCCGGAGGTGGCGCGAAACTTCGGGGCGCTGGCCGGCCTTGCGACCGCCCTCCAGGCGCGGGACCCGCGGGCGATCCGCCGGATGTGCGGGGCGGCGCGTCTGACACGGCTGCTCATGCAGCGGCTTCCGGTCGCCGAGCGCCAGGGCTGGACCGTCCTGGCCGCGTGCCTGTTCCGCGAGGTCGGCCGACTCGGCAGCGACCGGCCGGTCCGGCCGCCACCCGGGCCCGAGGCGTGGGACCAGGCGTCGGCCCATGCTGCGACGGGCTCCCGCATGCTGGGCGGACTGACCGGTTTCGGCCGCGTGCAGGGAATCGTCCTGCATCACCAGGAGCGCTGGGACGGAAGCGGCCTCCCGGAGGGCCTCGGCGGCGAGGCCATCCCCTACGGCGCGCGGATCGTCGCGATCGTCGATGGCTTCCTGGCAGCGGTCCCGGACGAAGGCCCGGACGCCGAGAGGCTGGAGCGCGGCGCGGCGGCGATCCGCCACGGCGCCGGAACCCGCTACGACCCCGACCTCGTCGGGCACTTCCTGCGCGCCCTGGAGGCCGAGCGCCCGACATTTCTGGAGGTCGTGGCGGGGGTCGCCGAGCCGGCCGGGCTCATCCCGACCCGGATCCGCCGCGGCTCCGGATAGGGGGCGCCTCGGGGCCGGACGTCATTCCCCCACGCGAAACGCGTCGGGCAGGTGCTCGACCCGCGTACCGTCCTCTCCGACCACCACGCTCACCACGTCGAACCGGAAGGCGCGCGCCGGCCAGCGCGCCTCCGCGAGACGCGCAGCGGCGGTGAGCTGCTGCCGCTTCCGTCGGTCGACGGCCAGCACCGGCGGCGCCAGCGGGGCGCGCCGCGTCTTGACCTCGACGAGCGCCACCACGTCTCCCTTCTCGGCGATCAGGTCGATCTCACGTCCGGCTCCCCACCAGCGGCGAGCCACGATCCGGTAGCCTTGCGTCTCGAGGAAGCGGGCCGCCAGCGCCTCCCCCGCCGCCCCGAGCCGGAGCCGCTCGTGGGTCAAAGCTCGATCTCGAGACCGTCGACGGCGAGGTCGAGCGGCCCGTCGTAGTGGCGGCGGATCCGGCGCTCGATCTCGGCCTCGCCGAGCCGCAGGACCGAGGGATAAAAATGAGTGGCCACCAGGTGCCTGACCGAGGCCTCGGCTGCCAGCCGCCCGACGTCCACCGGCGTCATGTGCCCCGGCACGGCGTCCTCGTCGGCTACCGAGCACTCGGCGATCAGCAGGTCCGCCTCACCGGCCAGCGCCACGGCCTCCGGACAGAGAGCCGTATCCCCGGTGTAGGCGACCAGGACCTCCCGGCCCGCGGCGTTCAGCGCGAGCCGGAACCCGACCGCCTCCGGGCTGTGCTCGACCGGCCGGGCCTCGACGGTCGCCGACACGGCCTCGCGCTCCAGTTCGACCGGCGTGTCCTCGGCTTCCCAGACGTCGAGCGGAAAGCCCGGCTCGAGAACCCACTCGCCGAAGATGGCTGCCAGGGCCTCCAGATCCTCTTCAAGGCCGGGGTACCCGACCAGCCCCAGCGGCCGCGCCCGGTCGATCCCCGGGGTGTGGCGGAGCGCGAAGATGAGCGGCAGCAGGTCGGCGAAGTGGTCCTGATGGCGGTGGGTCACCGCCACCATGTCGAGCGCCCCGAACGGGGTCCCCAGCGCGGCCAGCCGGCGCAGCGTTCCCGAGCCGAGGTCGAACAGCAGGCTCAGGTCACCGCTTGCGAAGTGGTGGGCGGCCGGGCCGCGCGAGGCGTCCGGCACCACCGTTCCGCTGCCGATCGTCGTATAGCGGAGGAACTCCATCAGCCTCCCCGCATCCAGCCGGCCCATGACGCCCGGCGCGGCAGACGACGCGCGCCGCGCCGGATCACCCGAAGTACCACGTCAGGAGGGCGTCCCCGAAGTAGAAGTCGGCGACCGCCCCCAGCGCCAGGAACACGCCGAACGGGACCAGGCGGTCGGAGCGCCAGGCGATCGGCAGGAAGACCAGCGTCCCGAGCAGGGCGCCGAGGAAGATCGTCAATAGCGCGCCCTGCCACCCCAGGAATGCCCCCAGCATCGCCATCAGCTTGATGTCCCCGCCGCCCATCGCCTCGCGCCCGAAGGCCGCGGAGCCTGCGATCGCGACGATCCACAGCAGTCCGCCGCCGACGATGGACCCGATCGCGGACTCGGGGACACTCGGAGGCCCGGGCAGGATCGACAGCAGGAAGCCGATCGCCAGGCCGCCCAGCGAGAGCTCGTCGGGGATCAGGAAGTGGCGCGCGTCGATGATCGCGATCGCCAGCAGTAACGTGAGCAGCACCGCCCCCGAAAGGGCCCGCGGAGTCGCTCCCCAGGCGGCGGCGTGGCCGATCCAGACGGCGGCGGTCGCCAGCTCGACGACCGGATACAGCCATCCGATCCGCGCCCCGCACGAAGCGCACCGTCCGCGCAGGAGAAGCCACGCCACGACCGGAAGGTTGTGGACCCACCGGACCGGCGCCCCGCAGCTCCGGCACCGGCTCCCCGGACGCAGCACGGACTCCTCGGCGGGCAGCCGGACGATCAGGACGTTCAGGAACGACCCCAGGGCGAGCCCGAGCGCGCCGCTCAGGATCACGAGGGTGGTCAAGGCTGAGCGGGATCTCGGTCGGCCGGCGCGATCTCAACGGTCTTCTTCCCCTCGGCGACGAGCCTCGCCGGGCGCGGGTCTTCGGGCGCCGCGTGATCCGGGTCGAAGTCGGCGCGGGCGATGTCGAGCAGCTTGAGCTTGTAGATCAGCGTAGTCCGGTTGAGCCCCAGGAGCCGGGCGGCCTGGGTAACGTTCCCCCGGCACAGCCTGAGGACGCGCAGGACGTGCGCCCGGCGCACGCCGTACCAGGAAAGATCGTCCGGCTCCAGGCTGGCGACCGACAGCCCCAGCCCCAAGTCCTCGAGCCCGATCTGGCGCCCCGGTGCGAGATGGAAACCGCGCTCCAGCGTCCCGTTGAGCTCGCGGACGTTGCCGGGCCAGGCGTAGGACCCGATCGCGTCCCAGACCTCCGCGCTCAGTGCCTTGCGCCGCCGGTAGCGTCGATTGAGGGCCTCCAGGCGGTGCTCGACAAGGAGCGGGAGGTCCTCGAGTCGTTCCCGCAGCGGAGGCAGCGTGATCCGGAAGCCGGACAGCCGGAAGAACAGGTCCTGCCGGAGCGCGCCGTTCCGGAGCATGGCGTCGATGTCACGGTTGGTCGCCGCCAGGACACGGAAGTCGGCGCTCTTCTCGTGGCGCGCTCCGACCGGCCGGTAGCGCTGCTCTTCGATCGTGTACAGGAGCTTGGCCTGGATCTCCAGCGGCAGCTCGCCGATCTCGTCCAGGAAGAGGGTCCCGGTGTGGGCCTGCTCGACCAGGCCCACGGCATCCGACACGGCGCCCGTGAACGCACCCCGCCGATGCCCGAAGAGCTTGGATTCGAACAGGTTCTCCTCGAGGTTCGTGCAGTCCACGACGACGAAGGGACCGGGCTTGCGCCCGGCCGCGTGGACCTCCCTCGCCAGGAACGTCTTGCCGGTTCCCGACTCGCCTTCGAGCAGGATCCGCACATCGGTGTCGACGAGGCGGTGGAGCCGCTCCTTTACGGCCAGGATCGCCGGCGACTGGCTCAGGAATTCGGGGAAGAGCTCGCGCTCGTTGCGCCGGCGCCGCGAGCGCATGCCGCGCACGGTCCGGGCATAGAGGTCGCGGAGCTGCCGCGTGGCGGAGTCGTGCCCGAGGATGGACCGCGCGACGGCATGGTACCGCTCGTACGGGAGCCCCTCGCGCTCGGCGTAGCAGGAGGCGACCAGATACACGATCGCGCTGTCGGTCTGCATCCCCCGGGCGTGGAGGTCCCGCGCCGCCGTCTCGAGGTCGGTCAGGAGCGCCGGCCCGCCGGGGTCTTCTCTGAGCAGCGTCTTCCAGATCAGCGCCCGCGCCCGGACCGCGGGGAGCGACGCCTGGCCGGCGATCCTCTCGCAGCGGTCGAAGCGCTCGCGGGCCGACGTCCGGTCGCCCGCGGCCAGGGCCAGCTCGCCGCCGCAGAGCTCCTCCATGGCGGCCAGCCGCAGGTGCCCGGAGTCGCGCTGTCGCTCGCCGCTCCGATCCAGCAGCCGGACCGCCTCCTCGAAGGCCCCCTCCCGCATCGCGTGGATGGCCATGTTGAACAGGACCAGGCCGACCCCTACCGGATCGTCCAGCGCTTCGAGGCGTCCCAGCACGCGGCGGTTCAACCGGGCCGCCTCGCCGGCGTCACCACGCTCGAAGGCGTTCCGCGCCCGGTTCCCTTCGGCGTACGCCCGATAGACGGCCGCCCCCGCCAGCCGGCCGTTCGACGCGCGCTCGAAGCTGAGCTCGGCCAGCTCGGTCTCGCAGAGCTCCATCAGCAGCGATCCGATCAGGTTGTGGAGGCAGATCGCGTCCAGGCTGGCAGGACGGCCGGCGAGGACCTGCCGGATGATGCCGAGGGCCTCCCGCGGCGAGCGGTAGACCACGCTGCGTGCAAGATCCAGCCCGATCTGGGCGGCCTGCTCCACCTCGCCCGTCTGGCGGGCGGCTAGATAGGCGACCCGCAGGCACAGCTCAGCCTCGCCGTACTGTCCCTGATCCCGCAGCCGGAGTCCGGCCCGCCGCTGGGTGCCGGCCGAGCGCGCGCGCTCGGTTTCGATGGGGACGATCTCGATGGACTCCAGAAGACGCTCGGTCCGTGGATCGAGCGTCAGAGGCTCGGGCTGGGACATGCGGACCTCGGCTCGCTGAAGCGTGATCGACGGGTGGCGGGTGTCCTTCACGTTTAGCCGATCGGCGCCGGAAAATCCATCGCGTGGGCAAGAAACGAGCCCCGCCTGCCATCCACCGCGCCGGGAACCCCCTCCGCTGCATCAGGGCCCCTCCGAACGTCGAACGACGGACACCGTCGCTGTGGACAAACGCCGCGCTCAGCCGAGCGGCAGGCTGGCACGGACTTCGAAATCCCCCGGCCGGACGGCTTCCCCGCGGTGGAGCAGCGCCGTCCGGGCGATCATCGCGCCGTTGTCGGTGCACAGGATCGGCCGCGGCCAGAGGACCTGCCGCCCGGCCGCACGGGCCCGCACCTCGGCCCGCAGGGCTTCGTTGCAGGCCACTCCGCCCGCCAGCAGGACGGTCGGTACCTCGAGGCGCGCCGCCGCGCGGGCAGTCTTCTCGGCGAGAACCTCGACCACCGCCGCCTGGAAGGACGCGCACAGGTCGGGCAGGCGGCGTCGTACGGTGTCAGGATCGCGCTCCTCCACCCACTGGAGGACGGCCGTCTTCAGTCCCGAGAAGGAGAAATCGAGATCCTCCCGGTCGAGCATGGGCCGGGGGAACGGGATCGCCGCCGGGTCGCCGTCGCCGGCCAGGCGTTCGATCAACGGGCCGCCAGGGAATCCGAGGCCGAGGAGCTTGGCCACCTTGTCGAACGCCTCGCCCGCCGCGTCGTCCCGGGTCCGTCCGAGGAGCGCGTACCGCTTCCACGCCGGGACGTGGACAAGCAGCGTGTGGCCGCCCGATACGATCAGCGCTACGGCGGGGAGCCCGAGATCCGGATGGTCGAGCAGGTTGGCGACCACGTGCGCCTCGAGATGATGGACCGGAACCAGCGGCCGCTCCAGGGCGAGCGCCATCCCCTGGGCGAACGCCCCGCCCACCAGGAGCGACCCGATCAGCCCAGGGGTATGGGTGACGCCGATGAGGTCGATCGATTCCGGGCCCAGACCGGCCTCGGCCAGCGCACGGCGGAACACGGGCAGGACGTTGGTCACGTGCGCGCGGCTCGCCAGCTCGGGAACGACGCCGCCGTAGGCCTCGTGCTCGACCTGCGAGCTCACCACGTTCGCCCGCAGCCGCTCCTCGCCCTCGAGGATGGCGATCGACGTGTCGTCGCAGGAGGTCTCGATGCCGACGGTGATCAAGAGGAGTCGCCGGCGGCTTGCGGAGGGGGAACTGCCACGACTCGGCCGCGGATCCTCACGCTGTCGGGGCTCACCTCCAAGGTCCGCAGGTCCTCTGGGATGGCGATCTCCAGCCGCTCGTCGAAGGAACCGTCGCCGGCCTGGATCTGGGAGAGATCGAGCTCGAGCGAGCCGATCGGCCCGATCTCGGCGGTCACTCCCCGGATCCGCACGCTGCGGGGCTCCACCTCGAGGCCGGCTACGCGGCGGCCAGGTCCGATCTCGACCTCGCCCGTGGTCACCAGTGGCACCGTTTTTTCGATGAAGCGGTCCGTCACCACCGTGATCCGGTTCGGGATGACGGCGGTCGGGACCAGGTTCAGGTCGGCCGGACGCTGGACGTCCTGCACGCCGATGTCGATCTGGAGCGTGTCGTTCTCGCCACCGCGAACTTCCTTGCGGATCGCCAGCCGGTCACGATCCAGCCGCAGCAGGTCCTTCCCCGTCCCCGAGAACCGGATGTCGACCTCGCGCGGGACGTCGTTGGTGATGATCATGTCCTCGCCTTCGACCGCAACGCTCAGTGGCACCGGATAGTCGATCACCGCGGTCTTGTCGGACGTCACGTCGAACCACAGGAGCAGGGCGAGCGCGAGGGCGACGAGCTTATACCCCAGATTCTGAGTGAAGAAATCGCGAAGCCAGGCGGCGATTCCGGCCAAGGCCGATCAGCCGCCGTCGCCGCCGGAGCCGCTGCCCCGCGTGCGCTTGACCGCGCTCATGACCGCGATGCCGAAGAGCGCCAGACAGACGATGAAGATCCATTCGGCGGAAATCCCGAGGCGGGCGAGCCCCATCCCCACCGCCGCAATCAGGACGAGGAACCCGACGAAGTAGACATAGAACCAGTCCATGGGTGCTCTCCGGGTGGTGTGGGAAAGCCGTTTCGGCGCGCGGAATGTAGGAAGCGCCTCATTTCCCGACCATCCCGGTCAGATGTTCTCGGCGATGAACGGGAAGAGCGGCAGGAGGACCCGGTTCAGGTAGGCGGCCAGTATGGCGAACGAGTTGGTGAAGACGAGGATCCCTACGGCCACCAGCACGATGCCGCTGGTGACCTCGATCGGGCGGATCCAGCGTCGGGCGCGCCGGAAGCCTGCCAGGAAGGTGTTGAAGCCGAGCGCGGCCACCAGGAACGGGAGGCCGAGGCCCGCCGAGTACACGGCCAGCATGGCGACCCCTTGGCGCAGCTCCCCGGTCGAACCGGCCATCGTCAGGATCGCCCCCAGGATCGGGCCGATGCAGGGGGTCCAGCCGGCTCCGAAGGCGAAACCCACGACCACCGAGCCGAGCAGGCCAACCGGGCGCCGCTGCAGGTGGAGGCGCCGCTCGCGCTGCAGGAAGGGGAGCGTCAGCAGGCCGCTGATGTGGAGGCCGAACAGCACGATGATCACGCCCGCGAGGCGTCGGATCCACACCTGGTTGGAGCGCATGAACTGGCCGACCACGGTCGCCGAGGCGCCGAGCGCGATGAAGACGAGCGCGAATCCGAGGATGAAGAGCAGCGCATGGACCACCGTCTGTCGGCGCACGCGCCCGCGCGCATCGGGGCCCGGCTCGGCGAGCTCGTCGAACGTCAGCCCGGTAATGAACGAGAGGTAGGAGGGGAAGAGCGGAAGGACGCAGGGGCTGAGGAACGATACGACGCCCGCCCCGAAGGCGACTGCATAGGAGAGCTCACCCGGCACGTCAGCTCCGGCTGTCCGTCCGGATCACATCCTCGATCGCCGGACTGAGCCCCAGGCCGACACGGATCGGAAACTCGAACTCCTCCCGCGTCTGAGGCCCGACCCACTCGTCCGCGATCCGCCCCTCCACCAGCAGGTAGGTCGTGGGCAGCCATGGGGCGAGCCGCCATTCCTCGCGCATGCGCGGGGTCGTGATGACGGAGGGGTACGGAATCCCCATCTCCTCGACGAAGTCGCGTGAGTCCCGCGGCAGATCGTCGACCGTCGCCCCCAGGACCATGAAACCCTCGTCGCCGTACTCCTCGTGCAGCTCGATCAGGACGGGGATCTCTTCCTTGCACGGCTCGCACCAGGAGGCCCAGAAGTTGACCAGGACGACCTTGCGGTCGGCCAGATCGTCCAGCGACAAGGAGTCGCCGGTGAGCGTCTCGAGAGCGAACCCCGGCGCGACCCGGCCTCCCGCGGACGCCGGCGACGAAGCCGCCTCCTCCTCGGTGCGCGCCTCGGAGCCGCTCCCGCACGCCGCCACTCCGAGAACCGCCAGGGACAACGCAGGTACGATCGTCCATCGCATCGCTCTCATCGAACCTCCGACTCCCCCGTCCCAATTGCAAGCGTGAGGCCAGCCCAGCGCCCGGCTACCATTCGTGCAAGTGGTAGCCGATGGCTCTGTATACCAATCGCGCCACCACGAAATCCGGTGCATGCAGCCCCTCGATCGGCGCCAGCTCCACCACGTCCATCCCCACCACCCGCTTCTCCTGGAACACATATCCGAGGAAGCGCATCGTCTCGTGCCAGAAGCCACCGCCGGGCTCGGGGGTGCCGGTGGCCGGGATCAAGGCCGGGTCGAAGAAGTCGACGTCGAAGGTCAGGTAGACGGTGTCCGTGAGCGCCGTCAGGGCGGTGTCGATCCACTCGTCCCCGTGTGCGATGCGGTGCGACCAGAAGACCGGCAGGTCGTGAGCGCGGATGAACTGCATCTCCTCGGGAGAGACGGCCCGGATCCCCACCGGAACCACCGGCACACCAAGCTCGTGGACCCGCCGCATCACCGACGCGTGGGACCAACGGGTTCCCAGGTACTCCTGCCGGAGGTCGGCGTGGGCGTCGAGCTGGAGGACGGAGAGGTCGTCGAATGCGTCACGGGCCGACCGTACGGGGGCGGTGGTGAGGCCGTGCTCGCCGCCCAGGAAGACCGGGAACTTGTGATCCGAGAAGATCTCCCGCGCCCGATCCTCGAGCCGCGCCAGGAACGCCTCCGGGTCGTCCAGCGGGGCGACCTCCGGAGCGGTGTGGATCCCCTTCTGCCAGGGCTCCTCGCCGAGCACCTCGTCGTAGAGCTCGACGTAGGCCGAAGCCGCGAGGATGGCGGCCGGCCCGCGCGCCGTGCCGCCTCCGTAGGAAACGGTGCGCTCGTAGGGGACCGGCACCACGACCACGGCGGCGTCCTCGTACGACGCCGGCGGCTCCTTGATCTCCCCCAGGAAGCTCGGCGCGGTCACGCGCGGATCGGGTTCAGGAGACGAGGACCGCCGCCGCTACGACGGTGGACCAGCGCCCGTCCTTGTCCCCGATCGCGGACTGGGTCACGTTGCGGGTCTTGACGATCTCGTTCGAGATGCTCCAGATCTCCTTGCGCTCGTCCCACGCTGCCTCGGGGTCGAACTCCACACCCAGCGTCGTGGCCAGCATCTGGGCGGCCAGGTCCTCGGCGTAGTCTCCCGCCTTCTGATCCGTCTCGCCGTAGGAATGGTGCTCCGAGAGATATCCGTAGCGGCTCCGGTCGCGCGGGATCGCCACGCCGATCGAGGCTGCGATCAGCCGGTTCGGCTCATTGGTTGCCGACTCGGCGATGACCGCGTACAGGACCTGGCCGGGCAACAGCTTGGCCATCGTCTCCTTCCGGCTGATCAGCTTGCAATGGGGCGGGAAGATGCTGGAGACCCGCACCAGGTTGTACTCGGCGATCCCCGCGTCACGAAGCGCGAGCTCGAAGGAGGCGAGTTTCTCGCGGTGACGGCCGACCCCGCGCGTCAGCCAGAGCTCTTTGGCGACAAAGGCCACGGCCTACCTCGTCTCCGGGGGTCGACGATCCGACGTCTGCGGCGGGTCGGTCTCACGGGCGGCGGCGGCGCGCTCCATCTCCCGCTGGACGATCTCCTGGCGCTGCTCCTCGTAGCTCGCGAAGAGCGGGTCCAGCCGCGGGTCGTTGGGCAGGCTCGGCAGCATCACGATGAGGTCCCCTTCGACGGCCTCGACCGCCACCGGCTCGCCCCCGAGGCCGACCCGGACCCGGCCGATCCATCTCCCCAGGTCCCCCGCGGCCGAGACCCACGTCTCGGGAGTCACCTCTTCGGGGGCGGTAAGGGTCTTGCCGCCATGCCCGCTCAGGATGAGGTCGATCCCGGGAACGAGCTCGGCGAGCGCCCGGCTTCCCCGGTACGACAGATGGCTCAACGCCACGACGAGATCGACCTCCTGACCGCGCAGCTCGTCCACCGCCTGGCGCGCGCTCTCGACGATATCCTTCACGACCACGCTGTCCCGCACCGCCCCGCCCAGCAGGATCGTCGGATTGTAAAGCCCGATCACGCCGATCCTCCGCCCGCCCCGATCGAACACGAGCGTCCGGTGGCCGAGGTCCTCGAGCCCCACGACGTCGTAATTGGTGTGCACCCACGGCATCCCGGTGGTCTCGAGAATGGAGCGCAGGTAGGAGGGTCCATGGTTCAGATCCCACTCGCCGAACGTGACGGCATCGTACGCCATCAGCTCCATGGCTTCCGCCATCGTGCGCCCCATCGCGGCGCCGGCCTCGTTCTCGCCGCCGCTGAAGTCGCCGGTGTCGAAGACGAGAACGGGCGCATCCGTCGTCCGCCGCAGGCTGTCGATCACCCATGCCCGCTTGGCTAGGCCGCCGGTCGAGTCGGAGCGGCAGCCGCAAGTATCGAAGTAGCCGAACGCGTCGCCGGTGTGGAGGACTACGATCTCGTCGGCCTGGCCGCCGCCGCAGGCGACGGCTCCCACGCCGAGGCCCGTGATCGTGATGCCGAGGAGCCGGCGGGCCGGCCCCGGCCGTGAAGGGGGGCTCAGAAGCGCCATCCCACGCCGAAGTGCGTTTCGTCTCCGAGCTCGCTCACCGACACTTCGCGCGCGACCTCGGCCTCGAAGCCCTGGAGCCGCAAGCCGATGCCTATGGCCCCCCCGACCAGACGATCCCCGTCTCCCTCCTCGAGGAAGGGGTTGTCGGCGAACAGGACCCCGCCGCGGATCTCGATCCTGTCGTGGATCGTGAAGACGCCCCCGAAGTGCTGGCTGGATGCCGACAGCTCGCGGAGATCGCTCTCGATGTCGAAGAGGAGCCGGACGCCGTACTCCTCGGGGAGTCCCGGGAACCGTTGCGGGGCCACGGCGACGCCGATCCGGACGCGGCTCGGCAGCGACTCCTCGCCGGCGCCCTCTTCGGGCCCCACATCCTCGGCGCTCTCGAACTCCAAGTCCGGACCCATGTTTCGCAGCGACGCCGCCAGCGCGATCGGAACGGTCTCGCGCGGCCGGTAGGTCACGCCGGCGTCGATGGCCGGGCCGCTCGCCTCGGTCACGCCCAGATCGGATCGATACCACTTGGCGGTCACCCCGTACGCCACCTTGTCGCGGATCTCGTTGGCGTAGGTGAGCCCGACCACCCACTCGCTGAGATCGATCGCGCCGATCGGGTCGGGCGAGGTGTCCGTCAGAAGCACCTCGCCCAGGTCCTGGAAGACGAAGTGGCCGGCCAGCGTCCCCCACCGTCCGGCGAACGCGCCGGCGAGGAAGTTGCCGTTGAACCCGTCCAGCTCGTCCTCGAGGTCGGCGCCCTGGAAGCGGCTGTAGGTCAACGCGCCGCGCTCGAAGCCGACGACCGCGGCGGGGTTGTAGGGCAGGGCCTGGAGCTCGGCTCGCTCGGCGGCCACCGCCCGGCCCTGCCCGACCACCCGGGCCCCCAGCGGCAGGACGAGCCCGATCAGTCCGCCGTTCTCGTCGGACTGGGCGCGGACCGCAGCCGGGAGGGACGCCGCCGCGGCGGCGAGAAGGAGGAGCAGGACGAGGGCGCGGAACATGGGCGCCGGAATCTGCATGCGCCGGAAGGGCTCTGCAAGAACCCGCGCACGCCGGCGGGACGCGGAATCCACCACGATCATGGCACCTTCAGGGCGCGGATGGTGGACGTCCCGCCCGAGGTCGTCATCCGGATCACGTAGACCCCGGCCGCCACCTCACGGTCGGCCGCCGAACGCCCGTCCCACTCCACCGTGTACTCCCCCGGCTCGCGGAAGCCTTCCGCGAGACGTTCGACCTCGCGGCCCTGCAGATCGTAGACCAGGATCGCGACGTCGGCGGCTTCCACGACCTCGTAGACGATCGTCGTCGTCTCCCGGAAGGGGTTCGGGAAGTTCTGCAGGAGCGCGCCCGAGCCGTCTCCTCCGCCGCTCGGCGGCGGGGGCTCCCCGGGGAAGTCGAGCAGCGCCGGCAGGCCGGCCAGCCGCTGGTCGTACGCCGCGCGGACGGCCCGGACGGACTCGACCAGACCGGACAGAACGGGAAGTTCCTGGTTCAGGTCGGGGTCCAGCGGGGTCAGGAGGGCCGGCGGGGTCCCGGACGGCTCCGCCCAGACGAAGGCGGCCGCCGTGCGGTGCACTTCGCCCTCCGGCAGGTCCACCGTCCCCCACGCCACCAGCGCCCTCAGATCGAAGCCCGGATCAACGATGGTGGGCGTCCGCGGCGGGACGGCCGCCATCGTGGCGTAGCGGCTCCGATCACCGAGCGGGACCGGCAGGACGCCCGGCACGACCGAGCTCGCGAGCTGGGTGATCGTCGTCTGACCGCCCGGGTTCACCAGCGGCACGATGGCCAGGAAGCCGGGGGGGCCCTCGAAGCTCTGCTCGCTGAAATCGGAATCCCACACCAGGAGGACCGGCTGGCCGTCCACGTCCAGCGGAGCGGCGGTATCGTCGTTCACCGACCCGATACTCGCCACCGTGATGTCGGGGTCGAGCACGATTCCGGTCCACAGCCCGCGGATCGTGTAGCCCGTGGCGCGGATGAGGTCGGAGATGTTCAGCAGGTCCCACTGGAAGAAGATCGCTCCGTCCAGCCCGGGCTCGTCGAAGGCGAACGAGCGCTGCCGGACCTCGACCCCGATCGGGATCGACGGCGTCACGCCGGTGACCACCGACACGCGGTCGTCGTAGACCGTGAACAGCTCCTGATCGGCCACCGTCATCGCGGGAAAATCGGCCTGGTCATCGGGGTTGGTGCTGTCGAGAACCCGGAACCGGGGGTCGTTCCGGTCGAAGCCGCCGACCGCGCCCTCCACCCACTCGATCTCCTCCGGCTCGCTCGGGTTGTACCCCACCGTGACGACCGAGTCCGGCTGGCCGTTGGCATCGACGTCGCCGATGCCCCCGATCCAGAGCCCGGACCCGAACAGGAACCGGTTCAGGGTCCCGCGCGGGAAGTTGCCGGCGTCGACAGCCGCCACCGCGAGCCCGAATCCGCCCCGGTTCGAAACCCGCAGGAAGGCCCGGTTGACGTCGTGCGGGACCAGCGAGTTCGCCGCCGGCTGGAGCTTCTGTCCCGCCGCAGGGACGGCCACCCCGAGCATGCCGAGCACGAGGGCCGCGCTCAGTCGTGACATTCTTCGCAAAGTCCGTAGATCTCCACCTTGTGGTGCTCGGGACGGAAACGATGCCGGGCGGCGACTTCGGCCTTCAACGTCTCGATCTCGGGGGCCTCGAACTCGATGACCTTCCCGCAACGCGTGCAGACCAGGTGCTCGTGGTGCGGCCGGTGTGGGGTCGGCTCATAGCGCCGGAATCCATCGCCGAAGTCGTGCTCGCGGACCAGGCCAGCCTCAACCAGGAGCCCGAGCGTCCTGTAGACGGTCGCCTTCCCGACCGGCCCGCTCCCGCCTCGCAGACGCTCCAGTATCTCGTCCGCCGACACGTGATGATGGGTGTTGAAGAGGATCTCGGCGATCCGGATCCGCTGCGATGTGACCGGAAGCCTGGCGGCTCTGAGGTGCTCCCGGAAACGCTCGAGGCTCCGCTCGCCGCGCGAGGAAGCGATCACTTCGCCGCGCTGGAGGCGGAGGTCTCCTCGGCCCCGGCCGGCTCGGCGAGGAGGCCGGACAGCCGCTGCAGGCTCGACTCGTGTCCCGCCAGCAGGTCGATCTGACGGTAGGCCGCGCCTTCGACCCCGCAGCGTTCGATGAACTCCTCGAGCACCGCGGCGAGGGTCGCCGCGGGGAAGCGCGCCCGCCGCACGAAATCCCAGCCTTCCGCGCCGGCGCCCGTTCCGCGGCCCCCGAGGGCGACCAACTCGAGACGCCCGTCGGAACACGATTTCGTCACGAAGGCGAGCGAGAAGGACGTGCCGCCCCGCTTCAGCGGCTCGAACAGGTAGGCGCGCTCGATGGTGTCGCCCGGCGTCAGGGCGAGCAGCCGCTCGAGCCGGGCTACGGCATCGACCGGGACCTCGGTGGTCATCTCAGCTTGTTCTCGCCTCCGGATGGGTGGATCTTCAAGGCTGGCGACGCGCAATCTCGCGACCTCCTCCACCAACGTCAACGATGACCGAAGCCGCCCGCCCTGTGTCGAACACCACGCTGGCCGCCCTCGCGTATCCGCTGGGGGCAGTCGGGGCCGCGGTCTGCCTCTGGCGCGGCCGCGGCGACCCCTTCGTGCGCTTCCACGCCTGGCAATCGATTCTGCTCACGCTGATCCTGGTGGTGATGGTCGCTGCGCTGCGAGTGGTGCCTCTGGTGGGCCCCCCGCTGGCCCTGGTGGTGACGGGAGGAGCGCTCGGTCTGGCCCTGTTTCTCGCCGCGCGGGCCTACCGCGGCCACTGGACGGCCGTGCCGCTCCTCGGCGACGCGGCCATCGACCGGATCCCACCGAACACGCGGCGCTAGCCTCGCTCCGGGCAGCGGCTCATCCGGCCATCACCAGCGCCCGTTCCGCGCGCGCTTCGGAATCCGGCTCGCCGGCCTCGGCCGCGGGCACCTTCTCGCGCTCCAGCGAGACCGATACCAGTGCCGACACGCCGGGCTCTTCCATCGTCACGCCGTAGAGGTAGTCGGCCGCTTCCATCGTTCGCTTGTTGTGAGTCACGACGATGAACTGGGTGTCGCCGCAGAAGTGCCGAATCATGTTCACGAACCGGCCGACGTTGGCGTCGTCGAGGGGCGCATCGACCTCGTCCAGAATGCAGAACGGGCTCGGCTTCACGCGATAGATCGCGAACAGGAGGCTCAGCGCCGTCAGTGCGCGCTCACCTCCCGACAGCAAGTTGATCGTCGCGATTCGCTTGCCGCGCGGGCTGGCTACGATCTCGATCGGTGACTCGAGTGGGTCCTCGGGATCGGCCAGCAGGACGTCCGCGTGCCCGCCCTCGAAGAGGGTCTTGAAGGTGGCGTCGAAGTTGGCCCGGACCTGATCGAAGGTCCGGACGAACAGCTCCCGCGCGGTGCGGTTGATGACCCGGATCGCCTCCTCCAGCTGCCGGCGGGCGGCTACCAGGTCGTCCCGCTGGAGGGTCAGAAACTCGAGCCGCGCGGACTCCTCCTCGAATTCCTCGAGAGCGAGCATGTTGACCGGCCCCAGGTTGGCGAGCTTTCGGCGCACCTCTTCGAGCCGCACGGTCAGACCTTCCAGGTCGAGCTCCTGCTCGCCGTCGGCGAGCGGGACACGCGCCGCCAGGGCCGTGACGTCGGTTTCCCCTGCGTATGTCTCGGCGAGGTGGGCGCGCAGGGTGCCGCGCTCGTGTTCGAACTCCTGGCGCGCGAGCTGGCGCTGATGGCGCCGCTCCACGGTTTCAGCATGCTCGCGTCGGAGCACCTTGAGCTCGGCTTCGAAGCGCGCCCGCCGCTCCTCGGTGTCACGCGCGGCCTCGAGGCGGGCGCGAAGACCCACCTGCGTGCCGTCGAGCGCGTCGTTGAGGGTCTCGATCTCGGCGGCGGTCGCGTGCTTCTCCTCCTCGAGCCGCTCGCATTCCTGCTCCAGGCGGGCGCGCTCCGCGGAGCGCTCCGTCCGCGCGGCGTCCAGCGTCTGCTCGGCGGCGGAAACGTGCTCGATCTCGCGGTCGACGGCCTTGAGCTCGGCCTCGGCCTCGGCCACCTCGAGTTCGATCGCGTGGCGTGCCGAGAGCCGCTCGGCCCGCGACTGGTCGTAGCGCTCGAGAGCGGCGCGGATATCCTCGAGCCGCCTGTCGACCATGCCCAGATCGGCTTCGATCTCGAGGCGGGTCTCCTCGATCGTGCGCTCGGCGGCTTCGGCGGTATCGCGCAACCGCTGCTGATCCTCGATCTGGGCCGCGAGCTCCTGGAGCCGGCGCGCGACGTGAGCCCCCTGCTGCTCGCCCAGCGCCAGCGCCTCCCGGGCCGCCCGGTGCCGGGCCTCGGCGTCGGAAAGACGCTCGGTCGCGCCGGCCAGGGCCAGCCGGCGTGCCCTGAGCTCCCGTTCGGCCGCCGTACACAGATGGCTCGCCGCGGCGATGGAGCGCAGACGCCGCTCGCGTTCGGCGCGCGCCTCGACGAGCTGGCGACGGCGCGCGAGAAGGCCCTCGTCGACGTCCGACCCGGCCGAGCGCCACCGGCCGATCGGCTCGAGGAGCGTGCCGTCCATCCCGGCGATCACGAACGAGCCGCCGGTGCCCGTCTCCTCCAGCGCGGCCCGGCACCGGAAAGCGGCGTCGGCGTCGGCGACCAGGAGGAGCCGGTCGAAGAGCGGGGCGAACCGCCGGCGAAGGTCGTCGGATCTCCAGCGGACGGCGTCGGACCCGCGCGCGATGACGACCGCCGCGGCGGCGTCGGAGAGCCCGGGCGGAGGTGCCGGCAGGAGCTCCGGGATCAGGAAATCGGCGCGGCCGGCCCCGACCAGGGCGTCGGCCGCCTGCCGGGCGGCGGGCAGGTCGCGGGCCAGCAGGCCATGTCCCAGACTCTCCAGATAGCGGTCCAGAGCAGGCTCGAACCGGCCGTCCAGCGGCTCGATCGCCTGGGTCAGGGCGCCCAGAATCCCGCTTCCGTCGGCCCGTCCCTCGAGGAGGGCCCGGGCTCCGCCCGCGTACCCCTCGAACCTGGCCTCCATCGCCGCCAGCGTGTCGGCCCGGCCCGCCGCGGCGTGCTCGGCGGCCCGCTCGCGGGCCAGCCTCTCCCGCGCCCGGGTGATCCCGGTCTCGGCCTCGGCCAAAGCGGCTTCCAGGTCGGCCCGCGCGAGGGCGGCCGCGGCGCGCACGGCTGCGGTCCGCTCCACGGTCTCGCGGGCCCGCCTGACGGTAGTCCGCGCCTTCTTCTCTTCCCGGCGCCGCTCGTCCCTCTCCCGGGACAGCACGGCCAGCCGCTGCTCGCCGCTCTCGCGGGCGCTGGCCTGACGGGCCAGCGCCTGGCGGGCTTCGGCCAGCCGCTCACGCAACGCCTCGGCCTCGCCGACCAGGACACCGCGATCGGTCCTGAGCTCGGCGTCGCGGCGCTCCTCGTCCCCCGGTCCCGTCTCGCTGTCGCGGCGGGCGGTCAGGGCCTGGAGCCGCTCTCGGGCCGAGCGCAGGTCGACGTCGAGATTGGCCCGCCGCTCGGCCAGGTCGTCGGACCGCGTCCGGGCCCGCTCGGCCTCCGCGCTCAGGGCCTCCAGGCGGCGGTGGTGATGCTTGAGGCTTTCGCCCGTCACAAGCAGCGACTCCTCGCGCCGCGCCACCTGGCGGCGGGCTTCCTCGACCTCGGAACGCAGCCGGTCGCTTTCCTCCCTGGCCTCGATCAGCTCGAGCTCGAGCGCCTCGTGCCCCGCCTCGCGCTCCGCCAGGCGCGCCGCCTGCGCAGCCTGCGCTTCCTCGAGCGCCTTGAGCTCGTCGCCGAGCGGCTCCAGCCGGGCCTCGAGCGCGGCCATGCGAAGGGCCGTGGCGTGGATATCGAGCCGCGTCTCCTCCTCACGATAGGCGGCGTGACGGCGCGCCCGACCGACCTGCCGCTTGAGCGCGGTGACTTTGCGCTCGACCTCGCCGACGATGTCCTCGACGCGCGCGAGGTCCTGGCTGGTCGCCTCGAGCTTGCGCTCGGCGGCCCGCCGGCGCGTCTTGTAGCGGGTGACCCCGGCCGCCTCCTCGAAGATCGCGCGCCGTTCCTCGGCCCGCTCCGACAGCAGGCTGTCGACCATCCCCTGCTGGATCAGCGAGTAAGCGTGCGCGCCGACGCCGGTGCCGAGGATCAGGTCCTGGATGTCCTTCAGGCGGCAGGCCTGACGGTTCAGTAGGTACTCGCTGGTGCCGTCGCGGAACACGCGGCGGGTGATCCCCACCTCGGCGTAGTCGACCGGCAGGATGCCGTCATCATTGGAGAAGTGGACGGTCGCCTCGGCGAGGTTGATGGGCTTGCGGTCCCGGCTGCCGTTGAAGATCACCTCGTCCATGTGAGAGCTGCGCATCAGCGTCGGCCGCTGCTCGCCCAGCACCCAGCGGATGGCGTCGGAGATGTTGCTCTTTCCGCATCCGTTCGGGCCGACGATGGCCGTGATCCCCGGGTTGAACTCGATCGTGACCCGGTCGGCGAACGACTTGAAGCCGAACATTTCCAGCCGCTGGAGCTTCACGGGATCCGCCTCCGTTCAGGGTGAGCCAGGGGAGTCACGACTCGATGCGGGTGGTCAGGGTGACGCGCTCGGCCGCGGCGTGGAGGGACCCCTCCAGCCGCCGGGACTCCTCGCGGGTGGCGTATGCCCCCGCATAGACACGGGCTGGGTCGCGCCCGGCGACGTAGGCCGGAATCCCCCGCTCGCGGAGCTCGGCCCGCCGGCGCTCGGCTTCCTCGAGCGTCGGGTAGACACCGAGCAGGAAGGTCAGCGGGGTCTCTCGCACGGCGCCCTCGGGGACGAGGCGTCGCCCGGTCAGGCTGCTCAACGCCTCCTCCGCCGCCCTCTGGTCCGTGAAGGCACCCGCATAGACCCTGTGCCAGAGCCCCCGAGCGTCCAGGTCCACCGGCGCCACGAACGCCGTCCAGCCGGCCCGCTCGAGGCGGGTGGCGGTCTCGAGCGCGCTCGCCTCGCTCTGGAAGGATCCGACGTGGAGCGAGTACGGGGCCGGCCGCCCTTGGTCCCCCATGGGCTCCGGGGTCGCGGCCGGCGCGGCCGGCGACGGCGCCTCGTCGAGCGGCACGAGCGCTCCTTCCGCCGCCGGCTCCTCCCCCAGCCCGATCGGTCGGCGATCGACGGGCTCGGTGGCCGTCTCCGCCACCCGCCCGCCGTCGGCCGAGCGGGCCAGGTCGGGCAGAAAACGGGTGCCGAGGACCATTGCACCGACCACCACCGCGGCCACGCCCAGCGAAGCCAGAAGCCGTCGCCGGCGACGGGCGGGCCACTCGGGGTCGGCCGGCGGGCCCACGTCGGGGAAGTCGGTCTCCTCAAGTTCGCCGAAGCCGCCGGCGTTCCGGGTCCGCTCTTCCGGCGACTCCTCGAACAGGCTGAGGAAGGCGAGGTCCTCGTGCGCCTCGCCCGTGGCCCGAACCGCAGGGGTGGTGGAGGGCGAAGACGCGGGCTCCTCCCACGCCGGGACGGCGTGCCCGGCCCCTGCCCTGCGAGCGCCGGCAAACAGCTCCGGAAGCGGACCCACGAAGCGGTGGGCGGCGGCGGCCAGATCCTCGGCCGCTCCGGGATCCCCCACCAGGCGGACCAGCAGGCGCTCGCGTCCGACGGGTTCGAGCTCGGCCTCCTCGGACGTCACCGCAAGCAGGACGTCGCAGAGGGCCAGGACCCCCGCCTCCGACGCCGGCTCGGTCGAGGGGAGGGTCATCACGACCGCCTGGAAGTGCTGCTTCAGTCGGTCGATCGCGCCCCGCACCGCCGGGGCGTCGTCGAAAGGCGAGCCCGTCAGAAAGCGCGTCCCACCCGTCAGCACCGCCAGCCCGGGCAGCGCCGTGTCGCGGACGCACCGCTCCAGCGGGACGCCGTAATGGACGTGGTCGACCAGGCCCTGCTTCAGGTCGAGCCCGGTCAGGCGCTCGAGCCAGCGCAGGTCCTGGCTCAGGTCGACGAAGACGGCGCGAAGACCAGACCGGGCCAGCCAGGCGGCGGCGAGGAACGCGAGGAGCCGTGGGTTCCGCTCCTCGCCCGCGAGCCGGATCCCGATCAGGGCGGCGTCCTCGCGGGCCTGACGGGCCGCGTCCTCGAGCGTTTCGGCGAACGCCGCGTTCGATGAGGCCAGGGTGTCGGTTCCCGCCTCGTGGCGGAGGGCGTCGACCGCCTCGCGCCAGAAGTGATCGTCCAGCTCGATGTCGCGCATCGAGGCCGGCCCGCCGGCGGAGGGGATTCGGGGCTGGATCAAATGCGTGCCTCGTCCTGGCGCCCGCGCGGCCACGGGCACCGGCTGATTCCGTCTGCACCGGTCTCCTCGGGGTGCGCCGGAAACCCGGCCACCCTCCCGGAGACGACTCCGCGACTTTCCGGATGGGGCTCGTTACGGATGGGTATCGTCGACGCTAGCCGACGATGGGCTCAAGAGTACCGCCTGCCGCCCCCGGAATCAATACAGGACCAGGGACTTCCCGACTTCCGATGGGGTGGCCGACGGCCGGGCACCGAACCCCGCGTGAAGACGACCGGCGTTGGTCTTCGTTATCTCAGGACCGAAGGGCGCTCAAGGTGGTCGAGATCAAGGCGGGCGACTGAGGACGCCCGAGGCGTACGCGGGCGCCCGCGAAGCGGGCAGGTGTACGCCGCAGGGCGGCCGAATGAGCCCAACGCAGATATCGGCCGTCTTCAGCGCCCGTCAGAACTCCGGCGCGAGGGTGAAGACCCACCGCCCGTTCCCTATCTCCGCCATATCCGTCTGCCACGCATAATCCAGCCGCAGCACGGCGAAGCCGAACATGTTCATCCGCACGCCGGTCCCGATGGCGGCCCGCGCGTCGACGAGGCGGAACCCGAGCGGCCCGCCGTCTTCGGTCGTCGAGAACCGGAAGGTCTGGCGCGCGAAGGTGCCCGTCAGCGGATCACGGGGCCGCTGGTGGTCGCAGAGATCATCGCCGCAGCTGGCGAACCCGAGATCGTACCACAGCGCTCCACGCAGCGGAGGGAACCCGGACGAGCCCAGGCTGGGCTGCTCGATGAGCGGGAACCGGAACTCCAGGCTGTAGAGGCCGACCGTCGTCCCGATCAGGGATCGCGTGTCGAAGTCGAAGCCGCGCAGCAGTGTCGGCCCACCAATCGACTGGAAGCGCAGGTTGTCCGGTTCCTGCCCGAAGGTCCCCAGGTACAGGAGACGCGACGCCACCGTCCAGCGGCGTCCCAGCAGCCAGTACTTGCGGACATCCCCGTAGAACTGGTTGAACGATCGATCGCCGAACGCCCGCTGCCACTCGAACCGCTGGCGGCTGCCGCCGATCGGACCGGTGGAACCGTAGAAGGCGGTATCGTAGACATAGGCGATCGACGGCGAGAAGAAGAGGTCGTTGGGCAGATCGTTCTCCACGTCCGGTGTCGGATCGAAGAAGTCGAAGCGCACTTCGCGCCGGTTCACGTGGGTCAGGACGCTCCCGATCTCGATGCGGCGGAAGCGGCTGAACGGATATGCGCCGAACGCCTGGATCCCGCGGTAGATGTCGCTCCGGAACAGGAACGGATCGTTCAGGCTGGCGGTGGCCGGCAGGAAATCGCTGCGGAACTGGAACCCCGTTACCCCCCAGTTCATCCGCTTCTTCAGGTTCGCGTACGTGAAAAAGAGGTCGCTGTCGGTCAACGAACCGTACACGGACGCCGCCACGAACATGTTGTGGTCGCCCAGCAGATCGCTGAACGCGAGCTGTGACGCGCCGAATGCGCCGACGCCGGTCACGAAGCCCACCTGAGGCTGCGTGATCAGGTCGGGCTGGAAGCTGACCTTGTACTCCCGGGTCGAGAAACGCGACGTGTCGCGCGGGAGTCCGATCGTCGGGTCGTTGAGCAGGGTCGCGATGTCGACCGGCTCGTTGAACGACGGCAGCCGCACGCCCGGCGTCTCCGGGCGCGCTCCGCCCCCCTGCCGCTGTCGCTCGCCGAGGTAGTAGGAGATGGCCTCCGGCCGCTGGGGCTCGGCCTGCGCGACCGCGCCCGGTTCGCCGGCCGGCTCCTCGGGATGGCGGGCGGCCTCGATCGCCTGGGCGAGCTCGGCCTCGGTGATCGGCACGGACGGCCGCCGTTCCGGGGCGGTGCGGGGCCGGGAGGGCCGCACGAACGCCCGCGTCACGAGATCGAACTCTCCCTCCTCGGCGGGCACGTACGGCTCGTTCACGAGCCGCAGCGGGTCGTCCAGCCGGTACAGGTCCCAGCCGCCGTCCGAGAAGGCGCTGAAGACGATCCGGCTCCCGTCCCGTGACCACGAAAAGGCGGGGCTCGACTCCACGATGCCGCTGACGCCGGTCAGCAGATCGGTGAGCTGGTAGGTGAGCCCGGCGTCGAAGTCGTACAGGAAGATGTTGGTGATACCGGTGCGATCCGACAGGAAGGCCAGCGTGCGGCCGTCGGGCCCCCACTGGGGATTGATGTTCTTCCCCTGCGGATCCGGTGCGTAGTCCACCTCGCCGGTCGCCAGATCGAGGATCCCGATCTGATAGTCGTCGTAGGCGAGCAGATCGAAGTCCGTCCCGGCGCCGAAATCGGTCGTGAAGGCGATCCGGCTTCCGTCGGGCGACCAGACCGGGTCGCGCTGGGCATAGCGGTCTTCGGTCAGGCGCTCGAGCCCCGTGCCGTCCCGGTTGACGATGTAGAGGTCGCTCGTGCCCCCCTTCTGGCCGGTGAAGACCAGCCGCCGTCCGTCGGGAGACCAGGAGGGGGTCTCGATGCCGTCCAGGTCGAAGCGGTGGGCGGCCTCGATGTCCTCGTCCTCGACATCCATGATGTACAGCGCGTCCCGCTCTCCGGCCTTGCTGGAAAAGGCCAGGTACCGCCCGTCGGGCGAGAACGCCATCCCCACCCGCAGGAACCGCAGGCTCTCGAACGTCTCGGATCGCTCGCCCTTGATGACCTTGTCCGCGCTCTCCCCGTCCTCGGTGCCGGCGATGTAGATGTCGTTGAAGAAGTCACGGTCGGAGACGAACGCCATCGTGGAGCCGTCCGGGCTCAACGTGGGGCCGACGTTGATGGCCGAGCCGGACTTGACGTGGTCCGAGAGCCTGGCGGCAAAGTCCTCGGCCGGTGGATGGTCGACGATCTGCGGCACGTACGTCTGGCGGACGGCTTCCAGCCAGTCCTCCGAGAGCTTGTCGAGCGAGACGTTCAACGACGATTGGATGGCTTCCCGGACCCCGATGAGGGGCGCTTTCTGCATGATCTCCCCGATCTTCTCGTCGCCGTACTTGGTGCCGATGTAGTACCACAGCGCCTGGCCGAACCGGTAGACGCGGATGTCCTGGACCCTGGAAAGCTGGTCGATCGAGGTGAGATAACCGGCCATGGCCCCGTCCCGGAGCCACATGGCGGTGAGCGGGTCGATCTCCCCCGTGGACAGGTACTCGGCCATCCCTTCCGCGAACCAGAGCGGCATACGGAACGCGAACGGGTTGCTGCCCTGGGAAAGGGCCCCACGGCGCAGGATGTCGAACTGGAAGGCGTGGACCAGCTCGTGCGTCAGGGTATGCTCGAACTCGGGATACGCGCTCGGGAAGAAGAGGACGATCCGGTTGCGGAGGCCTTCGGTAATGCCCGCCGTCCCCTCCGAGATCTGGAAGTGGAAGATGTTCGTCTGCTGGAAGTCGGACTGGGATGCATAGAGGATGAGCGGCTTTCTCTCTTCCCACTCGTGCCGGAAGACCTTGGACAGGCGAGTGTAGGCACGCTCGGACATGCGGGCCGCGTCGAAGACGGCCGCTTCGGCCTCCGGATAGTAATGGATGTCGAAATGCTCGGTTTGGAGGACGCGGAAGTCGAAATCCTTGTACTGGACCTTGTTCTTCCCGAACTGGGCCCGGGCCTCCGGGGCCGCGACGAGCAGTGCCGCGATGGCGAGGAGGCCGCAGAGATGACGATGGGAGCGGGGCGTCGGAATTCTCCTTTCACGGCCGGGGATCGGCTCGGCGCCTCACGCCGCGGCCGGGCGGGCGCAGGATCCAAATCGTACATCGCCCCTTGCGGGCGGTCAATCAGGTGGGAAACGCCTTCTGCAGCGGTACGGCTTAATCCTGACCCTCGTCCCGGTCGCCGACGGCCTCCGGATGGTCCATTCCGCGAGACTCGGGCTCGTCGGGGAACGATTCGACGGGGGCGTCCCCCCACAGCCGCTCCAGCTCGTAGTAGCGACGGGCCGCGTGGTGGAAGACATGGACCACGAAGTCCACGTAGTCGAGGAGCACCCAGCGCGCGTTCCCCACGCCCTCGACGTGCCACGGCCGCACGTCCTCGCGTTCGAGCCGCTCCTCGACGCGGGCTGCGATGGCTCGCACCTGGACATCGGACTCGCCGCTGACGATGACGAAGTAGTCGGTGGCCGAGGTGAGTCCCCGGAGGTCCAGAAGGACGACCTCCTGACCCCGGCGGTGGGCCGCCTCGCGGGCGGCCGCTTCGGCCAGGGCTCGGATCTCGGCACCGCCCGACCGGGCGCGGCGCCGGGGTCGCGTCAAGCCGTCTCCCTCTCCACCCGGACCCGGATCGGGACCGTCACCTCCGGGTGCAGCCGGATCGGGACCTCGAATTCGCCGAGCGTCTTGATGGGCGGGTCGAGCTTCACCTGCTGCCGGGTCACGTCGAAGCCCTGCTGAACGAGCCGATCCGCGATATCGGCGATCGACACCGAGCCGTACAACTGGTCTTCGTCGCCGGCCATCTGCACGAAGGTCAGCTCCACCGTTGAAAGGGCGCGTGCCAGGGTCTCGGCCTGGACCTTCTGTTCCTCAAGCTGCTCCTGGATCCGCTTCCTCTCCTGCGCCACCCGATGCTTGTTGGCCTCGGTGGCCAGGTAGGCCAGCCCGTGGGGAACCAGGAAGTTGCGCGCGTAGCCCGGCGCGACGTCGACGACGTCGCCGGGATGACCGAGGTGCTCGACCTCGGCTCTCAGGATGACTTCGGTCGTCTTGGCCATCGGACCGTCCTACAGGGCGTGGTCGGGAAGGTACGCGATCAACGCGATGTGGCGGGCGCGCTTGATCGCCTTCGACAGCACGCGCTGGTGCGCGGCGCACGTGCCCGACACCCGGCGGGGCAGGATCTTTCCCCGGTCGCTGGTGAAACGCCGGATCAGGTTCTCGTCCTTGTAATCGATCGGAGCCTTGGTCTCGCAGAAATGGCAGGGTTTCCGTCTCGGCACGGTCTACTCCTCCTCGTCCTTGTCGTCGACCTCGCGATGGACCGCGGGCGCGGCCGGCTCGACGGGATCCACGACCGTGAGGTGCCGGAGGATCTGCTCGTCGATACGGGCGAGACGTTCCAGCTCGGTCAGACGCTCGGGATCGGTCTCATAGCGCAGGATCACGTACAGGCCCTGTTCCTTCCGGCCGATCGGATATGCCAGCTTGCGCTTGCCCCAGTGAGTGACGGTGACGGCGCCGTCTTCGCCGCCGTCGATCGCGCGCTTGAGACGCGCGAGCTTGTCCTCGACCTGGCTCTCGTCCAAGGAGGAATCCAGAATGAGAACGGTCTCGTAAGGTCGGGCCAACGCGGTTCTCCCTTCGGTCTCGGGCGGTCCCCCCCCGCGTGGGGCGGACAGGGCGGTTGGTAGACGCAAGAAACTACCCATCCAAGCCTCACGGCGTCAATACGTT